>NZ_JBIAGM010000018.1:0-171185 GCF_042869815.1 Streptomyces sp. NPDC006739
ATCCGCCGCTACATCATCTGGCGGAACAAGCATGCCGCCGACGAACGCCTCCGTGAGGTCGTGAACAGGGCGAACGTTGCCTGATGCGGCACTAGATGCCACGTGAGGATCAGGGGGCCGCGCATGACTCAGCCAGGAGAGCTGTCACAGCCTGTTGCCGGTGTGTACGAGGAACTCATCACCGGTCGCCTCCAGGCACAGATGAGGCAGTTGGACGCGACCGGTTGGAAGGCCATCGACGCGGAGGTCAGCGAAGAGTCCACCCCGCATGTGCTCGCCCGGCACATCGGTGAGGCTGTCAGACTCAGGTTGGCCCAACTGCCCCACGACCAACAGGTGGCCGTCGCCAACCAGATCATGCGCTCGCTGGCGGCCAGCGCTCCCGATCCAGATGTGGACGAGATGGTTGGCGCCATCGCCGACGGACCTCGGCAACTGCTCGCGCTGGCCGAGCAGGAAGCACCCGGCGTGTACGCCATTCGCCCCCTCACGCCCCTGTCCGAGACGGCGCTGATCACCAACGCCCCGGAGGATCCGAACCTCGGCGCCGAACTGCGCGCGGAGCTCGCCACGGCCGACCACATCGACTTGCTCTGCGCGTTCGTGAAGTGGCAGGGCATACGGGTACTCGAAGACTCACTGCGTGCGGCGAAAAGGCGAGACGTCCCCATCCGCGTCATCACGACTACCTACATCGGCGCCACCGATCGGTTCGCGCTTGACCGGCTGGTTCGTGAATTCGGCGCTCAGGTCAAGGTCAACTACGAGATCAGAACGACTCGCCTCCACGCCAAGGCCTGGTTGTTCCGCCGCAACACCGGCTTCGACACCGCCTACGTGGGCAGCTCCAATCTGTCCAGGGCTGCACTGCTTGACGGCCTGGAGTGGAACGTACGGTTGTCGTCCGTGGCCACCCCCAGGGTGCTCGAGAAGTTCGAGGCGACCTTTGACGCCTACTGGGACGACGTCGCCTTCGAGCCGTACGACCCCGATCGCGACGGGGAACGCCTCGCTGAAGCCTTGGCCCTGGCAGGGGGCAAGGAGACCGGCGGTGAGCTAAAGATCAATATTTCGGGTCTCGAAGTACGCCCGTTCCCCCACCAACGGGACATGCTGGAACGGCTACGCGTCGAGCGCGAGATCCGCAATCACCACAAGAACCTCCTGGTGGCGGCAACCGGTACGGGCAAGACAGTGATGGCGGCACTCGACTACCGCACACTGCGTGATCAGCGTGGCGGAGAACTCCCGCGGCTCCTCTTCGTGGCCCACCGTAAGGAGATTCTGAAGCAATCGTTGCGCACCTATCGCGAGGTGCTCGCCGACGGTTCCTTCGGCGAATTGCTCTACAACGGACAGGAACCTCGCGACTGGACGCACGTATTCGCCAGCGTCCAGTCCCTCAATCTCAACCGGTTGGAACAACTCAACCCCGATCACTTCGATGTGATCGTCATTGACGAGTTCCATCACGCCACGGCGAACACCTACCGTCGCATCCTTCAGCATTTTAATCCGGTAGAACTACTTGGTCTCACGGCGACACCGGAGAGAATGGACGGCGTCTTCGTGCAGGACGAGTTCTTCGGCGGTCGAATCGCCGCCGAGATGCGGCTGTGGGAAGCGCTGGAGAACGACCTGCTGTGCCCTTTCCACTACTTCGGGGTCCCGGACGGCACCGATCTGTCGCAACTCGACTGGCGGGCTGGTTCCTACGACCGGGACGAACTCGGCAACCTCTACACGGCCAGCAATGCCCGGGCTCTGATCGTCATCAACCAGGTCAAGGCGAAGATCGCCGACCCGTCATCCATGCGAGCACTGGGCTTCTGCGTGACAAGGGCGCACGCACACTTCATGGCCGCCTGCTTCAACGGGGCGGGGATCCAAGCCGCAGCGCTCGACAGCAAGTCACCCCCGAACGAGCGCGAGCGAACACTTAACGACCTCAAGGCCGGAAGATCCAGGTGATCTTCTCCGTCGACTTGTTCAACGAAGGCCTGGACATCCCCGATGTCGACACCCTGCTGCTTCTACGCCCCACGAACAGCGCGACCGTTTTTCTTCAGCAGCTGGGACGTGGCCTACGCCGTACTCCGAACAAGCCGGTCCTTACCGTCCTCGACTTCATCGGGCAGCACCGAGCGGAGTTCCGCTTCGAGGAGCAGTTCCGCGCGCTGACCAATCTCTCCCGCTCTCGACTGGTCGACAGCATCGAGCGAGACTTCCCTCACTTGCCGTCTGGCTGCCAGATCATCCTGGAGGGCAAGTCCAAGGACCTCGTCCTCGACAACATCCGTACGCAGCTCGGCGCCACGATCAACACGTTGGCGAAGGAAGTGAGGGACTACAGCACGCCCACCCTTGCGTCTTACCTGCGCGAGAGCAGGCGGGAGATCAGAGAGCTTTACAAGAGCGCGAATTCCTGGACTAAGGTCATACGCAAAGCCGGGCTCCTCAAGGGCGATGCACTGCCCGGTGAAGAGGACCTCTTGAAGCGTGTCCACGCCTTCCTACACGTGGACGACCCCGAGCGAGCTCAGGTATATCTGCGCCTCCTTGCAGACGACGCCCCGGATTACAATTCACTCTCCCAGACCGAGCAAACGTACGCTCGCATGTTGTTCTTCAACCTCTGGGACAAGGCCGGCGGCTTCTCCAGCTACCGGGAGGGCCTGGAGTCCCTACGCGTCCAGGGTGCGGTACGCGAAGAGCTGCAACAGGTACTGGCGTACGTTCTTGATCGGGCTGATCACTTCCCGATCTCTCTCGATGGAACGCTCAGTCATCTGCCTCTCAAAGTCCACAGTTCGTACAACCGATCCGAAATCCTAGCGGCCCTCGGAGTTGCGCGGCTGGGCGGTCAGATGCCAGGTGTCTTCGCCCAGGGTGTGTCCTGGGTCGAGGAGATCAAGACCGACGCCCTCTTCATCACCTCGGAGAAGAACGAGCGGGACTTCTCGCCCAACGTCCGCTACAAGGACTACGCGATCACCCCCACCCGTTACCACTGGGAGTCCCAGAACAACACATCCGAGACCTCCCCGACGGGCTTGCGTTACCAGAACCACGCCGGACAGGGCAGTCACGTCCTGCTATTCCTCCGCCGCTACAAGGAGAACAGCATCGGCAAATCCGAGCCCTGGATCCTCCTCGGCCCTGCCACCTACAGGACGCACAACGGCAGCAAGCCAATGGCGATCACCTGGGACTTGGAGCATGAGCTCCCCGCCGACGTCTGGTCTTTCTCCGCAGCAATCAGCGCTGGGTGATGCCCTCAGCTCCGACTGCCCAGTCCAAGGCGGCGTCTGCATCATGACCGTGTGCCCGAAGTCGCCAGTTCGCACCACGTGATCTTGTAGTCAACGAGGGGCTGGACACCCCAGCGGTCGGCGACGGCGTCGACGAGGGCCATGCCGCGTCCCGCTTCGGCATCGGTGGTCGCCCGGACAAGCGTCGGAAGGGCTCGGGTGTCGGGGTCATGGACTTCGATACGCAGGTGCGTGCCGTTCATGGAGAGGGTGAGGGTGGTCGGGGTTCCTTCACCTACGTGCGTGATCACGTTGGAGACGAGCTCGCTGACGCACAGTTGGGCCGGGTCGACCAGTTCGGGCAGGCCCCACAGTCCCAGGTGAAGGCGCAGAACGCGGCGTAGAGCTGCCACTTCCTGGGCTTCGGCGAGGAACGGAATGCTCCACGGCTTCCTCGGCGTGCAGCTCATGCAGGTCATGCGTCAACTCCCTTTGAGACGACCGTAAGTTGCAAAAAGTCATCGAGCGCACACACAGGGTTGCATTGAGACTCTCAAAATGGAACTCTCACTCTGCCCGGATCGGAGTGCAGCCTTCTAGTGCGCGCCCCCGGCGCACGCGACCTTGCCGTCCGGTCGCGGCAGCCAGCACGATTTGCCCGATCGATAGGAAGGGCTCACACACATGCCTGTCGGACCCACGACTCGTCGTCGCCAACTGGGCGCCGACCTGCGCCGTCTTCGCGAGCTCAAGGGCCTGACCCTTGAAGAGGCAGGTTTGCGGGTCGGTATTTCGAAGGCGACGCTCAGCCGTTACGAGACGAAGGAAGGGACGGTCAAGTGGCCCGCGGTTGACGCACTCTGCCGCGAATACGGTGCATCTGACGAAGAACGCCTCGCGCTGGTCGACCTGGCGAAGGGCGCACGGATCCAGGGCTGGTGGAGATCACTTGCGGATCCGATCCCTGCGTCGATGAATCTCATGCTCACGCTGGAAGACGAGGTGGTCCGCGAAGATCACTACGCTTGTGTGTACGTCCCTGGACTCCTGCAGACCCGTGCGTACGCCGAGGCTGTTCATCGTGCGTCCGAAGTGCAGTGCGCCGAGCGCGAGGTACAGCACATGGTCGACATCCGCATGAAGCGACAAGAGCTCCTCAAGCGGGCCGATCCACCGCAGATCTGGTGCGTGATCGATGAGGCGGTCCTGCAACGCCGAGTCGGCGGAGGCGCCGTCATGCGGGAGCAACTCCAACACCTCCTCACCGTTTCACGGCTGCCTCACGTCACCGTCCAGGTTCTGCCCTTCTCAACCGGCGCCCACGCCGCGGCCGTTGGGAGCTTCGCCATCCTTCGAGGGCCGTCTCCCGAGTTGGACGTCGTGTACATGGATCTGTTGGGTGGTGGCCTCTTCATGGAGAAGCAACCCGAGTTGCAGCGGTATAGGTTGGCGTTCGAATATCTCAGTGCTCAGGCACTCGATCTCGAGTCCTCGGCAGGGTTCATCGACCGCATAAGCAAGGAGTCGTGATGACCGCACACCCGATGCATCGGTGGGTCAAGTCCTCCTACAGCGGCGGAAGCGGGACCGAGTGTGTCGAGTGCGCATGGACCGGTGACGGCGCTCTCGTACGTGACTCCAAACAGTCCGGCGGACCGGTCATATCCGTCCGGGAGCCCGCTTGGCTGGCCTTCATAGCCGCTGTGGACGGTGGCCCCCTGGCTTCCACTCCTACCCCGATGCGCTAACACTGCTCGCTGCCGAGTGCCAGTAGCAGCAGGGACCAGCATCGAACTGTGCAGTGACTTCGTCACCGGCGGCGGCGAACGGGGCAAAGGCCCTGATGACCGGCCGGAGTACGCTGCCGGATGTCGTCCAGGGAAAAAGGGGGCCCGCGATGAGTGGGACGGTCACGGCGGTCAGCTGTAACGGGGAGTACTCGTTCACCAAGCCCAATCGGGAGAGCATCAACCTGCTCGCCGGGCTCGGGGTCGAGGGGGACGTGCACTCCGGGGTGACCGTCAAGCACCGGTCGCGGGTGGCGAAGGATCCCACTCAGCCCAATCTCCGGCAGGTTCACCTCATTCATGAGGAGCTGTTCGAGGAAGTCGCCGGGGCCGGGTTCCGGGTGGCTCCCGGGGAGCTGGGGGAGAACGTCACGACCCGGGGGATCGATCTGCTCGGGCTGCCCGTGGGGACGCTGTTGCGGTTCGGGGACGCGGCCGTCGTCGAGGTGACCGGGTTGCGCAATCCCTGTCTGCAGATCGACAACTTCCAGCGCGGGCTGCTGAAGGAGGTCGTCGGGCGCGGGGACGAGGGGCGGCTCGTGCTCAAGGCCGGGGTCATGGGGGTCGTGGTGACCGGGGGTGTCGTGCGGCCCGGGGACCGGATCGAGGTCGAGTTGCCCGAGCCGCCGTACCGGGTGCTTGAGCGGGTCTGAGTTCCGCCGTCGCCCTCGCGCGTCGTAGGTCGCCACTCCGTGGTCCTCGGCGAGGGGGCGGGGCGTCCGGTCGTCCCATTCGTCTGTGTGCGGGAAGTGGAGGATTTGGGCCGGTCCGGGTGGGAGATACCGCAGGCCGAGGGCGGGAGGCAGGCCCAAAGCTGCCAACGGTGCCGTCGAGGGGAACGGAGTGGGCCGCATCCCGGGCGGTCCCCGGGACGCGGAACCCGGGACGCGGGCGTTCGGTCGGCTGCCGCTCGGGCGGCTGACGGGCGGGCGGCCGACGGGCGGGCGGTCTCAGCCGCTGATCTGCCTGCGGCCGGCGTCTCCTCCGGTGATCTGGATACGGCGCGGCTTGGCCTGTTCGGTCACCGGGATGCGCAGCGTCAGGACACCGGCCTCGTAGGAGGCGTCGACGCGGTCGGTATCGAGGGTTTCGCCGAGGAACAGTTGGCGGCTGAAGGTCCCCGTCGGGCACTCGGCAGCGAGCAGTTCCGCGTCCTCGGGGGCCGGGGACCTCCGCTCGGCGCGGACGTTCAGCACATTGCGTTCCACGTCCAGCTCGATCGTCTCGGGAGCGACGCCAGGGAGGTCGAAGTGGACCAGGAACTCGTCCCCGGAGCGGTAGGCGTCCATCGCCATCATGGAGGGGCGGACGGCGGAGCCGGCGGAGCCGGTGGAGCCCAAGACCTGCTGCGCGAGTCGATCGAGTTCGCGGAAGGGGTCCGTACGCATGAGTATCACGGGTCACTCCTCTCTTCAGGAACTGGATGAGATGCCCTACGACTCTTATATAACTCCGGCGAAGAAACTTGACAAGACCTGGCTCAGGTTCGGGGATGGCGGTGGCCTGGGCGTTAGCCTTCGGGGCAGTGACGGAGGAGGCGGAAATGGCGAAGGTTCCCAGTTCGGTGATCGCGGCCAGCGGGCTCGTGGGCGGCTACGGCGTCGCCCGCTGGACCAAGAAGCGGCAGCTCGGCGGGGTCGTACTGGCCACCGCGGGGGCGGCCGCCGCTCAGCAGTGGCGCAAGCGGGCCGGGGGGAAGGCCGCCGGGGCGCTGGGCGTGGCGTACGTCGCCGCCTTCGCCGGATCCCATCCGCTGGCCAGGAAGGTCGGCGCCTGGCCGTCCGTGCTCGGGGTCGCGGGGGCCGTGGCGCTGGCTTCGTGGGCCGTCGCCGACCGGCGGGCGTAGCTCCGGCACGGATCAGGAGCCGTAGCAAGGAGCCGTAGCAGGGCCTCGGAAGAGCCTCGGGCCAGCGTCGGAAGAGGTCCCGGGAGAGTTTCTGTTATCCGCCGCGCCCCGCCGCCGTCTCCCTGTCATGCACGTGACTCGAGAGCTCAGCCGTCGGAGCATGCTGAAGGCCACGGGCGGCGAGGCCACGGCCGTCGCCCTGGCCGCGCCGCCCGCCGAGGGTGCCGGGGGCGCCTTCGCGCACCCCGGCCTCCTGCACACCCGTACCGATCTGGAGCGCATGGCGGCCAAGGTGAAGGCGGGCGCCGCGCCCTACACGGCCGGGTTCGCCAGGCTGACCGCCAACCGGCACGCGCAGATGGGCTGGCGGGCCAATCCGCAGGCGACCGTGTACCGGGGCGGGGGCAGCCCGCAGAACTACGCGATCCTCTACAACGACATCCACGCCGCCTACCAGAACGCGCTGCGCTATCACGTCAGCGGCGAGAAGGCCCACGCCGACACCGCGGTGGCCGTCCTCAACGCCTGGTCGGCGAAGCTGACCTCGATCGGCGGGTCCGCCGACCGGTTCCTGGCGGCGGGGCTGTACGGCTACCAGTTCGCCAACGCCGCCGAACTCGTCCGCGACCACGCCGACTTCGACCTGGCCGGCGCGAAGAAGGTGCTGCTGAACGTCTTCTCGCCGCTCAGCGAGTCCTTCCTGAGCGACCACAACGGCGCCGTCATCACCAACTACTGGCCCAACTGGGACCTGACGGCCATGGCGTGCGTGCTGGCCACCGGGATCTTCTGCGACGACCGGGCCAGGGTGGAGCGGGTCGTGGAGTACTTCAAGAGCGGGGCCGGGCTCGGCGCGGTCAGGCACGCGATCCCCGTGGTGCACGACGACGGGCTCGCCGAGTGGCTGGAGGCCGGCCGCGACCAGGGGCACACGCTGCTCGGCGTCGGCCTGATGGGTACGGTCTGCGAGATGGCCTGGAACCAGGGCATCGACCTGTACGGCTATGACGACAGCCGTTTCCTCAAGGGCGCCCAGTACGTGGCGAAGTGGAGCCTGGGCGGGGGCGTGCCGTACACCGCGAACACCCGGCGCAAGGGTGCGATCGGCGGCTGGTCGGGGTCGGAGACCGCGAGCGGTGTGGCGTCCGCCAGCCCGGCCATGAGCCGTCCCGTCTGGGCGATGATCGCCAACCACTACACCAAGCGCCGGGGCCTGTCCGCCACCTACCTCACCCGCATCGCCGCCAAGGCCGCGCCCGAGGGCGGGGGCGGGGACTACGGCCCCAACAGCGGCGGCTACGACCAGCTCGGCTTCGGCACGCTGGCGTACACCCGGGACCGGTCGGCGGACCCGTCGGCGGCACCGACCCCGGCGGCCCCGGAAGGCGCGGGGGCCGGGGCCCGTACGCGTGCGGACGGCTCCCCCGATCCCGCCGAAACCGCCGAAACCACCGGCACCTCCGCCTCCGCCCCGGGCTCCGGCAAGGGGCTCGCCGCCACCGGCTCCGAGGAGGTCATCGGGTGGTCGGCGGCGGCGGGCGTCACCGCTGTCGCGGGCGGGCTGCTCCTGCTGCGGCGCCGCGACCGGGGGCGCGGGCCGGAGCAGGAGGGGACGCGGTCGTAGGGTCCCGGAGTCGTAGGGTCGTAGCTACGCCGTGGCCGTCCCTACGCCGTGGCCGTCCGCGAGCCAGGTGAACCGGGCGTGCCGGGGGAACCGGGGGACCCGGGCGAGCCCTTCCTGCCCCGCTCCCCCTTCGCCGCCGCCTTCGCCCGGCCCGCCGCAGCGGTCAGCGGGCGGGCGACGTCCTCCAGGGAGCGGCGTTCCGCGCGTACCGCGAGGGCCGCCGCGACCAGGCCCGCCGCGCACATCAGGGACGCGCCGATCTGGAACGCGAGGACCGTGTCGCCGACCTTGCCGGTGCTGGTGAGGTCGGCGAACAGGAGGGGGCCGCTGATGCCGCCGGCCGCCGTGCCGAGGGCGTAGAAGAAGGCGATGGACATCGCCCGGGTCTCCATCGGGAAGATCTCGGAGACGGTCAGATAGGCGCTGGAGGCGCCCGCCGAGGCGAAGAACAGCACCGCGCACCAGCAGGCGGTCAGGGTCGTCGCGCTCAGCGAGCCCCGGTCGAACAGGAAGGCCGTGCCGAACAGGAGGATGCCGGAGAGCAGGTAGGTGGAGGAGATCATCACCCTTCGGCCGACGGTGTCGAAGAGCTTGCCGAGCAGCAGCGGGCCGCAGAAGTTGCCGATCGCGATGACGGCGAAGTAGTAGCCGGTGTGGTCGGCCGGGACGTTGAAGAACTTGGTCAGGATGGCGCCGAAGCCGAAGGTGATCGCGTTGTAGAGGAAGGCCTGGCCGATGAAGAGGGAGAAGCCGAGCACGGCCCGCCTGCGGTAGGTCGAGAAGACGGTGCGGGCGATCTCCAGGAAGGTGACGCCACGGCGCTGGTGGATCTCCAGTTCGCCCCGCGGCTCCGCGAGCGGCTCGTCCTTCTCCGCCTCGATCCGCCGTTCGATGGAGGTGACGATCTCCTCGGCCTCCTGTTCGCGGCCGTGGATCAGCAGCCAGCGTGGGCTTTCCGGCACGTTGCGCCGTACCAGCAGGATGACCAGGCCGAGGACGACACCGAGCGCGAAGGTCAGCCGCCAGCCGACGTTCGCTGCCAGCAGGTGCGTGTTCAGCGCGACGATCGACAGCAGCGAGCCGCCGACCGCGCCCACCCAGAAGCTGCCGTTGATGATCAGGTCGACGCGGCCGCGGTACTGGGCCGGGATCAGTTCGTCGATCGCGGAGTTGATGGCCGCGTACTCGCCGCCGATGCCGAAGCCGGTCAGGAAGCGGAAGGCGAAGAACCACCAGGACTGGAAGGAGACCGCGGTCAGGGCGGTCGCGGCCAGGTACACCGCGAGGGTGATCATGAAGAGGTTCTTACGGCCGTAGCGGTCGGTCAGCCGGCCCCAGAACAGGGCGCCCAAGCAGGCGCCCGCCACGTACAGCGCGGCGGCGAGGCCGGTGACCTGGCCGGAGGAGATCGCCAGGCCGCTGCCGGGCTCGGACAGCCGGGCGGCGATGTTGCCGACGACCGTGACCTCCAGGCCGTCGAGGATCCACACCGTGCCCAGGCCGATGACGATCGTCCAGTGCCAGCGGGACCAGGGCAGACGGTCGAGCCGGGCGGGGATGCGGGTGGTGATGGTCCGGCCGGTCTCGGCCGCGGCTGTTCCCATGGGCTCCCTCCTCGTCGAAGGATCTCGTCGAAGGACCTCGTCGAAGGACCTCGTCCAGGACGGGGAGACGGGTGCCCCCTGGCAGGGCGTCTACGCTCCGAGCCCCCGGGACACCGCGTAGATGAGCAGCCCGGCCAGTGAGCCCACCACCGTGCCGTTGATCCGGATGAACTGCAGATCGCGGCCGATGTGCGCCTCGATCTTGCGGGTGGTGTGCTCGGGGTCCCAGCCGGCCACGGTGTCGGTGATCAGGGAGGTGATCTCCTTGCGGTAGGTCGTCACGACGTGCACCGCCGCGCCCTCGACCCAGCTGTCGACCTTGTCCTGCACCTTGGGCTCGGTGGCCATCCGGGCGCCCAGGGAGAGCAGGGAGGCGCGCACACGCAGCCTGAGTTCGCTGCGCTCGTCCTCCGCCGCCGAGACGATCATGGATCGTACGGCGGTCCAGGCGGAGGCGATCAGGTCCTGGACCTCGCCCCGGCCCAGCACGTCGCCCTTGAGCCGCTCCACCCGCGCCCGGGTGTCCGTGTCGGACTGCAGGTCGGAGGCGAAGTCGCCGAGGAAGCGGTCGAGGGCGCCGCGCGCGGGGTGGGAGGGCATGTCCCGCATCTCCGCGCAGAAGCGCAGCAGCTCCTTGTAGACGCGCTCGCCGACCTTCTTGTCGACGAACCTCGGGGTCCAGCCGGGCGCGCCGCCCTGCACCGCGTCCATCACCGAGTCGGCGTGCAGGACGAGCCAGTCGTGGGCGCGGGCGACGACCAGGTCGACGACCCGTTTGTGGCCGCCGTCGGCGACGACCTTCTCCAGCATCTTGCCGATGCCGGGCGCGATCTCCTGGGCGTCGGCCCGGCGGGTGATCGCCTCGCCGACCACCGCCTGCACGTCCGAGTCGCGCAGCACCGTCAGCGCGCCGCGCAGCGCGGTGGCCAGCTCGGCGGTCACCCGGTCGGCGTGCTCCGGGTCGGCCAGCCAGGCGCCGAGCCGGCTGCCGATGCCGACGGCGCGCAGCCGCTGCCGTACGACGTCCTGGGAGAGGAAGTTCTCGCCGACGAACTCGCCGAGGGAGACGCCGAGCGCGTCCTTCTTGGTGGGGATGATCGCGGTGTGCGGGATGGGCAGGCCGAGGGGGTGGCGGAAGAGGGCGGTGACCGCGAACCAGTCGGCGAGCGCGCCGACCATGCCGGCCTCGGCGGCCGCGGCGACGTAGTCCGTCCAGGGGCCGGCGCCCGCGTTCGAGGCCCACTTGGCGAGGACGTAGACCACGGCCACGAACAGCAGCAGTCCGGTCGCGGTGAGCTTCATGCGCCGTACGCCGCGCTGCCGTTCCTCGTCCGCGGGCGTGAACGCCGTCATGGTGCGGTACGACGTGCCCCCCGCGCCGGACGACGTGCCGGGCGACGTGCCGGACGGCTTGCCCGTCGCGCGGTACGCCGCGTTCGCGTCCGCTGTTTCCGTCTGCGTGCGTTCCATCAGCTCCACCCGTTCCACCAGTGCGGTGATCCCGCACACAATTGTCCCTTCCTGACCTACTCCCGGAACAGAACAGGAGTTCCCGGCGTCAATGTGGGCGGAGCCATGACGCATCATGCGCTCATCAGATCGGAGCCTCGGGCTCCCATCGCCCGAGGAGAACAACACAAGCATGACCAAGCGTCATGGCTATGCCCTGATCAGCGCGATCGTCGCGCTGGTCGTGGCCCTGTCCGCCGCCATCTACGCAGGCGTGGCGGCCGGCGACGGCACCCCCCGCTCCACCCTCAGCGACGACCGTGGCCACCACGAGACCACCGTCGCCCCCGCCTCCACCGGCACCTGGGTCGCCTCCTGGGCCACCTCCCCGGTGGGCGGCGAGCCGGGCACCGAGACCGAGGGCCTGGCCGGCCGCTCGGTGCGCAACGTCGTCCACACGGACGCCGCGGGGACGAGTGCCCGCGTCACGCTGTCCAATCTCTACGGCCAGTCCGCACTCAGCATCACCCACGCCTCCCTCGCCCTCGCGGCCGCCGACGGCACCGCCGCCGCTGTCGCCGAAACGATGCGGCAGCTCACCTTCGACGGCGCCCCCGCAGTCGTCATCCCGCCCGGCGACCAGGTGCTGAGCGACGCCGTGCGCCTCGCCATCCCGCACGACACGGACGTCCTGGTCACCACCTACTCCCCCACCCCGTCGGGCCCGGTCACCTACCACCCGAACGCTCGCCAGGTGTCGTACGTCGCCGAGGGGGACCGCACCGAGGACGTGAGCGCGGGCGCCTACACCGGACAGACCTCGTACTGGCGCTATGTGACCGCCCTCGACGTCCTGAGCAACGAGTCGGCCGGCACCGTCGTCGTGCTCGGCGACTCGATCACCGACGGCATCACCTCGACCGAGGGCGCCAACCGCCGCTGGACGGACGTCCTGGCCGGACGGCTGCGCGCGGCCGTCGAGAGCGGCCAGGACCTGCCCCGCTACAGCGTCGTCAACGAGGGCATCAGCGGAAACCAGGTCCTCGCCGACGGACTGGGCCGGCCCGCCGAGAACCAGAGCGGCCTCGGCCGCTTCGGACGGGACGTGCTGGCGCGGACGAACGCCAAGGTCGTCGTCATCGACCTCGGCATCAACGACATCCTGCGCAACCCCCGCCTCGCCGACCCCGACCGGATCACCGCCGGCCTGCGCACCCTGGTCCGCGAGGCCCACGCCCGCGGTCTGAAGGCCGTCGGCACCACCCTGATGCCCTTCCAGGGGCGCCGCGGCTGGACGGCGGCCCGGGAGGCGGTACGGCAGCGGGTCAACGCACAGATCCGGGCCGGACAGGTCTACGACGCCTACACCGACCTCGACAAGGCGCTCAGGGACCCCTACGACCCGCGCCGGCTGCGCCCCTACTACGACTCCGGGGACCATCTGCACCCCAGCGACGCCGGGTTCGCGAAGATGGCCGACACCTTCGACCTGCGGCAGCTGAAGGGGGCCGGACAGACCGAGCTGTAGCCGACGAGCCTGATCGAGGGGGGCCGACGGCTCGGCGGTCAGTACCGCCCACCGCCAACGGCTCGGCGGTCAGTACCGCCCGTGCCTGCGCTGTTCCCGCTCCTGCCGGCGGCGCTCGCGCGCCTCGTGCCGGGCTTCGTGCCGGGCCGCGTGCAGTTCGTGGCGCCCGGCCCCGCGGTCCAGCTTGTCCGGACGGCGCTCCTCCTTCAGGCGCAGCCGCTCCTCGCGGGTGATCCTGCGCTCCACACCGACCCCGCCCCAGAAGGCCAGCCCGTTGATGATCACGCGCGGGGCGCCCGGCTCGCCCGGCACGCCCTCCTCGCTGTGGTCGAAGCCGCCCATGATCCCGATGCCCCGCACCTCCACCTCGACCCCGGGCGGCACGACGACCTGCATACCGCCCATGATCGCGATGCAGGTGATCTCCACCTCGCGGTCCGCGAAGTTCGCCTCGCGCAGATCGATCTCACCACCGCCCCAGAAGGCGAAGGAGGTGAAGCGCTTGGGCACCGTCCAGCGGCCCTTGCGCTGGAAGCCGGACATCACGGCGACCGCGCCCGTCGAGGAACCCGCGCCCCCGACGATACGGCTCGCCCAACTCCCGCTCTCGGCGGGCTCTTTGCGGAAGGACACCGCCGGCGGGGCCACCGCCGCGCCCGCGACGGGCAGGTCCCGGGTGATCGGCGTCAGCTCACCGTAGGTGCGCGCCCGGTACGTCGCCTCCAGCCGCTCCTCGAACTCGGCCATGTCCAGGCGCCCTTCGGCCAGGGCGTCCCGCAGGACCTCGGCGACTCGTTCACGATCGGCGTCGGAGGCGCGCAGTTCCGGGGCATCGTCGGTCATGGACAGCAGCCTACGAGCTTCCCCGGGCGCAGGCTACGAGCTTCCCGGCAGCTTCCTCGCGCACGGGCCCGCCGGCCTCCTCCGGCGCGGGCTACGCGACCGGCCGCTCCGCCCGGTCCGCCGCCTCCGCGTACATGGTGGCGATCACCGCCTCGATGTCCGGCTCCCGCACCGAGAGGTCCACCAGCGGGTACTCGGCCGCGATCCGCGCGACCAGCGGGGCCGCCGACGCCGACGCCGGGAAGGCCAGCCACTGGCGCGGACCCTCGACCCGCACCACCCGCGCCGACGGCAGCTCGATCGGCGGCAGCTCCCGCTCCAGGTCCACCACCAGGGTGCGCTCGCTCTCCCCGGCCTCGTGCAGACCGGCGAGCGGGCCGTCGTACACGAGCCGGCCGTGGTCGATGACCATCACACGGGAGCAGAGCTGCTCGATGTCCTGAAGGTCGTGGGTGGTCAGCAGGACGGTGGTGCCCCGCTCGGCGTTCAACTGCCGCAGGAAGCCGCGCACCTTGGCCTTGGAGACGACGTCCAGGCCGATGGTGGGCTCGTCGAGGTAGAGCACCTCGGGATCGTGCAGCAGGGCCGCCGCGATGTCACCGCGCATCCGCTGACCGAGGGAGAGCTGCCGGACCGGGACGTCCAACAGCTCGCCCAGCTCGAGGAGTTCGACGCAGCGGTCGAGGTTCTCGCGGTAACGGGCGTCCGGGACGCGGTACATGCGGTGCACCAGACGGTAGGAGTCGATCAGCGGGAGGTCCCACCACAGCGTCGTACGCTGCCCGAACACCACGCCGATGCGATGCGCCAGGCGGGCACGCTCACGGGACGGGTCGATGCCGGCCACCCTGAGCCGGCCGGCGCTCGGGGTGAGGATGCCGGTCAGCATCTTGATGGTGGTCGACTTGCCCGCGCCGTTCGGCCCGATGTAGCCGACCATCTCACCGCGCGGCACGGTGAAGGAGATCGAGTCGACCGCCCGCACCTGCCGCCGCTCCCGCTTGAGGAAGCCGGTCTTCCTGCGCACGTCGAAGACCTTTTCGACGCCGTCGAGTTCGATGAAGTGTTCGTCCACAGTCCTTGGCAGCCCTTCAGCTTCCCGTACGCAGTTCTTCAGCTTCCCGTACTCCGATACGACCTGAGCCCGGCCCGCCACGCCACCCCTGCCAGCGCCAGGCACCCCACCGCCACCAGCGGCGGGGCGAACGCCACCCAGTGCGGCAGACCCAGCGGATACGGCCGCCCCAGCACGTACGTGGCGGGCAGCCAGTTGACGAAGGCGAGCGGCAGCACATAGGTCACCCCGCGTACCAGATCCGTCGCGAACAGTGTCGGCGGGTACTGCAGGAGTGTCGTACCGCCGTAGGTGAACGCGTTCTGCACCTCGGAGGCGTCCTGCGCCACGAACTGGAAGGCGGCGCCCGCGACGAACACCGCGCAGAAGATCGCGCAGCCGCTCAGCAGCATCACCGGCATCAGCAGCAGCCTGAGCGGCGTCCAGTCGATGTCCAGACGCGCGAGCGCGAAGCCGAGGACCAGCACGCCCTGCGTGGTCC
This sequence comes from Streptomyces sp. NPDC006739, assembly GCF_042869815.1. NCBI lineage: Bacteria > Bacillati > Actinomycetota > Actinomycetes > Kitasatosporales > Streptomycetaceae > Streptomyces > Streptomyces sp. NPDC006739. Next base: position 15,489 of record NZ_JBIAGM010000018.1, read on the forward strand.
GCCCGAGCCGACGCAGCGCGAACTGGTCGGCGGCCAGTTGCGCGAGCACCGGCGCCGGGCGCACGAAGAGGGTGTCCAGCGTGCCGTCACGCACCCGCGCCCCCAGCTTCTCCATCGAGCCGATCAGCAGGTCGGCGAGCCCGAAGGTGGTACTGGAGACGCCGTACAGGAAGGCCACCTCGGGCAGCGAGTAGCCGCCGAGGGCGTGCACCCGGGAGAACATCAGCAGGATCGCGACGAAGTCGAGCGCGGTCGCCGCGAAGTTCGCGACCGTCGTGATCGCGAACGAGGCGCGGTAGGCCATCGTGGAACGGATCCACATCGCGGCGATCAGGCGATACGTCCGCAGTCCGTCCCCCAGCCGCAGCCCCTCCGCCGGCCGGAGGCCCTCGCCCGGCCGGACGCCGTCGCCCGACCCGATGTCCTCGCCCGGCCGGACGCCCTCCTTCGGGCCGGCGGTCTCACCCACCCTGCACCACCACCCTGCGCGTGGCGACCGCCTGCACCATCCGCCCGGCCGCCAGCAGCGCCACCGCCCAGGTGGCCTGGAAGGCGTAGGTGGCGAGCGGGTCGGCGTGCCCGAGCAGCAGGTCGGCGGGCGCCTGGAGCAGCGAGGACCAGGGCAGGGCCCGTACGACATCGCCGAAGGCGCCCGGGAACACGTTCAGCGGCAGGATCATCCCCGAGCAGAACCACCCCACCAGCCAGGACAGCTGCATCACACCCGTGCCGTCCAGCAGCCAGAACGCGGACAGCGCCACCAGGTACCGGATGGCGAAACTCACCAGCATCGCCAGCAGCACGGACACCAGGAACGCGGCCCAGGCGGTGACCCGGGTGGGCAGCGCCAGGTCGAAGAAGAGCGCCCCCACCAGGAACGGGATCACACCACGGCCCAGCAGCTCGAAACCGGCCCGGCCCAAATCGGCGGACAACCACCACATTTGAAGATCGACAGGCCGGTAAAGATCGATCGCCACGTCCCCCGTACGGATGCGTCCCATCAACTCGCCCTCCACGCCACCGCCACCGTTGGCCAGAGTTTTGAGGAGGGCCTGTCCGATCCATACGTAGGTGACCGCCTGGGCCTTGTCGTACCCTCCGAGGTGCGGTTTCTCGTTCCACAGGGCCGTGTAGGTGTAGACGAGGATCATGCCGAAGGCGGTGTTCGTGAACACCCCGGCGGCAGTGGCCGCCCGATACGTCGCGTATCGTCGGAAACCCCCCGCCGCGACGGCCGCGTACAACCGTCCAGCGCCCACGTCGATCTACCTCCCGAGACCTCAGACACCGAAGCGCAGGATCCTAGTCCGGCGGACATGTGGCACACCACGCATTTTCCGGCCCGGAAGCGTGCCGGAATCCGGGAACGGAACGCTTGGTGCGAGAGTCTTCAACGGGGGGCGCAGATGGCGTACGAGGCGTACGTGAACGTACGACGCGAAACAGGAGTCCGTGCACGACATGAGCGACGAGCCGCAGCCGCACCAGCCGAACCAGGGCGGCGCGACGAGAAAGCCGCCGGCGGCCGACGGGCCCGGGAAGCGGGAGGTCGGGGAGCAGGCGTCAGCGAAGTCCTCCGGGGCGGACGAGACGCCTACGGCACCTGAGAACGACCGGGACGGCCGGGAGGACCGGGCGGACCGGGCGGGCGGCTCGCCGAGCCCGGCGGCCAGGACCGCCGATGGCGACCGTGGCGACGAGGCAGGGGGGCCGACGAGCGGCACGACGGGGGCAGGCCCGGGGGCGAAGGGGACGTCCGGCCCAGGGGCGGCCCCTGAGACCGGTGCGCCCTCCGAGGCCCCGGCGGGCGCCGGCGCGGCCGGCGGTGCCGAGAGCACCCAGGTTCTCCGGCGCGTGCGGGCGGACGAGGACGAGCAGGCGGGGCCGCCGGCCGTCGGCGCCGGTCCGGTCGAGAGCACCCAGCGCCTCCGGCCCGTCCAGGACGTCAAGGACGTCAAGGACGGCGAGGACGGCGACGACGGCAAGGCAGCGGGGGCCGCCGGTGCCGCGGGTACTGCCGGTACCGGTGAGAGCACGCAGGTGCTGCGCCGCGTCACGGCGGACAACGGCGGCCGGGCCGGCGCGCCCACCCCCACGGCCGAGACGGGCGCCGCCGCCGGTGGCGGCGAGAGCACCCAGGTCCTCCGGCGCGTCCAGGTCCCCCGGCCCGCCCAGCCCTCCGACGCCACCCCGGCGGGCCAGACGGCCCAGGCGCCCAAGTCGGGCGCACGGGCCCGGATCCCGAAGGGCGCGGCAGCCGCCTCGGCGGCCGTCGGCGCCGCGGGCGTGGCGAGTGCCGCGAGTGCGGCAGCCGCCCAGGCCGGCGCGGCCGCCGGCGCTTCAGGCGCTCCAGCCACGGCAGGCACCGCAGGCACTCAAGCCACATCCCCCACAGCTGCCCTCGACAGTCCCGCCGCCCCCTCCAGCACCCCGGGCAACCCCGGTAACGGGAGCGGCGGCGGCAAGAACGCGAAGAAGGGCAAGCGGCCCAAGCGCACCGGATGGCGACGGATCATCCCCACCTGGCGCATGGTCCTCGGCACCTTCATGTTCGGGATCCTGCTGATCATGGGCCTGTTCTTCCTCGGCTACTCCATGGTCAACATCCCGCCGGCCAACGCGCTCGCCACCAAGCAGAGCAACGTCTACCTCTACGCCGACGGCTCCCAGCTGGCCCGCGACGGCCAGATCAACCGCGAGAACGTCACCCTCGCCCAGGTCTCCAAGGACGCCCAGCACGCCGTACTCGCCGCCGAGGACCGCGACTTCTACACCGAGTCCGCCATCGACCCCAAGGCGATGCTCCGCGCCGCCTGGAACACGGCGACCGGCAAGGGCAAGCAGTCCGGCTCGACGATCACCCAGCAGTACGTGAAGAACTACTACCTGGCCCAGGAACAGACCGTCACCCGCAAGGCCAAGGAGTTCTTCATCTCGATCAAGCTGGACCGCGAGAAGTCCAAGGACGACATCCTCGAGGGCTACCTCAACACCAGCTACTTCGGCCGCAACGCCTACGGCATCCAGGCCGCCGCCCAGGCCTACTACGGCAAGGACGCCCGCGACCTCGACCCGGCCCGCGCCGCCTACCTCGCCGCCCTGGTCAACGCGCCCAGCGAGTACGACGTCGTCGCCCACCCCGAGAACAAGTCGGCCGCCGTCGCCCGCTGGAACTACGTCCTGGACGGCATGGTCACGAAGGGCTGGCTCAGCCAGTCCGCACGCGCCGGCATGAAGTTCCCGATGCCGAAGGAACAGACGGTCTCCACCGGCCTGTCCGGCCAGCGCGGCTACATCGTCGAGGCGGTCAAGAACTACCTCACCACCAACAACATCATCGGCGCCGACCAGTTGGAGGCGGGCGGCTACCGCATCACCACCACCCTGCAGAAGGACAAGCAGGACGCCTTCGTCAAGGCCGTCAACCAGCAGCTGATGGACAAGCTGGACAAGAAGAACAACAAGGTCGACAACTACGTCCGCGCGGGCGGCGCCTCCGTCGACCCCAAGACCGGCAAGGTCGTCGCGATGTACGGCGGCGTCGACTACGTGAAGCAGTACACCAACGGCGCCACCCGCGGTGACTTCCAGGTCGGCTCGACTTTCAAGCCGTTCGTGTTCACCTCGGCGGTGGAGAACAACTCCACCACGCAGGACGGCCAGACCATCACCCCGAACACCTACTACGACGGCACCGACAAGCGGCCGGTACAGGGCTGGAGCGGCGGCCCCTACGCGCCGGAGAACGAGGACTCCAAGTCGTACGGCGACATCACCGTGCGCAAGGCAACCGACCTGTCGGTCAACGCGGTGTACGCGCAGATGGCCGTCGACGTCGGCCCGGCCAAGGTCAAGCAGACCGCCGTCGACCTCGGCATCCCCTCCGACACCAAGGACCTCAACCCCTACCCGTCCATCGCGCTCGGCACCTCCACCGCCAGCGTCCTGGACATGGCGGAGGCCTACGCCACGCTCGCCAACCACGGCCGGCACGGCACGTACTCGATGATCGACAAGGTCACCAACGGCGCCCAGGACATCAAGCTGCCCGACCAGCAGGTCAGGCAGGCCGTCCCCCGCGAGGCCGCCGACACCACGACCTCCATCCTGCAGAGCGTGGTCGACAACGGCACCGCCACCGCCGCCCAGGCCGCGGGCCGCCCCGCGGCCGGCAAGACCGGCACCGCCGAGGAGGACACGGCGGCCTGGTTCGCGGGCTACACCCCCGACCTCGCCACCGTCGTCTCCGTCATGGGCCAGGACCCGGTGACGGCCGCCCACAAGCCGCTGTACGGCGCGATGGGCCTGCCCCGCGTCAACGGCGGCGGCGCGCCCACCGCCATCTGGGCCCAGTTCACCAAGGACGCCCTGCAGGGCAAGCCGGCCGGCGACTTCGACCTCCAGCTGCAGCAGGGCGCCGACGTCCAGGCCCCGCCCAGCCAGGCACCGACGCAGCCCGGCACCAGCACCCCGACCAACGGCGCCACCCCCGGCGGCGGCCAGGGCGGCCAGGGCCAGACGCAGGGCCAGACGGCCGGCCAGAACAACGGCGGTGCGACCGGCACGCCCAGCAACGGCACGACCAACGGCAACACCACCACGGGCAACACGGCGCAGGGCACCACCAACGGCACCACCACCGGGACGACCGCGGGCAACGGGACGGCCGGCGCGAACAACGGCGGCACGACCGCCGGCACCGACGCCGGGACCACCGCGGGTGACGGCGCCGGCGGCGGGAACAACGGCGGCACGGACGGCACCACGACCGGGACCACGGCGGGCGCGGGAGGTCCACCGGGTCAATGACGCAAGAGGGGGCTGGTGACCGTGGTCACCAGCCCCCTCTTTCTGCTCGGGGATTCAGAGATAAAGGCCCGTGGAGTCCTCCGACCCCTCGAACCGGTCCGCGGCCACCGCGTGCAGGTCGCGCTCGCGCATGAGCACGTACGCGACACCCCGCACCTCGACCTCGGCGCGGTCCTCCGGGTCGTACAGGACCCGGTCGCCGGGCTCCACGGTCCGTACGTTCTGCCCCACCGCGACGACCTCGGCCCAGGCCAGCCGGCGCCCGACCGCCGCCGTGGCGGGGATCAGGATGCCGCCGCCCGAACGCCGCTCGCCCTCGCCGGCCTCCTGCCGCACCAGGACGCGGTCGTGCAGCATCCGGATGGGAAGCTTGTCGTGATGGGGGGTGCTGTCGTTCCTCTTGGCGCTCACGCCCCGAACCTACCTGTTACGGCGCCGGGAACCGAGGGTGAGCAGCCCCACGACCCCGACGACGACGAGGGCGACGGGCACGACCCGCTCCAGCCGGGGCGCGCCCTTCTCGTCCACGAACTGGGCCCTGACCTCGCTCACGGCGCGGTTGACCTGGACGTAGGCCCGTCCGAGCGTGTTGTCGACGTTCGCGACGACCTTGGCCTTGGCGTCGCCGACGAGCGTCTTGGGATGCACCCGCACCCCGATCTCGTCGAGGGTCTCGGCCAGCACTTCGCGGCGGCGCTTGATGTCCGCCTCGATCTGCGCCGGGGTTCTGCTGTCCGACGTGTCCGCCACCGTACGGCCTCCGAAGTCTGTGATGCGTGTCCCGGACAGTCTGTCAGCTCTCGGCGCCGCCGCACTGTCAGGACCCCCCGTTACGCTAGACCGATGAGCGAGCGACTCCAGCCCGGGGACGTGGCCCCCGACTTCACCCTCCCCGACGCCGACGGCAACGAGGTGTCCCTGTCGGCCCACAAGGGCCGCAAGGTGATCGTCTACTTCTACCCGGCGGCGCTGACCCCCGGCTGCACGAAGCAGGCGTGCGACTTCACCGACAACCTCTCCCTCCTGGCCGACGCCGGGTACGACGTCATCGGCATCTCCCCCGACAGCCCGGAGAAGCTGGCGAAGTTCCGGGAGAAGGAGTCCCTGAAGGTCACGCTGGCGGCCGACCCGGAGAAGACGGTCACCGAGGCCTACGGCGCGTACGGCGAGAAGAAGAACTACGGCAAGACGTACCTGGGCGTCATCCGCTCCACGATCGTCGTGGACGAGGAGGGCAAGGTGGAACGGGCCCTGTACAACGTCCGCGCGACCGGCCACGTCGCCAAGATCATCAAAGACCTGGGGGTCTGACACTCCCTCCACCTACGGCGGCCCGCACCGGGGCGACCGGGCGCGGGCCGCTTTCCCTCGCAAGTGCTTCACCCCCAAGCCCGTCTCTCACCGGGTGTTGGTCGTTCTGCCGCCCGACGCCGGACGGACCAACAGATCCCAGCTTCACCGGGCCCTGGCCGAGATCGGGGTGCCGTACGCATGCGAGACCTGCGGCAACACGGGCGAGTGGCTTGGGCGGCCGATCACCCTGCAGATCGACCACGTCAACGGGGAATGGCGCGACAACCGCCGAGAAAATCTCCGGTACCTGTGCCCCAACTGTCATGCGTCGACGGAGACGTGGTGCCGTCAGAAGGCGAGGGCGCCACTCGCCGTATAACTCGCTCTACCCGTACACTGAACGCTGCCGGTCGAGCATGATGACCGTTTTTGAGCGGCCGTGATGGAATTTGGCAGTCATGCTGGGTTTAGGTCCCAGTGGGTTCACACCCGTGTGGGTTCGAGTCCCACCGGCCGCACAGCAGAGGGGCCGCCCCACGGGACGGCCCCTTACCCGTGCATCAGCCCAACAGCTCCCGGATCACCGGTACCAGTGCCCGGAACGCCTTTCCCCGGTGGCTGATCGCGTTCTTTTCGGGTGGGGTCAGTTCGGCGCAGGTTCGGGACTGGCCGGTCGGCTGGAGGATCGGGTCGTAGCCGAAGCCGTTCGTGCCGGACGGGGACGTGCGCAGGGTCCCGTGGAGCCGGCCCTCGACCACCCGTTCCGTGCCGTCCGGCAGGGCGAGGGCCGCCGCGCAGGCGAAGTGGGCTCCCCGGTGTTGGTCCGCGATGTCGGAGAGCTGGGCCAGCAGGAGTTCGAGGTTGGCGCGGTCGTCGCCGTGCCGTCCCGCCCAGCGGGCCGAGAAGATGCCCGGTGCGCCGTTCAGGACGTCGACGCAGAGGCCGGAGTCGTCGGCGACGGCGGGCAGGCCGGTGGCCCGGGCGAGGGCGTGGGCCTTCAGCAGCGCGTTCTCGGCGAAGGTGACGCCCGTCTCCTTGACGTCGGGGACGTCGGGGTAGGCGTCGGCGCCGAGCAGTTCGTGGGGCAGGTCTGCGTCGGCGAGGATGGCCCTCAGCTCGGTGATCTTTCCGGCGTTGCGGGTGGCGAGGATCAAGCGGGTCATGCCCCCAGTATCGGGGAGGTCCCGTATCGGGGAGGTCCCGTATCGGGGAGGTCCCGTATCGGGGAGTGCCCGTATCGGGGAGTGCCCGTATCGGGGAGTGCCCGTATCGGGGAGTGCCCGTATCGGGGAGTGCCCGCATCGGGGAGTGCCCGTATCAGGGGGTGCAGACCTTGGTCAGTTCGCCGGCCGCGTCCGTGACCGGGGTGACGTCCGGGGTTTTGTCGCCGTTCTTGATCTCGGTGCGGACGTTCGCCACCGCCTGGTTCAGGTGGTCCACGGCCTTGTTGACGTCCACGTTGTCCGTCTTGTCGCCTATCTTGTCGAGGTTCTTCTCGATCGAGGCGATGGAGGCGTCGGCCTGCGTGGGGTCGTTCGCCGCGTTCTCCACGGCCTGCTGGAGTTCGGTCACGCTGTCGGCGATGGAGTCGGCGGTGTGCACGCAGTCCAGGGCCTTGTTGACGGCGGAGCAGCCGCTGAGAAGGCCGACGGTGAGTGCTGCGGCCGCTCCGAGGGCGGCGATCGCGGTACGTCGGTGTCGGCTCGCGGCCATGGGTGTGTTCCCTCCCCTTGTCAGGCCCGCGCGGGGCCCCCGTGGACATCCTTAGGGACGCGGTGGCGGGCGGCCGGGTTGCCTGCGCCCGCCCGCACCACCGGCCTCGTCCGTCGCGCCGGTCCCGCCCGTCCCCCGGTCGTGCGGGTTACTTCGTGAGGGTCGCGTCGAGCGCCTTGTGCTGCAGGGCCGCCAGGTCCGTGCAGCCGGCCACGGCGAGGTCCAGCAGCGCGTTGAGTTCCTCGCGGGCGAAGGGCTCGGCCTCGGCGGTGCCCTGGACCTCGACGAAGCGGCCGTCGCCGGTGCAGACGACGTTCATGTCGGTCTCGGCGCGGACGTCCTCCTCGTAGCAGAGGTCCAGCAGCGGCACCCCGCCGACGATGCCGACGGACACGGCGGAGACCGTGCCGGTCAGCGGCTGGCGGCCGGCCTTGATGAGTTTCCTGCCCTGTGCCCAGGCGACGGCGTCGGCCAGCGCCACGTAGGCGCCGGTGATGGCCGCCGTGCGGGTGCCGCCGTCGGCCTGGAGGACGTCGCAGTCGAGCACGATGGTGTTCTCGCCGAGCGCCTTGTAGTCGATGACGGCGCGCAGGGAGCGGCCGATGAGGCGGCTGATCTCGTGGGTGCGGCCGCCGATGCGGCCCTTGACGGACTCGCGGTCGCCACGGGTGTTGGTGGCGCGGGGCAGCATGGCGTACTCGGCGGTGACCCAGCCCTCGCCGCTGCCCTTGCGCCAGCGGGGGACGCCTTCGGTGACGGAGGCGGTGCAGAAGACCTTGGTGTCGCCGAAGGAGACGAGGACGGAGCCCTCGGCGTGCTTGCTCCAGCCGCGTTCGATGGTGACCGGGCGGAGTTGTTCGGCGGTGCGGCCGTCGGTTCGAGACATGCGGATGAGCCTAGCCGTAGCGGCGGAAGGGGCTCCTCCCCGTTTCGGGAAGAGCCCCTTCACCCCGGGCCTCCGGCCGGTGAGCGGGTGTGCTCACATCATGTCTTCGATCTCCGCGGCGATCGGGTCGGCGTCGGTGCCGATGACGACCTGGATGGCGGTGCCCATCTTGACGACGCCGTGGGCGCCGGCGGCCTTCAGGGCGGCCTCGTCGACCAGTGAGGGGTCGTTGACCTCGGTGCGCAGGCGGGTGATGCAGCCTTCGATCTCTTCGATGTTGTCGAGGCCGCCGAGCCCGGCGACGATCTTCTCAGCCTTGCTGGCCATGTTCCGCTCCCTGAATTCCCTGATCCGAACCGGTTGTCGCAGTAACCCACAGTTGGCCCAGCTTCGCGAGCGGTCCTGCCGTACGTACCGAATGATGGCGATCACGATCACGACAGCGGAACCGTCTGCCGACTGGTCTACACCACCGTGGCGACGGTCGCCAAACCCGCGGGTGCGGAGGATCCATGACCGCCGACAGCAGCGCCGGGGGCGGCGCCGAGGGCACGGCCGGTGCGGCCCGGGTTCGCTGGGGCCGTCTGTTCCAGGGGCTGCAGAAGATGGGCCGCAGTCTCCAGTTGCCCATCGCGGTGCTGCCGGCCGCCGGCATCCTCAACCGGCTGGGCCAGCCCGATGTGTTCGGTGACCAGGGGCTCGGCTGGACCGATGTGTCGCGGGTGATGAAGGGGGCGGGCGGCGCGCTGCTCGACGGTTCGCTGGGGCTGCCGCTGCTGTTCTGCGTGGGGGTGGCGATCGGTATGGCGAGGAAGGCGGACGGTTCGACGGCGCTGGCGGCGGTGACGGGTTTCCTCGTCTATTACGGCGTGCTGCACGAGTTTCCCGAGAGGTGCCCGGGCGGCTCGGCGGCCGTCGAGGGGATCGGCTGCCAGGTGCGTTCGGGGGCGGTGACGGCGTTCACGTTCCAGAATCCCGGGGTCTTCGGCGGGATCGTCCTGGGTCTGCTGACGGCCTTCTGCTGGGCCCGGTTCCATCGCACCCGGCTGGTGGACTGGCTGGGCTTCTTCAACGGGCGCCGGCTGGTGCCGATCGTCATGGCGTTCGTGGCGATCGCCTTCGCGGTCCTGTGCCTGTGGGTCTGGCCGCCGGTCGGCGGCGCGCTGGAGGGGTTCGGCGACTGGCTGCACCGGGCGGGCGCGTGGGGTGCGGGGGTGTTCGGGGTGGCGAACCGGGGGCTGCTCGTCTTCGGTCTGCACCAGTTCCTGAACGTGCCGGTCTGGTTCCAGTTCGGCAGTTACACCAAGCCGGACGGCACGGTGGTGCACGGGGACATCAACATGTTCCTGCAGGGCGATCCGCACGCGGGCCAGTTCACCTCGGGGTTCTTCCCGATCATGATGTTCGCGCTGCCGGCGGCGGCGCTGGCGATCACGCACACGGCGAGGCCGCAGCGACGCAAGGAGGTGGGCGGCCTGATGCTGTCGGTGGCGTTGACGTCGTTCGTCACCGGTATCACCGAGCCGCTCGAGTACTCCTTCCTGTTCGTCGCGCCGCTGCTGTTCGGCGTCCACGCGGTGCTGACGGGGGTGTCGATGGCGGTGACGTGGGCGCTGGGGGTGCATGACGGGTTCGGTTTCTCGGCGGGCCTGATCGACTACGTGATCAACTGGGACCTGGCGCGGAGGCCGTGGGCGGTCGTTCCGATCGGGCTGTGTTTCGCTGTCGTCTACTACGGCGTGTTCCGGTTCGCGATCACGAAGTTCGACCTGCGGACGCCGGGGCGTGAGCCGGAGGAGGAGGTCGAGGACACCACCAGGGTGTGAGCGAATGGTGACGGGAATCGCGGGTTCCTTATACCGCCTTCACCGTGCTACAACAGGTCTACACCACTGAGTGGTGTAGACCAGAGACGCCCCCCTGGAGGAAGTTGTGACCACCACCAGTGCCGCCGCGCCCGCGGCCGAGAAGAAGAAGGGCGCCGGCGTCATGTCCGTGCTGCAGCGCATCGGCCGCAGCCTCATGCTGCCGGTGGCGGTCCTGCCCGCCGCGGCGCTCCTGGTGCGCCTCGGCAACACCGACATGCTGGGCCGCCCGGAGTTCCCCGCGTTCCTCACCAAGATCGCGGGCTTCATGGCGGCCGGCGGCAACGCCATCCTCGACAACATGGCGCTCCTGTTCGCCGTGGGCATCGCGATCGGCTTCGCGAAGAAGTCGGACGGTTCGACGGCGCTGGCGGCGGTCGTCGGCTATCTGGTCTTCAAGAACGTGCTGGGCACGTTCACCGACAAGAACCTCCCCAAGGTGGCGACGGTCGTCAACGGCAAGGTCGTCATGGCGAACGCGCCGGTGGACGCCAAGGTCCTCGGCGGTGTGGTGATGGGGCTCGTGGTCGCGCTGCTCTACCAGCGCTTCTACCGGACCAAGCTGCCGGACTGGGCGGGCTTCTTCGGCGGCCGCCGGCTGGTGCCGATCCTGTCGGCGTTCGCGGGCCTGGTCATCGGTATCGTCTTCGGTTACATATGGCCGGTCCTCGGCACGGGTCTGCACAACTTCGGTGAGTGGCTGGTCGGTTCGGGCGCCGTCGGGGCGGGCATCTTCGGTGTCGCCAACCGGGCGCTGATCCCGATCGGCATGCACCACCTGCTGAACTCCTTCCCGTGGTTCCAGGCGGGCGACTACCACGGCAAGAGCGGCGACATCGGCCGCTTCCTGGCCGGTGACCCGACCGCGGGCCAGTTCATGACCGGCTTCTTCCCGATCATGATGTTCGGTCTCCCGGCGGCCTGTCTGGCGATGGTGCACTGTGCCCGCCCGGAGCGCCGCAAGGCGGTCGGCGGCATGATGTTCTCGATCGCGCTGACGTCGTTCGTCACCGGTGTGACCGAGCCGATCGAGTTCACGTTCATGTTCATCGCGCCGGTCCTGTACGCCATCCACGCGGTGCTCACGGGTGTGTCGCTGGCGCTGACCTGGGCGCTGGGCATGAAGGACGGCTTCGGCTTCTCGGCCGGCGCGGTGGACTTCGGTCTGAACCTGGGCATCGCCACCAACCCCTGGGGGCTGCTCGGGGTGGGTCTGTGCTTCGGCGTCCTCTACTACGTGATCTTCCGGTTCGCGATCACGAAGTTCAATCTGCCGACGCCGGGCCGCGAGAGCGACGAGGAGCTGGCCGAGCTGGCGAAGGCGGAGGCCAAGTAGTCCCCGGCAGTCCCGCTCCGCACGACCGCGCCCGCCCCTTCCGGGGGCGGGCGTTGTGCTGTGCGCCGGTTCTCGTACGGGGTCGGATCTCGTACGGTTCAGATCTCGTACGTGGTCCGGGGGGCGGCCAGCTCCACCGGGCCGTCGAAGACCTCGCGGGCGTCGGCGAGGTTGACCTGCGGGTCGGTCCACGGCGGGATGTGGGTGAGGACCAGGCGGCGGGCGCCCGCGCGGGCCGCCGCCTCGCCCGCCTCGCGGCCGTTGAGGTGCAGGTCGGGGATGTTCTCCTTGCCGTGCGTGAAGGCGGCCTCGCACAGGAACAGGTCGGTGTCCCGGGCCAGCGAGTCCAGCGCGTCGGTGACGCCGGTGTCGCCGGAGTACGTCAGGGACGTCCCGCCGTGCTCGATGCGGATGCCGTAGGCCTCCACGGGGTGGCGGACCCGCTCGGTGTGCACCGTGAACGGGCCGATGTCGAAGGTGGACGGCTTGACCGTGTGGAAGTCGAAGACCTCGCTCATCGAGGAGGCGGTGGGGGTGTCGGCGTAGGCGGTGGTCAGCCGGTGTTCGGTGCCCTCGGGACCGTAGACGGGGAGCGGCTCGGCCCGGCCGCCCTCGTGCCGGTAGTAGCGCGCCACGAAGTACGCGCACATGTCGATGCAGTGGTCGGCGTGCAGATGGCTGAGGAAGATCGCGTCGAGGTCGTAGAGACCGCAGTGGCGCTGCAGCTCGCCCAGGGCGCCATTGCCCATGTCGAGCAGCAACCGGAAGCCGTCGGCCTCGACGAGGTAGCTCGAACAGGCCGATTCCACGGAGGGGAACGACCCGGAGCAGCCGACGACGGTGAGCTTCATGAAGCAGAAACCTCCGTTGGCGGGACGGGGAGGGGATGTCGGGAAGGGGGGCAGACGGGGGTCGTGCGGTTTGTCGAGCGTAAGGCGCGTAAGGGCCGGTCGCTCCTCCGCCAGGGGCTGTTGTGGGCGAACTCACCTGTGCTGTCACCGGTTCGGCTGGACGCGGGGCGCAAGAGGCTTACAAGAGGGCGCGCGATGGGAGTCGTACGCCGGTAACGTCGTCCCTATGGACACGTCCTGGTGGCTGGCGCTCGCGGCGGTGGTACTGCTCGCGCTCGTCGCCACGCTCGTCGACGGCTGGGGACGCGGCCACCGCGGGCCCCGCCGGACCACCCGGCCGCCGGGGCGCCCCGGGGGGCCGGACGCGCGGACGGGGCGTCCGCATCCGGGGGACATCTGGTGGGCCAACGTGCCCTTCGAGGACGGTCCCGGCGCCAAGGACCGGCCCTGTCTGGTGCTGGCCGTGCGCGGCAACCGGGCCACGGTCGCGAAGATCACCAGCAAGTACCACGACGAGCGTGCCGGGGTGATCCCGCTGCCGCCGGGCTCGGTCGGGGACGCGCACGGCCGGCCGAGCTTCCTGGAGACCGACGAGCTGCGGCAGGTTCCGGTGGCCGAGTTCCGGCGGCGGGTGGGCGTGGTCGACCCGGTCCTGTGGGACCAGGTGCGCCACCTCGCGCGCTGAGCGGGCGCGGCCTCAGCCGGCGTGGACGGTGACCGTGACCGTCCATTCCTGAATGCCCTTGCAGGACACCTGGCCGGGGCCGGTGGGCTGGGCGCACATCGGGCGGGACGAGGTCAGGTGGACGGTGCCGGGGGCGGCGGCGGTGAACGCGGCGGTGGCGTCGCCCGGCTGGATGACGAAGCCCGGGTTGGCCGCCTTGAGCGCGCCGCCGTCGGCGCTGATCTGCTTCCAGGGGCGTTCCTTGGTGCCGTCGAGGGTGATGCGCAGGGTGCTGCCGGGTCCGAGGCAGACGGTACGGCCGCTGTCGGCGGCGGTGAGCTGGGTCTGCGGGGCGCACGTCCCGGAGGGAGCGGTGGGAGCGGTGGCCGAGGGGGACGAGGGGGACGAGGAGGCCGGTGAGGGTGACACCGAGCCGCTTCCGGTCTTCGCGTCCTGACTCTGCGAGCCGCAGCCCGTGAGGAGCAGTGCCGCCGCCGCGAGGGCGGTGACGGACGTCCGGTGAAGCGTCGTACGGCGCATGGGGGGGGACCGCCTTTCTGCTGGGGCCGGCCGACCGGCTCCTGGTGCAGATGTGACGTACCACCGGCGCGAACGGATCCCGCACCCGGCATACTCCTGCCGTGTGCGGGATCCGTCATGCGGTGTCGCTCAGCTGGTCGTGACGGCGGTGTCGTCGACGACGAAGCTGGTCTGCTGCGAGGAGTCCTCGACCCCGCTGAACTTCAGCGTGACCGTGGAGCCCGCGTACGAGGACAGGTCGAAGGTCTTCTGCGCGTACCCGGAGGCGGCGTTGACGTTGGAGTACGTCGCCAGGGTCTTGGAGCCGGCGCTCACCGTCAGCTTGTCGTAGGCGGTGCTGCCGGTCTCGGCGGTGTCGATGTGCAGGTAGAAGGTGTAGGTGGCCTTGCAGCCGGACGGGATGGTCACCGACTGGGACAGGGTGTCGGTGTGGCTGGTGCCGTAGCCGTCGAGCCAGGCCTTGTAGGAGCCGCTGTGCGCGGCCTCACCGGTGTCGTTGGTGATGACGCCGTTGCTGGCGGTCCAGGAGGCGCTGCCCGATTCGAAGCCGGGGTTGCCGAGCAGCTGCGCCGAGGTGCAGCCGCCACCGCCGCCGCCACCGACGGTCCAGGTGAAGGCGGTGGAGCCGGAGGCGCCGGTGGAGTCGGTGGCGGTGACCGAGACCTGGTAGGTGCCGGCGGTGGACGCCGTGCCGGAGATCAGGCCGGTGGAGCTGTTGATCGACAGGCCGGTGGGCAGGCCGGAGGCGCTGTAGGTGAGGGACGCGCTCCCGCTGTCGGTGGCCGAGATCTGCAGGCTGACCGAGCCGCCGGTGGTGGTGGACTGGCTGCCGGGGTTGGTGACGGTCACCGTGTTGCCGCCGCCGCTGCTGCCGGAGGTGAAGGCGGCGGTGCCGTTCGGGGTGCCCCAGCCGGTCGGGCCGTCGTATCCGGTGCGGGCGGTGCAGAAGTACGAGGTGGAGCAGGAGCCGTTGCTGCCGCTGGTCACGTCGTACAGGTTGCCGGTGTGGGCGTACGGGTACTTCGCCGGGTAGTCGCCGGAGGCCGGGGTGCCCGCGAGGGCGTAGACGCCGGCGATGATCGGGGACGAGGCGCTGGTGCCGCCGTAGACCGCCCAGCCGGAGCCGCCGTAGGTGTCGTAGACCGCGACGCCGGTGGCGGGGTCGGCGACGGCGGAGACGTCGGCCTCCATGCGGTTGGAGCAGCCGGTGTCGGTCTCCCAGCTCGGCTTGGGGTCGTAGGCGGAGCAGCCGGAGCCGGTGCCCTCGGTGCTGGAGGTGTTCCAGACGGACTCGGTCCAGCCGCGCGAGCCGGAGGAGGTGTTCAGCGCGGTGCCGCCGACGGCGGTCACGTACTGGGAGGTCGCCGGGTACTCGGCGCCGTAGCCGGAGTCGCCCGCGGAGACGGTGATCGCGACGCCCGGGTGCTTGAAGTAGGAAGTGTCCTCGCCGGTCTGGGCGGAGGACTCGGAGCCGCCCCAGCTGTTGGAGACGAACTTGGCGCCGAGCGCGACGGCCTCGTTCTCGGCGGCGCCGAGGTCGGCGTCGGTGGCGGAGTTGGCCTCGACGAGGATGATGTTGCAGTTCGGGCAGACCGCGCTGACCATGTCGATGTCGAGCGCCTCTTCACCGGCCCAGCCGCTGTCGTTGGTCGGCAGGGAGGTGGTGGAGCCGGTCTGGCTGACCTGCTTGAAGCAGCCGTTGGCGACGGTACATGCCGACAGGCCGTAGGTGGAGCGGTAAGTGGCCAGGTCGGAGGCCGCGTTGGGGTCGTTGAAGGCGTCGACCACGGCGACCGTCAGGCCGGAACCGCCGGTGGAGGGCAGGTTGTAGGCGCTGTGCAGGTTGGCCGGGCTGAGGCCGGAGGGCGCGGCGGCGAGGGCGGCCGACAGGCTCTGCCTGATGTCGGTGCGGCGCTGCGCGAAGCAGGAGGCGTGGCCGGGCTCGGCGGTGGCGCACAGGTGGGTGGTGGGCACCTTCTGGCCGGCCTTGCCGGTGGAGTGGAAGGTCTGCCGCTTCGGGTCGGTGAGGGCCTTGGCGTTCTGGACGGTGCGGGACGTGGTGTGCGCGGCGGCGGGTGCGGCCTGGGCTCCGGCCGTGGGTGCCGCGACGAGTCCGGCGACGGTGAGGGCGAGGGCGGGAACGGCGACGGCCAGGAGTCTTCGCAGGCTCCGTCTCCGCTTGCTCGGGCGTGACTCACGCATGGGGTACTGCCTCCATGGGAAGTGGGGGTTCTCGCAGTGGGCAGGCCCGTGACGCGCGTAGCGGCGGCGACCGCGCAGCCATGAGCATGACACTCAAACGGTCGTACGCACCCGATTCCGTGCAGTGAGCGTGACATGACAGGGTGCGCGCCGAAGGTAGCCCCGCGCGACCGCTACCCGGCAGTACCGGAGGAAGATCTTTGCCCCGCCATGGGCAGCGTTTAGCCCCCTCATAGGAGGGGGTTGGCGCGTAGTTGGCCGGTGCGGGGAGGGGGCTCGGGCCGGCCTCAGGCCCAGAGCTGGCCCTGGAGCGTCTCGATGGCCTCCTCCGTGGTGGCCGCCGTGTAGACGCCCGTGGAGAGGTACTTCCAGCCGCCGTCGGCCACGACGAAGACGATGTCGGCGCTCTCGCCCGCCTTGAGGGCCTTGGTGCCGACGCCGATCGCCGCGTGCAGGGCGGCGCCGGTGGAGACGCCCGCGAAGATGCCCTCCTGCTGGAGGAGTTCACGGGTGCGGGTGACCGCGTCGGCCGAGCCGACCGAGAAGCGGGTGGTGAGGACGGAGGCGTCGTACAGCTCCGGCACGAAGCCCTCGTCGAGGTTGCGCAGGCCGTACACCAGGTCGTCGTAGCGCGGTTCGGCGGCGACGATCTTGACGTCCGGCTTGTTCTCGCGCAGGTAGCG
Source organism: Streptomyces sp. NPDC006739 (assembly GCF_042869815.1). NCBI lineage: Bacteria > Bacillati > Actinomycetota > Actinomycetes > Kitasatosporales > Streptomycetaceae > Streptomyces > Streptomyces sp. NPDC006739. The sequence goes on from NZ_JBIAGM010000018.1 coordinate 32,334, forward strand.
GCCGACGCCCATCAGGGTGCCGGTGGTGCCGAGGCCCGCGACGAAGTGGGTGACGGAGGGCAGGTCGGCGAGGATCTCCGGGCCGGTGGTGGCGTAGTGGGCGCCGGCGTTGTCCGGGTTGCCGTACTGGTAGAGCATCACCCAGTCCGGGTGCTCGGCGGCCAGTTCCTTGGCGACGCGCACGGCGGTGTTGGAGCCGCCCGCCGCCGGGGAGGGGATGATCTCGGCACCCCACATGCCGAGCAGGTCCCGGCGCTCCTGCGAGGTGTTCTCCGGCATCACGCACACCATGCGGTAGCCCTTGAGCTTGGCCGCCATGGCCAGGGAGATGCCGGTGTTGCCCGAGGTGGGTTCGAGGATCGTGCAGCCCGGGGTCAGCCGGCCGTCCTTCTCCGCCTGCTCGATCATGTGCAGGGCGGGACGGTCCTTGACCGAGCCGGTCGGGTTGCGGTCCTCCAGCTTGGCCCAGATACGGACGTCGGCGGACGGCGAGAGCCGCGGCAGGCGCACCAGGGGGGTGTTGCCCACCGCGGCCAGCGGGGAGTCGTAACGCATCGGTGGTCAGCGGCCCGATCAGGCCATGCCGCCGGCCACGGCGGGCAGGATCGTCACGTTGTCGCCGTCGGAGAGCTTGGTGTTGATGCTCTCCAGGAAGCGGACGTCCTCGTCGTTGAGGTAGACGTTGACGAAGCGGCGCAGCTCGCCTCCGTCCACGATGCGGGCCTGGATGCCCGGGTGCCGGGTGTCGAGGTCGGCGAACAGCTCGGCGAGGGTGTCCCCGGCCCCTTCCACGGCCTTCTGGCCGTCGGTGTAGGTGCGAAGGATGGTGGGGATGCGGACCTCGATGGCCATGGTTGCGGGCTCCTGTCGGATGGTGTCGGGTCTGTGGGCGCGCGGCGGCGCGGGTGGAGCGGAGTGGAACGGGGCGGAGCGGGATGTCACGCGCCGGGGCTCACGGGCCGTACGGCGGCAGCGGGCAGCGTCAACAGATGGCGCTGGCGAGCCTGCACAGGTCGACGTGCAGCCGCGCCACGAGCAGTGCGCCCGGCGTCTTCTCGCTCACGTCGTGGAGAACCATGGGCTCATCGTATCGATTCCCGGCCGGGCTCCCGAGGTGTGATCTCACGCCTCGGACAGATTCCATCCGCACAGCGAGATCAGGGGGATCGAGCGGGCCTCAGTAGCTCTCCACCACCTTGACGTCCTCCTCCGTGACCTCGCCCTCGACGATGGTGAAGGAGCGGAACTGGAAGGGGCCGGCGCCGTCGTCGTCGGCCGTGGAGACCAGGACGTAGTGGGCGCCCGGCTCGTTGGCGTAGGAGATGTCGGTCCGGGACGGGTACGCCTCGGTCGCCGTGTGGGAGTGGTAGATGATCACCGGCTCCTCGTCGTTGTCGTCCATCTCCCGGTAGAGCTTGAGCAGGTCCTGCGAGTCGAACTCGTAGAACGTGGGCGAGCGGGCCGCGTTCAGCATCGGGATGAACCGCTCGGGACGGCCGGTGCCCACCGGTCCGGCGACCACGCCGCACGCTTCGTCGGGGTGGTCCTGGCGCGCGTGGGCGACGATCCGGTCGAACAGGTCCTGGGTCAGAGTCAGCATGCTGGTCAGGATAAGCAAAGGGGCCGCCGCGTACCGAGGAGTGGTACGGGGCGGCCCATATGCCGGACGCGTTCGAGGGGTGCCTCCGCCGGGGGCGGTCAGCCCACCTTCTCCATGACGGGCTCGCGGCGGTCGGCGACCGACGGGTTGCGGGACTTCAGCACCAGCCATCCGATGCCGAGCGCGGCCGCCCAGACGGCCATCACGTAGAGGCAGACCCGGGAGTCGGCGTCGTAGGCGATCTCGCCGGTGACGAACAGCAGGAACACGATGGCGATCCAGCTGCACACCGCGCCGCCCGGCGCCGGGAAGGCGGAGGCGGGCAGCCGGCCCGCGTTCACCGCGCGGCGGTAGCGCACATGGCTGACCAGGATCATCAGCCAGGTCCAGATGCCGGCGGCGGTCGCCACCGAGGTGACGTAGCCGAAGGCCTTCTCCGGGACGATGTAGTTGAGGATCACGCCGATGCCCATGAAGGCGACGGAGACGGTGATGCCGAGCGCCGGGGTCTTGGAGGCGGAGAGCCTGCTGAAGACCCTCGGCGCCTCGCCGTTGTCCGCGAGGGTGCGCAGCATGCGGCCGGTGGAGTACATGCCGGAGTTGCAGGAGGACAGGGCGGCGGTGAGGACCACGAAGTTGACGATGCCGGCGCCGGCCGGGATGCCGATCATGGCGAACGCCTTCACGAAGGGGCTCACACCCGCCGCGAACTCGGTCCACTTCACCACGCACAGGATGACGGTGAGGGCACCGACGTAGAACAGCGCGATCCGCCAGGGCAGGGTGTTGATCGCCTTCGGGAGGGTCTTCTCCGGGTTCTCGGACTCGCCCGCGGTGACGCCGACCAGTTCGACGGCGAGGTAGGCGAACATCACGCCCTGCAGGGTCATCAGGGAGGAGCCGACACCCTTGGGGAAGAAGCCGTCGAACTGCCAGAGGTTGGACACGGAGGCGGTGTCCCCGGCGGCGCTGAAGCCGAAGGTGAGCACGCCCAGGCCGATCACGATCATGCCGACCAGCGCGGTGACCTTGACCATCGAGAACCAGAACTCGATCTCGCCGAACAGCTTCACCGAGATCAGGTTGGCCACGAACAGGACCACCAGGAAGACCAGGGCCGTCACCCACTGGGGGACGGAGGGGAACCAGTAGTTGACGTAGATGGCGGCGGCCGTCAGTTCGGCCATGCCGGTCACCACCCACATCAGCCAGTAGGTCCAGCCGGTGAAGTAGCCGAAGAACGGGCCGAGGAACTCACGCGAGTACTCCGCGAACGAGCCGGAGACCGGCCGGTAGAGCAGAAGCTCGCCGAGCGCCCGCATGATGAAGAAGATGATGATGCCCGCGAGGGCGTACATCAGGATGAGGCTGGGGCCCGCCTTGGCGATGTTCGCGCCGGCTCCCAGGAAGAGGCCGACGCCGATCGCACCGCCGATGGCGATCATCTGGACCTGCCGGCTGCCGAGCCCGCGCTCGTACCCCTCCTCGGGGGCGTCGGTGACCTGCTGTGAGGTCATGTGTGGTGCGCCTTTCTCCATGCCGACCCGGGCCTTCGTCGGCCTCGGAGCGGGTTTCGATCCCCCCGGATTGATGGAGCTGGGCGGGCCTCACGAGCCCGCCCGTGCCTGGCCGGCGGTCGCCGGCTCGGTGGCGCACCCGGCCGGACATGGGTGGTGTCGGCCGGGCGGTCGTGAAGATTTATCACGGCCGCAACACTGATCACACCCGGGCGATGTGACGCACGGCACAGGGAAAAGGGGACAAAGAGCGCTCGAACGCCCTGAATCAGGCCGGAACGGTGACGGGATCGTTATCCGGATTTGAGCGTCCGCTGAGCGAACACAAAATCGCCACAAAGAGACACATAAAGGTCGCGAGCTACGACATCAGGGTGGCGACGAGGGTTTCCTGGAGTCCGCCCAGCCACAGGTAGGCCATCACCATCGGCTTGCGCGGGTCGTCGTCCGGCAGCCGGTAGAGCAGGTCGGTGTCGTCCTCGTCGACGATCTCCAGCCGGGAGCCGATCGCCAGGCGCAGGTCGTTGAGGGCGCCGAGCCACTGGCGGGACTCGTCCGGGGAGAGCTTGAGGACCGCCCCGCCGCCGCCCTCGACGGCCAGCGCGTCCAGCGAGCGGATCACCGCGAGGGCGCTGTGCCGCTTGCCGGCCCGCAGGTCGTTCTCGGTGAAGCGGCGGAACTCCGCGGAGTACGTCTCCCGCTCCTCGGCCTCCTTCGGCGAGTCGGGCATCCGCTCCGGGTCGCTGTAGGCGTCCGGGAAGAGCCGGCGCAGCACCGGGTCGGCGGGCGGCTCGCTCGGCCCCTCGGCGAACAGCTCGGCGAGCGGGTCGGCGGGGGCGCCCTCGGCGGGGCCGGGGCCGATGAGTTCCAGCAGCTGGACGGCCAGCGACCGGATGATGGAGATCTCGACGTCGTCGAGCGCGACGGCCGCGCCGCCGCCGGGGAGCGGTTCGAAGGTTCCGGGCATGAAAGAGATCGCTACTTCCGGTCCTGCTGGAGGGTGGCCCACAGACCGTAGCCGTGCATGGCCTGCACGTCGCGTTCCATCTCCTCGCGAGTACCGCTGGAGACGACCGCCCGGCCCTTGTGGTGGACATCGAGCATGAGCTTGGTGGCCTTGTCCTTGGTGTAGCCGAAGTACGTCTGGAAGACGTAGGTCACATAGCTCATGAGGTTGACCGGGTCGTTGTGGACGATCGTGACCCAGGGGACGTCCGGCTCGGGGACGGCGAAGACCTCCTCCGCCGACTCGGTTCGTTCGATCTCTACGGGAGCGGGTGACGTCACATGGCCATGCTGCCACGCGGCCCACAAATCGTCACACTGACGAGATGGGAGTAGCATGCGTTGCCATGAACACAGCGGACCTTGGGCTGCCGGTGGAGGTTCCCTCGACGGCGCTCTTCACTGACCAGTACGAGCTGACGATGGTGCAGGCCGCGCTGAAGGCGGGTACGGCCGAACGGCGCAGCGTGTTCGAGGTCTTCACCCGGCGTCTGCCGGAGGGGCGCCGCTACGGCGTGGTGGCGGGCACCGGACGCGTCCTTGACGCGGTGGAGAACTTCCGTTTCGACGCGGACGTCCTCGGCTTCCTGCGCGAGCGGAAGATCGTCGACGAGGAGACCCTGGGGTGGCTCGCCGACTACCGCTTCAGCGGTGACATCTGGGGCTATCCCGAGGGCGAGGTGTACTTCCCCGGCTCCCCGATCATGCGGGTGGAGGGTTCCTTCGCCGAGTGCGTGCTGCTGGAGACGGTGATCCTGTCGATCCTCAACCACGACTCGGCGATCGCGGCGGCGGCCTCCCGGATGTCCTCGGCCGCCGGTGACCGGCCGCTGATCGAGATGGGCGCCCGCCGCACCCACGAGCTGTCCGCCGTGGCCGCCGCGCGGGCCGCGTACGTCGGCGGCTTCACGACCACGTCCGACCTGGCGGCCGGCTTCCGCTACGGCATCCCCACCGTCGGCACCTCGGCGCACGCCTTCACCCTGCTGCACGACCACGAGCGGGACGCCTTCCGGGCGCAGGTCGACTCGCTGGGCCGGGGCACCACGCTGCTCGTGGACACCTACGACGTGGCCGAGGCGGTCCGTACGGCGGTGGAGGTGGCCGGACCCGAGCTGGGCGCGGTGCGCATCGACTCCGGCGACCTGCTGCTGGTGGCGCACCGGGTGCGGCAGCAGCTGGACGAGCTGGGCGCCACCGGCACGAAGATCGTGGTGACCTCCGACCTGGACGAGTACGCCATCGCCTCGCTGGCGGCGGCGCCGGTGGACGCGTACGGCGTCGGTACGCAGCTGGTGACCGGCTCCGGGCACCCGACCTGCTCGATGGTCTACAAGCTGGTGGCCCGTGCCGAGTCCGCCGACCCGGGGGCGCCGCTGGTGCCGGTGGCGAAGAAGTCCAGCGGGGGCAAGACCTCCGTCGGCGGACGCAAGTGGGCGGCCCGGCGGCTGGACCCGCAGGGGGTGGCGGAGGCCGAGGTGGTCGGCACCGGGGCGGTGCCCGCGGAGCTGGCCGACCGGCAACTGCTGGTGGAGCTGGTCAAGGGCGGCGCGGTGGTGGCCCGCGAGTCCCTGGACGCGCCCCGCGACCGGCACACCGCCGCCCGCGCCAATCTGCCGCTGTCCGCGACGCAGCTCTCGCGCGGGGAACCCGTCATTCCGACGGAGTACGTCCAGGGGCGCTCGGGTAGCTAGAGCGGTGTCGCCGTTCGCGCACCACCCGCGCCCCCTCCCGTACCGCTGTCGAAGTCTCTAGGCTCAGTTACTTAACCCACAGTCGAAGGACACCCACCATGCGCCGCGCCTTGATCGTCGTAGACGTGCAGAACGACTTCTGCGAGGGGGGCAGTCTCGCGGTGGCCGGGGGTGCCGACGTCGCCGCCGCGATCACCGAGCTGATCGGGCAGGCGGCCGGTGCCGGGTACCGGCATGTGGTGGCCACCCGTGACCACCACATCGCGCCCGGCGGCCACTTCGCCGACAACCCCGACTACGTCCGCTCCTGGCCCGCGCACTGCGTCGCGGGCACCGAGGGAGTGGGCTTCCACCCCAACTTCGCGCCCGCCGTCGCCTCCGGCGCGATCGACGCCGTCTTCGACAAGGGGGCGTACGCGGCGGCGTACAGCGGCTTCGAGGGGGCGGACGAGAACGGCGTCTCGCTGGCCGACTGGCTCCGGGAGCGCGGGATCGACGAGGTCGACGTGGTCGGTGTCGCCACCGACCACTGTGTGCGGGCCACCGCCCTGGACGCCGCGAAGGAGGGCTTCCGTACCCAGGTGCTGCTGGATCTGACGGCCGGGGTGGCCGCGGAGACCACGGAACGGGCGCTGCAGGAGATGCGGGCGGCGGGCGTGGAGCTGTCCGGCAAGCCGGTCGTCGCCTAGGCCGGCGGTCCGCGCCGGCCGGAGGCCTACGCGCGTGCCGCCTCCTGGTGCCGCAGCAGGGCCCTGATCGGGTGCCACAGCTCGGTGACGGTGACACCGTTGTCGGGGGCGGTGCGCCATATCAGGCCGTCGGGGTGGTGCAGCACCGCGGTGATCTCGTCCGGGGTCGGCGGGGCCGCGTTGCCCCGCAGGTAGACGGCGCGCATGCCCAGGTTGCGGAGCCGGGTCAGGGCCCGGGCGCGGTTGTGGGCGTGGACCAGCACGCGCACGGCCAACGAGCCGTCGGCCGTGCTGGCGGGCAGGTTCAGCGCCACCACCACGGTGCCGTTCGGCAGCTTGCAGAAGCCTCCTGCGGCCATGCGGTCACTTCCCCGTTCCGGTCGGTGTCAATAAGAAGTCCACAGGACGCACCTAAACACGATCGGCGGCGACCCGCCAGGGGGTCACCGCCGATACGCCTCTGACCTGCGAAAACGCAGACTACTTCACTGCGGGGCCGACCTGGAGCGAGATCGTCGAGCCGTTCTCGCCCTCCTTGACGATCTTTATCTTGGTGTTGGTGTCAGTGACCTTGACACCACCGGTCGGGTTCGTCTCGTCGTAGTAGGTGCTGGTGTGGTCGTTGAAGACCGACACGCCCCGCTGCGAGGGGATCCGGGTGGCCACGCCCGCCTGGTGCAGTGTGATCGCGTCGGTGCGTCCCAGCGAGAACGGGGAGTCGTAGGCCTGGAACCGGTTGCGCATCAGCGTGCCGTCGGACCACTTCAGGGCGGCCGGGTGCGCGTCCACGGGCAGGATCAGGCCGGTGCCCGGGTGGGCCTGGGCGTTGGTGTTGTCGTCCGCCTGGGAGGTGTCCCACTTCCAGATCAACAGGCCGTTCTGGTACGGGAAGTGCTCCACCCAGTCGGGACGGCCGGTGGTCAGGTAGCCGAAGTTGTACGGGCCGGCCTTCAAGGTCCTGTCGTACGACACGTACTGGCGGTTCTCGGCGAGGTAGTACTGCTTGTAGTCCTTGCTGAAGGAGGCGCCGATGCGGGAGAAGCCGTTCGCCGTCCAGGCCGGGTCCGCGCTCTCGGCGTTGTCCGAGAACAGGGCGGACCCGTCGGCGGTCAAGGTGATCTCGTCGGCCGCGAAGCCCTTCTGGGACACGCCGCCGTCGGTCTGGTAGCGGAAGCGGACGTCGATCTTCTTGCCCGCGTAGGCGTCCAGGGAGTACGACAGCTTCTTGTAGCCGTCGACCGTGCCGGTCAGGGCCGGCTTGTCGCTGCCGTCGCGCGGGATGGCCCGGCCGTCCACCGTGCCGTCCAGGGCGGTCCAGTTGGCGCCGCCGTCGGCCGACACCTCGGTGTAGAGGTAGTCGTAGCCCGCCTCGATGTCGTAGTAGCCGTCGAGGCTCAGCGTGGCCGAGGACCTGCCGGTCAGGTCGACGGAACGGGTCAGCGTGTTCTTGAGGTTGTCGCCGCTGCCGCTCCACCACTGCGCCGATCCCTGCGCCGGGGTCACGACGGTGGTGGTGACCTCCTTGTCCGGCAGGGTGACCAGCAGGGCCTGCTTGTCCCAGGTGTTGTACTCGGCGACGCCCAGCTTGTGGGTGGACTGCGTGCCGGCCTTCGCCGTGTCGTAGTTGAGCCAGCCCAGCTGCAACTTGTCCCAGGCGTTCATGTCGCCGGGCAGGTCACCGATGGACTCCCTGCCGGTGCCGAGCCAGGAACCGGAGGACATCAGCGTCCAGAAGCCGGTGGAGTTCTCGCCGCCGGCGGTGTCGTACTCGTCCGGCAGACCGAGGTCGTGGCCGTACTCGTGGGCGTAGACGCCGAGGCCGCCGTTCTCCGGCTGGATCGTGTAGTCGCCGACCCAGATGCCGGTGTCGCCGATCTGCGCGCCGCCCAGCTTGTTGTTCTCGGGTCCGGTGGCGCCGGCGTCGGTGCCGAAGGCGTACCAGCGGTGCGCCCAGATCGCGTCCTCGCCCTGCGCGCCGCCGCCCGCGGACTCGTCCTCGCCGGCGTGCACGATCTGGAAGTGGTCGATGTAACCGTCGGGCTCGTTGAAGTTGCCGTCGCCGTCGTGGTCGTAGCGGTCCCACTGGTCGAACCCGGCGAGGTCCGCCCTGATGTCGGCGTCGGACTTGCCGGCCGCCTTCTGCTGGGCGACCCAGGCGCTGACGCCGTCGGCGACCACGTTCCACACGGTGGAGCAGGTGTGGCCGCCGCAGGCGTTGTTGCCGTAACGGGCCTCGTTGTAGGGGACCTTGACCCAGTCGGTGACCTCGCCGTCGACCGAGTAGCGGCCCGAGGACTGCTTCTCGTAGTACTTCTTCAGCGACTCGGTCTTCTTGCCGGTGCCGAAGTAGAGGTCCTGGAAGTGCTTCTGGTCGTAGTCCTTCTGCCAGGCCGTGGAGTTGTCCTTGGTGCGGTCGGGCGCGGCGATCCGGTTGTGCAGCGGGCCGGCCGTGCCGCCGTACTTCGGGTCGGCCTTGTCGCCGAACTCGACGAGGACGGTGAAGATCTTGTCGGTCTTCTCCCGGCCCAGTTCGACGTACTTGCCGGCGCCCTTCCCGCTCTTGAGCTGGACGACCTGGGAGCCGTTGCGGTCCTTGACCTGGGCCTTGCCGGATATGACCTGGTCGAGCGCCTCCTGGTGCCGGGCCTTCTGGGTCTTGCTCAGGGGGCCGTCGAGGTCGTGCGACTCCTGCTTCACCGGCTGCGGGTCGTGCCGGGTGACGGAGGCGGGCTTCGCCGTGGTGCTCGCTTCCGCGACGGCGAAGGTGGAGAACGTGGCGGAGGCCGCCGCGAGCGAGACGCCGATCGCGGCGGCTCTGAACGTCCAGGGTCTGCTGGTCACTTGAGTTCCTCCCCCGCGTCCACGCGCGCGGAGGGAATGGGGTCCTGGTCATGGAGGGGCCCGCGCGCGGCTGATCGACGCGTGTGTCAAGTGCCGTAATTTGACTAGAGGTTTAGAAGAAAAGACAGATCTTGACTTGAGCAGGTCAAGTGCACTAGAGGGTGTTGGCACGGGGTTGGTGCCGCCTTTGCCAAGTGCGCTCGCGTCCCGCTCGACGGGCGCGTGAGCGCGTCCACCTGGTGGACGCCATGACTCCGTGCGCCCCCTGTGCACCGGTACCGTGGGTTAGGTCACGCTTACCGGACGTTCCGCTCGGGCATGCACGCGAATAGAGTCGAACGGTGGAACGCCCGGAGGCCGGTGGAAAGCCAGGCCGGCATCCCGTCTCACCCCCAAAACTTCCGAGGACACGATTGCCATGCCTCGTCCGACCGCCGCACAGCTCGCCTACGGTTCCTGCACCGTGATCTTCTCGACGCTCGCCATGCTGCTGCTGTCACAGACGACTTCGGGCCTCGGGATCGCGATCATCGCCTTCGCCGCGCTCGCGCTGGGGCTGCTGGTCGCGATGACGGTTCCGCTGCCCGGACCACGCACGCCCACGGCGCCGCCCGGCGGCGCGCCGGACGGGGCGCGGGTGCCGGTCGCCGCCGCGGTGGAGCCGGTACGGGAGCCGACGGCGTCCTCACTCAGGGGACGCTGACCACCACCGTCTTGGCCGCCTTGTCGTGCAGGCCCTGCTTGTAGGGCTTGTCGAAGAAGCTCCAGCCGCCCGCGATCACGGTCCACAGGCAGGCGCAGCAGAAGGCGAACGGGACCCACAGCACCAGGGCGCGGACCAGCGCGACCGGTACCGAGGGCGTGGAGCCGTCGTCCAGGTTGGCCACGCGCATCCGCAGCCACTTCTTGCCGAGGGTCTGCCCCGACCTGGCGATCATCAGGGTGTCGTAGCCGACGTAGAGCACCACGGCGACGACCGACTGCGCGAACGACTTGGCGACCTCGACCCGGTCGCCGTTCATCTGGTACTCGTGCACCCCGAACGCCCAGGTGAGCAGCCAGACGACGATGCCGACCAGGATCATGTCGACGATCCGGGCGAGGGTGCGTCTGCCGCTGTCGGCGAGCGGGGGCATGCCGGCCAGCGGGTCACCGCCGCCGGGCGGCGGGGGCTGCCCGCCGCCGTACGGGGTGTCGTACGGCGAGCCCGTCCCCTGGCCCGGCGGGGGCTGCTTCCTGAACGGGTCGTCTTCCGGCGGCTCCGGTCCAAAACCGTGGGGCGGTTCGGTGCTCATGGCCCGAGTGGACCGCGAACGCCCCGGCTCCGCATCCGGCGGGCCACCGTACGAGTGTCAGCCCGCCGCCACGAAGGTGTGGGCCGCCTTGTCGTGCCAGCACTGGTGCCAGGGCCGGTCGAACAGGCACCAGGCGACCCCGACGATCCCGATGCCCAGCAGGCCGGGGACGCTGTACACCAGCCAGCGGCGCAGGGAGGCGCCGAAGGCCGGGGGCTGGTGGCCCTCGATGTCCCGTACCTCCAGGCCGCACAGCTTCTTGCCGAGCGTGCGGCCCCACTTTGCGGTGGGCAGTGCCTCGTAGAGGACACCGGCGAGGAGCAGGACGGCGAGGACGATGCCGAGATACGTGCCCGTGGTGCCGTCGAGCAGCCAGACGGTGACGGTACGGCCGGAGAGCCTGGCCGCGTCGATCTTCTGCCGGACGTGGTCGGCCGCCCTGGTCCCGAGCGGTACGGCCGCCGCACCGGTCACCGCACCGAGGACCAGGCCGTCGATCAGCCGGGCCAGCAGCCGCTTGCCGAGCCCGGCGGGCCGCGCCGCCGCCTGCCGGCGCGCCGCCGCCTGGAACACGTCCTCCACCGGCGGCTTCCACGGTGCCAGGGGCTGTTCGTCCCCGGCGCCGGCCAGCCGGTGCACCTGCTGGGCCCAGGAGGACTGCCCGCCGCCGGCCCCGGTGGCCATCGGCTGCTGCTGCGGCAGGGAGGGTGCCACGGCGGCGGGGGCGGGCGTCTGCACCTGAGCCGCCGGCGCCGGTGACTGCGACTGTGCCGCCCGGGCGGCGGCGGCCTTGCCGGCGGCGAAGCCGGGGCCCGACGCCTGCGGCGCGCCGACCGGCCCCTGCGTGCCGAAGCCCGCGCCGCCGCCCTGGGCGGGGATGCCCGCGTTGCCGGGGCCCCCGGAAGCCGGGCCCGCCCCGGAACCACCGGAGCCCGCCGGTCCGGCGGAGCCGCCCCGCACCGGGCGGAACGTCATCGTGCCCTCGTCCCGGGAGCCGGCCGGGGCGTCGCCCGGGGTGGGGCGGCGGAAGACGAACGTGCCGTCCGAGGAGGGCGCGGACGCCTCCGCCGGGGGATCCGCCGGGACCCTGGGGTCCCCTCCCCAGGACACCCGGCGGTCCGGGTCCCCGCCGAAGCCCGACTGCTGGGCGCGGTCGGCACCCCACGACGGCGCCGGGTCCTCGTCGAAGAAGTGCGGGCCCGTCTCCTCCACCGCGGGGGCCGCGGCGGCCGCCGGGCGCGCGCCGGGCGGCGGGGCCGGCGACTCGCCGTCCCGGGGCGCCGGCCGGCTGGTGCCCGGCACCCAGGCGGCACCGTTCCAGTAACGGACGTAACCGGGGATGGACGGGTCCGGGTAGTAGCCCTCGCGGGGCCTGTCGTCACCGGGGGCCGGGGTTGGGGCGCTCATGTCCGTCGTCCCGTATCTGCTCGGGGGTCAACTGGGAGCCTCCACATCTATCAGACCCGCGCAACCCCCACCGCCAGTCCCGCCGTACCCACCCCTTTCCGGGCAACCCCGTGCATCCCCTTCACAGGTCCGGAAGGAAATTCCCCCCGACCGGCGTAATGGTCCGGCCCCCGCCGCCTCTCCCCTGGCACGGGCCCACCGCAGGGGCCCGTACACCTGCCCGAGAGAGGACATGCGCGTCATGCGTCATACCGTGATCGAACGAGAGCTGGAACTGAGGCTCGTCCTGTCCCCCGAGCGGAGCATCCCGGTCCCGGCCCGGCTCGCCTACCGCTCCGACGACCCCTACGCCGTCCACATCGCCTTCCACATCAACTCCGAGCACCCCGTCCACTGGACCTTCGCCCGTGACCTCCTGGTGGAGGGGGTGTTCCGGCCGTGCGGGCACGGCGACGTGCGGGTGTGGCCGGCGAAGGCCGACGGGCGCGGCGTCGTGCTGGTGGCGCTGAGTTCACCCGACGGCGACGCCCTGCTCCAGGCGCCGAGCGCCCAGGTGTCGGCCTGGCTGGAGCGCACGCTGCGAGCGGTGCCGCCGGGCAGCGAGGGCGGGCAGCTGGGGATCGACGACGCGCTCGACCAGCTGCTCGCCCAGTGACGGAGTGCGGGCGGCGGTCAGAACAGCTTGCCCGGGTTGAGGATGCCCAGCGGGTCGAAGACCTGCTTCACCGCCCGCTGCATCTGAACGCCGACCGGGCCGATCTCCTGCGCCAGCCACTCCTTCTTCAGGACTCCGACGCCGTGTTCGCCGGTGATGGTGCCGCCCAGTTCCAGACCGAGGGCCATGATCTCGTCGAAGGACTCGCGGGCCCGCCGGGACTCGTCGGCGTCCTGGGCGTCGAAGCAGACGGTGGGGTGCGTGTTGCCGTCGCCGGCGTGGGCGCAGACGCCGATGGTGAGGCCGTACTTCTCGCCGATCCGCTCCACGCCGTCGAGCATCTCGCCGAGCCGGGAGCGGGGCACGCACACGTCGTCGATCATCGTCGTGCCCTTGACCGCCTCCAGCGCGGTCAGCGAGAGCCGCCGGGCCTGCAGGAGGAGTTCGGACTCGGCGGCGTCGTCGGCGGGCACCACCTGGGTGGCGCCGGCGGCCTCGCACAGCGCGCCGACGGCGGCGAGGTCGGGGGCGGGATCGGGGGTGTCGAACGCGGCCAGCAGCAGGGCCTGGGTGGTCTCGGGCAGGCCCATGTGGGCGAGGTCGTTGACCGCCTTGACGGTCGTACGGTCCATCAGTTCGAGGAGGGAGGGCACATGGCCGCCCGCCATGATCCGGCACACGGCGTCGCAGGCGGCCGCGGCGGAGGGGAACTCGGCGGCCAGCACCAGTTGCGGCGGCGGCTTGGGCCGCAGGGCGAGGACGGCCCGGACGACGATGCCGAGGGAGCCCTCGGAACCGACGAAGAGACGGGTGAGGTCGTAGCCGGCCACGCCCTTGGCGGTCCGGCGGCCGGTGGACATCAGCCGGCCGTCGGCGAGGACGACGTCCAGGCCGAGCACGTACTCGGCCGTCACCCCGTACTTCACACAGCACAGGCCGCCCGAGGCCGTGCCGATGTTGCCGCCGATGGTGCACGTCTCCCAGCTGGAGGGGTCGGGCGGGTAGGCGAGGCCGTGTTCCTCGACCGCCCGGGAGAGCGTGGCGTTGACGACGCCGGGCTCGACGACGGCGACGCGGTCGACGGGGCTGATCTCCAGGATGCGGTCCATCCTGGTCAGGGACAGCGCGATGCAGCCCTCCAGGGCGTTGGCGCCGCCGGACAGGCCGGTGCGGGCGCCCTGCGGGACCACCGGGACGCGCAGCTCGGTGGCGACCCGCATGACGTGCTGGACCTCCTCGACCGTGCGCGGCAGCACGACGGCGGCCGGGGCGCCGGCCGGGCAGAAGCTCGCCATGTCGTTGGCGTAGGCGGCGGTGACGTCCGGGTCGGTGAGGACGGACTCGGCGGGCAGACCGGTGAGCAGTCGGTCGACGAGGTTGCCGGTCGTCTCGTCGCGCGGTGCTTCGATACGGCTCATGATCACAGCGTCGCACTCGGGGCCATCGGTGTGAACCCGTGGGCCTCCCCCTTAAGCCACCCGGACGCGGTCGTCGTATTGACGCACAGTGAGCGCCATGAGCGCCCTGCACAGCCCACAGCGATCCGGTCCCGGTACGTCCCTGGTGGCCGACCCGTCACGGCCGCGGCGCGGGCGGCTGGTGCGGCGGGTGCTGGCCGCCGCCGTGCTGGGCGGGGTGATGGCCGGCGGGATGTGGGCGCTGTGGCCGCAGGACCGGCCGCAGCGGGGCGCGCCGCCCGCGTCCGGGCCCGGGGCCCGGCGGGCGGCGGTCGTCACCGCCGGGGTGCCGGCCACGCTGTCCGACCTGACGGCGTACATCGGGGGCCAGGAGGCCCTGGTGCGGGCGCGTCCCGGGGACGCGCGGGCGTGGGCCGGGCTGGGGGCCGCCTATGTGGAGCGGGGCCGGCGGACCGCCGACGCGGCGGACTACCCGAGGGCCGAACAGGCGTTGCGGGCCTCGCTGAAGGCGCGGGAGGAGGGGAACGCCGAGGCGCTGGCCGCGCTGGCCGCGCTGGCCGACGCGCGCCGGGACTTCCCGGCGGCCAGGCGGTGGGGCGAGGAGGCGCTGAAGCTGGCGCCGAAGCGGTGGACGTCGTATCCGCCGCTGATCGACGCCTATGACGGGCTCGGCGACTACCAGGCGGTCCGGCGGACGCTGGAGAAGCTGACCGGGCTGCGCACCGGGGCCGCCGCGCGTCCGGCGGTGATGGCGCGGACGGCCGCCGTCTACCGGGACCGGGGGTGGCGCGAGGACGCGACGGCCCAGTTGTCGGACGCCGCCGCCGCCGCCCGGTCGCCCGCCGAGCAGGCCGCCTACCTGGCCGCGACCGGGCAGCTGGCCTGGGAGCGCGGTGACCGCGAGGACGCGCTGCGGCACTTCGACGCCGCCCTGCGGCTGGACCCCGGCCAGTCCGTGGCGCTGACCGGCCGGGCCCGGACGCTGGCCGCGCTCGGCCGCACCACGGAGGCGCTCACCGCCTACCGGACGGCCCTGGCCCGGCGGCACGGCCCCGAGGACGCCCTGGAGCTCGGCGAGTACTACGAGTCGATGGGCATGGAACGGCAGGCCCAGGCGCAGTACGAGGTGCTGCGCGCCCGGGTCCGGGAGGGCGTGGCGGGCGGCGTCGACGAGGAGCTGCTCATCGGGCGGTTCGAGGCCGACCACGGCGATCCGCAGGAGGCCGTGAGCCGGCTGCGGGCCGAATGGGAGCGCCAGCCCGGCATCGAGGTCGCCGACGCGCTGGGCTGGGCGCTGCACCGGACCGGTGAGGACGAGGAGGCGCTGCGCTACGCCTCCGTCGCCACGGACCGGACGAAGGGCGGCGGGGTGCGCAGCGCCCTGTACTCCTTCCACCGGGGCATGATCGAACGGGACCTGGAGCTGTCCGCGTCCGCCCGGCGCGATCTGCGGGAGGCGCTGGTGACCAACCCGTACTTCTCGCCGCTGCGGGTGCCGGTGGCCCAGGAGGCGCTGCGGGAGCTGGGGGAACCGCCCGACGAGCCGGTGCCGGAGTGAGCCCCGCCTCCTGGCCGCCCCGCTGCCGCAGGCCGCCCCGCTGCCACAGGTCGCCCGGCTGCTACAGGTTGCCCCGCTTCTCCTGCTCGCGCTCGATCGCCTCGAACAGGGCCTTGAAGTTGCCCTTGCCGAAGCCCATGGAGCCGTGCCGCTCGATGATCTCGAAGAACACGGTCGGCTTGTCCTGGACCGGCTTGGTGAAGATCTGCAGCAGGTAGCCGTCCTCGTCCCGGTCGGCGAGGATCTTCAGCTCGCGCAGGGTCTCGATCGGCACGCGGGTGTCGCCGACCCACTCGCCGAGGGTGTCGTAGTAGGAGTCGGGGGTGTTCAGGAACTCGACCCCGGCCGCGCGCATGGTCCGTACCGTCTGCACGATGTCGCCCGTGTTGAGCGCGATGTGCTGGACGCCGGCGCCGCCGTAGAACTCCAGGTACTCGTCGATCTGGGACTTCTTCTTGGCGAGGGCGGGCTCGTTGATCGGGAACTTGACCTTGAGGGTGCCGTCGGCGACCACCTTCGACATCAGCGCGCTGTACTCGGTGGCGATGTCGTCGCCCACGAACTCCTTCATGTTCGTGAAGCCCATGACCTTGTTGTAGAACTCCACCCACTCGTTCATCCGGCCGAGTTCGACGTTGCCCACGCAGTGGTCGATGGCCTGGAAGGTGCGCTGGGCGGGCGGTTCGACGATCGGGGAGGCGGCGACGAAGCCGGGGAGGTAGGGGCCGTCGTAGCCGGTGCGCTCGACGAGGGTGTGGCGGGTCTCGCCGTAGGTGGCGATCGCGGCGAGGACGACCGTGCCGTGCTCGTCCTTCAGCTCGTACGGCTCGGCGACGCTCCGCGCGCCGTGCTCCAGCGCGTAGGCGTACGCGGCGCGGGCGTCGGGCACCTCGATGGCCAGGTCGATGACGCCGTCGCCGTGCTCGGCCACGTGCTGGGCGAGGAAGTGGCCCCAGGTGGTGGCGGGCTTGATCACCGAGGTGAACACGAAGCGGGCGGAGCCGTTCTCCAGGACGTAACTCGCGGTCTCGCGGCTGCCGTTCTCCGGTCCGGAGTAGGCGACCAGCCGCATGCCGAAGGCGGTGGAGTAGTAGTGCGCGGCCTGCTTGGCGTTGCCCACGGCGAAGACGACCGCGTCCATTCCCTTGACCGGGAAGGGATCGGCCTGCCGGGCGGTGTCGGGAGTGTGGTGTGTGGTCTGCGTCATAAGCGGAAGGGTGACCGCAGTCTGCAAGCTGCGCAATGGTTGCCGTTCTCACTGGGCAATCTGCATAGTGTTACGGCCGTTTGGTCGGCGTTTCTGTACAGGATGACCAACCCGGGAGGCAGGATGGCGATCGATCGTCTGGACGGCCGCATCATCGTGCTGCTGGCACGCGAGCCGCGCGTCGGGGTGCTGGAGATGTCCCGGCGGCTGGGGGTGGCGCGCGGCACGGTGCAGGCGCGCCTCGACCGGCTGCAGTCGCACGGGGTGATCCGCGGGTTCGGTCCGCAGGTGGATCCGGCGGCCCTCGGCTACCCGGTGACCGCGTTCGCCACGCTGGAGATCCGGCAGGGCCAGGGCGCCGACGTCCGGGCGCATCTGGCGACCGTCCCGGAGGTGCTGGAGCTGCTCACCACCACCGGCAGCGGGGACATGCTGTGCCGTCTGGTGGCCCGCTCCAACGCCGATCTGCAGCGGGTGATCGACCGGGTGGTCGGCTTCGAGGGCATCGTCCGCGCCTCCACGGCGATCGTGATGGAGAACCCGGTTCCGCTGCGGATCATCCCGCTGGTGGAGCAGGCGGCGGAGGAGTCGCAGCCGACCGGGGACTGAGCACACGGAATGCAAAAGAAGCGTTGCAAAGGAAGCTTTGCAACGCTACCTTTGTATTCATGACGGAGCAGGAAGACCGAAAGCACCGCCGCCTGGACGCCCGCGCCCTGCGCGGCCTCGCCCACCCCCTGCGGATGCAGTTGCTGAACGCGCTACGGCAGGGCGGCCCGGCGACCGCCTCCCAACTGGCCTCCCGGCTCGGCGAGTCCAGCGGGGCCACCAGCTACCACCTCCGCCAGCTCGCCGCGCACGGCTTCGTGGAGGACGCCCCGGACCATGGCAAGGGACGGGAGCGCTGGTGGCGGGCGGTGGACGAGGGACTGGTCTTCGACAGCGCCGAGTTCGAGGGCGCCGGCCCCGAGGTGCGAGGCGCCGCCGACCTGTTCCTGCACGAGATCGCGAACACCCACGCCCGTGAGCTGTCCACCTGGCTCGGCACCCGTGACCACTGGTCCGAGGCCTGGGCGCGCGCCACCGACATGAGCGACATGAGTCTGCGACTGACGCCGGACCTCGCCGAAGAACTCGTCCGCAGGATGCACGACCTGGTCGACAGCTACCGCGACCGCGTTCCTGACGAGGACACCCCGGAAACGGAACGCGTACGCGTCCACACGCACGTCTTCCCCATCGACGCGAAGTGAGAGGCCCCACCATGGACATCAGCGCCCAGCTCGCCCAGCAGCACCTCGCCGGCCTGCACGCCCAGGCCGCCGCCCACCGCCTCGCCACCGAGGCCCGGCGCCCGCGCGAACTCCGCGCCCGCCTGGGCTGGACCCTCGTGGAGGTGGGCCTGCGCCTCGCCGCGCCGAGCGGCCCGAAACCGGCCCTCGCCTAGCGTGCCGGGCGTCGCGAGCCGGTGAACCTTTCCGGTCGCAGCGCTAGCACCCCGGGACCGGGCCCGTTCCCTTCTGCAGGGCCACCAGGGAGTTCACCGCTCCCTTCAGGGTGGTCACCGCGACCAGCCGCAGTCCGTTCGGGAGCTCCGCCTTCGCGTCGGCGCACTCGTCCTTCGGAACGAGGAACACGGTCGCCCCGTCCCGCCGCGCGGCCTGCGTCTTCAGGGCCACCCCGCCGACCGCGCCCACCGTGCCGTCGGCGGTGATCGTGCCCGTGCCGGCGATGGTGCGGCCGCCCGTGAGGTCGCCGCCGACGCCGTCGCCGTGCAGCTTGTCGATGACCCCCAGGGAGAACAGCAGCCCCGCGCTGGGGCCGCCCACGTCGGCGAGTCTCAGCGTGACCTTGACGTCCTTGGCGCTCAGGTCGAGGTACTTGAGGGCGGCCTGGGCGGCGGCGTCCTGGGACTGCCGCATCTGCTCGGTGTTGTGCTGCTCGATCTCCTTGACGCTGTCGCCGCTCGGGTAGACCGCGTCCCGCGGCATGACCGCGCGGTCCGTGCGGAACCAGCTGTCGACGACGTCACCGAGCGAAACCCGCGCGTCCGGCCCGGTCGCCTCGATGGTCGTCATCCGCAGCTGTCCGCTCGTCGCGCGGGTCGGCGCGCCGGAGATCGTGATCACCGCGGTGCCCTGGTTCTTGCCCAGGACGTTCGCCGTCATCCCGGGCTGCGCCACCGAGAACGGCAGCGGCGCGAACAGCGCCGTGGCGATCAGGGCCACGACGGGCAGGGCGCAGACGGCGACGGCCTGGGGGCGCGTGAGGCGAGAGAGCACAGGATCAATCTACGGGACGTCTCTTTCCGGACAACGGCCCCTCAGCCCGCTCATGCCTGGTAGAGGTCCCGTCGCTCGCGGGTGAAGCGCCGCAGGGCCTCCGGGAGGGGTTCGACGCCGATTCCGGGGCCGGCCGGGACGGCCAGGTGGCCGTCGTCGAGGACGAAGGGCTCGGTGATGTCCTCGGCGAAGTAGCGGGCGGAGGCGGAGGTGTCGCCCGGCAGGGTGAAGCCGGGCAGGGCCGCCAGGGCCAGGTTCGCGGCGCGGCCGATCCCGGTCTCCAGCATGCCGCCGCACCACACCGGCACCCCGTGCGCGTGGGCCACGTCGTGCACCCGGCGGGCCTCCAGGTAGCCGCCGACCCGGGCGGGCTTGACGTTCACGACCCGGCAGGCGTCCAGGGCGATCGCGGAGGCGGTGTCGCGGGCGTTGTGCAGGGACTCGTCCAGGCAGACGGGGGTGGCGAGGCGCTGCTGGAGGCGGGCGTGGCCGTACAGGTTGTCCTCCTCCAGCGGCTCCTCGATCAGCAGCAGCCCGAACGCGTCGAGGCGGCGCAGGTGGTCGGCGTCCGCGAGGCGGTACGCCGTGTTCGCGTCGACCTGCAACGGCAGTGCCTCCCCGAACCGGTCGCGCACCGCCCGTACCGGCTCGATGTCCCAGCCGGGCTCGATCTTCAGCTTGATGCGGACGTAGCCCTCCGCGAGGTAGCGCTCGACGTCGTCGAGCAGTTCGGGCACCGAGTCCTTGATACCGACCGAGACCCCGGCCGGCACCCGGTCCCGTACGGCGCCGAGGTAGGTCGCCAACGGCATGCCGTACGCGCGCAGCTCCGCGTCCAGGACCGCCGTCTCCAGCGCCGCCTTCGCCAGCTCGTGGCCCTTGATCCCGGCCATGGCGGGGCCCAGCGCCGCCGCGGTGAGGTGCGGAAGCCCGCCGGCGCGCGGCAGCAGGAAGTCCCGCAGCACGATCTCCGCGCCGGCCACGAACTCCGAGCAGTACCGCGGCTGCGGGTCGGCGGCGAACTCCGACCAGCCCTCGGCCGCGTCCGTGACGACACGGAGGAGGAAGGTGTCCTTCGTCGTCATCGTGCCGAACGACGTACGGAACGGCGTGACCAGCGGGATCGCCACATGGACGACCTCCACGCGCTCCAGTTTCATGCCACGTCCTCCTTCGTCCGGGTGAGCGTGTACCAGCCGTCGCGGGACATCCCCGTCGCCCGGAAGCCCTGGGCGACGGCCTCCTGGAGCACCTCGCGCACGGCGTGCCGCCAGCGCAGGGCGAGCAGCGGGTCCGCGCCGCGCAGTTTGACGATGTCGTCGGGCACCCGGCACCACACGTGCCGGTCGGCGAGGTCGCGCCGGGCGAGGGTGCCGCCGTCCGGCGCGGTGTGACTGGCCGGCGCCGCCTCCCGGTCCCCGGGCTCGTACGGCCGTACCGGCGCCGTGAGGTCCCAGGTCACCGTGAGCCGGTCGCTCTCGTCGCCGCCGTTCACGCCGTCCCTCATACGGCCGTAGAAGTCGACGAGGTACTCCGTGCCGACGGCGCCCAGCTTGGCCAGGTTGAAGCGGGCGTTGCGGCCGATCAGCGGGTCGAAGGTCCAGCGCATGGTGCGGGCGCCGAGACCCACGGCCCAGGCCCGCTGCGCCTGCTTCACCGCGTGCCCGAGGCCCTGGTCGGCGGCGGCCACCAGGGAGTAGACCTCGTGGCCGGGGCAGAAGACGGCGACGCAGGCGCCGGCCAGCCGCTCCCCGTCGTAGGCGGCGTGCACGGCGCCGCCCGCGTGGACCAGGCTGTGCAGCACCTCGGCCGGGTAGGGCGGGGCGTCGGGGGGCGTGCGCCAGACGTCGCCGAAGAAGGCGGCCACGGCCGCGAGTCCGGCGACGTCGTGCACGGTTCGGATGGAGGCGGCTCCGGTCATGGATCGAGTGTCGGAGCACGAAGAGGTCCGCGTGTTGTCCGACCGGCCAAACCCCGCCTATGTTCGTTTCACGATCGGCCAAGCGGAGCCGGCCGCGCCCCTCAGCCCACCCACCAGCCCCACCCGCCGCGTCAGCCCTCGCATCGCCGCCGCGCATGAGCCATCGCACCGCCCTCGCGTCACCCTTCCCCTTACCGACCCTTACCGACCCTTACCGACGAGAACGGACGGATCCCATGGACGCCCGCACCCTCGGCGACCTCCTCGCCCTGGTCGGCGGCCCCGCGCCGCGCCTGCACACCGCCCCCGCCGACCGCGCCCGGCCCGTCACCGAGGTGCTCCTGCACGACGCCGGCGCCCCGCTCCCCCGGGCGCCGGGCGCGCTGCTGCTGGCGGTCGGGGTGCGGGCGGCGCAGGCCGGGCCGCTGGTGCGGGCGGCGGCGGAGGCCGGGATGACCGGGGTGGTCGTGCGGGGCGCGGACGGGCCGGCCGAGGAGGCGCGGGCGCACGGGGTGGCCCTCCTGTCGGTCGACGAGGACGCCGCCTGGCACCACGTGCACCTGCTGCTGGCCTCCGCCATCGAGGCCCGGCCCGCCCCCTCCGGCGGCGCGGTCGGTGACCTGTTCGCGCTGGCCGACGCGATCGCGGCGGCGGCCGGCGGGGCCACCGCCGTCGAGGACCCCCGGCAGCGGATCCTCGCCTACTCGACCGTGCCCGGCCAGCCGGTCGACGAGGACCGCCGCCAGGGCATCCTCGGCCTCCAGGTGCCGGACAGCGTGGACAACAGCGAGCAGGTCCGGGAGCTGTTCGCCGCCGACCGGCCGCTGCGGCTGCCCGCGCTGACCGGCTCGGGACTGCCCCGGCTGGCGATGCCGGTGCGGGCCGGCGGCGAGACGCTCGGCTCCATCTGGGTGATCGACGGCGGCACCCTCGCCCCCGACGCGGAGGACACCCTCGTGCGGGGGGCCTCCACGGCCGCGCTGCTCCTGCTGCGCGCCCGCGCCGCCCGGGAACTGGCCCGGCACCCGGACGGCGACCTGCTGCGCCGACTGCTGGACGGCACCGCCGACGCGCCGTCGGCCGCGCTCCGCCTGGGCCTGGCGGGCCCGGTCCGGGTGGCCGCCTTCGTGCTGGGCTCCCCCGCGAGCGTGCCCGACGCCGAGCGGACCGCCCTGCGCCTGCTGGACGTCGTACGGCTGCAGTGCGAGGCGCGCTACGGGCGGCACGCGTGCGTGCTGGTCGACCAGGTGGTGTACGCGCTGCTGCCGGCGCCCGCCGAACGGCATGTCCGGCTGGCCGAGGACATCGTGCGGCGGGCCGGGCAGGCGCTGCGGGTGCCGGTGCGGGCCGGGCTGGGCGAGGTGGTCGCGGACGTCGGTTCGGCGGCCTGCTCGCGGGCCGACGCCGACCTGGTGCTGCGGGTGCTGGACGACGCTCTGCCAGTGGCGACGGTGGACGGCGTGCGCCCGCGCGTGACCCTGCTGCGGCTGACCGAAGTGCTCGGCGAGCGACGGGAGTTGAGCGCCGGCGCGTGGCGGCGGGTGCTGGCGTACGACACCGGGCACGGCACCGAGTACGCCCGTACCCTGGTCAGCTGGTTCGACGCGGGCTGCGACATGGCGGGGGCGGCGCGGCTGCTCGCCGTCCACCCCAACACCTGCCGCTACCGGCTGAGGCAGGTGCGCGAGCAGCTCGGCGTCGACCTGGACGATCCGGACGAACGGCTGCTGCTGTGGCTGCAGTTGAGGACGCTGGCGGGGCTCAGGGGGGCGAGCGCCTGAGCCGTGCTCTCAGCGCAGGGCCTCGGCGACCTCGCGTGCCGCGTCGACGACCCGGGGTCCGACCCGCTCGGGCACGGAGTCCGCGAGCATCACCACGCCCACGCTTCCCTCGACGCCCGTCACCCCTATCAACGGCGCCGCCGCACCGCTCGCGCCCGCCTCCAGTTCCCCGTGGGTGAGGGTGTACCCGGGTTCGGCCGGCGGCGACTGCCGTGCCGCGAGGATCGCCTTGCCGGCGGCACCGCGGTCCAGGGGGTGGCGGAAACCGGCCCGGTAGGCCACGTGGTAGTCGGTCCAGGTCGGCTCGACCACGGCGACGGCCAGCGCCTCCGTGCCGTCCACCAGGGTCAGATGGGCCGTGGCTCCTATGTCCTCGGCCAGCGAGCGCAGCGCGGGCAGCGCGGCCTCCCGTACCAGGGGGTGCACCTGCCGTCCCAGCCGCAGCACGCCGAGCCCGACCCGGGCCCGCCCGCCGAGATCACGCCGTACGAGCGCGTGCTGTTCCAGGGTGGCGAGCAACCGGTACACCACGGTCCGGTTCACGCCCAGTTTGTTGGAAAGCTCGGTGACGGTCAGCCCGTGGTCCGTGTCGGCCAGCAGCTTGAGGACGCGCAGTCCCCGGTCGAGCGTCTGAGAGGTCTCCGCGGTCACGACGCCCACTCCTTAGGTGGTGAGGCCGGCGACCCCTTTTCGCGACGGATGCGTCACCGAGTCCCGTCGGCGACGCGCTTCAGAGGCCGCCGATCGGCAGGAGGGTCCGGCGGCTCCGGGCCCGGTCGCTTCACGGCTGCGCTCCGCGGCGGCGCTGCCACGGGGCGTGTGCGTAGCGGGACAGTAGCGAAGGGAGTTCGCTGAGCGGAAGTCTCCGTCCAGAATCCGGGCACCGGCCCGGGGAGGAGTGTTTGCTTTGGTCCCGGTACGTACGGCGCGCGGCACCCGGCGCGCACAACCTCTGCACACGCCCCCGCAACCGGACGGAGGCGCTCACCGGTCGCGAGAAAGCGCGGGCGCTCACCGGTCGCGGAGGGCGCGGGCTCACCCGTCGCCGAGGACGCGGGCTCACCCGTCGCCGAGGACGCGGGCTCACCCGTCGCCGAGGACGCGGGCTCACCCGTCGCCGAGGGCGCGGGCTCACCGCATCCGGGTAGCCCACTCCTGCACCTTGGCGATCCGCTGCCGCAGCTGCCCGGCCGTGGCCTCGGCGCTGGGCGGTCCGCCGCACACCCGCCGCAGCTCGGTGTGGATCACGCCGTGCGGCTTGCCGCTCTGGTGGACGTACGCGCCGACCATGGTGTTCAGCTGCTTGCGCAGCTCCATCATCTCCTTGTGCGAGACGACGGGCCGCCGCTCGGCGGGCAGCTCCAGCAGGTCGGCCTCGGTGTCGGGCTTCTTGCGGCTGTGCGCGATCTGCCGGGCCTGCCGCTTCTGCAGCAGCAGCTGCACCTGGTCGGGCTCCAGCAGCCCCGGAATCCCGAGGTAGTCCTGCTCCTCCTCGCTTCCCGGGTGGGCCTGCATGCCGAACTCGGCGCCGTCGTAGAGGACCCGGTCGAAGACGGCCTCGGACTCCAGGGCCTCGAAGGCGAACTGCTCCTGCTCGCCGGTGTCCTCGTCCTGCTCCTTGTTCGCCTCCTCCATCTCCTTCTCGGACTCGGCGTACGGGTCCTCCTCGCCCTCCTTCTTCGGCTTGTCGAGGGCGTGGTCGCGCTCGACCTCCATCTCGTTGGCGAAGGTGAGCAGGTCCGGGACGGTCGGCAGGAAGACCGAGGCGGTCTCGCCGCGCCGCCGGGACCGTACGAAACGGCCGACGGCCTGGGCGAAGAAGAGAGGGGTGGAGATGGTGGTGGCGTACACCCCGACGGCGAGCCGGGGCACGTCGACGCCCTCGGACACCATCCGCACCGCGACCATCCACCGGTCGTCGCTGTTGCTGAACTCGTCGATCCGGCTGGAGGCGCCGGCGTCGTCGGACAGGACCAGGGTGGCCTTGTGGCCGGTGATCTCCCGGATCAGCTTGGCGTAGGCGCGGGCCGAGTCCTGGTCGGAGGCGATGACGAGGGCACCGGCGTCCGGGATGCCCTTCCTGACCTCGGTCAGCCGCTGGTCGGCGGCGCGCAGCACGCTGGGCATCCACTCGCCGCGCGGGTCGAGCGCGGTACGCCAGGCCTGGCTGACCGCGTCCTTGGTCATGGGCTCGCCGAGCCGGGCGGCGATCTCGTCACCCGCCTTGGTGCGCCAGCGCATGTTGCCGCTGTAGGAGAGGAAGATGACGGGCCGGACGACGTGGTCGGCCAGCGCGTTGCCGTAGCCGTAGGTGTAGTCGGCGGCGGACCGCCGGATCCCGTCGTTGCCCTCCTCGTAGGTGACGAAGGGGATGGGATTGGTGTCGGACCGGAAGGGCGTACCGGTGAGCGCGAGCCGGCGGGTGGCGGGCTCGAACGCTTCCAGGCAGGCCTCGCCCCACGACTTGGAGTCACCGGCGTGGTGGATCTCGTCGAGGATCACCAGGGTCTTGCGCTGCTCGACCCGGTTGCGGTGCAGCATCGGCCGCACGCCGACACCGGCGTAGGTGACCGCGACCCCCTGGTAGTCCTTCCCGAGGGGTCCCGCGCTGTATTCGGGGTCGAGCTTGATCCCTATCCGCGCGGCGGCCTCCGCCCACTGCTTCTTCAGGTGCTCGGTCGGCGCCACGACGGTCACCTGCTGCACCACGTGATGGTGCAGCAGCCAGGACGCGAGCGTCAGCGCGAAGGTCGTCTTGCCGGCGCCGGGCGTGGCGACGGCGAGGAAGTCACGTGGCTGCTCCTGGACGTACTTCTCCATCGCCCCCTGCTGCCAGGCACGCAGTTTGCTGGCGGTACCCCAGGGGGCCCGGCCGGGGAAGGCGGGCGAGAGGTGATGGGAGTGAGTGGCGGCGGCGGTGGACGAGGCGGACATAGGGGTGGGCCCGGAGGGCTCTCCGTTGAGGGTGGGGGCGGATGACGGGCGGGAGGTAGTCACGGTCTCCGGGAAAGGGGTCGGTCTGCTCGGCTACGTATGACAACCGGGCCACCCTACCGGCGGCCCACGCCTGCCAAGGCGCGGACGGGGGCGGGTCGCCCGTGGGTGGGATTCACGTCACAACACGGGCGGTCGCCGGGTGGTCACTGTGCCGTTCGCTCAGCCGGGTCGTCACCCAGGCCCCGACGAGCGCGACCCCGGCCATGGGCAGGAAGACGGCGGCGAAGGCGGCGGGGTGGGCCGCGGAGGCGCCCGTCGCCGGCGCCGTACTCCCGCCGCTCCCGCCGCTCCCACCGCTCCCGCCGCCGAGGGCCGCGAAGGCCGCGCCCGTGGCCGCGAGGAGGACGACGTTGGAGAGGGCGTCGGAGATCTGCAGGGCGGCGGAGTTGGCGCCGGCGTCCCGCGGTGCGGAGAGCTTGAGCAGCAGCACGCCGGAGGAGGAGATGACCAGCCCCATCCCGAAGCAGCCGACGCCCCACGCCACCGCGACGATCCACACGGGCACGGCGTGCACGAGCACACTGGGCGCGACCACGATCGCGAGCGCGGCCAGCACCATCCCGAGGGTCATCAGCCGCTCCCGGTACGGCTCCACGCGCGCCCTCGACTGCAGCCAGGAGCCCAGCGCCCAGGTGCCGCCGCCCGCGGCCAGCGAGAACCCGGCCAGCGTCGGCGACAGCCCCCGCTGCGTCACCAGCATCAACGGCACGAAGGACTCGGCGGCGATGAAGGACCCGGCGGCGACCCCGCGCAGCAGCACGACGGAGGGCAGTCCGCGCACGGCCCGGTAGGTGCCGGGCGGAAGCAGTCCGCGCACGGCGGGCACCAGGAGCCCCGCTCCGGCGGCGGCGGGCAGGACGGCGGCCCAGCGCAGGTCCTGGGCGGCGTACTGCAGCAGCCCCGCCCCCAGCGAGACGGCGAACGCGAGCCGGATCCGCCGCCGGTCGAAGGACCCGGCACCGCCCGCCACGGGCCCGCCGGCCCGCCGCCGTATCTGCGGCAGCGCCAACGCCACCGGGAACACGACCAGTACCGGGATGCCGAGGAACACCCACCGCCACCCGAGCCGCTCGGTCACCACCCCGGCGGCCAGCGGCCCGACGATCGAGGGCACCACCCAGCCCGCCGCGAAGGCGGCCATGATGGCGGGCCGCAACCGCTCGGGATACGCCCTGCCGACGACCACGTAGAGGGCGACGATCACCAGCCCCCCGCCGAACCCCTGCACGGCCCGTCCGACGATGAACACCCACATCACCTGGGCGGTGCCGGCCACCACCAGCCCCGCAGCGAAGGCCCCGATCCCGGCGGCCAGGGCCCCGAGCGGCCCCCGCCGGTCCGACCACTGCCCGGCGAGCACCATCCCGAAGAGGCTGGTCGTGAAGTACCCCGAGAACGCGAACGCGTACAGCGACACCCCGTCCAGTTCCCGGGCCGCCACGGGCATCGCCGTCCCGACGGCCGTCGCCTCGAAGGCGATGAGCAGCACCACGAGACGATCCCGACACTGAGCGCCCGGTGCGCCCGCCCCAGCACCCCCTCACCGGTGTCGTGAGACCCAAGAACACTCATGCCCACCAGAGTAAGGTCCGCACCCCGCGTTGACCCCTGTCGCACCTCACCCCCGCTCCCTTTCATGAACGCGGTATGGCAGTCGCATTGCAGCCCCACCGCACCCCTTGAGCCGCCCCCGCACGGCCCCCTACGGTCATCCCATCAACACGGCCGTGTGCCCGAGTGGTTCAGGGGCTCGCCTGCAAAGCGAGTTACGTGGGTTCGATTCCCGCCACGGCCTCTGACTGCCTGACCTGGCAGAACAAGAGGGCGGCACCCAGGAAGGGGGCCGCCCTCATGGCCGTCCGTCTCAGTTCCCCCCTGTCCTGACTTGCTCGTGCCGACCCCTTTCAGGGCCAGTTCGAGCGTCCCCACAGGATGAGCGTCACCATGCCTGCTCCACCGGCCGCGATATTGACGGGTCCGCCCTCGTCCTCCGCCTGATACCCGTATTGGACCGCGATGACGCGCGGGTCCTGGTCACCGAAGAAGGCGAACATCGGGCCGCCGGAGTTGCCGGGAGTACAGTCGCCCTGATGCTCGATTTCGAGGCCTCCGTTGATGTCGTCATCAGCCTCGATGACCGGGATGCCGCCTTGGAAGCTGGCCCCCCTGAACCACATGTTGATGGGATAACCCATGTTGATCCACCACGGCTGACCGTTCCAGGCGGAGGTGTAGGTCTTGGCGCCGAAGTAGCCGAGCTGGGATCCGAGAGGTTCGTACAGCCGGCAGATCGCCCAGTCGTATCCCACCGTGTCCCCGTTCGGTCCGCTCGGATGATAACCCCGAACGTCCGACACGTAGGATTCGACGCCGGCACCGTGAAGAGACTGGCCGTTGTAGTACGCGGGCACGAAACGCATCCACCAATTGCCGGCAGCAGCATCTGCCCATGGCACCGCGTGACCAGCTGTGAGGACAAGGCGGTCGCCGATGAGAACTCCTGAACCGTGCTGTGCTTCACTGTTGATGATTTTCCCCACATTGCCCCAGGGGAAGCTGGTCTCGTTGAGCTCCGACCGGTCGTCAGGGTCAAAAACCCCTTCCAGGCCATGGACGCCGTCCAGCCGAACCCGACCGCCGTGCATTCGCCGGACAGGCTCCTGCCTGCGGCTGGGAAGGACGCGCGGCACGTAGAACAGGTCGTTCCATTCGGGACGCCAGGAGCCCACACCCATGTGGGGATCGATCTCCGACAGCAACTCCGCCGGCTCGCTACGGAGGGCCGTACTGCCCGGCAGGGCGACCTGGCCCTCGGGGCCGACCGGCACGTCGACGCGCCACAGCCTGTCCCCGTGCCCATCGACGCGGTGAACCGTCGGCTCGGGGCGGGCCCCATCAGCAAAGACGTGGATCCTCTGGCGGTTGGCGAGTTCGGCCATCTCCGGAGGTGGCTCGCCGGTCCCGAAAATGGGCCGCCGCTGGGCCAGTTCATATGGAGTCAGCGGCCGTTCGCTCTCTTCGGCGAGGTACCGAAGGTGCGTTTTCCGCTTCTTGGTCAGCATCGTATGCCTCCGAACGGAGACTGAAAGATGGTCAGGCGCGGCTGGTTCAAAGCCGACTAGCGCACGCTGCTGGGATTCAGTAAGGGCCAGACCGGTGCGCGCTCGCCCCAGTTCGTGGACGAGACTCATCGGGGGGCATCCCAGGCCTCTGTTCCAGGACACCATCGATACGCCGGATTCGCATCTGGGGATTTCCGCCAACTCGCTCTCTGGTGAGCTGATCAGTCGGGCGGAACGGTGGGTTTTGGCCGGGGCGCGCGGTGTGCTGGGCGGCGAGGAACCGGGCGACGCCAGCGCGAGCCGCATGCCCGCACGATCAGCACAGACGAACCTGCAAAGCGAGTCATATGACCGGCCAGGTCAGAGCACGCCGCCCGCCTCGTCCTGGAACAGTTCCGTCCAGTAGTGCCAGTCGGTGTCCGGCGTCGTGCCCGTGGGGTCGAGCGAGGACAGGACCTGGAGCATCGTCGCGGCCAGCTGGTCGTAGGCCTCCGTCGTCAGCTCGTGGGCCAGGTGGTGGTCGATCATGCGCTCGTGGTGCAGGAGCCAGAGGGTGAACGCGAGCGTGGAGACGTCGGTGTTCAGGGGGTACAGGGCCGCGTCCGGCTCGCTGAAGTTCAGGACCGCGCCCGTCGTGCCGTCGACCACCAGGCTGTTGTCCTCGACCAGGTGGCCGAGGCGTATCAGGTGGTCGGCGTGGGCCGGGAGGTCGTCGAGGGGGTAGTCGCCGGCGCGTTCGTCGGTGAAGTACTCGGTGAGGGTGGGCAGCGGGACGTCCGTGTCGGTGTGGAACAGCACCGCGTCCTCGGGCAGGCCCGTCTCGCGCAGGAAGCGGCGGGTCGGCTCGTGGGTGAGCGTGGCCGGGAAGTCCACCTCCTCGTAGCGGGCCATCCGGCCGGGTCCGAACTCCTGGTCCAGGAGGCGGCCGGGGACGTCCAGGGCGAGGCCGGAGACGGCGGTGCCGGGGCCGACGACCAGCGCGAGGGGGCGGATCAGCGCGGCCGCCTTCCAGTACGGCGGGACCTCGCCGTCCGTCCCCTCCTCGAACAGCGCGAGGAGCCTGCGGGACGCCTCGGTCGCCGTCTTGGTGCCGTACTGGCCTGCCAGACGGGTGAAACGGCCGCGCAGGCTCGTCAACTCCTCCGTGACCGCGGCGAAGCGCAGCAACGTGGAGAGGGAGGGCGCCAGGGGGCGCGGGGTCGTCGGGCCGAAGAGGTACGCCGTCGTGATCTCGCCCGTGCCGCCGTCGAGCAGGATCGACTCGCGCTCCGTCCCGGCCGGGCCGAGGAGTTCTCCTATCACCAGGCGGTCGCGCAGCTCCTCCGCGAGGCGGCCGGGGCCGTCCATGGCGTCCGCCAGGGTGCGCAGGCCGTCCGTGCGCAGCGGTGAGAAGGTCAACAGGCCGCTGTCCGGCGGCAGTCCGGGGCCGGTGAGCAGGCCGCGCGTCGGCGCGTGTGTGACATAGCGGTCCAGCTCTGCCTCGGTCAGCGTGATCGCCGCTGCACCGGCGTCGGTCGTGCTCATCGCTCCCCCGCGAATTTCGATGTCCGTACGTGCCCGGCGCCTCCTCCTGCACGAGTCCCCGGGCAGGGCACGTCACGCCGTCCGGCCTCCCCGTCGGAAGCGGCCGTCCCCCACTGCCCAGAACACTACGCCGCACCACTGACAACGCCCTGTCGGAAAGGACGTCAGGCGGCCCTGGCCCGTTGCTCCCGGGCGAGAATCACGTCCACATGCAGCGGACGGGTGCCGCGGAGGGATGCAGCGGACAGGCGTGGATCAGCTCGGCGTGCGCCGCGGGGTCCGCGCCCGACGGCGGCCCGGCACGATCAGCCGGCCGGCGCCACGACCGGCGCCGGCGAGGCGTTCACTGCCCGGTCACCACCGCGGCCTGGGGGCGGATCGGGAGGCGGTTGACCGGGCGGCCGGTCGCCGCGCGGACGGCGGAGGCGATCGCCGCCGGTGAGGTCACCACCGGTACGGCGCTGACCGACTTGGCACCGAAGGGCGCGACCACGTCCCGTTCCTCGACCAGCTTGACGATGCGGATGTCCGGCGCGTCCAGGGCCGTCGGGAGGGCGTAGCCGGTCAGGTCGGGGTGGCGGACCAGCCCGCGCGGGGTGCGCAGGTTCTCGGTGAGGGCGATGCCGACGCCCTGGGTGACGCCCGCCTCGATCCGGGCGACGAGCTGCGCGGGGTTGAGGATGCGGCCCACGTCCTGGGCGACGGCCAGCTCCACCACGCGTACCGAGCCGATCTCGATGTCGACGTCCACCACCGCGCGGATGGCGCAGAAGGCGAGGCCCACGAAGGCGTCGCCCTGGCCGGCCGCGTTCAGCGGTTCCGTGGGGTGCGGGCGGCACTGGGCGGTCGCCCACAGTTCCTTGCCGTCCAGTGCCTCGGTGACGGTCGTCGACAGGACGCCGTCGTACGAGGTGATCTTGCCGTCGGTGATCTGGAGCAGCTCGGTCGACATGCCGAACTTGTGCGCGAGGGGCTGGAGCAGCTGGGTGCGGACCATCTTCGCCGCCCGCTCCACCGCGCCGCCGGACACCCAGGTGTGCCGGCCCCGGCAGCCCGGCCCGGCCGGCGGCTGGTCGGTGTCGACGGGGGCGACGTGGACCTCGTCGATGCCGAGGGTGTCCTGGACGATCTGCCGGGCCAGGGTGGTGAAGCCCTGGCCGGTCTCCACCGCCGCGCAGAGCACGGTGGCGATGCCGTCGTGGACCTTCACGGTCGCCGTGGAGACCTCGTCCGCGCCCTCCGCGCCGAGCATGTGCACCATGCCCAGGCCGTAGCCGACGCCCCGGCGCACCGCGCCCGGTTCGCCCGCGCCCTCGGGGCCGCCGGGCAGCAGCCACTCGTCCTCGGGGGCGTCCTTGGGCAGCGCCGGGAGCGGGAAGTCCCGTACCGCCTGGAGGAGTTCGGCGACCGGCGCCGGGCAGGTCACTGTCTGGCCGATCGGCAGTACGTCGCCGGTCGCGAGCGCGTTGCGCAGGCGCAGCTCCGCCGGGTCCAGGCCCAGCTTCTTGGCCAGCTTGTCCATCTGCGCCTCGTAGGCGGCGCACACCTGCATGGCGCCCTCGCCGCGTACATGGCCGGAGGGCGGGTTGTTGGTGCGGACGGCCCAGCCCTCGATGAAGGCGTTCGGGACGACGTACGGGCCGCAGGCGAAGGAGACGGCGGCGGCCAGGGCCTCGGCGGAGGTGTCGGCGTACGCGCCCGCGTCGAGCAGGATCTGCGCCTCGACCTTGATCAGCCTGCCCTCGGCGTCGGCGTGGTGGCGGTAGCGCAGGAGGGTCGGGTGGCGGTGGGTGTGGCCGAGGAAGGACTCCTCGCGGGTCGCCGTCAGCTTCACCGGGCAGCCGGTCTTCAGGGCGAGCAGGCCGAGCGGGAGCTGGAAGCCCTGGTCCTCGCGGTCGGCGGTGGCGCCGGGCACACCGGTGACGACGATCTTCACCTGATCGGAGGACAGGCCGTAGCAGGCGGCGGCCGTGTTGCGGTCGGTGTGCGGGTCGGTGGAGGCCAGGTACAGCTCCACTCCGCCGTCGGGGCGGGGCACCGCGAGACCGGCCTCGGCGCCGATGGGGGCCGGGTCCGCGCGGCCGATGCGGTACTGGCCCTCGACGACGACCTCGCCGGCCGCGCCCGGGTCGCCGTGGTGCAGCGGGATGTGCCGGATCAGGTTGCCGTCGGGGTGCAGCGGCTCGGCCTCGAAGGCCTGCTCGGGGTCGATCACCGGGTCGAGCACCTCGTACTCGACGATGACGGCGGCGGCGGCCATCCGCGCGGTGTCCGGATGGTCGGCGGCGACGGCGGCGATGGGCTCGCCGTGG
The DNA here is from genome assembly GCF_042869815.1 of Streptomyces sp. NPDC006739. Lineage (NCBI taxonomy): Bacteria > Bacillati > Actinomycetota > Actinomycetes > Kitasatosporales > Streptomycetaceae > Streptomyces > Streptomyces sp. NPDC006739. The sequence continues at coordinate 65,099 of NZ_JBIAGM010000018.1, forward strand.
TGGCGTACGACCTCGGAGGCGAACACCGGGCGGTCGGGCGTACCGCGTCCGTAGCGGGGGGTGCCGGGCACGTCCTCGTGGGTGACGACGGCCCGTACCCCCGGCATCTCGCGCGCGTGGGTGGTGTCGATGGAGAGGATGCGCGCGTGCGGGTGCGGGGAGCGCAGGACGGCGGCCCAGAGCAGGCCCTCGGCCCACAGGTCGGCCGCGTACGGGAAGGTGCCCTCGGTCTTGGCGCGGGCGTCCGCGGGGGGCAGGGAGGCGCCGAGGCCGTGCGGCAGCGGATCGGCCGCGGGGGCCGGTTCCGCGGCGGTGGGCGCCGTGGCGGCATCGTTGCTCACGCCTGGCCTCCGTCCTGGCCGTAGTGCCGGTCGTGCGGGCCCTCCGGTGCGCCGAAGGATCCCCGGTCGTCGAACGGTCGCTGATCGTCGAACGGTCGTTGATCGTCGAACGCTCCCGAGGTGTCGAAGGACCCCGTGTCGTTGAAGGACCCCGGCTCGAAGGACCCCGTGTCGTTGAAGGACCCCGGCTGGAAGGACCCCGTGTCGTTGAAGGACCCCGGCTCGAAGGACCCCGTCGCGTTGGATGATCCCGTTCCGTTGGCGGATCCGGGAGTGCCGAACGCTCCGGGGGCCTCGAACGCCGACGGGTTGACGCCGCCGGCTCCGGGAGCCGCCTGGTGCGGAATACGTGCGCCGTCCGCGTCCGTCTCACCGTCGGGGCCGGCGTGTGCCTCGCGTTCGGCGACGACCTCCTGGACGGCGTCCAGGACGCCCCGGTAGCCGGAGCAGCGGCACAGGTTGCCGCACAGGGCCTGCCGGGCCTCCAGTTCGGTGGGGGCCGGGTTGCCCTCCAGCAGGTCGTGCACGGTCATCGCCATGCCGGGCACGCAGAAACCGCACTGCACGGCGCCGCACCGGGCGAGCGCCCGTTGCACGTCGGAGGGGCGGCCGTCGGCGGCGAGTCCTTCGACGGTGCGGACCTCGCTGCCGGCGGCGGTCACGGCCGGCACCAGGCAGGAGGCCACCAGCCGCCCGTCGACCTGGACGTTGCAGGCCCCGCACTCGCCCTGTGAGCAGCCGTCCTTGGCGCCGGCGAGGCCGAGCCGCTCGCGCAGGACGTACAGCAGGGACTCACCGATCCAGGCGTCGGAGACGGGGCGGTCGGTGCTGTTGACGCGCAGGACGTAGGAGGCGAGGGGGTGGTCGTCGTGCGGGGGCTCCGCCGCGGCGAGGTCGTCCCGCTCGGCGGCATCCCGCGCGGGGTCCGGCTCGTGCGCCGCCGCCGGGTCGGCGTCGTCGTCCGGCGCGGGCTCCTCGGCCTCCTCGGCGGCTTCCGGCTCGGCCGGGGTGTCCTTGGCCGTCTCCCGCTCCACCGGAGGCTCAGCGGGCGCCCCAGTGGCCTCCACGGCCTGCCGGGCGTCCGGGTTCTCCTCAGCGTCAGGGGACTCCTCGGCAGCCCGGAACTCCTCGGGCGCCGGGGCGGACCGGGCCGGCTCCTCGGCCCCGTGGGTGTGGGCGTACGGCCCGGGGGGCGACGGGAATCCCTCGTGCCCGTGTTCCGCGGGGGCCGCCGAAGGCTCCGGTGCCCAGGGCTGTCCCGCCGGCTCGGTCGCCCAGGGCGCGGAGGCGCCGCCGGGGAGGGTGGCCGGAGGGGTGCCACCCCACTGCTCGACCAGCGCGGAGGTGGTGAACTCGCCCGATTCGTCCGGGAGGTCGCCTCCGGCGACGGGGATGGACCACTGCCCGGTGACATCGTGACCGGAGCCGGGTGCCGCCGTGGGCTCCTCGAACGTCCACTGCTGGGTGGCGGCGGGCCGGTAGGTGAACCGGTCGTCGCCGGCCTGCTCCTGGGGCGCGGCGTTCGGGTCGGGCCACTCGGCGCCACCGGCGGGCATCGCCCAGTGGCCGGTGCCGTCGGCTTCGCCGCCCGGGGCGGCCGTTATCCGCGGCGGTACGTAGCCGTGCCCCGGCGCGGCCAGCGGGCTGTCACGGGACAGCAGGGCGTCGATGCCGCCCTCGGGGAGCTTGACGAAGGCGGTGGCGCCGTCGTCGTAGTCGCCCTGGGGCAGCGGGTCCCAGCGGCCACCGCCCTGGGGCGCGCCCTCCCGGGCCTCTCCGTGCTGGTCGTCGGTCACGACAGCGCCCTCCCCAGTGCTCGTCGGGCCAGCGCGGCGACGGTGCGCCGCAGGTGCAGTACGGCGGGCGGAAGCGGCGGTACCGAGCCGTCGGGTTCCGGGGCCGGATCGGGGATGCAGGCCGCGGCGACGTACTCGCCGAAGGCGCTCAGGGCCTCGGGGACGAGCGTGCGGTCGTTGTCCCAGTCGATGAGCCGGCCGACCCACTGCTCGGCCTCCAGGGGCCGCAGCGGCATGGGCGCTATGGCCCCGACCGCGCAGCGGATCCCGCGCCGGGCCGGGTCGAGGACGAGGGCCACCGAGGCGACCGCGCGGCCCGGGCCGGTACGGCCGGTCGCCTTCAGGAAGACCTGGGGGGCGTGCAGCAGCGGCACGCGCACGAAGCCGATGAGTTCGCCTCCGCGCAGCATGTCCACGCCGGCCAGCAGGTGCGACACCGGGATCTCCCGGCGGGCTCCGCCCTGGCCCGCGATGATCAGCGTCGCCTCCAGGGCGGCCAGCACCGGCAGCGCGTCACCGGTGGGCGCGGCCGAGGCGATGTTGCCGCCCAGGGTGCCCGCGTTGCGGATGTGCGGCGGCCCGGCGGCGCGCGCGGCGGCGGCGAGCGCCGGGATGAGGGCCGCGAAGTCGGGGCGACCCATCCGGGCGTGCGTGAGTCCGGCGCCGAGCAGCGCGTGCCCGTCCTGGTACTGCCAGCCGCGGATCTCGCTGATCCGGCCGAGTCCCACCAGGGCGGCCGGCCTGAGCTGCCCGGAGTTGACGGCGGCCATCAGATCGGTGCCGCCGGCCACCGGGACGGCGGTGGGCGTGGCCGCGAGGGCCGCCACCGCCTCGTCCAGCGTCGTGGGCAGCGTGACGGCCTGCCCCGCCTGCGGTGCGTGCGTGGTCAAACCGGCTGCCCCTTCCCGCTGCCCCACTGGTCCCGCCTGTGTGGCCGTACCGTACGTGCTCACAGGGCGGACGTGGCAACTCTGGCACATCTTCGCAAGACCTGAACGCGGGGGTCGGCCAGGAGACGTTCGCCCACCTCGCCAGCAGTTTGGGCGGTTTTCGTGCGACATCACCGGTGCACACCGATTGACACTCTTCGGTGATGTCCGAGGCTTTTTCCCTTACTTGTTCGGGGGTGGTCCCTCAAGGGGCCGGCCCAGCACTCCGGGGCGGCGCTGCCAGGGCAGTGGCCCGGTGGGCGGCCGGTAACCGACACCCAGGGCGTCGAGCCGCGGGTAGTGGGCGGCCATCCGCCGCTCGAAGTCCGCGAAGTCCCGCTCCGCCGGGGCGGGCAGGCGGCTCCAGGCCACCTCGGCGAAGGCGGCGAGCCTGGGGAATGTCTGATAGTCCACGCGCGCGTGGTCCTCCATCACCTCGGTCCACACGTTGGCCTGAGTGCCCAGCACATGGCGGGCGTGCTCCGCGCCGAGGTCCGGGGGAACGGGTTCGAACCGGTAGACGTCCTCCAGGGTGCGGACGTAGCCGATGGGGACGGGCTCGTCCGCGCCGTCGGCCTGCCGGTGGTCCAAGTAGACCTGCTGCTCGGGGCACATGACGACGTCGTGGCCGGCCCGCGCGGCGGCGATCCCGCCCGCGTAGCCGCGCCAGGAGGAGACCGCGGCGCCGTCCGCGAGACCGCCCTCCAGGATCTCGTCCCAGCCGATGAGCCTGCGCCCGCGCGCGGAGAGCCAGGTGTCGAAGTGCCGGACGAACCAGGACTGCAGTTCGTCCTCGTCGGCCAACCCGAGTTCACCGATACGGGCTTGCGCGGCCGGTGACAGCCTCCACTGGTCCTTGGGGCACTCGTCGCCGCCGATGTGCACGAACCGCGAGGGGAAGAGTTCCAGGACCTCCTCGAAAACCCCCTCGTAGAAGCGCAGGGTGGTGTCGGTGGGGGCGAGTACGTTGGAGGAGATTCCCCAGGTGTCCCCGACGGAGAGGGTGGTGGTGTCGATGACGTCGGTGTTGCCGAGTTCCGGGTACGCGGCGATGGCGGCCTGCGAGTGGCCCGGTACGTCGATCTCGGGGACGACGGTGATATGCCGCTCGGCGGCGTAGGCGACGATCTCCCGGATGTCGTCCTGGGTGTAGTAACCCCCGTGCGGCTTCTCCTCCCACAGGGGTGAGGCACGGTGGCCGAATTTCGTCCTCGCCCGCCAGGAGCCGACCTCGGTCAGCCTCGGAAACCGCCGGATCTCGATCCGCCAGCCCTGGTCGTCCGTCAGGTGCAGATGCAGCACGTTGAGTTTGTGCGCCGCCATCAGGTCCAGGTAGCGCAGGACGCCGTCCTTGGGCATGAAGTGCCGGGCGACGTCGAGCAGGAGGCCGCGCCAGCCGAAGCGGGGCGCGTCCTCGACCGTGACGTACGGCAGGCCCCAGTCCCGCTCCGCCCGCAGCGGGGCCCGGCGGAACGCGTCCGGGCCGAGCAGCTGCCGGAAGGTCTGGGCGCCCCAGAAGACACCGGCCGCGCTGCCGCCCTCGATACGGCGCGCCCGCCCGTCGAGGACGAGTCGGTAGCCCTCCGCGGGCAGACCGGGTTCGACGCTCAGCACGATGGCGTCACCGCTGTCACCGCTGTCACCGCTGTGGCCGCCGTCGGGAAAGGGCAGGCCCGTCGCGGCGCCGACGGTCGCGCGCAGCCAGCGCGCGACCCCCTCGGTGCCGGGCCCCGCCGCCAGCCGGGTCCGCGCGTCCAGGCGCGCGTGGCCGGGCTCGTTCCGCACCAGGCGCCGCGGCGCCGGAATCACATCCACCAGATGGCTCCCTCGACCGCCTCGTCACCCGCCCGGCACCGCGAAGGCCCCGGCGCACGCCGAAGCGTGCCCGGGGCCCGGCCCGGCACCCGCGGATTACTTCTCGTCGCCCTCGTCGCCGCCGCTGCCCATGGACTCGTAGATCTCCTTGCACATGGGACACACGGGGTACTTCTTCGGGTCGCGGCCCGGCACCCACACCTTGCCGCACAGCGCCACGACGGGAGTGCCGTCGAGGGCGCTCGCCATGATCTTGTCCTTCTGGACGTAGTGGGCGAAGCGCTCGTGGTCGCCGTCGCCGTGGGACACCTGTGGCGTCGGCTCTACGAGGGTCCCCGTACCAGTCCCGCGCTCGGGCTCAAGAGTGCTCATACCAGCCAGGGTACTGAAGCTCACAGGCATCAGTTGAGCGAAGGGTCGTCCGGATACGTGGCCACCATCGCCAGCTCGTTGCGCTGCCGGCGCAGCACCTCGCGCCACAGGCGTTCCGGCGAGGGGGAGGACACGTCGCCGGGCTCCGACTCGACGACGTACCAGGCGCCCTCCACCAGCTCGTCCTCCAGCTGACCGGGCCCCCATCCGGCGTAACCGGCGAAGATCCTCAGGGAGCCGAGGGCCGAGGCCAGCAGCTCGGGCGGGGCCTCCAGGTCCACCAGCCCGATCGCGCCGTGCACCCGGCGCCAGCCGAGCGGGGCCCGGTCGGTGTTCCCGCCGCCCGGGATGACCGCGACACCGAGCGCCGAGTCCAGCGACACCGGGCCGCCCTGGAAGACGACTCCGGGCTCGTCGGCCAGCTCGGCCCAGCCCTCCAGGATGTCGCCCACGTCCACGGGGGTGGGGCGGTTGAGGACGACACCGAGGGACCCCTCCTCGTCGTGGTCGAGGAGGAGCACCACCGCGCGGTCGAAGTTCGGGTCCGCCAGGGCGGGCGTGGCCACGAGCAGCCGCCCTGTGAGCGAGGACACCTCGGTCATGCCAGACATGATCCCGCATCTTCCCTCCGCGTGGGGAGGCAATCGGGCGCCGAGGGTGAACGCAGCTCAGGGCGACGGAGGCGCCCCCTGGCGTACACCCGGGCCGGTGACCGCACGTACCCGGTGGGAAACCGTTCGTGTTGTGACACAGCCATGACCCCGCCGGGTGGTACTTGGGCTTACTAGAGGGGGGTAATCGACGATTACCCTGTCTCTCTCTGGCCCTGCCCCACTCCACGGAACGCGAGATTCATGACCGTCAACGACGATGTCCTGCTTGTCCACGGCGGAACCCCGCTGGAGGGCGAGATCCGTGTCCGCGGTGCGAAGAACCTCGTACCGAAGGCCATGGTCGCCGCGCTGCTGGGCAGTGCGCCGAGCCGACTGCGCAACGTTCCTGACATCCGGGACGTGAGAGTCGTACGGGGCCTGCTGCAGCTGCACGGGGTGACGGTCCGTCCGGGTGAGGAGCCCGGTGAGCTGGTGCTCGACCCGACCCACGTGGAGAGCGCGAACGTCGCCGACATCGACGCCCACGCGGGCTCCAGCCGTATCCCGATCCTGTTCTGCGGTCCGCTGCTGCACCGCCTCGGGCACGCGTTCATCCCGGGTCTGGGCGGCTGTGACATCGGCGGACGGCCCATCGACTTCCACTTCGACGTGCTGCGGCAGTTCGGCGCGGTCATCGAGAAGCGGGCGGACGGGCAGTACCTGGAGGCTCCGCAGCGGCTGCGCGGTACGAAGATCCGGCTGCCGTACCCGTCCGTCGGCGCGACCGAGCAGGTGCTGCTGACGGCCGTACTGGCCGAGGGTGTCACGGAGTTGTCCAACGCGGCCGTCGAGCCGGAGATCGAGGACCTCATCTGCGTGCTGCAGAAGATGGGCGCGATCATCGCGATGGACACCGACCGCACGATCCGCATCACCGGTGTCGACCAGCTCGGCGGCTACACCCACGCGGCCCTGCCGGACCGGCTGGAGGCCGCGTCCTGGGCGTCGGCGGCGCTGGCCACCGAGGGCGACATCTACGTCCGCGGGGCCCAGCAGCGGTCGATGATGACGTTCCTGAACACCTACCGGAAGGTGGGCGGGGCGTTCGAGATCGACGACGAGGGCATCCGCTTCTGGCACCCCGGCGGGCAGTTGAAGTCCATCGCGCTGGAGACGGACGTGCACCCCGGCTTCCAGACCGACTGGCAGCAGCCGCTGGTCGTGGCGCTCACCCAGGCGACCGGGCTGTCCATCATCCACGAGACGGTCTACGAGTCCCGCCTGGGCTTCACCTCCGCCCTGAACCAGATGGGCGCGCACATCCAGTTGTACCGCGAGTGCCTGGGCGGCTCCGACTGCCGCTTCGGCCAGCGCAACTTCCTGCACTCCGCCGTCGTCTCGGGCCCCACCAAGCTGCAGGGCGCCGACCTGGTCATCCCGGACCTGCGAGGCGGCTTCTCGTACCTCATCGCGGCCCTGGCGGCCCAGGGCACGTCCCGCGTCCACGGCATCGACCTGATCAACCGCGGCTACGAGAACTTCATGGAGAAGCTGGTGGAGCTGGGCGCGAAGGTCGAACTCCCCGGCAAGGCCCTCGGCTGACCGGCACGCGCCCCTGACCCTCCGGCCCGGGGCGCCCCCAGGCCCCGGCTGGGGGTCCGGGGGTCATCCCCCGGGCAGACACAGCATGGAGAAGCTGGTGGAGCTGGGCGCGAAGGTCGAACTCCCCGGCAAGGCCCTCGGCTGACCGCACGCGCCCCTGACCGGCAGACGTCCTACGACGATGGGGCGGCCCCCCTTGGAGGGGCCGCCCCATTGGCGTTGCTGGGCCCTAGGGGGCCTCGTACGCCGTCCCGTGGCGTACGACCGGCAAGGTCACTTGCCCTTGGCGGCTTCCTTGAGCTTGGAGCCCGCGGAGACCTTCACGCTGTAGCCGGCCGGGATCTGGATCGGGTCGCCGGTCTGCGGGTTGCGCGCGGTGCGAGCGGCACGGTGGGTGCGCTCGAAGGTCAGGAAGCCGGGGATGGTGACCTTCTCGTCGCCCTTGGAGACGATGTCGCCGACAACCTCGGCGAACGCGGCCAGCACGGCGTCGGCGTCCTTGCGGGTCACCTCGGCGCGGTCGGCCAGCGCGGCCACCAGCTCACTGCGGTTCATGTTGTTACTCCCGTGTTCTTCTTGCCGTTGAGGCGTGCCACGCGGCGGAGCCGCATGTAAGGCGCTGGGTGGAATCCGATGCGCTCGCGCCCGAAGACGCATCCTGCCCCTACCTGCGGCGGGAAAGCCAATCCGGCACCCCCAGGAGTCGTGAGAACACCCTTGGGAGTCACACGGAAAGCGGCCTGAGCCCGCCGACACCCTAGAGGGGCACTCCACGGCCCGGGTTCCCCGACGCGCCGGGAGCAGGGGCCGCCGTGGGGATCGTCACAGACCCCGCACAGCGCCCTTGCACCCTACGGGACGCCTAGGACAGGGCGCTGACCGCCCTGGCGGCTTCCCGGACCGCGCCGGCCACGGCACCGGCGACCTTGTCGTTGAAGACGCTCGGGATGATGTAGTTCGGGTTCAGCTCGTCCTCGGTCACCACGTCCGCCAGAGCCTTCGCGGCCGCGAGCATCATCTCGGTGTTGACCGTGCGGGACTGGGCGTCCAGCAGACCGCGGAAGACACCCGGGAAGACCAGCACGTTGTTGATCTGGTTGGGGAAGTCGGAGCGGCCGGTGGCCACAACTGCGGCCGTCTGACGTGCGATTGCCGGGTCGACCTCCGGGTCCGGGTTCGCGAGCGCGAACACGATCCCGCCGTCGGCCATGGCGGCCACGTCGTCGCCGTCGAGGACGTTCGGGGCGGAGACGCCGATGAAGACGTCGGCGCCGCGCACCGCCTCCTTCAACGTGCCGGTCAGGCCCTCGGGGTTGGTGTTGTCGGCGATCCAGCGCAGCGCCGAGCCGGTCGGGGCGTCCACCAGGTCCTCGCGGCCCGCGTGCACGACACCGTGGATGTCGGCGACGACGGCGTTCTTCACGCCCGCCGCGAGCAGCAGCTTGAGGATGGCCGTACCGGCCGCGCCGGCGCCGGACATCACCACGCGGATGTTCTCGATCGCCTTGCCGGTGACGCGCAGCGCGTTCGTCAGGGCGGCCAGGACGACGATCGCGGTGCCGTGCTGGTCGTCGTGGAAGACCGGGATGTCGAGGGCCTCACGCAGCCGCGCCTCGATCTCGAAGCAGCGGGGCGCGGAGATGTCCTCCAGGTTGATGCCGGCGAACCCGGGGGCGATCGCCTTGACGATCTCGACGATCGCGTCGGTGTCCTGGGTGTCCAGGCAGATCGGCCAGGCGTCGATGCCGGCGAACCGCTTGAAGAGGGCCGCCTTGCCCTCCATGACCGGCAGCGCGGCCTTGGGGCCGATGTTGCCCAGGCCCAGCACGGCCGAGCCGTCCGTCACGACCGCAACGGAGTTGCGCTTGATGGTCAGACGGCGGGCGTCCTCGGGGTTCTCGGCGATCGCCATGCAGACGCGGGCCACGCCCGGCGTGTAGATCATGGAGAGGTCGTCACGGTTGCGGATGGGGTGCTTGGACGCCATCTCGATCTTGCCGCCGAGGTGCATCAGGAACGTACGGTCGGAGACCTTGCCGAGCGTGACGCCCTCGATGCCGCGCAGCTGTTCGACGATTTCGTCGGCGTGCGAGGTGGAGGTCGCCGCGATGGTGACGTCGATCCGGAGCTTCTCGTGCCCGGAAGCGGTGACGTCGAGGCCGGTGACCGAGCCTCCTTGGGACTCGACGGCCGTGGTGAGCTGGGAGACCGCGGTTCCGCTCGCGGGCACCTCCAGCCGGACCGTCATCGAGTAGGAGACGCTGGGCGCCGTTGCCATGGCCGACTTCCTCTGCTTTCACCGTGTCCTGAAGAGTGCCGTCCGATCGTCGCACCTACCGCCGAGTAGGCGTTAGCCCGGCTGGATTGCGAACGTATTGTTCGCAGCGAAAAGAGGCCCACGTCACACGATGGTGACGTGGGCCTCTTCCTACGTTCATGACACCGACCCGCCATGCTCGCCTCGCGGCAAGTGGTCGCTCGTAGCGACGAAGGTTGGGCCCGGGGGCTTGGATCGGGCCGGTGCCACACCCAGGCTAACAAACAGATGCCGCAAGGCCATTCCCGTCGCCGGAGTTCGGGTCAAGTTCACAGGAACGGCGGCGGCGGTCTCAGTCCCGCAGCAGGTCCGGCACCCCCGCCGCGTCCGGCTCGTCCCGCTCCCCCGAGACCACCGTCAGCTGCTGGGTCGCCCTGGTCAGCGCGACGTAGAGCACGCGCAGCCCGGCCGGCGACTCGTCGGCGATCTCGGCGGGCGACACGACGACCGTGGCGTCGTACTCCAGGCCCTTGGCCTCCAGACTGCCCAGCGCCACGACCCTCCCCCAGTCCCGGCTCCGCCCGTCCGGCGCGACCTCCGCGCCGAGCCCGGCCAGCCAGCGCCGGGCCTCCGCGCGCCGGTTCATGGCGACGACCACGCCGACGGTGCCGTCCACCAGGTCGAGCAGCCGTTCGGCCTCGGCACGCACGGTCTTGTCCAGCGAGTCCTGTACGACGGTGAAGCGGGGCCGGACCCCGGTGGACCGCACCGCGGAGGGGGATTCGGAGCCGGGCATGGCCAGCGCCAGCACCTTGGCGGCCAGCTCGGCGATCTCGGCCGGGTTGCGGTAGTTCACCGTGAGCTGGAAGCGGCGGCGCGGGCGGCTGCCGAGGGCCTCGTCGCGGGCCTCGGCGGCCTCGTCCGGATCGGACCAGGAGGACTGGGCGGGGTCGCCGACGACCGTCCAGGTGGCGTGCCGGCCCCGACGGCCGACCATGCGCCACTGCATCGGCGTCAGGTCCTGCGCCTCGTCGACGATGACGTGCGCGTACTCGGTGCGCTCCTGTGCCAGCCGCTCGGCCCGCTCGCGCTGTGTCTCCTCACGCACCGGCATCAGCTCGTCCAGCCCGGTGAGCTGGTCCAGCGGGTCCAGCTCGCGCTTCTTGCGGGGGCGGGCCGGGGTGCCGAGGAGCGACTGCAGCTCGTCGAGCATCGCGATGTCGTGCACGGAGTGGCCGTCCCGCTTGAGGGAGCGGGCGACCCTGCGGACCTCGCCGGGGTTGAGGATGCGGCGGGCCCAGCGGCCCAGGCGCCGCTCGTCCGCCATGGCGGTGAGCACCGCCTTCGGGGTCAGCTCCGGCCACCAGGCGTCGAGGAACGTCAGGAAGCTGTCCTCGCTCGCCACGTCCTCGTCGAACGAGGAGCGCAGCTCGGCGGCCAGCTCCGGGTCCGTGTGCCGGCCGGCCGCGCCGGAGCGCGCCCACAGCGCGTCCAGGAGCAGCTTGCGGGCGCGCGGGCGCAGCAGGTTGACGGGGGCGGTGCCGCCCAGCGCGGTGCGGCGGACCCGGTCCAGCTCGGCGGCCTCCAGCTCCAGCCGCCGTCCGAAGGCGACGACCCGCAGCCGGGCCGGCGGACCGGCCGGAGCCTGCGCCGCCGCCCCCGCCAGGCCGTCGTCGTCGGTGTCGCCGAAGGCGAGCTGACCGGGGGCGGGGGCGGGGGCGGCGGTTCCCAGCTCCAGCGCCCCCCGCGCCGCCTTCCGCAGCACCTTCAGCATCCGGTACGACCCCTTGGCGCGGGCCACGGCCGGGGAGTCGTAGAGGGTGGCCTCGGCGCCGTCGACGAGGGAGCCGATGGCGCGGATGGCGACCTGGCCCTCCTCGCCGAGCGAGGGCAGCACGCCCTCCGTGTACGCCACCAGCAACGGGGTGGGCGAGACGATCAGGATGCCGCCCGCGTACCGCCGCCGGTCCTGGTAGAGCAGGTACGCGGCCCGGTGCAGCGCCACGGCGGTCTTGCCCGTGCCCGGACCGCCCTCGACATAGGTCACGGAGGCCGCGGGGGCACGGATGACCAGGTCCTGTTCGGCCTGGATGGAGGCGACGATGTCCCGCATGGTGTGGCTGCGGGCCTGGCCGAGGGCGGCCATGAGGGCGCCGTCGCCGATGACGGGGAGTTCACGGCCGTCGAGGAAGGCCGTCAGCTCCGGACGCATCAGGTCGTCCTCGACACCGAGGACGCGGCGCCCCTTGGAACGGATGACCCGGCGCCGTACGACCCGGCCGGGGTCGACCGGGGTGGAGCGGTAGAAGGGGGCGGCGGCCGGCGCCCGCCAGTCGATGACCAGTGGCGCGTACTCGGAGTCCAGGACGCCGATGCGGCCGATGTGCAGGGTCTCGGCGATGTCGGCCGTACGGTCGTCCCGTACCGCCCCCTCCGCCGGCTCGACGGCGGTGTAGGCGCCGTCCGGCCCCTTCTTGCCGTCCTTGCCGGGCAGCAGGTCGATCCGCCCGAAGAGGAAGTCCTCGAACTCGTTGTTGAGCCGGTTGAGGTGCACGCCCGCGCGGAAGACCTGGGCGTCCCGCTCGGCCAGCGCGCCGGGCGTGCCGACCTGGCCGCGCTGGGCCGCGTCGTTCATCAGGAACTCGGCCTCGTGGATCTTCTCCTCAAGACGCCGGTACACCCGGTCGAGGTGTTCCTGTTCGACGCTGATCTCGCGGTCCCGCACCGAGTCCGGTGCGGCGCCGACCGCGGTTTCCTGCTGAGCCTGAGCGGCCACCGGGCCCCCTTCTGACGTGCTGGGCAGCCGTCAACCGTACGCGAAGGGGGCCCGCCGAGGCTATGTGGCCGCGCTACGCGGCCACATTGACGAGTTTCTTCCCGTCGAAGGTCATGATCTCGAAGTGGTCGATCTCGTTCGGTGCGAAGGCCGCGCCGCCCTGGGCGTAGAGCGGCTGCTTCGCCTCCTCGGTCTTGGCGTTCGGGATGCCGTAGCCCCATTCCGGGACCGACCACGAGGTCATGGTCTCGCGCTCGCCGTTCTTGCCGACGGCGATGAGCGAGCACTTCAGCGGGCCCTTGACGTTGCTGATCTGGACGACCGCGCCGGTGCCCCAGGCCTTCTTCGCCATCGCCACGGTCGCGCTGACCTTGGTGGTCGGGTCGGTGGCCGTCACCTTGTCGGACATGGTGTTGAAAGTGTCCTTGGCGGTGGCCGCGAGCGGTGTGGCGCTCTGGCCGGAGTTGCCGCCGCCGGTGGCCGCCATCACGGCCAGGGGGCCGCCGGCGATCAGCGCGACGGACGCCGCGAGCATGTAGAAGGTGCGGCGGCGCTTGACCGCGCGACGCTCGGCGACGTCGTCGACCAGCTTCTCCACCAGCCGTGGGCTGGGCTTCGCGGACAGCGACTCGCCGATCGCCGGTGTGCTGCCGGAGCCCGGCAGGTCCGCGAGCGCGGCCAGCATCGGCTCCATTCCGGCCAGCTCGTCGAGCTGCTGCGCGCACCACTCGCAGGTGGCGAGATGCGCTTCGAAAGCGGTTGCTTCCGCGTCGTCGAGAAGGCCTAGGGCGTAGGCGCCGACGGTTTCGTGCTCGTTGGGCACCGGTCCCTGGGTGGGGCTCATGGGGCCAGACATACCCGGACCACCCGTGCTGAATCCGCTGTGTCCCCCGTATCCGCTCATCACGCCGTCACCCCCCGCTCCTCCAGTGCCAGCTTCATCGACCGCAGGGCGTAGAACACCCGAGAGCGCACCGTGCCACTGGGGATGCCCAGCGTCTCGGCCGCCTCATTGACGGTACGACCCTTGAAGTACGTCTCGACGAGGACCTCCCGGTGGGCAGGGGTCAGGTCGTCGAGCGCGTCCGACAGCGTCATCAGCCACAGCGCCTTGTCGATCTCGTCCTCCGCGGGGATGACCTCCAGCGGCGACGGATCGACCTCCTGCGGCCGGGCCTGCCGGCTGCGGTGGCCGTCGATGACGATGCGTCGAGCGACCGTCACCAGCCAGGGGCGTACCGATCCGGTCGCCCGATTGAGCTGACCGGCGTTCTTCCAGGCACGGATGAGCGTCTCCTGCACGACGTCCTCGGCTCGCTGCCGGTCTCCGGCGACCAGCCTGAGGACATACGCAAGCAGGGGTCCGGCGTGCTCTCTGTACAGAGCACGCATCAGCTCCTCGTCAGGTTCCGAGGGCTGGGACATGCGATGTCGGGCCCTCGTTCCACGTTCATTGGCCACGGCCGCATCCTTGCGCACGCCCACCTCCGGTGTCCGGGGGTTCCCCCAGTCGGTCGCTCGCCCACCCGTACGGATGTGGCCCGCGTGGCGTTCAAACCGGGGTGACAGATTTCTTCGGAGTGACGTGACGAGCGGGACATGCGTGCACATTCCCACTGCGTGATCTTTACATTTCCGACACATCGCCTGGGTTGCGGGAGCTGCCCGCAGGCGAGCAGAAACAAACATCGGTGTTGTCGAAATCACTTCGGCGCCAGACCGGGGCGTAGCTCTCCTAAGGGGCTTAGGAGACATTCACGCTCGAGCGAGCGCCGCCCGCCGCCGGTGCCGCGCGACCCGTTCACGGTTCCCGCAGACCTCACTGGAACACCAGCGCCGGCGCCGCCCCCGGGACGTGTCCAGGTACACGAGGGGGCAGTTGTCCCCCTCGCACTCCCTGACGGCCGCTCGGGCGACCGGGTCGGTGAGCAGCTCCACGGCGTCCCGGGCGACGGCCCCGAGCAATGCGGCGCACTCGGGCGGGCCGGCCAACGCCCGGACGAACGCCCCGTCTTCGCCGCGCACCGCACGCGGGGCGGGCGGCGCGACACGGGCGGCCTCGTTGACCCGGGCGAGCGCGAGGTCGTACGGCCGCGAGTCGCCCACCGCGCCGGCGCGCACCAACGTGCTCACGTGACCCCGTAGTTCGCGGAACCCGAGGAGCCAGGAGGCGTCGGCGTGCGCCAGCGGAGTACGGGGCGGGACGAGCCCGGCGCCGACGATCCAGACGCGCAACGCCTCGACCGCGTCGAGCCGTTCGCCGGGATGCGTGGTCGCGAGGAGATCCAGACAGCTGCGCCCGGCGTCGAACCGCAGCTCGTAGGGGGCCGAGACCGAGACCGTACCCAGTGCCATGTGCCTGCCACCGCCTTGGACAGGGAAACCAGGGTGGGAGAAACCGTTCCCCCGACCACAGTGCCCGGCGGGCGGGGCTGCCGGAACCCCTCGTACAGCGGCTGGGTGGAGCCGGGCGGTCACGGCCCCCACGAACCCCGGGCGGGCGGCGCGCTACTCACACCCGTCGTTCAGGCATCCGCCGCTGTCCGCCGCTATCCGTCGCTGTCCTTCACTGTCCTTCACTGTCCTTCACTGTCCTTCACTGTCCGTCGCTGTCCGTCGCTGTCCGTCGCTGTCCGTCGCTGTCCGTCGCTCACGCGTCGGCGTACTTCGCGTCGGCCGCCGGGTCCAGCGCCAGCCGGTACCCCCGCTTCACCACCGTCTGGATCAGCTTGGGCGCCCCAAGTGCCGTACGCAGCCGTGCCATCGCGGTCTCCACGGCGTGCTCGTCCCGTCCGGCGCCCGGCAGGGCACGCAGCAGTTCCGCGCGGGCCACCACCCAGCCCGGCTGCCGGGACAGCGCCCTCAGCAACGACATCCCCGCCGGCGGCACCGGCTTCAGCTCCCCGTCCACCAGCACCGCGTGGCCCCGGATCTCCACCCGGTGCCCGGCGACCGGCAACGCCCGCGCCCGTCCCGGCAGTTCCTGGCACAACAGCTGCACCAGCGGCCCCAGCCGGAACCGCTCCGGCTGCACCGTGTCGATCCCCCGCGCCTGCAGCGGCAGCGCGGTCACCGGCCCGACGCAGGCGGGCAGTACGTCATGGTGCAGGGCGGCCAGCAACTCGTCGAGCAGCCCGCGCTTCTCCGCCCGCGACAGCAGCGAGGCGGCGGCGGGCGCGCTGGTGAAGGTCAGGGCGTCCAGTCCGCGGGAGACGGCCGCGTCCAGGAGCCGGTCCACGGGGCCGATATCCTCCGGCGGCATCCACCGGTAGACCGGCACCCCGACCACTTCCGCGCCCCCGGCCCGCAGCGCCTCCACGAATCCGGGCAACGGCTCCCCGTGCAACTGCACGGCGACCCGCCGCCCGTCGACGCCCTCCTCCAGCAGCCGGTCCAGTACCTCGGCCATGGACTCGCTCGACGGCGACCACTCCTCGGTCAGCCCGGCGGCCCGTACGGCCCCCTTGACCTTGGGCCCGCGCGCCAGCAGTTCCACTCCGCGCAGCCGTCCGATCAGCTGTTCGCCGAGCCCCCACCCGTCGGCGGCCTCCACCCAGCCCCGGAACCCGATCGCGGTCGTCGCGACCACCACGTCCGGCGCCTGGTCGATGATCTCCTTGGTCGCGGCGAGCAGCTCACCGTCGTCGGCGAGCGGCACGATGCGCAGGGCGGGCGCGTGGACGACGGCGGCACCGCGCCGCTGGAGCAGGGCCCCCAGCTCGTCGGCCCGGCGCGCGGCCGTCACCCCCACCGTGAAGCCGGCGAGGGGGCCGTGCTGCCCTGGGGTCGGTCGCTGCTGTTCGTCGTACATGGCTCTCCTACCTTGCCGCATGCCGCCCGTGGCCTGCATGCCGAACGAGCCTGTCAACGGCGCGTGACAGGCTCGGTTCGACTTGATTGCGCCGGTGTTACGTCACACCTCGGCGTAGTTGAGCTGCGGCTTCGCCTCCGCCGCCGCCGTAGCGCGGGTCTGCCCGGCCGGACGGCGAAGGTATACGGCCCAGGTGACGGCGAAGCAGAGGCCGTAGAAGGCGAGGAAGGCGACGAAGGCGCCGGTTCCGGTGCCGTAGGAGAGGAAGGACTGCCGGAAGGCGAGGTTGATGCCCACACCGCCGAGCGCGCCGACCGCCCCGATCAGGCCCATGGACGCCCCGGACAGCCGCCGTCCGTACGCGGCCGCCTCCTCCCCTTCCAGCCCCTTGGCCAGCGCCTTGGTGTGGAAGATGCCGGGGATCATCTTGTACGTCGAGCCGTTGCCGAGCCCGCTGAGCACGAACAGGACGACGAAGACGGAGACGAACAGCGGCAGCGACTTCTGCATGCTGGCGACGACCAGGACGGCGGTCGCGGCGGCCATGCCGACGTAGTTCCACAGGGTGATCTTCGCGCCGCCGTAGCGGTCGGCGAGCCAGCCGCCGACGGGCCGGATGAGGGAGCCCAGCAGCGGGCCGATGAAGGTGAGGTACGCCGCCTGCAGCGGGGTCCGGCCGAACTGGTTGGTGAGCACCTGCCCGAAGGCGAAGCTGTAGCCGATGAACGACCCGAAGGTGCCGACGTAGAGGAAGGACATGATCCAGGTGTGGCCGTCCTTCGCCGCGTCGATCGCCGCGCCGGTGTCGTTCTTCACGGTCGCCAGGTTGTCCATGAACAGCGCGGCGAGTACGGCGGCCACGACGATCAGCGGGATGTAGATCCCGAGCAGCACGCGGGGTCCGCCGCTGGCGCCGATGATGGCGAGGGCGATCAGCTGGATCACCGGCACGCCGATGTTGCCGCCGCCCGCGTTGAGCCCCAGCGCCCAGCCCTTCTTCCGCAGCGGGAAGAAGGCGTTGATGTTGGTCATGCTGGAGGCGAAGTTGCCGCCGCCGATGCCGGCCAGCAGGCCGATCCACAGGAACGTGTCGAAGGACGTCCCCGGCTTCATCACCGCGAACGCGGCGATCGTCGGGACGAGCAGGAGGCTGGCGGAGATGATCGTCCAGTTCCGGCCGCCGAAGACCGCGACGGCGAAGGTGTACGGCACCCGGACGACGGCCCCGACCAGCGTCACCATCGACGTGAGCAGGAACTTGTCGGCGGGGGTCAGCCCGTACTTCGGCCCCATGAAGAGCACCAGCACGGACCACATGGTCCAGATCGAGAACCCGATGTGCTCCGAGAGGACGGAGAAGAGGAGGTTCCGCTTGGCGACCTTCTCTCCGGTCTCGTTCCAGAAGGTCTCGTCCTCGGGATCCCACTGCTGGATCCAGCGGCCTCCCCTGCTGCTCGCGGCGGGGGCTGTACTAGGGGCTGTCATGACGCCTCCACGGTGCTCCGGGGCTCAGGTCCTCCGGCGGTGATGAGCGGTGATGCTCCCGAAGGTAGGGAGGCCGCGTTTCCACCCTGTGCCTGCGAGTGACCGGAAGGGAACGTTGCTCTCACTCGGGCGGGGGGCGGCCGGTGAGGGCGGCTCCGCCGGCGAAGGGGGCGGGGCGGGGCGGGCTGGGCCCGTGCCGGTCGGGCGGAGCCCCTCTCCTCGGCGCGCGGCCGGAGCCGGGGCCGCCACAACTGGACGGCTCAGGCACCGCCGGCTCGTCCAGCCCAATCTACGGCGATATCTCGCCACCTGACTGGATAATCAACTCCCACACCAGGGCAGTACAAGCAGGCGCATCCACCTCATTGTGTCAGCCGTTGTTATGCTGAGGGCCCGCACGACCAGCGGGGGCTTTTCTGGGGGGCCACATGGGGAGCACTGATGTTCAGCCGAAGGTGGACAATCCGCGCCTTGCTGCACTGAAGGCGCTAAGGGCCAATCTTCTGACGCAGACGGCAGAACTCAGAAGGCTGCTGGAGACGACGTCCCGGGACTTGGGTTCCGGAAAAGTATGGGTGGGCAAGGCCGCTGATGCATGGCATTCGGAACTCGAAGGCCGGCGCACACACATGAAGACTCTGATCGACGAGGTCATCCCGGCACTCGACGCCGAGATCGCCAAGTGCCCGGACAAGGTTCCTCCCGGCATGGCCAAGATGATGCGGATGGATCTTGAGGGTCACTGATCGGCACGGTCGACGGACGCGACTGCGGCAGGGGGAAAGGCGTGGCAGATTTCTCGGGCATCGACCCGAATGCCCTACTGAAGACGATCGGATCTTTCAAGGGCGACAAGGACCGGCTGCGCCACGGCGCATCATCGATCAAGAGCCAATTCGCTCGATTCGGCATCGACACCCAGCCGTTGACCAGTCTGGTTGCCCTGTGCGGCTGGCTGGATGACCAGTTGCCCATGCTGCAGCGCCGACAGGCTCTGGCAACCGTCCTGGAGAAGCAGCACCCGGGGCTCGGCAACACCGTCCAGATTCCCGAGCCGTACTCCATGGGAGCCGCCGACGCGGCCCTGTTTCAGCAAGCAGTCGCAAACAAGGACCAGGCATCGATCAAGCTGGTGAAGAATGATTTGCGCAAGCATCTGAATGACACGGAATTCCTGAAGGCGTATTCGGACGCGTGCCCGCCAAATGATGTGACGGCGTTTCAGGGGCTGCCTGCCGAGGTGGCGGACAAGCTCAACCGGATTCGACTTGAGGCGGAGGTGCAGAGGCCGGACTGTCCGCAGCGATTGAAGGACCTTTGGCAGCATCTAGCGAATCCGAAGGACACACTGCACAGGTCGGACATATTCCTGCTCGGTTTCGACAATGTGGATAGCGGCCATATTGCCGTATCATATGGAAATCCGGACAAGTCGGCGAACACGGCAGTTTACGTGCCCGGCACCGGATCGAGCCTCGATGGTGCTTCGAGTGATATGAACCGAGCCCTGACGCTCTATATCAATACGAACATGCAGAAATCCGGCTCCACCGCATCGATCTACTGGCTTGGCTATGATGCCCCGCAATGGGACATTCCCGGGCCGGCCGGGCAGGCCAACGCAGACAACGGGGCACCCAAGCTGGCGGCCTTTGTCAACTCCCTCAAAGTCAATCACATCGGCGCGGGCCACGTGACACTTATCGGGCACAGCTACGGCTCAACCATTGTTGGCGACGCCTTCGCCCATGCAGGAATGAACGCCGACGACGTAATCTTCGTCGGGTCCCCGGGAGTCACGGTCGACAAGGCGTCCGATCTGCACCTCGACCCCAGTCACGTCTGGGCGGGCAAGGCGAAATTCGACCCCGTTCCCGAGATCTCCGCTTCTCTCATTCCGCATGAGTGGAGCGACGACCATCACATCAGATTCGGCAATGACCCGACTTCCTCGACCTTCGGCGGTCGGACCTTCGATACTGGGGATGGAAGCGGGGTCGCGCATGCGCACAGCGAGTACTGGGATGCTGGTCCATCCCTGGACAACATGACGAAAATCGTGCTCGGCCAGAGCAATGAGGTCACGGCGATGCCCACGGAGCAGAAAATCGGCACGCTGCCCAATCTCTCCGACGGTGTGGCCACGGCGCCTGATCTCAGCGGTGCGGTTCTGCAGAACGCCGGTCACGCCATGGGTGACGCGGGAGCGCCGATCGAGCATGCAGGCGACTCGCTGCACGCGTTCGCGACGGCTGAGAACAGTGTTCTTGGCGCTGGCGGTGACCTCCTGAGCGGTGACGTGGATGGCTCGTTGCACGATCTCGGCGATGTCAGTGACGATCTGAAGACCAGCGGCAAGGATGCAGTGCGCACTTCAAAAGACCTCTTCGATTGGTGAGCTGTGAAGATGACGGAACGCTTGCACAAGGGAGCTGCGGCCGCGGCCGTGGCAGCGTTGGCGGCGACAGCAGGCTGCGGAGGGGCGGGGATCGTCGGTACCGACCCCAAGTCGGTGATAAAGAAGGCGCAGACGCTTGCGCAGGAGACACTCGACGCCATCCGCCCGACCCTCGGATCAGCAGCTACGTCGGTCGACAGCAGTGGCTGGCATAAGTGCACGACCGAGACACCTGGTGTGCACAGGTTCACTTACGACTACGTTCTGAAGATCGACGTTCCCAAGGCGGCATCCGGGCCGGTAATGGATGCGGCGAAGGCGCACTTCACCAAGTCCGGATACTCGCCCGACCTTCCGGACCCTGGGACGGCCAGGGTGGGAGCCAGACTCCCCAAGGGCGAATGGTGGGTTGGGGTTGGCGTACAGGACGAGTCGTCGATGTTCATCAGCATCGATTCCGGATGCGTCCCCACATCCTCCGATCCGAAGACCTGACGCCGCCATTCCGCACGACGCCGACGGGGGACAGGTCCTGGTCAGGCCCTCACTGTCCGTGTCCCACCCCCTTGCTGGCCACCCACCTCGAACCACAGCAGTTTCCCGGCGGCGCGCTCCAGTGGGCCGTCGCCGATCGGCCAGCCGCCCCAGGAGTCGGCGTATTCCTGTACGAGGCGCAGGCCGCGCCCGCCTTCCGCTTCCGTCGGAGCAGGCGGGACTCGGCCCCAGGGTGGCTCGCCGAAGGGGGCGGGGATGCGGGGATGGCTGTCCCAGACGCCGACCCGCAGCCGGCCGTCCGCCAGGGCGGTGAGCCGTAGGGAGGCGGGGCCGTTCGTGTGCCGGTAGGCGTTGGTGACCAGCTCGGACGTCAACAGCTCCACGGTGTCGAGGATTTCGCCTCTGCCGTGACCGTTCAGCGCCGCGCGTACGGTCATACGTGCGACGCGTGCCGCGCGGGGATCATGCGGCAGGCGAAGGGCGTACACCCAGGTGTCGGGCAGGGATACGGTGCCCATGGAAACCTCCGGCAAGAGAAGGGACTGGGGCTCGCTCAACGACCACGCCGTGCGGTGGCTCTGCCTGGGGAGGTGCGCTTCCGCTTGTGGGGTGGGGAGTTGGGCGGCGCGATGTACGCTAGCGCAGCCTTAGAGATACTTCTCAAGAAACTCAGGGAAATGCATTAACAGTTACCTCGTGCGGGGTACTCCAGCGTTGCGCCGCGAAGCGATAGGAGGGCTCTTGTCACCCAGTAGCACCCCCACCCTGCGCCAACGGCGCCTGGGTTCTGAGCTGCGGAAATTGCGTGAGCGAGGGGGGCTTACCGCAACCAGCGCCGCCGCGCGGCTCGGCGTCAACCAAGGCCGTGTCAGCATGATCGAAACAGGGCGCAGTCCCCTCAGTTCCGACCGCGTCCGATCCCTCGCACACGCCTACGACTGCGGGGACGCCGACCTCGTGGATGCGCTTGCCGCGATGGCCCAACGCCAGGCGCGCGGCTGGTGGGACGGCTACCGGGAGCACCTGCCTGTCGGTCTCATCGACCTCGCCGAGTTGGAACACCATGCGACAGCACTGCGCGTTGCCTTGGTCATCCACATTCCTGCGCTGCTCCAGACCACCGACCACGCGCGGGCTCTCTTCAACGAGGCCGTGCCTTCGCTTCGGCAGTACGAGATCGAGCATCGGGTCAGTCACCGGATCAAGCGGCAGGAAGTTCTGCACCGCGACGACCCGCCCCCGTACACGGCAGTGATCCACGAGTGCGCACTGCACATGGGCTACGGTGGCCCCGCCACCGTGCGCGGCCAACTCCAGCACCTCCTGGAAATGAGCGAGCTGGACCAGGTGACCGTGAGGGTCATCCCGTTCGGCAAGGGCTCGTTTCCCGGTACTGGGCAGTCCGTCGACTACTTGGCAGGGCCTGTTCCTCAACTCGATACTGTGCAGCTGGATACCCATCACGGCTGCGAGTTCCTTGATGCCGAGGCCCAGTTGGAAAAGTACCGGCTCGTTCTCGACCGCATGGAAGCGAACGCCCTCACGCCGGCCGAGTCACGTGACCTGATCCATCGCATCGCCAAGACCGTGTGAGGTAACCGTGTCCGAACTTCACTGGAAGAAGTCCACTTACAGCCCCGACGCCTCCAACTGCCTCGAAATAGCCACCGCCCCCACCGCGATCCACATCCGCGATTCCAAGACCCCCACCGGCCCTCGGCTCACCGTCACACGCTCGGCCTGGACCGGTTTCCTTGCATACGTGGAAAGTCGGCACTCAGGGCCGGCACTTCGAACTGCCCCTCACTGAAGCAAGCTTCTCGACGGCCCAGACGCCCTTGTCGTTCTTGTGCAACCGGGTGCTTTAGGCTTCGGGCGACCTGCCCTGCTGCTTCGCCCCGGTGCTCTTCTCCTTCGGCTTCACGCCACCACCGCCTCCCCCTCCGCCTCCGCCGCAACCGGCGAGAAGCATGACGGCCGTCACCGAGGCGGCAGCCCTCGCGAGCAGGTAAGGGCGGGGGGTCACAAGGGCTCCTGTTGAGGCGGTCGAGGTCAGGCGGGCATGGCAACTGGGCCCGGCCAGGGAAGGCTGGGCCCAGTTTCGGCTCACGGGGCGGCGGTTGCGGCTCTCACCGGTTGACGGCCTGGATCTCCTGTACGACGACGTCCTGGGTGGCGCCGAAGGTGCCGTCCGGCAACGTGTCGCCCGTGCCGTCGCTGCCCGTCCAGCTGATCTTCCAAGTGATCGTGGCCTTGAGGGGGTACGAGCCCGTGCCCGAGGAGCGCAGGTACTTCACTCCACAGGGCGGCGTCTCGTCGGCCTTGCCCTTGGCATAGGCCTCGCCGATCCTGCCGTTGTTGATCTGGCAGACGCCCGAGGCCGGGTACGTCTCCGCGTCCGACGTGCCGGGGTCGATCTTCAGGGAGACGGGTTCGGCGGTGGTCGTCGCGGAGATGCCCAGCAGCGGTACGGACGCCGTGACGGAGACCGGCTTGAACTGGGCGCCGTCCAGCCAGGCCCAGGTGGGCAGGTTGACCTTCGTCGTACCGGCCGGGGCCAGGGTCACCTTCGTGCTCGGCACACGGATCTGGTTGTAGGCGAGTTCGGCGAGGATCTTGGGGGTTACGGCGTTCGGTATGTTGGCGGGCGGGGCGGCACCCTTGTCCACCCAGAAGATGGGCTCGGTGCACTTGTCCCATCCGGGCGGGAAGCTCTCGTCGACGTAGGCGTCCCACCAGTAGCCCTTGTCGGCCTTGTCTTTGTTGAAGTCCTTGTAGGGCTTCCCGTTGACATAGCGGTCGCGCTGCTGCGCATCCCACTGATAGCCCGTCGACTCGGCATTCCAGATCGGCTCCAGGTACGACTTCAGCTGAGCAGGTGTGAACTTCGGGGCGTACCAGCAGGGGGGTGGGGTCCAGGATGTCGTGGAGGTGACGGGACCTGCGGAGTTTCCGGAGCCGTTCTTCGAGAGGTCGAAGACGATACCCGAGGCACTGGCCGAGATCGTTCCGTCGGGGCTGCTGTCACCCTTCGGTGTCGGGTTGCCCGAATTCTGCGTCTTGCCGCCGAGCGTGTCATCCGCACGCGCCACGCCAGGGAGGGCCAGGAGCGACAGGCACATCCCCGTGACGGCCAGCATCGGGAAGGATTTGAGATTGCGCATCAGGGCTGGCACGCGGCACTCCCACTCTGAGAAATGATCTTCTGGATCGCCCAGACGCCCTTGTCGTTCTTCTTGAGCGATGTGTGGTAGATGACGTAGCTCTTCGCGGTGACCTTGGTCTTCTTGACCTTGTTCGGGAGATACTTGACGTATGCCTTGCCCTGGTCTTCGCAGTAGCTGAGGGATGCGGTGCCGCCCTTGGCGACCGCTACCTGGGGAGCGTAAAAGCGGTAAGCACCAGTAATGCTGGCCTTGTGGTCCACATAGTTCTGGATGAAGTTCTGTGTGCCGGCGGCGGCTTCGCCCTCGTAGTAGAAGAGGTACGCCTTGTCGAGCGCGTTCTGGTGAACGATCGCGAGGTCCACGGCCTTGATGGACTGCTCGCTGTCCGAGAGGACCGCGTCCTTGTCCGCGTCACCCGTCTTGGGCCAGTCAAAGGTGTACGACAAGTCGGAGGGCATATCAAGTTTCGGCCGCCCCGCCACCACCAGCGCCGAAGCACTCGGCGAAGCCGAGCCCCCCGTGTCCGCGCCCGCGATCTTGTCGTCGGACTTCGACTTCGTGCCGCCTCCTCCTCCGCACCCGGCAAGGAGGGCTACGGCCGTCACACCGGCGGCGGCTGTCGTGAGCAGGCGGGAACGGCGGGTCACGGTGGGCTCCTGGTGGGGCTGTTGGGGCCGAGGCCGGGGTCGAGAAGCAGCGATTACCGTATCGAGCCGGCCCCTTGGACAAAAGAGCGAATTGCTGCGACACCAGCGGAACAGATGGCGTACAGCAGGGCAAAGACGGGCAACTGGCCGTGGCCGGCGGGGCTTTGGTGCCGTCCCGTGACATTTCCGCAAGGCCTGAACAGGCCTGAAGTAGGGGCCGATTGGCCTTCGCAAAGGGGTGGCCAAGGATTGGTAGAGGAACCGCCACCTCAGCCGCAGGCCCCAAGCCGCAGGCCCCAAGCCGCAGGCCCCAAGCCGCAGGCCCTCAGCCGCAGGCCCCCAGCAGCAGGCCCTCAGCCGGAGGCTCCCATCACCTCGGCGTCGACCGCCGGGAGCCACGCCCCGGCCGGCCGCCGCAGCCACCCCCGCGCACCACCGGCGTTCGCGGACGCCGCCCGCCGCAGCGCCTCCAGACCCGGATGCGTCAGGCCCCTGCGCCACACCAGGGACACGGGAGACAGCGGGACCGGGTCGGTCAGGGGGCGCAGGACCGTCCAGGGCATCGCCGGGAAGCCCACCACCGCCAGCACCGGGTTCCGCGTACGCCTCATGACCCGCTCGAACTCCTCCTCCCCCACCGCCGGCGGAAGGGGCGGGGCGAGCCGGATGCCGCGTCCCTCGAAGAGTCGGAGCGCCAGGTCCGTCCACTCCCGGGTGCCCGGGTTCCCGGCACCGGCGTACACCGTCTCCCCCGCCAGTGCGGACAGCGGCACCTTCTCCAGGGCGGCGAGGGGATGGTCCTCGGGCAGCGCGATCGCCATCGGTTCGTACCGGACGGGTTGCTGGGCCAGACCTGACCTCAGTGCCGGGTCCAGGCCCGCGAAACGACCGAAGGAGGCGTCCAGGCGTCCGGCGAGGAGTCCGGCCGCCGCCGCCGTGAGGCCGCTCTCGTAGCGGGCCATCAGTTCGCAGTCGGGGGTGAGTTCGCGGGCCCGGTGCAGGACGTGGCGGGCGGTGGAGGGGCCCGGGGAGTTGAGGTCCACCAGCAGGGGCCGGGCCTGGCCGAACGCGGCGAGCAGGTCGTCCTGGGCGGCCAGGACCCGGCGGGCGTACGGCAACAGGCGCTCACCGTCCGCCGTGAGCGTCACCTGCCGCGTGGTGCGGACGAACAGCTCCGCTCCCAGCTCCCGTTCCAGTCGCCGTACGTCCCGGCTGAGCGCCTGCTGGGCGACGTAGAGGCGGGCGGCGGCCCGGGTGAAGTGCAGTTCCTCGGCGACGGTGACGAACGCGCGCAGCAGCCGGGCGTCCATGTGGGCAGGAGATGACATCGAGCGGGCAATTTACAACACGAGTGCGTCAATTGAGGAGCGGAAGGTGTTGGACCCGGTGATCCGCTCCGGGTGACCGTGGCCGCATGCCCCCGATGTCACCCCGCGCCAACCGGCGCCTCTTCGCCCACCCCGGCACCCGCGCCTACCGACGCCTCTTCAGCCACCCCGGCACCCGCGCCTACCGACGCCTCTTCAGCCACCCCGGCACCCGCGTCTACCGACGCCTCTTCAGCCACCCCGGCACCCGCGCCTTCACCGCCGGGAACCTCCTTGCCCGCCTTCCCATGGGCATGTTCAGTGTGAGCGCGGTCGTGATGATCGCCGGGTCCCGGGGGTCGTACGCCCTGGCCGGGGCGGTCACCGCCACCGGGCTCGCGGCGACCGCCCTCGCCGGGCCGTGGATCGCGCGGCTCGTCGACCGGTACGGGCAGGCCCGGGTCGCCGTACCGGCCACGCTCGCCTCGGTCCTCGGCAGCCTCGCGCTGCTGCTGTGCGTGCGCTACGGCGCCCCCGACTGGGCCCTGTTCGCCGCCTACGCCGGCACCGC
This sequence comes from Streptomyces sp. NPDC006739, assembly GCF_042869815.1. Classification (NCBI taxonomy): domain Bacteria; kingdom Bacillati; phylum Actinomycetota; class Actinomycetes; order Kitasatosporales; family Streptomycetaceae; genus Streptomyces; species Streptomyces sp. NPDC006739. The sequence continues at coordinate 91,461 of NZ_JBIAGM010000018.1, forward strand.
CTCCACCCCGAACCTCGGCGGTATGTCCCGCGCCCGCTGGGCGCACCTGCTGCGCGACGAACCCGCCGCCCTGCACACCGCGAACTCCTTCGAACAGGCCGCCGACGAGCTGTGCTTCATGCTCGGGCCGGTGCTGGCCTCGTTCCTGACCGGCACCTTCTTCCCGGAGGCGGGCACCCTCGTGGGCGCCGTCCTGCTGCTGGCCGGGATGCTGCTGTTCACCGCGCAGCGGGCGAGCGAGCCACCGCCCCTGGGGCGGGCGAAGGCCGGGCCGTCGCCGTTGCGCGCCGCCGGCATGCCGTCGCTGCTGGCCTGCTTCGTGGCGACCGGCGCGGTGTTCGGCTCGATGGAGGTCGTCACGATCGCCTACGCGGACGGGCGGGGCCACCGCGCGGCGGCCGGGGTGGTGCTCGCCCTCCAGGCCGCGGGTTCCTGCGCGGCGGGCCTGCTGTACGGCGCCAGGGGCGCGGGTGCCGGAAAGCCGGTCGGCTCCCGCCTGTCCCGCTGTCTGCTGGGGATGGCCGCCCTGATGTCCCTGCCCCTCCTCACCGCCCGCACCGTCGGCTCCCTCCCCGCCCTGGCGGTGGCCCTGCTCGCGGCGGGCATGGCGACCGCGCCGACCATGGTGACCGCGATGACGCTGGTGCAGGAGCGCACCCCCGAGGGCCGTCTCAACGAGGGCATGAGTCTGGTCGTCACCGGGCTGCTCACCGGGGTGGCCTGCGGCTCGGCCTGCGGCGGCTGGACGGCCGAGCACGCCTCCCCCACGACCGGCTTCGCGGTGCCGGTCACGGCGGCGGTCACAGCCCTGCTGATCCACACGGCGGCCGGGGCGTACCGGTCGGGTCATCGAAGCGCTTGAACGAATTCGCGCCACTTGAATCAATTCCTGTTACATCCATTGACGCTCCCACAGCCCCCACATACCTTCCTCCGTCGAAGCGCTTCGACATCGCGCGTCGAATCGCGTCGAACCCGAACCGGATCGATGCGGTGGGACGCGGCGCGATGAGAGATCCAGATCCATCCGACTCCCCTGGAGGCACTGGATGTTGACGGCACGAAGGCGGATGGCGGCCGCGGCCGTGATCCTGTCCGGAGCACTGCTCCTGACCTCCTGCGGCGGCTCCGGCGGCGGCGGGTCCGACGGCAAGACGCTCAAGCTGTGGCACTACGAGGGTCCCGACAGCGCGATGGGCGTGGCCTGGAACCAGGCCATCCACGAGTTCGAGGCCCAGCACCCGGGCGTGAAGGTGAAGTTCGAGGAGAAGGGCTTCGAGCAGATCCAGAAGACCGCCTCCATGGTCCTCAACTCCTCCGACGCGCCGGACCTCATGGAGTACAACAAGGGCAACGCGACGGCCGGTCTGCTCTCGAAGCAGGGGCTGCTCACCGATCTGACCGCCGAGGCGGCCAAGCGCGGCTGGGACCGGAAGCTGAGCGCCGGGGTCCGGACGACCAGCGAGTACGACAGTGCCGGGATCATGGGCTCCGGCAAGTGGTACGGCGTCCCCGACTACGCCGAGTACACGATGGTCTACTTCAACAAGGACCTGTTCAAGAAGTACGGGATCGCCCAGCCGACCACCCTGGACCAGCTCACCTCGGCCATGGACACGTTCGTCCGGCACAAGGTCACCCCGCTGGCGAACGCCGGCGCCGAGTACATGGCCCAGCAGTACCTCTACCAGCTCGCCCTGTCCAAGGCCGACCGGTCCTGGGTGGACAGGTACGAGCTGTACAAGGGGAAGACGGACTTCCATGACGCGGCCTGGACGTACGCCGCCACCACCTTCGCCGACTGGGTGAAGAAGGGGTACATCGGCAAGGACTCCACCAGTGCCAAGGCCGAGGACGCGGGCGTCTCCTTCATCCGGGGCAAGGCGCCGATCCTGTTCTCCGGCAGCTGGTGGTACGGCCGTTTCCAGCAGGAGGCCACGTTCGACTGGGGCACCTTCCTGTGGCCCGGTTCGAACCTGACGCTCGGCTCGGGCGGGAACCTGTGGGTGGTCCCGAAGAACGCCGCGAACAAGGAGCTGGCCTACGACTTCATCGACCTCACCCTGTCGAAGGACATCCAGAACCTGCTGGGCAACAAGGGCGGCGTTCCCCTCGCGGCCGACGCCTCCGCCGTCACCGACCCGAAGTCCAAGGCCCTGATCCAGAACTTCGACACGCTCAGCGGGCGGGACGGACTCGCCTTCTACCCCGACTGGCCGGTCAACGGCTTCTACGACGTCCTCGTCTCCGAGACGCAGAAGCTGATGACCGGCGGTGAGAAACCGGACGCCTACCTCAGCGCGCTGCAGAAGGCGTACGACGCCGGCGCGCCGAAGCGGTGACGGTCACCGTCGAACGCGGGGCGCGGGCGGCCCGCCGGGGGCGCCCGCCGGGTCCGCCGCGCCGCCCCCGTGACACCTACGCCCTGTTCCTGCTGCCCGGCGTCCTCGCCTTCCTCGCCGTCGTCGTCGTGCCGTTCCTGATGAACACGGGCGTGAGCTTCACCGACTGGCAGGGCGTGGGCGGCCCGAAGTGGTCCGGGCTCGCCAACTACCGCCGGCTGTTCGACGACGCGGAGTTCTGGGCGTCCTTCCGGCACAGCCTGTTCATGGTCGTCGCGATGGCGGCGATCCCTACGGCCCTGGGACTGGTCCTGGCCGCCGCCCTGTTCGACTACGTCGCCAAGCACTTCGGCAGCAGGGTCGCCGCGATCCTGCGAGCCTGCTTCTACCTCCCCCAGGTGCTGCCGGTCGCCGTCGCGGGCATCGTCTGGAGCTGGATCCTCGCCCCGGACAACGGCTCCCTCAACGAACTGCTGAAGGCCGTCGGCCTCGGCGGCTGGCGGCAGGACTGGCTCGGCGATCCCGGCATCGCCCTCTACAGCGTCATGGGCGTGCTGGTCTGGGTGCAGCTCGGGTTCCCGCTGGTCGTGTTCATGGCCGGGCTGCAGCGTGTCGACCCGCAGCTGTACGAGGCGGCCGAGCTGGACGGGGCCGGCTGGTGGCGCCGCTTCCGGCACATCACGCTGCCGCAGATCCGGCCCGAGATCTACGTCGTCCTGACCTGGTGCACGATCGCCGCGCTCAAGGTGTTCGGGGCCGTGTACGTGCTGACGAAGGGCGGCCCTGGCGGCGCGACCGATGTGCCGTCCTACTTCTCCTTCACCACGTTCTTCGAGAAGACGCAGGTCGGCTACGGCTCCGCGATCTCCACCGTGCTGACCGTGATCATCCTCGTCCTGGCGCTGGCCGGGCTGAGGTTCCAGACCCGCGCGGAGGACGCGGAGGAAGGAGCCCGTAGATGACCGCCGTACGCCGCTACCCGGTCCTCGTGGCCCTGTGCCTGGCCGCCCTCTTCATGATCGTGCCGTTCGCGATCGTCGCGCTCAACGCGGTGAAGTCCCCGGCGGAGTACTCCCGAAGCGGCCCGCTGAGCCTGCCGAGGGGCCTGTACCTGGGCGGTCTGAAGGACTTCTGGCAGCGCGTCGACTACAGCCACAAGCTCGTCAACTCGGTGCTGATCAGCGGCTCGGTGGCGGTCGGGGCCGTGGCCCTGTCCGTCCTCAACGCGTACGCGATCGGCATCGGCCGGATCCGGGGCCGTACCTGGCTGCTGGCGTTCTTCGTGCTGGCCAACGTGCTGCCGCAGGAGGCACTGGTCTACCCGCTGTACTACCTGAGCAAGCAGGCCGGTCTGTACGACACCCGGCTCAGCGTGATCATCGTGTTCACGGTGATCCAGTCGGCGTTCGGCACCTACCTCCTCTCCTCCGTGCTGGCCCGCTTCCCGCGCGAGATCATCGAGGCGGCCCGGATCGACGGGGCGAACAAGTGGCAGGTGCTGTGGCGGATCGTCGTACCGGTCAGCCGCCCCACCCTCGGAGTGCTCCTGGTCTTCTTCTTCGTCTGGACCTGGAACGAGTTCCTGCTCCCGCTGGTCATGCTGATCTCCAACGACAACCAGACCGTGTCGGTGGCCCTCGGTGTCCTCCAGGGCCAGCGCCTGATGGACGCGACCATGACCAACGCGGCGGCCCTGCTCGGCGTGCTCCCCGCTCTCGTCTTCTTCCTCGTCTTCCAGCGAACGCTCACCCGTGGCATCGCCGTGGGTGCGGTCAAGTAAGGGGTGTGCGCTTGAAGTTCACCGACGGCTACTGGCTGCTGCGCGAGGGCGTCACCGCCGCCCACCCGGCGCAGGTCCTCGACGTCACCGAGGCGGACGGCAGACTGGAGATCCACGCGCCGAGCCGGCCCGTCCGCCACCGCGGCGACCTGCTGCGGGGACCGGTCGTGACGATCGGCGTCCACGCCCCCATGCCTGACGTCATCGGCGTCACCCTCACCCACTTCGAGGGCGGCCGGCCACCGGGCCCGCGGTTCGAGGTACGGCATGACGACCACGCCGTACGGACGTCGTACGACGACGAGTACGCCACCCTCACCTCGGGCGCCCTGTCGGTCCGGGTGGCGAGCACCGGCCCCTGGCGCGTCGACTTCCTCGCCCACGGCCGGGTGTTGACCTCCAGCGGCCCCAGGGGCATGGGCATCATGCGGGACGCGACCGGCGCCCACTACCTGCGCGAGCAGCTGAACCTCACCGTGGGCACGAGCGTCTACGGCCTCGGGGAACGCTTCGGGCCGCTGGTCAGGAACGGGCAGGTCGTCGACGTCTGGAACGCCGACGGCGGCACGGCGACGGAACAGGCCTACAAGAACGTCCCCTTCTACCTCACCGACGCGGGCTACGGCGTCTTCGTCGACCATCCCGGCAAGGTGTCCTTCGAGGTGGGCTCGGAGACGGTGTCACGGGTGCAGTTCAGCGCCGAGACGCAGAAGCTGACGTACTACGTCGTCCACGGCCCGACCCCGAAGGAGATCCTGCGCAAGTACACCGCCCTCACCGGCCGCCCGGCGCTGCCTCCCGCCTGGTCCTTCGGGCTGTGGCTGTCGACGTCCTTCACCACCTCCTACGACGAGGAGACGGTGACCTCCTTCATCGAGGGCATGCGGGAGCGCGGACTGCCGCTGTCCGTCTTCCACTTCGACTGCTTCTGGATGCGGGAGCACCACTGGTGCGACTTCCGCTGGGACCCCCGGGTGTTCCCGGACCCCAAGGGCATGCTGGCCCGGCTGCACGACCGCGGGCTGCGCGTCTGCGTGTGGATCAACCCGTACATCGCCCAGCGCTCGCCGCTGTTCGCCGAGGGCGAGGCGCTCGGACACCTGCTGCGGGGGCCCGACGGGAGCGTGTGGCAGTGGGACCTGTGGCAGCCGGGCATGGCGCTGGTGGACTTCACCAGCGAGGCCGCCCGTGACTGGTACGCGGCCAAGCTGGAGGCGCTGCTCGCGCAGGGCGTCGACTGCTTCAAGACCGACTTCGGCGAGCGCGTCCCCCTCGACGTGGAGTGGGCGGACAGCTCCGACCCGGAGCGGATGCACAACTACTACACCTACCTCTACAACCGCACCGTCTTCGAGGTGCTGCGGCGGCACCGGGGGGAGGGCGAGGCGGTGGTCTTCGCCCGGTCGGCGACGGCGGGCAGCCAGCGGTTCCCGGTGCACTGGGGCGGCGACTGCGAGGCCACCTACGAGTCGATGGCCGAGTCGCTGCGCGGCGGGCTCTCGCTCGGCCTGTCCGGCTTCGGCTACTGGTCCCACGACATCGGCGGCTTCGAGGGCACGCCGACCCCCGCCCTGTTCAAACGGTGGCTGGCCTTCGGGCTCCTCTCCTCGCACAGCCGGCTGCACGGCAGCTCCTCCTACCGGGTTCCGTGGCTGTTCGACGACGAGTCGGTGGACGTGCTGCGCCGCTTCACACGGCTGAAGCTGAGCCTGATGCCCTATCTGTACGAGGCCGCGCGCACCGCCCACACCGAGGGCGTGCCGGTGATGCGGGCGATGGTGCTGGAGTTCCCGGACGACCCCGGGTGCGCGCACCTGGAGCGGCAGTACATGCTCGGGCCGGATCTGCTGGTGGCGCCGGTGTTCGACGACGAGGGAGAGGTGTCCTACTACGTTCCCGAGGGCACGTGGACCCATCACCTCGACGGGCGGACGGTCACCGGTCCGCGCTGGGTGCGCGAACGGCACGGGTTCTCCAGCGTGCCGCTGCTGGTCAGGCCGGGGGCGGTGATCCCGGTGGGCGCGGTGGAGGACCGGCCCGACTACCCCCACGCGGACGGCGTGACGCTGCGGGCGTACCGGCCGGCGCGGGGCGCGCAGGTGACGGTGCCGGTCGGGGACGTCACCTTCACCGTCGTACGGGAAGGGGACACGCTGCGGGCGTCCTGCTCCGATCCCGCCGCGCCCTGGGCGCTGGCCTGCGGGGACCGGGTGGCGCGGGCGCGGGCCGGGACCGGATTCCTCACTCTGGAGCTGGACTGATGGTCAAGATCACCGATGTGGCGCGGCACGCCGGGGTCTCCCCGAGCACCGTCTCCTACGCGCTCAGCGGCAAGCGCCCGATCTCGGCACAGACCCGGCGGCGCGTCGAGGCGTCCATCCGCGAGCTGGGCTACCGGCCGCACGCCGGCGCCCGCGCCCTGGCGAGCAGCCGCTCGAACGTGCTGGCCCTGGTGATCCCCTTACGGACCGGCATCCATGTCCCGGTGGTGATGCAGTTCGCGGTGTCCGTGGTGACCAGCGCCCGCCGGTACGACCACGACGTGCTGCTGCTCACCCAGGAGGAGGGCGAGGAGGGGCTGCGCCGGGTCGCGGACACCGCCCTGTGCGACGCGCTGATCGTGATGGACGTCCAGCTCGACGACCCTCGGCTGCCGTTGCTGCGTTCGCTGGACCGGCCGTCGGTGATGATCGGTCTTCCGTTGGAGGCGGCGGGGCTGACCTGCGTCGACCTGGACTTCAAGGCGGCCGGGGAGCTGTGCGTGGAGCGGCTGGCGGGGCTCGGGCACCGGGTGGTGGCGCTGGTCGGTTCGCCGCCGGAGGTGTACGTGCGGCGCACGGCGTTCGCACAGCGGGTGGTCCAGGGGTTCACGGCCGCCGCCGACCGCCACCGGCTCGTCTCCTCCGTCCACCCGTGCGGGGCGACCCCGGCGGCGGCCCGTCAGGTCGCCGAGCGACTCCTGCGCGAACAGCCCGCGTTGACGGGTGTCGTCGTCCACAACGAGGCGGCCCTCGAACCCCTGCTCGACGCCTTCGAGCAGCTCGGTCTGCGGGTTCCGGCCGACCTGTCCCTCACCGCGATCTGCCCCGACGAGCTGGCCGCCGCCCTCCCCGTGCCCGTCACCTCGGTCGACCTGCCCTCCGCCGAACTCGGCGAGCGGGCGGTGGACCTGCTGATGGCCAAGCTGGGCGGCACCGAGGCGCCCGAGGTGACTCTGCTGGCCCCCCGGCTGACGGAACGCGCGAGCACGGCACCGCGCACGGTGGGGTGACGGGACGGACGGGACGGCGGAGGGGTGACGGGACGGCGGTGGGGTGACGGGACGGCGGTGGGGTGACGGGACGGCGGTGGGGTGACGTTGTCACGGCACGAGGACGATCTTTCCGGTGGTGCGCTTCTCCTCGATCGCGCGGTGGGCCGCCGCGGCTTCCGCCAGCGGGTAGGTGTCCTGGACGGTGACCTTGAGCCGGCCCGCCTCGACGCGTTCGGTGATGTGCTGGAGGGTCCGGCCGGAGGGCTCGGCGGTGACCCAGACGTAGCGCAGGCCGCGCGCCTCGGCCTGCCGCTCGTCCACGCCCGGGTCGATCGACGCGCCGACCAGCAGGCCGCCGGGCCGCAGCACGTCGAGGGAACGGGCCCCGTAGGAACCGCCGACCAGGTCCAGGACGGCGTCCACCGGGGCGATGGCGCCGCGGAAGTCGGTCGCGGTGTAGTCGATCAGTTCGTCGGCGCCCAGGCCGCGCAGGAAGTCGTGGTGGGTGGCGCGGGCGGTCCCGATGACGTGCGCGCCGAGTTCCTTGGCGAGCTGCACCGCGACATGGCCGACGCCGCCGGCCGCCGCGTGGATCAGCACCCGGTCGCCGGGCCCGACCCGGGCCAGGACGGCCAGCGCCTGCCAGGCCGTGATGGCGACGAGCGGTACGGCGCCGGCGTGGACCAGGTCGAGGTTCTTGGGCGCGAGGGCGAGGGCGTCGGCCGGGGCCACGGTGAAGTCGGCGTAGGCGCCGTGCGGACCGACCGCGAGCATCCCGTACACCTCGTCACCGGGCACGAACCGCGTCACTCCCTCGCCGACCCGCTCGACGACTCCGGCCACGTCGTTGCCCGGGGTCCAGGGCAGAGCGACCAGCCCAGGCACCCGTCCGGCCCGCAGCACCGCGTCACCCGGGTTCACCCCGGCCCCGGCGACCCTCACCAGCACCTCTCCCGGGCCGGGCTCGGGCACGTCGGTCTCGGCGTAGGCGAGGACTTCGGGGCCGCCGAACTCGGACTGGACGACGGCGTGCATACGGGCGGACATCGGGGCTCCTCGGCAGGGGGATCGCGGTGCGTCCATGCTCACCCGGACCGATCAGCTGCGGAAGAAGGCACTTTGCTGATATCGAGTCTCTTCATGGATACCGGCTTCGACCTGAGGAAACACGGCGGTGTGGACATCTTCCTGCGGGACTGTCCCACCCGTGGCGTACTGGACCTGATCGCCGGCAAGTGGACCATGCTGGTGCTGGTGGCCCTGGAGGACGGCCGCCCGATGCGGTTCACCGAACTGCGCCGGCGCCTGGACGGCGTGACCCAGAAGGTCCTCACCCAGACCCTGCGCGCCCTGGAGCGCGAGGGACTGCTGACCCGCGTCGTCCACCCCACCGTCCCGCCCCGGGTGGACTACCGTCTGACCCCGCTCGGCCAGGAGGCCGGCGCCCTGATCCAGCGCATCACGGACTGGTCCCAGGCGAACATCGCCACCATCCAGGCGGCTCGGGCCGACTTCGACGAGCGCATGACGAAGGCCCCGACGCTCTGAGAGCGTCGGGGCCTTCGCCCACATGGGATGAGTGGAGATGGCGGGAATCGAACCCGCGTCCACCGGTGCAGAATCAGGGCTTCTCCGTGTGCAGTTCGCTGTGATTTTCTCGGCCCCGGCGATCACGCGAACAAGTCGCCGACGGGCCCAGTCACTGTTTGGTTTCCCTCTTCACCCCGTGACCGGGATCAAGGTTTAGTTCCCTAGCTGATGCCAGGATCCGGGTCGGGAACAGCCCCGGGCTGACACTCCTATGGAGTTCGCTTAGCTGCTAATTAGGCAGCGAGGGCGAACGAGGAGGAATCGCGCTTGGTGTTGGCGATTATTTTTTGCGACATATGGTTTACGAGATCATTGCCGCTTCCTCGACACGCTTCCCCTGCTTCGACATCCGCTGTCGAAACCGATCATCCCCATGTTGATTTTTCAAGACCCTCCGTGGAGGGGTGCGCACTCGCTGTGGAGTGCGCTGCCATCGTACGTGACCAACGCACGACGATGCCAGCCTATTCCCGCCGCCGCACCACCGGCGTCGGGCTAGACGCCGGGCTGGACGCCGCGCTGCCTGCGCTTCGCCGCCGCGACCGCGCGGTCCGACTCCCGGCGGTCCTGCTTCTCGCGCAGGGTCTGCCGCTTGTCGTACTCCTTCTTGCCCCGGGCGAGCGCGATCTCGGCCTTCGCGCGGCCGTCCTTGAAGTACAGGGCAAGGGGCACGATCGTGTGACCCGTCTCCTGGGACTTGGACTCCAGCTTGTCGATCTCCTCGCGGTGCAGGAGCAGCTTGCGCTTGCGGCGCACGGAGTGGTTGGTCCAGGTGCCCTGGTGGTATTCGGGGATGTGGGCGTTGTGCAGCCACGCCTCCCCGCCGTCGATCTGGACGAAGCCGTCGGTCAGCGAGGTCCGCCCCTCGCGCAGCGACTTGACCTCGGTGCCGGTCAGGACGAGCCCGGCCTCGTAGGTGTCGATGATCGCGTAGTCGTGCCGGGCCTTCTTGTTCTGGGCGACGATCTTGCGCTTGCCGCCCTTCTCGCCGTCCCTGGCCTTGCCGCCGTTCCCTCCGCCCTGCTTGGGCTGGGACTCCTTCGGTACGTACATTCCCTTGCTCATAGTGCCGACCATTTTCGCACCATGGAGGGGGTGGGAGGGAAGCGGATAACCGACAGGGGGCGCGTCGGCTACGACGGGTCGCCCAGACCCGTCAGGACCGTCTCGGCCCGCCGCAGGCCCTGCTTGCCCGCCTCCAGGTCGGGGGTGATGCCCCGGCCGTCGACCACATGGCCGGACGGGGTGCGGTAGTGGCCGACGGTCAGCTCGGCCACCGAGCCGTCGGGCAGTCTGCTCGGCATCTGGATGGAGCCCTTGCCGAAGGTGCGGGAGCCGACGACCACCGCGCGGCCGCGGTCCTGGAGGGCGCCGGTGAGCATCTCGGCCGCGCTCATCGTGCCGCCGTCGACGAGGGCGACCAGCGGCCGGGTGGTGTCGCCGCCGGGCTCGGCGTGCAGGGAGCGGGGGGTGCCGTCGACGTCGTAGGTGGCGACCAGGCCGCCGTCGAGGAAGGCGGAGGCGGTGCTGACGGCCTCGGTGACCAGGCCGCCGGAGTTGCCGCGCAGGTCGAGGATGATCCCGTCGGCGGCGGGGGCCTGGCGGACGGCGGTGTGGACGGCGTCGCCGGAGCCCTTGGTGAACGCGGCGATCCTGATCACGGTGACCCCGCCGGGCAGCTTGCGGACGGTCACGGAGTCGGTGGACAGCCGGGCCCTGCGCAGGGTCTCGGTCCACGCGCGCGTGCCGCGCTGGAGGCCGAGGGTGACCGTGGTGCCGGCGGCCGCGTCGTCGGCGTCGCCGCGCAGTAACGAGACGACGTCGGTGACCGGCCGCCCGTCGACCTTCTCCCCGTCGACGCTGCGCAGCCGGTCGCCGCCCCGGATGCCGGCGTCTGCCGCGGGCGAACCGGCCCGCACCCGGGACACCTCGATACGGCCGTCCCGCTCGCGCCGTGCCCACAGGCCCACGCCCGTGTACTCGCCGTCCAGGGACTCCTGGAACTCCTGGTACTCGCCCTCGGAGTACACCGCGGCCCAGCGGTCCCCGCTGCGGCTGACGGCCCGCTCGGCGGCCTCCATGGGCGAGGTGCCGTCGGCCATGGCCTCGGCGGCGGCCTTGCGGACCTCCTCGGGGTGGGAGGCCGTACCGGCGGTGTCGGCCGAGGCGGCCTTGTGGCCGGGGTGGTCGAGGTCCGGGAAGGCGTCGGTGGCGGCGCCGGTGACCAGGACACCGGCGAAGACCAATGTCAGCGCGGCCCCGCGGCGGAAGCGGCGGGGCTGACAGAACAGGTCTCGGCCTGACATGCGGGTGAGTCTAGGACAACGGAAAGGGCCGTACGGCCGGTTGACCGTACGGCCCTCTTGACGTGCGTCACACCTTCAGATACTTGCGCAGCGCGAAGAACGCGGCCAGCGCCGGCATCAGCACACTCGTGGCGAGGATCAGCGGGAGCTTGGTGAACACCGCGTCCCAGCCCACGAAGTTGATCAGGTTGAGCTTGGTGGACAGGGCCATGCCGTGGTCGATGGTGAAGTAGCGGCCGACGACCAGGAAGGCGCAGGCGAGCCCGCCGCCGATCAGACCGGCGACCGCGGCCTCCATGATGAACGGTGCCTGGATGTAGAAGCCCGAGGCACCGACCAGGCGCATGATCCCGGTCTCGCGCCGCCGGCTGAACGCGGAGACCCGCACCGTGTTGACGATCAGCAGCAGCGCGACGATCAGCATCAGCGCCATCACACCGAGCGCCGCCCGGTTCATCAGGTTCAGCAGCCCGAAGAGGTTGTCCAGGATGCCCTTCTGGTCCTGCACCGACTGCACACCGTCACGCCCGTCGAAGGCGGTCGCGATGACCTGGTACTTCTGCGGGTCCTTGAGCTTGATCCGGTACGACTCCTGCATCTGGTCCGGGGTGAGCGAGCTGGCCAGCGGGGAGTTGCCGAACTGCTCCTTGTAGTGCTTGTAGGCCTCGTCCTGCGACTCGTAGACGACCTTCTCGACGACCGGCATCTTGTGCAGGTCGGAGAGGATCTGCTTCTTCTGGTCGTCGGTGACCGCGCCCTTGGCGCAGTTGGGGTCGGACTCGGCGTCGCTCTTGTTGCAGAGGAAGATCGAGACGTTGACCTTGTCGTACCAGTAGCCCTTCATGGTGCTCACCTGGTCGCTCATCAGCAGCGAAGCGCCGAACAGGGCCAGGGACAGGGCGACGGAGACGATGACGGCGAAGGTCATCGTCAGATTGCGGCGGAGACCGACACCGATCTCAGACAGGACGAACTGGGCGCGCATGGCGTCTGGTTAAGCCTTTCCGTGGACGGATCTCAGACGGCGGTCAGTGCTGGTAGCCGTAGACGCCGCGGGCCTGGTCGCGGACGAGGCGGCCCTTCTCCAGCTCGATGACGCGCTTGCGCATCTGGTCCACGATGTTCTGGTCGTGGGTCGCCATCACCACGGTGGTGCCCGTCCGGTTGATGCGGTCGAGCAGCTTCATGATGCCGACGGAGGTCTGCGGGTCGAGGTTGCCGGTGGGCTCGTCGGCGATCAGCAGCTTGGGCCGGTTGACGAAGGCCCGCGCGATGGCGACGCGCTGCTGCTCACCACCGGACAGCTCGCCGGGCATCCGGTCCTCCTTGCCGCCGAGCCCGACGAGGTCGAGCACCTGCGGCACGGACTTGCGGATCTCGCCGCGCGACTTGCCGATCACCTCCTGCGCGAAGGCCACGTTCTCGGCGACCGTCTTGTTCGGCAGGAGGCGGAAGTCCTGGAACACCGTCCCCAACTGGCGGCGCATCTGCGGCACCTTCCAGTTGGAGAGGCGCGCGAGGTCCTTGCCCAGGACGTGCACCTGACCGTGGCTGCACCGCTCCTCGCGGAGGACGAGCCGCAGGAAGGTGGACTTTCCGGAGCCGGAGGACCCCACGAGGAACACGAACTCGCCCTTCTCCACCTCCAGGGAGACATCCCTGAGGGCTGGGCGGGTCTGCTTGGGGTAGACCTTGGAGACGTTGTCGAATCGGATCACGGATGCACCACGGTTGGCCGGGGGTAGATGAGCGTGACCATACGCGACCGGGGTGCGGGTGCGCAGGCGCCGGTCGAGGTTGTGCGAAGCTTGTGCATTTTTGTGCCGGGTAAGGGCTGCGCCCCGCCCCGCGCGGCCTCCAGGGGAACCTGGCACAGTGGAGGGGGAACGTTCTCGTTCCCCGACGCGTTGTACATGTGATGGCCGGTGCAAGGAGGGCGAGCGCATGACGTACGACCGGTTGGTGTGCGCGAACTGCGCGGCGCCCGTGAGTGAGGGCCGGTGCCCGGTGTGCCGCGCCAACCGCGAGCGGCTGCAGCAGGAGAATTTCTTCGCGCAGCTGAACCCGATGGCGTTGATCGCCCTGCTGGCGGTGCTGATCGCCGCGGTGGCGCTGCTGGCGCACCAGACCGCGTAGCGCGAGTCCGGAAAGCGGCGGAAGGGCCCGGAGCGCCAAGCTCCGGGCCCTTCGCCGTACGACGTGGATACGTTGCGTACCCGGTCGGCTACCGTCAGGCGGCCGCGCCGCCCCGGCCGCCCACGAGGCGCGGCAGGACGCGGAAGCCGATGCCACCGGCGATCATGGTGGCGGCCCCGATGATCAGGAACGCGGTCTGGCCGGCACCCGTCTCGGCGAGCTGCTTGCCGTTGCCCTGGGTCTGGTTGTTCGTGGTGCCGGTGTCGGTGAGGGCCGAGGTCCCCGCCTCCTGCGCGGAGGTGCCCGAGCCGCCGTCCGGGCCGGTGTTGCTGTTGTCGCCGCCACCCCCGTTGCCGCCGCCGTTGCCGCCGCCGTTGCCGTGCGTCGGGCTGGACGTCGGCTGCTCGGAGGGCTGAGGCGCCGACGGGGTCGGGGTGTCGGTGGGCTCGGTGGGGTTGCCGGTCGGGTCCGTGGGCACGTCCGTCGGAGGGGCCGTCGGCGTGGCCGGGTCGGTCGGCAGGTCGGAGGGCAGACCGGTCGGGACGTCGGTCGGGATGCCGGTGTCCGACGGGCCCGGGGTGGGCGACGGGTCGTTGGTGCAGACGAAGAGAATGCAGCCGTCGTTCTCGGCGGCGGAGGCGGCGCCGGCGGCGGTCAGCGAGGCACCGCCCGCGATCACGGCACCCGCGGCTATCCGCGCGATCCGGATGCGCGTCTTCTTGGTCATATGGTTGCTACCCCCAGTAGCTGATCGTCAATGAGGCGGCGCTGTGGGGCTTGCCGTGATCGACGGAGGCGGCTGACCAAGCTCGAACTCTCAGTTCCCCCGGTTCACATGCGCCCCAGAGATACGCATGCCACGCTCACCCTTCCCACTTTTCATATCAACGTCAAGGCCGTTGCGCGCGGGATGTCCGGTGGGGTGGCCTTTGGGGGGACTTGGAGCCTGTGAGTGTGATGTAAAACCCAGACATAAGACAACTGCCGCCTCTCGGGCGGCAGTTGTCATGTCGACAAAGTGTTACTTTTCCTGCTGCTTGCGCCAGCGGATTCCGGCCTCCAGGAAGCCGTCGATCTCGCCGTTGAAGACGGCCTCGGGATTGCCGACCTCGTGCTCCGTGCGCAGGTCCTTGACCATCTGGTACGGGTGCAGCACGTACGAACGCATCTGGTTGCCCCAGGAGTTGCCGCCGTCGCCCTTGAGGGCGTCCATCCTGGCCTGCTCCTCCTGCCGGCGCCGCTCCAGCAGCTTGGCCTGCAGGACGTTCATCGCGGTGGCCTTGTTCTGGATCTGCGAGCGCTCGTTCTGGCAGGAGACGACGATGCCGGTGGGGATGTGGGTCAGCCGCACCGCGGAGTCGGTGGTGTTCACGCCCTGGCCGCCGGGGCCGGAGGAGCGGTACACGTCCACCCGCAGCTCGGACTCGTCGATCTCGATGTGGTCGGTCTGTTCGACCACGGGAAGCACCTCGACCCCCGCGAAGGAGGTCTGCCGGCGGCCCTGGTTGTCGAAGGGAGAGATGCGCACCAGGCGGTGCGTGCCCTGCTCGACGGAGAGGGTGCCGTAGGCGTACGGGATCTGGACGGCGAACGTGGTGGACTTGATGCCCGCCTCTTCCGCGTACGACGTCTCGTAGATCTCGGTCTTGTAGCCGTGCTGCTCCGCCCAGCGCAGGTACATGCGCTGCAGCTTCTCGGCGAAGTCGGCGGCGTCGACGCCGCCCGCCTCGGCGCGGATGTTGACGAGCGCCTCACGGGAGTCGTACTCGCCGGACAGGAGGGTGCGGACCTCCATCTCGTCCAGCGCCTTCTTGACGGCGGCCAGCTCGGACTCGGCCTCGGCACGGGTGTCCGGGTCGTCCTCCTCCTCGGCCATCTCGAAGAGCACGGAGAGATCGTCGATCCGCCCGCGCAGCGCCTCCGCCTTCCTGACCTCGGCCTGGAGGTGGGAGAGCTTGCTGGTGATCTTCTGCGCCTCGTCCGGGTTGTCCCACAGGGACGGCGCGGCCGCCTGCTCCTCGAGCACGGCGATGTCTGCCCTCAGCTTGTCGAGGTCCAGAACGGCCTCGATCGACTCCATGGTCGAGGAGAGGGACTTGAGCTCTTCGGATACGTCGACGACTGCCACGCCTCCAGCGTAACGGCTCCGCCAAGGGGCGAACGCCGGGTGTCCGGCGTCACACGGCAGGGCCTACGGCGTCGAGGAGGTGTGCGTGTCCTGGGGAGGCGCTCCCGCATCGTCCCCCGAGGTCGCCCACCAGGCGCCGACGCCCACCGCCGCCGCGAGGACGGCGCCCGCCACGGCCAGGGTCAGCCGGCGCCGGCGGGTGGCCGCGCGGTGGCGGGCCGAGCCGGGGCGGGGGGCGCCGGCGGCGCGCGGGGCGCGGGCCGTGCCGAGTGCGCCGCCGGCCAGCTCGTCGGGGCCGGGCACCCTCATCGACGTATGCGTGTCGCGGTTGGAGTCGGGCTTGGCGCCGGGGACGAGGGACACCGCGCCCCTGCGCCGTACCGGCTCGCCGGAGGCGGCGGGCGCCGGGGCGTCCTCGGCCTCGGCGGTCTCCTCGTCGGACTCCGGGTCCGGCTCGTCCACGTCGAGCGGGGGCATGTGGGCCAGTGTCGGCAGCTGCTCGCGCAGCCGGGCGGCCAGCTCGGAGGCGCGCAGCCGGGACGCCGGCGCCTTCGCCAGGCACTGCACGATCAGCTGCCACAGCTCCTCGGGGATCCCCGGCAGCGGTACGACCGTCTCGGTCACGTGCCGCCGCAGCACCGCGCCCGGGTGGCCGCCGCCGAAGGGGGTGAAGCCGGCCAGCAGCTCGTAGAGCACGGTCGCCAGCGCGTAGATGTCCACCGCCGCGCGCGGGGGCAGGCCCTCCACGATCTCGGGGGCGAGGTAGTCCGGGGTGCCGATGATCTTCGTGGCGCGGGTCCGCTTCGGGGAGTCGATCAGCTTGGCGACGCCGAAGTCCGTCAGCAGGGCGGGGTGCGCGCCGCCGGGGCCGAGCGGGCCCTGCATGTCCAGGAGCACGTTCTCCGGCTTGACGTCACGGTGGACCACACCGGCCGCGTGCGCCGCAGCGAGCCCGTCGGCGATGTCCGCGACGATCGCCACGGCCGCCTCGGGCGCCAGCCGGCGCTCGCGGTCCAGCCGGGTGCGCAGGTCGGTGCCCCGGACCAGGTCCATGACGAGCGCCAGGTCGTTGCCGTCGACCACCAGGTCGCGCACCGAGACGACGTTCGGGTGCTCCAGGCCCAGCAGTGCCGTGCGCTCCTGCACGAAGCGCCCGACGAGTTCCTGGTCGGAGGCGAGATCCTCGCGCAGCAGCTTGATGGCGACGGGCCCCTCCGGTCCCTCGCCCAGCCACACCGTGCCGGCGCTGCCCCGCCCCAGGATCTGGTTGGCGGTGTACCGGCTGCCGATCTTCCGTGCCAAGACTGCTCCTACAGACGCGTGTTGTCGCTAAAACTACGCGCCCGAAGAGCCAACCTTCACCGCAGAGACGGAAATCACCCGTCAGATGTCGACAAATGCACAAACTCGCGGTCGGTCGTCAGTTGCCGCCGCCCGATCCGCTCAGGCTCTTGACCCAGTGGCTCACCTGGCCGGTCCAGTGCCTCAGCTCGTGCCAGTAGCCCCGGCCCTCGCCCACCCAGGTGTGCAGCGGGGTCAGGTCCCAGATCAGCCAGCCCGCGACGATCAGGATGACGATCGTGAACAGGCACCCCTTCAGGCAGCCGAGCCCGGGGATCTTCATCGGGTTGGCGCTGCGCTGCCGCGGCGGCCGGGGCTCGCGCGCGGGCCGCCGGGGCTCTGCCGGGGGTGCGTACTGCTGGGGCTGCTGCTGCGGGGCGTACCGCTGCGGCTGCTGCTGCGGGGCGTACTGCTGGGGCTGCTGCGGCGCGTACTGCTGGGGTCGCTGCTGCCCACGAGGCTGCGGGCGCTGCTGGGGCTGGGCCTGGCGCGGCTGCTGCTGCGGCCGGGCGGCCTGCCGCTGGGGGCGGCGGCGCAGCGGGTCCTCGCCCGGGTCGAGGTACTGGACCTGCGTCTGCTCGTTGCGGTCACGGGCCGCGCGCAGCTGGCTCTGCCAGGGGTGCGGCTGCTCGGGCTGCTGCTGGCCGGGGCCTGTCTGCGGCATGGGGGGCATGACCGCTGTCGGGTCGGCGGCGCCGGTGTGGGGCAGGACGGCGGTGGGGTCGGCGGCGCCCGCGGGGCCGCCGGTGTGCGGGAGGTGGCTGGTCGCCGCGTTCGGGTCGTACGCCCCCTGCGGGGAGCCCGTGGGCAGCACCTGGGTGGGGTCGGCGGCGCCGGGGACGCCCGGTACGGCGGTGGGCGCGGGGTCGGGGGCGAGCAGGGCGCCGACGCCCTCGGCGGCGGCGATCTGGGCGGCGTTGGAGTGCACGCCGACGCCCTCGGCTACGACCCGCAGCCCGCGCGCCAGGTTGACGGCGCTGGGCCTTTCGTCGGGGTTCTTGCGCAGACAGCGTTCTATGACCGTCCACAGCGGGTCTGGGACGGTGGAGGGGCGGCGCGGCTCGGCGCTCAGGTGCTGGTGCAGCACCTCCAGGGCGGAGCCGCCGGAGAACGGCGGGCGGCCTGTGACCAGCTCGTACATCAGGATGCCGGCGCCGTAGATGTCGACGGCGGAGGTCTGCGGGCGGCCCTCGGCGGACTCCGGCGCGACGTACGCGGGCGTGCCGACGAACTCGTGCGTGCGCGTCAGGCCCGGGGAGTCGGCCAGACGGGCGATGCCGAAGTCGGTCAGCAGCGGGTGCATCTGGCCGTCGTACTGCTGGAGCAGCACGTTGGCGGGCTTGAGGTCGCGGTGGACGACGCCGTCGGCGTGGCTGGCGGCCAGCGCGTCGGCGATCTGGGCGGTCAGCAGCGCCGCGGCGACGGGGGTGAGGGGGCCGTTCTCGCGCAGGTAGCGGTGCAGGTCAGGGCCCTCGACGAGGTCCATGACCAGCGCCAGCAGGTCGCCCTCGACCACCAGGTCGCGCACCCGCACGATGTTCGGGTGGGTGAGCCGGAGCAGGACGGACCGCTCCCTGAGGAACCGCATGACGACATCGGCGTCGCTCGCCAGCTCCTCCTTGAGGACCTTGATCGCGACCGTCTCGCCGGGCTGGCCGGCCACGGCCGCCTCGGCGCCCGCGGTCTCACGCTGGCGGGCCCGCCAGACGGTGCCTGTGGCGCCGCGTCCGAGCGGCTCCTCAAGCAGGTACTTGCTGCCTACCGGCCGCACGTCATGTGCTCCCTGCTGCTTGCTTTCCTGGCATATCCGATTCCGAACCACTGTAGTGCCGCCCCGTAGGGCACTACGTATGCGTTCCCGCGCATGTTCGATGGAAAGACGCTCGCCCCGGTCTCCTGGTTGCCAGGGCACAGACGTGACCGATCTCAAGTGATCGTGGGTGCGGAACCGGTCAGGCACTTTTAGGGGCAGAGCTGACCAATCAAGATCACTTGGCGCCGGGGTACGGGCGCGTTGTCAGTGGCAGGTGCGAGGATGCGTGCAGTACTGGCCGACATGCTCGTGTGGGGTGGGGGGAAGTCCGCCCCCGCGCAGAGCAGAAGGGACCGCTGACGGCGATGCAGATCCGGCTGACCGTCGTAGACCCGCTGGGCCCGTCCCCGCAGCGGGGCCGCGCCGCGAGCCGCGACGTGCTGGTCACGGCGCCCACGGGCACGGACCTGGCCGCGGTGGCGTCGGCGCTGGCCTCGGCGGTCACCGGGGAGGCGGGCGCGGGCCGGGAGGCCGGCGGCGCCCCGGTCGTGCTGTACGCGGGGGCCGAGCGGCTGGACGCGCGCCGCTGCACCCTGGGCGAGCCCCCGCTGGTCGACGGCGCCGTCCTGGCCCTGGGCGGCCCGGCGGCGCCCGAGCCGCACCCCGAGCTGGACGACGCCCCGACCCGGCTGCACGTGGTCGCGGGCCCGGACGCGGGCGGGGTCCATCTGCTGCACGGCGGACAGATCACCGTCGGCCGCTCCGCCGACGCCGACGTCCCGCTCGACGACCCGGACGTCTCCCGGCTGCACTGCGCCGTCACGGTCGCCCCGGACGGCCGCGTCTCGGTCGCCGACCTCGGCTCCACGAACGGCACGGCCCTGGACGGCACCCGGGTGGACGGGCACCCGGTGCGGTTCTCTCCGGGGGCGCTGCTGAGGATCGGCGAATCGGCCCTGAGGATTACGCCGTCCGGGGGGCCGGGGGCCCGGGTGGAGACGGCGCCCGACGGGGAGGGGTGCCTGCGGGTGCTTCCGCCGGGCGCGGCGGACGACGCCCCCACCGGGACCACGCAGCACGCCTACGACTCCGGGGGCTGGGGTTCCTCGGGCGGAGCCGACCCGGGGGCCGAGGAGCACCGGCGGGTGGAACCGGTCGTGCCGGGGCAGGCCGGGGCGCCCGCCCTCGAGAGCCGGGACGCGGCGCCGGGGGGCGGGGACACGCACGCGGGCCGCTTCGGGATCGCCGGGGCCGGCGAGGACGCCTTCGACGAGGCTCGGGGGACCCGCAAGGGCACCCCGCTGCGGGGCACCGACGTCCCGCCGGGGATGCGCCGGCGGAGCGGGCTGGGCGCCTGGGCGCGACGGCTGGCAGGTGCTCGCGGGGAGCAGCCGGCGGCCGCGCCGGAGGCGTACGGCGGGGCGGAGACCGCGGTGACCGGGACCCCGGCGGCCGATGTCCCGCAGCTGCCCGAAACCTGGCCGGATCCGGCCGCCCTGCTCCTGACCGCCCTGGGCCCGGGGCCCCGGCTGTGGGAGCGGGGGCCCGGCCACCCCGAGGCGCTCACCGTGCGCGTCGGCACGGCCGACCGGACCGCCGCCGACGGCTCGGCCCTGCTGCCCGCGGTGCCGGTGACGGCGGACCTGCGCGAGGCGGGGGCGCTGGGCCTGGCCGGGCCGCGTCCCCGGCTGTCCGGGCTGACCCGCGCGGTGCTGGCTCAGCTGGCCGCGCTGCACTCCCCCGACCTGCTGGAAATCGTCCTGATCAGCGCGGACCGCGCCCGCTCGGTGGAGGAGCGCACGGCCGAGTGGTCCTGGCTCGGCTGGCTCCCCCATGTCCGACCGGGCCACGGCCAGGACTGCCGTCTGCTGCTGGCCTACGACCGCGAACAGGCGGCGGCCCGGGTGGAGGAACTCCTGCGCCGGGTGGACGACCACGCGGCGAGCGGGAGAAGCACGGCCCGCCCGACACCGGCGAACGCGGCGACCACGGCGGCCCTCGGCCGGCCGGCACCGTCGAGCGGCGGCGCGGGCGGTACGGCGGACCTGGGGGTGCGGGATTCCGAGGAGGACGGCACCGGGCAGGGCGCCGCCACTGCTGCCGCTGCCGGGACGGGTGCCGTGCCGGGGCAGGCCGCCCGGCACACCCTCCAACCGACCGCCGGACCCACCGCCCCCACGCACGCCCCGACACCGACGCCGGGATCGGCATCGGCGACGCCCAGTCCCTTCCCCACCCCCCGCCGCCCCTCCTGGGCCAGGGACAGCCTGGGGCCGGGGGGTGCCGGCGGGTTCCCGGGCCCGTACACGGTCGTCGTCGTGGACGGGGACCCCGGAGGCAGCTCCCTGCGGGAGGCGGTGGCCAGGCTGGCCGTCGCGGGGCCGCGCGCCGGTATCCACGTGGTGTGCCTCGCCGAGACCCCGCCCGCCTCGCCCGCCTCGCCGGTGGCGGAGACGTACGAGGCGGCCTGCGCGGTGACGCCGACGTTCCGTCAGTGCGGCGCCGTGGCGCTGCTCGGCGGGGACGTGGCGACCGCCGTGCATCTGATGCGGGTGGCGCGGACGGACACGGCCGCCTCCCCCGCCGGCCCGGTCGGCCCCGGCGCCCTCGCCGCCGTCGACGCCGTCTCCCCCGCCTGGGCGGAGCGGTTCGCGCGGGCTCTCGCGCCGCTGCGCACGGACGGCCCCGTCGGCGAGCGGCACACGCGCGTGTCGACGCCGCTGCCCCAGTCGGCGCGACTGCTGGACGAGTTGGGGCTCGCGCGGGCCACCCCGGCCTCGCTGATGGCGCGCTGGGCGGACGCGGCCGACACCGCGGGCGCGCTGGGCGGCCGGGCCTGGGCCGTGCTCGGCGCCGGTCCGCGCGGCCCGGTCGTGGCCGACCTGGTGGCCGACGGACCGCACCTGCTGGCCGAGGGACCGTCCGGCAGCGGCCGTACGGAACTGCTGCGGGCCATGGTCGCCTCGCTCGCCGCCGCCGAGCGCCCCGACCGCCTCGGCATCGTCCTGATCGACGGCCGCGACGGCGTGGGCACGGGCGCGGGACGCGGCGAAGGCCTGCGTCCCTGTACCGACATACCGCATGTCACGACCCACCTCACCGCCAACGACCCGGTGCGCATGCGGGAGTTCGCGCAGTCCCTGAGCGCCGAACTGAAGCGGCGGGCGGAGCTGCTCGGCCGGATGGGCTTCGCCGAGTGGCACGCCCAGCGCGCGGTGTCGGGCCGGATCGTCGCGCAGCGCACGGCGGGCGGGCGGCCCGCCACGGCCGGCGCCGGTGCCGGTGCCGCAGAT
This sequence comes from Streptomyces sp. NPDC006739, assembly GCF_042869815.1. Lineage (NCBI taxonomy): Bacteria > Bacillati > Actinomycetota > Actinomycetes > Kitasatosporales > Streptomycetaceae > Streptomyces > Streptomyces sp. NPDC006739. The sequence continues at coordinate 113,383 of NZ_JBIAGM010000018.1, forward strand.
CTCGACACCCCGCCCAGCTCCACCCTGCGGCTGCGCCCCTCGGCGTCGGCCGCCCGGGGACGCACCGAGGCGGCGCCGCCGCTGCCCCGGCTGGTGGTGGTCGTGGACGACCTGGACGCCCTGGTCTCCCCGGCCCTCGGCTCCCCGGGCCGGCCCGCCGCCGGTTCGGTGATACGGGCGCTGGAGGCGGTGGCCAAGGAGGGCGAGCGGCTCGGCGTCCACCTGGTGGCGGCGACCGGCACGGACGGCCGTACGGCGGAGTCGGAACCGGCCCGCCGGGCCACCCTGCGCGTCACGCTGGACGCGCCGACGGCCGGCCCGGACGAACCGGCCCCGGGGCGCGGTCACCTGACCTGCGCCGACGGCCGGATATCCGCCTTCCAGGGGGGCCGGGTGACCGGGCGCATCCCACGCACCGCGACCCAGCGTCCGACGGTCGTCCCGCTGGAGTGGCACCGCATGGGCGACCCCCCGACCCGCCGGCCGGTACGGGAACTGGGCAACGGGCCCACCGACCTGGCGCTGCTGGCCAGCGCGGTGGAGCGGGCGGCCCGCGAGGTGTCGGCAGCCGAGGTCCCCTCGCTGCTCTAGTGCTGTGGCCGGAAAGGTTTGCCGAGAAGCTCGCGGCGTCCGGTGCTGGGGGCACCTCCCACGCCGTTCAGGCAGTGGGGGAACATCGCAAGGCGGAGCGTCGCCCGCGTACTGGACGTACTCGGGTGATGCGACAACGCGGCGTGGGGGTACCCCCGGCCGAAGGCTGGGGGAGTGCCGTGCCGGGCGTCGCGAGCCGGTGAACCTTTCCGGTCGCAGCACTGGCTCCGGTTCTCGCGCATACACCCCTGGTCACGAGCCGGTCACGATGACCCGGTGGACACGGCAGGCACTCTTGCCGCCGTCAAGTGGCGCGGCGTAGACCGGACGCCACGGGACAGTGCTCGGACGTTCAACGGAGAACGGAGAACGGGGCAGTTGATGCGGAGCAACAGCAGCACCATCCGAACGAACAGGACCGTCACCACCGTCGCCGCCCTCCTCACGGGAGCCCTCGCGCTCACCGCGTGCGGCGGCGGCGACAACAAGAAGGACGGCGGCACCCCCAAGAGCAGCGGGGCGGCCGAGCCCGGCTCCACCGTCACCCTGCCGAAGCTGAACGGCGTGAGCCTGGAGGTCGCCGCCGTCTGGACCGGCACGGAGCAGAAGAACTTCAAGCAGGTCCTCGCGGAGTTCGAGAGGCGCACGGGCGCCAAGGTCACGTTCGTCCCCGCGCAGGACCCGATCATCAATTTCCTCGGGTCGAAGATCGCGGGCGGTCAGCCGCCGGACATCGCGCTGCTGCCGCAGCCGGGCGCCATCAAGCAGGCCGTGGACAAGAACTGGGCCCATCCGCTCGGCGCGGACGCGGTCAACGAGCTGCAGAAGAACTACTCGCAGGGCTGGCAGGACATCGGCAAGGTCGGCGGCAAGCAGTACGGCGTCTACTACAAGGCCGCCAACAAGTCGCTGATCTGGTACAACGCGAAGGTTTTCGAGGGCGCGGGCGCCAAGGAACCCAAGACCTGGCAGGAGCTGCTGGCCGCCGCGCGGGCGGTCTACGACTCCGGGGTCACGCCGTTCTCGATCGGCGGCGCGGACGGCTGGACCCTCACCGACTGGTTCGAGAACGTCTATCTGTCCCAGGCGGGCCCGGAGAAGTACGACCAGCTCGCCCAGCACAAGATCAAGTGGACCGACCCGTCGGTGAAGCAGGCGCTCACCACACTCGCCCAGATCTGGGGCAAGAAGGAATATGTCGCGGGCGGCGCGGACGGCGCGCTGCAGACCGAGTTCCCGGCCTCCGTCACCCAGACCTTCACCGGCGGCGACCAGCCGAAGGCGGCCATGGTCTACGAGGGTGACTTCGCTCAGGTCAACATCGGTGACACCAAGGCGAAGGTGGGGACGGACGCGAAGGTGTTCCCCTTCCCGGCGGTCGGCTCCTCGGCGCCGGTGGTCTCCGGCGGTGACGCGGCCGTCATCCTGAAGGACTCCAAGGCGGCCCAGGCGCTGGCCACTTTCCTGGCCTCCCCGGACGCGGCGACCATCCAGGCGAAGCTGGGCGGCTATCTCTCCCCGAACAAGAACGTGCCGGACTCGGCGTACCCGAACCCGGTGCAGCAGAAGATCGCCAAGGCGCTGATCGCGTCCGGCGACGACTTCCGCTTCGACATGTCCGACCAGGCCCCGCAGGCGTTCGGCGGCACCCCCGGCAAGGGCGAGTGGAAGGACCTGCAGGACTTCCTGAAGAACCCGACGGACGTCGCCGGCGCCCAGGCGAAACTGGAGAAGGACGCGGCGGCCGCGTACGGGAACGGGAGCTGATCCGGCGATGACGTCGGCCACGGCGGCGGGGGCCGCGCCCGCCCCCGCCGCACCGAAGAGCCGCAAGAGCGTGACCGGCACCCGCAAGACCGTGGCAGCCCTCTTCCTGCTGCCCGCCCTGGTGCTGCTCGGCGCGCTCGTGGTCTACCCGATCGGGTACTCGGTCATCCGCAGCTTCGGCAACGCGAACGGGGACGGGTTCGCCGGATTCGACAACTACAAGGCGCTGTTCACCGACGACGGCATCCGCACCGCCCTGAAGAACAACATCATCTGGGTGGTGTTCGCGCCCACGGTCTCCACGGCCCTCGGTCTGGTCTTCGCGGTGCTGACCGAACGGGTGCGCTGGGGTACGGCGTTCAAGCTGGTCGTCTTCATGCCGATGGCGATCTCGATGCTGGCGGCCGGGATCATCTTCCGGCTGGTCTACGACCAGGATCCGTCCAAGGGTGTCGCCAACGCGGTGTGGGTGGGCGTCCACGACACCTTCGCCCAGTCGTCGGCGTTCCCGAGAGCACACCCTGGCCGTGAGTCGCCGCTCCGGCCGGACGGCGGCGGCTTCCTCACCTCGGCGCCCGTGCACACCGGGCGGGCCGTCGCGCTGCCGCTCGTGGGCGTGGCTCCCGACCAGATGCCCCACGACGCGAGGAGGGCGGTGGCGGCGAAGCCGGAGGCCGGGAAGATCACCGGCACCACCTGGCAGGACTTCACCCGTGGCAAGGGTGTCGGCAGGCTGGGCGTGCCCGACCCGTCCGAGCTGGGCTACCCGGGGATGAGGATCGAGGCGGTGAAGGACGGCAAGGTGGTGGCCTCCACGAAGGCCGCCGCCGACGGCACCTTCACGCTTCCCGGGCAGGCCGACGGGGCCCGGCTGCGGCTTCCCGCGAGCAACTTCAAGGAGCCGTACAACGGCGTCGACTGGCTCGGCCCCACGCTGGTCACCCCGGCGATCATCGGATCGTACGTCTGGATGTGGGCGGGCTTCGCGATGGTGCTGATCTCGGCCGGACTCGCGGGCGTGCCCCGGGAGCTGCTGGAGGCGGCGCGCGTCGACGGCGCCAACGAGTGGCAGGTGTTCCGGAAGGTCACGGTGCCGCTGCTCGCGCCGGTCCTCGCGGTCGTCACCGTCACCCTGATGATCAATGTGCTCAAGGTCTTCGACCTGGTGTTCATCATCGCGCCGGGCTCCTCCCAGGACGACGCGAACGTGCTGGCCCTGGAGCTGTACCGCAAGGGCTTCGCGGAGAGCCAGCCGGGCATCGCGAGCGCGATCGCGGTCTTCCTGCTGCTCCTGGTGATCCCGGTGATGTGGTTCAACATCCGACGGCTGCGGCGGGAGGGGCGGCGATGACCTGGCTCATGGAGAAGCTCAACGGAGCGCTGGTCCGGGTCTTCCTCGTCGTCGTGGGCCTGTTCTGGCTGGTGCCGACCATCGGCCTGCTGATCTCCTCGCTGCGCGCGCCCGCGGACATGAGCGCGAGCGGCTGGTGGAAGGTGTTCGCCAAGCCGTCCCAGCTCACCTTCGAGAGCTACCAGAAGCTGCTGGAGAACAGCGACATCACCGGTTCGCTGTGGAACACCGTGCTGATCACGGTCCCGGCGACGGTCCTCGTCGTGGTGATCGGTTCCCTCGCGGGCTACGCGTTCGCGTGGATGGAGTTCCCCGGCCGCGACTGGTGGTTCCTGGCCGTGGTCGGTCTGCTGGTCGTTCCCGTGCAGGTGGCCCTGATCCCGATCGCCGAACTGTTCGGGAAGATCGGCCTGTTCGGGACGATCTTCGGGGTGATCCTGTTCCACGTGGGCTTCGGCCTGCCCTTCGCGGTGTTCCTGCTGCGGAACTTCTTCGCGGAGATCCCCCGCGAACTGCTGGAGGCGGCCCGCCTGGACGGCGCCGGTGAACTGCGCCTGTTCGCACGGGTGGTGATGCCGCTGGGCGGCCCGGCCATCGCGAGCCTGGGCATCTTCCAGTTCCTGTGGGTGTGGAACGACATGCTGGTCGCGCTGGTGTTCACCAAGTCGGGCAGCCAGCCGATCACGGTCGCCCTGCAGACGCAGGTACGGCAGTTCGGCAACAACATCGACGTGCTGGCACCCGGCGCGTTCATCTCCATGGTGATCCCGCTGGCCGTGTTCTTCGCGTTCCAGCGGCAGTTCGTGTCCGGTGTGATGGCGGGCGCGGTCAAGTAGACGTGCGGGGCGGGCCGCTCGCCGGCCCGCCCCTTGTCCCCCACATGCCGTACGAACCGTAACCAAGTCACTCCATTGGCCGTTCCCGGGCAGAACGCCCGCGCCGACCGACCCATGGATGTCCCTTGCCCAGGTTCAGTGTCATTGTCCCCGCGTACAAGGTCCAGGCGTACCTGTCCGAGTGCCTGGACTCGGTGCTCTCGCAGTCGTACCCCGATCTCGAACTGATCGTCGTCGACGACCGCTCACCGGATGCCTGCGGTGCGATCATCGACGAGTACGCGGCCCGCGACGCCCGCGTCCGGCCGGTGCGTCTGCCGGAGAACAAGGGCCTGGGCGGCGCCCGCAACGCGGGCCTGGAGCAGGCCGCCGGCGACTACGTGGTCTTCGTCGACGGCGACGACACCCTCACCCCGGACGCGCTGCGGGCGATCGCCGACCGGATCAAGGAGACCGGCGAGCCGGACGTCCTGGTCTACGACTACGCGCGGACCTTCTGGACGGGCCGGGCGGCCGGCGACAAGGTCTCCCCGCAGCTGACCGAACAGGGCCCGGCACCCTTTTGCCTGGAGGACCGCCCGGGGCTGCTTCGGGTGCTGATGGTGGCCTGGAACAAGGCCTACCGCCGGGAGTTCCTCGCGCACCACGCGTTCCGCTTCCCGCCCGGCTACTACGAGGACACCCCCTGGACCTACCCGGTCCTGATGGCGGCCGAGTCGATCGCCACGCTCGACCGGGTGTGCGTGCACTACCGGCAGCGCCGGCAGGGCGGCAACATCCTCGCCACCACCAGCCGCCGGCACTTCGACATCTTCGAGCAGTACGACCGGGTGTTCGCGTTCGTCGAGGAGCGGCCCGAACTCGCCCGCTGGCGGCCGCTGTTGTACCGCCGGATGATGGACCACTTCTCCACGGTGTTCACCAAGCGGGACCGGCTGCCGCGCGGCACCCGAGCCGAGTTCCTGCGCCGGGCGCGCGCCCACTGCCGCCGGTACCGCGCCCCGGGCGCCCCGGTGCCGCTGCGCTCCCGGCTGCGCCACACCCTGGTCCGTCTCGGTCTGCACCGCACCTACCGCGCGCTCCAGCTGACCGCGTCCGCCCGCCTCCGTACCCTCCGGCTCGCCGCCGGGCTCGCCCGCGCGCTGCGGGCCGGCGCCCTCCAGCTGCACTACCGCGTGCAACTGCGCCTGCCGCTGCGCTCGGACCGCGCCGTCTTCGCCGCCTACTGGGGCCGCGGCCACGGCTGCAACCCGGGCGCGCTGGAGGTCGCGTTCCGCACCCTGGCCCCGCAGATCAGCACCGCGTGGATCGCCCGTCCCGAGCACCGGCACACCCTGCCGCCGGGGCCGCGCGGGATCCGTCCGGGCACGGCCGCCTACTGGACGGCGCTGGCCCGCTCCAAGTACCTGGTGAACAACGTCAACTTCGACCGCCGGCTGCGCAAGCGCCCCGGCCAGGTGTTCGTGCAGACGCAGCACGGCACCCCGCTCAAGCACATGGGCCTCGACCTCCAGGAGCGCCCGGCCGTCGGCGGGGGCATGGACTTCGAGGAGTTGCTGCGGGGGGTCGACAAGTGGGACTACGTGCTGTCCGCGAACCGCCACACCACCCTGACCTGGGAGCGGGTCTACCCCGGCCGCTACACCACGCTGGAGTACGGCTACCCGCGCAACGACGTCTTCCAGCGGGCCACGTCGGCGGACGTGACCCGGGCGCGCGAGTCGCTCGGCGTCCCGGAGGGCGCGGTCGCGATCCTGTACGCGCCCACGCACCGCGACTACCGCCGCACCCAGCGCCCCGCGCTGGACCTGGAGCGGATCCTGCGCCGCCTCGGCCCGCGCTTCGTGGTCCTGGCCCGCGCCCACTACTGGCACGGCGGCCCGCTGGGCGGGGGCGGCCGGGTCATCGACGTCAGCGCCCACCCGAGCGTCGAACAGCTGTGCCTGGCCTCGGACGTGCTGGTCACCGACTACTCGTCGATCATGTTCGACTACGCCAACCTTGACCGGCCGATCGTCGTGCACACCGAGGACTGGCAGGCGTACGAGGCGGCCCGGGGCACCTACTTCGACCTGCGTTCCTGTCCGCCGGGCGCGGTCGCCCGCAGCGAGGACGAGCTGATCGACATCTTCGCCACCGGCCACTGGCGCGGCTCCCGCTCCGCCCAGCTGCGGTCCGCGTTCCGGGAGCGTTTCTGCCCCTACGACGACGGGCGCGCCGCCGAGCGGGTCGTACGGCATGTCGTGCTGGGCGAGACGGAGCAGCCGCTGGCGATCACCCCGCTCGGCGAGCGTCACCCCGTGCCGTCGGCCGCCTCCGCCCTCCCGGAGTCGCCGGTCGCCACCGTCGCGCAACCTTCCGTTCCCGGGCCCGTCACCGAGAGCCACTGAACGCCGTTTGCCCTACCGGGAGTTCCCATGCCCCCCAACACCTCGCGGCCCACTCCGACCCGGCCCTCCACCTGGCGGCCGGACGGGCGGCCGGGCCGCGTCCGCAGGGTCTGAGCGCCGGGTCGCACGCGTCCGGGCGCCCAGGCGAGACAACAGAAAGAGCAGAATGCCCCGCTTCAGCATCATCGTCCCGTCCCATGGGGTCGCGGGCCGGCTGTCCCAGGCGCTGGACTCGGTCCTCGCCCAGTCCTTCGGCGACCTGGAGCTGATCCCGGTCTGCGACGCACCGGACACCCCGGCCGCCGAGGTGGCCGCCGGTTACGCCGAGCGGGACTCCCGGGTGACCCCGGTCGACTCGCCGCCCTCCGCCGGTCTGAGCGGGGCGCGCAACGCCGGGATGCGGGCGGCGACCGGCGCCTATCTGCTGTTCCTGGACGGCGACGACGTCCTGGTGCCGGGGGCGCTGGCGGCGCTGGACGCACGCCTCACCGAGGTGGCGGGCGCCGACGTGCTGTACTTCGAGCACGAGCGGACCCCCTGGTGGGAGGGCGAGCCGACCAATCCGGCCGCCCCGCTGCTGGCCGGGACGCCGAAGGGCGCCTTCTCCCCCGACCGGGCGCCCGGGCTGACCGGTGTCCCGTTCCCGGCGTGGAGCGCGCTCTACCGGCGCGCCTTCCTGGGCGAGCGCCGACTGGTCTTCCCCGACAGCCACTTCACGGACATCGGCTGGGGCGGCCTGGTCGGCATGGCGGCCGAGCGGATCGCGGTGCTGCGCTCGGTGGTCGTACGCCATCGGCTGCGCAGGCAGGGCAGCCGGCTCAATCTGCCGGGTGCGCACCAGCACGAGCTGCTCGACCAGGTGGAGCTGGTGCTGACCCGGGCCGCCGAGAGCGGGCTTCCGGCCGAGCGGGCCCGACCGCTGTTCGAGCAGCTGTTCACCATCGTCCTGAAGACCGCATCACGGCCGGAGCGGCTGCCGTCCGGGCACCGCCGGTTCTTCCGCCGGGCCGGCCGTCTGCACCGCCGGCACCGCCCGGCCGGCTTCCGGATGCCGGGCGGCAGGCTGGGCGTGCAGCACCGGCTGCTGGCCACGGGGGCGTACACGGCGTTCCGCGCGCTGCGGGGCGCCAACCAGGTGGCGGTGCGGCTCGCCGAGGTCACCCCGCGCCTCGGCGCGCTGCGCACCCGGCTGCGCTACGCCGTCGATCTGCGCCGCCCCCTCGATGACCGCCTCGCCGTGTACTGCGCCTACTGGGGCCGCGGTTACGCCTGCAACCCGGCCGCCATCCACGCCAAGGCCCGCGAACTCGCCCCGCACATCCGGTCGGTGTTCCTCGTCGAGGCCGGCCAGGCGCACGCCATGCCGAAGGGCGTCGACTACGCGGTGATCGGCAGCCGCCGCTACTGGCAGGTGCTGGCCCGGGCCAAGTACCTGGTGAACAACGCCAACTTCGCGGAGGACGTGGTCAAGCGCCGGGGCAGCGTGCACGTGCAGACCCAGCACGGGACGCCGCTGAAGAAGATGGGCGTGGACCAGTCGACGTACCCGGTGGTGGCCGCGCAGACCGGCAGCTTCACCAAGCTGCTGAACCGGGTGGACCGCTGGGACTTCAACCTCTCCGCCAACCGCCACTCCACCCAGATGTGGGAGCGCGCCTTCCCCGGCTCGTACGAGGCGCTGGAGTACGGCTATCCGCGCAACGACGTCTACTGCACGGCGGGCGCGGAGGACGTGCTCCGCGTCCGGCGCGAGCTGGGTGTCCCGGAGGGCAGCACGGCCGTCCTGTACGCGCCCACCCACCGCGACCACCACACCGGCTTCGAGGCCGGCCTGGATCTGGCGGCCTTCTGCGAGGCGGCCGGCGAGAACGTGGTCGTGCTGCTGCGCGCCCACTACTTCTACGACCGGGGTCTCGCCGCGAGCGGCGGCCGGATCATCGACGTCACCGCGCACCGCTCGGCCGAGGACGTGTGCCTGGCCGCCGACGCGCTGGTCACCGACTACTCCTCGATCATGTTCGACTACGCCAACCTGGACCGGCCGATCGTCGTGTACGCCGACGACTGGGAGGTCTACCAGGAGACCCGGGGCGTCTACTTCGACCTGATGGCCGAGCCGCCGGGCCCGGTCGTGCGGACGGCCGAGGAGCTGGCCCGGGTCTTCCGCGACGGTTCGTACGCGAACGCGGAGTCCAAGGAGCGGCGGGCCGCGTTCCGCAGGCGGTTCTGCCAGTTCGACGACGGCCGGGCCGCCGAGCGCGTGGTACGGCGGGTGCTGCTCGGTGAGCCGCCGGAGGCGATCCCGCCCGTGATCCCGCTCGCGGAGCGCATCCCCGCTCCCGCCGCCGCGACCCTCGTGAGGAGCTGACCCGCCGTGCCCCGCTTCAGCCTGATCATCCCCTGTTTCAAGGTGCAGGGCTTTCTGCGCGAGTGCCTGGACTCGGTCCTCCTGCAGTCCTTCAACGACCTCGAACTGATCGCCGTGGACGACTGCTCCCCGGACGGCTGCGGGGCCATCCTCGACGAGTACGCGAACCGCGATCCGCGGGTGAAGGTGCTGCACCTGCCCGAGAACGTGGGCCTGGGCCGGGCCCGCAACGCGGGTCTGCCGCATGCCACCGGCGACTACCTGTTCTTCCTCGACAGCGACGACACCCTCACCCCGGGCGCGCTGCGCGCCATCGCCGACCGCCTGGACGAGGCCGGCGACCCCGACGTGCTGGTGTTCGACTACGCGCGTACCTACTGGTGGGGCGGCACCCGGCGCAACGTCCTGGCGGAGGTGCTCGCCGACGCGGGCGCGGGCACCTTCACGGTCGGTGAGCACCCCGAGATCCTCGATCTGCTGATGGTGGTGTGGAACAAGGTCTACCGGCGGGACTTCGTCGAGGAGAACGGCTTCGCGTTCCCGCCCGGTTACTACGAGGACACGCCCTGGACCTTCCCGGTCATGCTGAGCGCCCGGCAGATCGCCACCCTCGACCGGATCTGCCTGAACTACCGCCAGCGCCGCCAGGGCAACATCCTGTCCACCACCAGCCGCAAGCACTTCGACATCCACGAGCAGTACCAACGGGTCTTCCGGTTCGTGGACACGCGCGCCGAGCTGTGGAGCTGGCGGCCGTACCTGCACCGCAAGATGGGCGAGCACTGCCTGGACATCCTGGCCAAGCCGGACCGGCTGCCGCCGTCGGACCGGGCCGAGTTCTTCCGGCGTACGGCGGAGATGTTCCGCAGCTACCGGCCCGAGGACGCCCTGGTCGACGGCGAGGTGGCGCAGCTGGAGGGCGGTTACCCGCTGTACCTGCTCAAACGGCAGGCCGGGCGGGCGGCGCAGGAGGCGGGACGGCGGGCGGCGCCGGTGCGCCGGGCGGCGGGGGTACGGGCCCGGCGCGGGCTGGCGCGGCTGCTCGCGCACCGCCCGCTGGACCCGCACCTCGTCGTGTACTCGGCGTCCTCGCACCGGGGGATGCTGGGCGACCCGGAGGCCGTCTACCGCAAGGCCCGCGAGATCGCGCCGCAGCTGCGCGGGGTGTGGGTCGTACGCGACGAGGAGGCGGCCGAGCAGCTGCCCCCGGGCGTCGAGTACGTGCTGCCGGACACCCGGCGCTATCTGGAGGTCACCTCCCGGGCGAAGTTCCTCGTCAACGACGTCAACTGGCCCGGTCCGCTGGTCAAGCGGCCGGGCAGCGTGCACATCCAGACGCATCAGGGCACGCCGCTCAAGTACATGGGCGCCGATCTGCTGGGCAAGCCCGGCGCCCGGCACGGCTTCGACGTGCCGCAGATACTGCGCCGGGCCGACCGCTGGGACTACAGCCTGGTCGCCAACCGGCACTCCGAGCTGGTCTGGGAGCGGGCCTACCCCTGCCACTTCACCTCGGTGCGCACCGGCAGCCCGCGCAACGACGTGCTGGTCGAGGGCGGTGAGGACGCGGAGGCCGCCGCCGCGCAGTTCCGGTTCCGGTACGGCATTCCCGAGGACCACGCGGTGGTGCTGTACGCGCCGACCCGCCGGGACTACCGCCGGGGCGGTCATGTGGACCGGGTCGATCTGGCCCGGTTCGCCGCCGACCTGGGCGAGGGGCACACCCTGGTGGTCCGGCTGCATCCGACGCTGGCGACCGGCCCCGCGCGCGGGATGGGCCTGGCGGAGCTGCACCGGCGCGGGATCGTGGTCGACGCGACCGACGAGCCGCACGCCGAGGTGGTGATGCTCGCCTCGGACGCGCTGGTCACCGACTACTCGGCACTGATGTTCGACTACGCCAACCTGGACCGGCCGATCGTGGTCCACGCCGACGACTGGGCCGCGTACACGGCGAGCCGGGGTGCCTATCTCGACATCACCGCCGAGGCGCCGGGCCATGTCTCGCGTTCCTACCGGGAGCTGGCCTGGCTGTTCGCCTCCGGAGCGTGGCGGGACGAGGAGGCGGGGCGGCTGCGGGCGGACTTCCGGGGGCGGTTCTGCGAGTTCGACGACGGCCGGGCCGCCGAACGGGTCGTACGGACCCTGCTGCTCGGGCAGCCGATGCCCGGTCCGGAGCCGGCCCGGGTGCCCCGTCCCGCCGCCGGCCGCGACGAACTGGCCTCGACATGAGGGCGCGCGGCTGGGTCCTGGTGCTGGCCGCGGTGTTCGCGCTGCTCCAGCTCGCGAACGTGACCGACCGGGACACGCCGGACTCCGAGAACTACGTCTCCTACGCGCTGGACCTGGGCGGTGCGGGCAAGCGGGAGGCGGCCACCGCGACCATCGACTGGGTGTGCGCGGGCCGGGCGTCCCGGGCCCGCCGGAACCAGAGCGTGGACGTGGTGCGCTTCCACCGGCCGAGCCCGACCCGGGGGGCGCTCGCGCGGTGCCGGGCGGCGCAGTGGCCGAAGGTGGAGCGACGGCTGCGGGCCGGGCAGACGGACGGGCACATCGTGCCGTTCGTGGCGCCGCGCCTGCGGCGGATCTTCGAGGTGCGGCCCGGCTATCCGGCCTTCCTGCTGCCGTTCGTCTCGGCGTTCGGGGTGACCTGGGGGGTGTGGCTGGCGAGCGTGGTCCTGGCGGTGGCGGGCGGGGTCCTGGTCTTCCTGGTCCTGCGCACCCTGTCGCTGCCCGTGCCGCTCGCGCTGACCGGCCAGGCCCTCTACTACGTCCTGCCGTGCGGGACGACCGCGATGCGGCCGATGACCGAGGGCCTGATGATGGCGCTGACCCTGACGGCGGTGTGGGGCTGCGCCCTGGCCCTGAGCGGGCGGGCCCGGGCCGGTACGGCACTGGTCGCCGGCTGTCTGCTCGTCCTGTTCACGGTGAAGCACTCGCAGGCGCTGTTCCTCGGGGTGGGCCTGGCCGGGGCGGGCGGCGCGGTCGCGCTGTGGCGCCGTCGGCGGGGCCGGGCGCCGGGGCGCGGAGTGGTGGCGATCGCGGCGGCGGGCTGCTGTGCGGTGCTGGGCACGCTGCTGCTCGCCCGGCTGCTGCACTACCCCACGGAGACCGACAGCGTCCAGGACCTGCTGACCAACCACTACGCCCGCCCGGACCGGGCGCACCCCTGGCCGGAGCTGCTGCACCTGGAGGGCGACTTCTGGAAGGAGTGGCTGCGCCGGCAGTTCAAGGAGCCGCTCTTCGTGACGGGGCTGGCGGCGGGTGCGTGGGGTGCCGTGCGACGGCCCGCGTTCGGCTGCTTCCTGCTGGCGGCGGCGGGCACCGGGATCATGACGCAGGCCGGCCACCCCGACATCAACGTCTGGGGTGGCCGGCTGATCGTGCTGGCCTGGCTGCTGCCGGTGGTGGGAGTGCCGCTGCTGCTGGAGCCCCTGGGACGGCGGTCGGTGACGCTTCCGGCGCAGGGGCGGCAGTCCGACCTCGCCGGACTTACTCGATGACGAGGTCGACCTCGATGTTGCCGCGGGTGGCGTTGGAGTAGGGGCAGACCTGGTGGGCGGTCTCGACCAGCTTGCGGCCGGTCGCCTCGTCCACGGTGTCGGGCAGCTCCACGCGCAGCGTCACCTTCAGGCCGAAGCCCTCGCCCTGCTTGCCGATGCCGACCTCGGCGGTCACGGCGGCGTCGGTGACGTCGACCTTCGCCTGGCGGCCGACGAGGCCGAGGGCGCTGCCGAAGCAGGCGGCGTAGCCGGCGGCGAAGAGCTGTTCCGGGTTGGTGCCCTCGCCGTTGCCGCCCAGCTCCACCGGCGGGGCCAGCTTGACGTCGATCTTGCCGTCGTTGGAGACGGCGCGACCGTCACGGCCGTGGGTGGCGGTGGCGACAGCGGTGTAGAGCGCGTCCATGGAGAACCATCCCTCTGAAGTGGTGTGGGGTCCGTGCTGGCACGGTGTCTTGCGAGACCCAGTAGAGCACACAATTAAGTTGTGCACAACTAAATGGTCCGCCGGAGTTATCCTGGACCCATGACCGCCACCACCTCCGAAGCCGACTGGCTCCGCCTGGACCGCCAGATCTGCTTCTCCCTGCACGCCGCGTCGCGCGCCTTCAACGGCGTCTACCGCGTGATCCTCAAGGACCTGGGCCTCACCTATCCGCAGTACCTGGTGATGCTGGTGCTGTGGGAACAGGGCGACCTCCCGGTCAAGACGCTCGGCGCACATCTGCGGCTCGACTCCGGCACGCTGTCCCCGCTGGTCAAGCGGCTGGAGGGAGCGGGTCTGGTACGACGGGAGCGCAGCGCGCGCGACGAGCGCTCGGTACAGGTCCGGCTGACCGGGGAAGGGGCCGAGCTGCGCGAGCGGGCCCTTCAGGTGCCGCGCCGGATCGCCGAGGCGACGGGCCTCGACCTGGCCGAGATCGGCGAACTGCGCGAGCGCCTCGACCGGCTCACGAGTGCCCTGGACGCGGCGGCACCGGTAGTGGCCGGGGACGACTGAGGGCGGCTTCGCGGACGTGGAGCCGCTCGGACGTAGAGCCGCACGGTGACGCCGTCCCCCACGGACTCGCCGCCGGCCGGCGCGAACCGCTCGTCCAGTATGGCGATCTTCAGCCGCTCGACGGGGTCGCTCGGGACCCATCGCCCGGCCGCGACGTCCCGCTCGGCGACCACCCACACCCGGTGAAGCCCGGCGATCCTCGGCCGCAGCACACGCGGCGCGGCCTCCCGGCCGTACAGGGTGCCGGAAGCCGCGGCGTTCTGGGCGAGCGCCACGTCCCGTGTCCCCCGAAAGGGCCCCGGGTACGCCAAGGCCGTCCCCCTTGCGTGGGACGGCAGGAACAGCACGGCGTCACCCGGACGCAGTACACGTGCGGCCGCCCGGGAGACGGCGGCCAGATTGTCGGGCCGGTGGTCAGGGGAACGGTCGGCGCGAAGGAGGGGGAACTGCAGGAGCGGGACGAGGGCGATGGCCAGCAGGCCGCCGAAGGCAAGAATCGGGAAAGAGAACGATCGTGTCCTCGCCGACCGCGGTGACCGCCACCGGCACCTCCTCGTCACACCGGGCCACAGCCGCCCGAGGGACCCGGCCACCCGGTCCGCGCCCGACGCCACCAGCAGCGGCGCCCCGGCCAGCGCGTACAGCACATAACGGTCGACGTACAGCGGCGACGACCACCGCGACAGCAGCATCAACGACACCGGTGGCAGCACCGCCAACGGCAGCGCCACAGCCGCGCAGGTGACCTCCCCGCGCCGCCCCACCAGCCTCCCCGCCCCCACGAACGCCAGCCCCAGACACACCCAGTACACGACCGGCGTCACCCCGACGAACGCCCGCAACAACCCCTGCGCCGTCTGCACCGTCGGCTCCCGCAGCCACGCCACCTGCGCCGACTGCGCCCGCGACACCGCCACCATCGGCAGCAGCGACAGCACCACGGCCCCCGCCGCACACCCCCACCCCCGCCACACCCGCCGGCCCACCCGCCCCAGCGCCAGCGAACAGGCGTGCGCGAGCAGCAGCAGCACCGCGAACTCGTGCAGCCAGCAGGTGAGCCCCAGGAGGGTGCCGTACGCCCACCAGGACCGCCCGCCTCCCGCCGCCCGCACGAACAGCAGCGTCGCCCCGGTCGCCCCGGCCGCGACCAGGGCGTACGAGCGGCCCTCCTGCGCGTAGTGGCCGACCATCGGTGTGACGGCGTACAGCAGCCCCGCCCACAGCCCCACCCGGGGCCGGGCCAGCCGCGCGCCGAGCGCCGCCACCAGGGCGGCCGTGAGGGTCGCGGCGGCCACGGAGGGCAGCCGCAGCAGTACCTCGCCGGGGTGCGCGGCGAGGACGGCGTGCATCAGGAGGTAGTACAGGCCGTGCACCGCGTCCACGGTGTGCAGCAGCCGCCAGATCTGCGGCACCGTGCGCCGCGCGACCTGGAAGGTGACGGCCTCGTCACGCCACATCCCGCCCCGGTCGAGCCCCCAGAGCCCGAGCAACAGCATCACCAGCGCCGGCGGGCACACGGTCAGGACATGCCGGAACCGACGCGCGACACGCACCGGCGTACGGCCGGGCGCGCGCCGGTCCGTACGGCGGGGCACGTCGCCCGAGGGACTCGCCGGACGCGACCGGGGCTTCACCAGAGGCGCGATCTTCACCACGGCCCGATCTTTTACGATTAGCCAACCTTTGCACGGCATTGACGGCGTATCACCGTCGATACACCATCCGCGCGGCTTAGGCTCCCACGTGATGAACCGCCGCCTTCACGCCCTCGTCCCGCCCACCCCCGCCCGCCCCCTGCCCCTCCTCGCGGCCGTCTGGCTCGCCACCCGGGCCCTGATGCTGTGGCTGCTCGTCCACGACAGCCTGCCGGTGCTGGGTAACGGAGCGGTGGCGCGCGAGGTGTGGAAGCTTTACTTCCACTGGTACGCCGTCCTGTCCCACGGCGCCTTCCCGGCCCACGACACGCTGTGGCAGTACCCGCCGGGCGCCGGTGTGGTGCTGCTGCTGCCGGGCCTGGTCCCGGGGTTGACGTACTTTCAGGCGTTCGTGGTGCTCACGCTGGCCGCCGACGCGCTGGTCACGGGGGCGCTGGCGCGGGCGGGCGGGCGTGTGGGGCGCAGTCTGCGCGGCGCGGCCCTGTGGACCTGCGGTCTTCCGCTGCTGCTGCACGTCCCGCTCGCCCGCTACGACGTGACGGTCACGGCGCTGGCCGTCGTCTCCCTGCTGGCACTGTCGCGCTCCGCGCGCGCGGCCGGGGCCTTCGCGGCGCTGGGCGCGCTGGTGAAGGTGTGGCCGGGGCTGGTGCTGTTCGGCACGCACCGGGGGCACAGGACGCGGTCCGCGTGGCTGTGCGCGGCGGCCACCGGGACCGTGTCCCTGGCGTTCTTCGTGATGTCGTTCGACAACCCGTTCGCTTTCCTGCGGCAGCAGGGCGGCCGGGGCGTACAGATCGAGTCGCTCGGCGGTACGGCGCTCAACCTGGCGCGCCATGCCGGCTGGCCCGGTACGTCGCGCTACCGGTACGGCTCGGTGGAACTCGTCGGCCCGTACGTGTCCGCCGTCGCGACCGCGTCGCTCGCGCTCACCGCGGCCGCGTTCGCGCTGCTGCTGGTGTGGCGGGTGCGAGCCAGGCGCTGGAGCGCGGCGACGCCGTACGACGCGGCGCTGACCGCGGTCCTGTTGTTCACCGTGACCAGCCGGGTCCTCAGCCCGCAGTACATGATCTGGCTGCTGGGCCTGGCCGCCGTCTGCCTGACCTCGCGGCACACCACCCAGCGGCCGGTCGCCGCGCTGATCGTGGCGGCGACGGTGCTGACCTCCGTCGCCTACCCCGCGCTCTACCACGAGGTCATGGCGGGCACCTGGACGGGCTGTCTGCTGATGCTCGCCCGCAACGGGCTGCTCACGGCCGCCGCGGTGCTGGCATTCGTCCGGTTGTGGCGCTTCGGACGGCCGCCTTCGGGGGAGACCGTGCCGATGAGGGAACCCCGGGCCGGATCCGATCGTCTTGCGAAGCGAGCCCCCAGCTACTCTTAACGGGCCATTACCAGAATTTTTTACTCTCACGGCCCGTGGACCCCATGCACAGAGACACCCGGCAGGACCCGCGCACCGCGCAAGCCTCGCCGACCGCGCCCGCCTCACCGACCGACCAGGTGGGTGTCGTCGTCATCGGTTACAACGACGCGGCCCACGTCCTCGACGCGGTGCGGTCGGCACTGGCCCAGGGGTCCGCGGTCCGCGAGGTCGTCGCCGTGGACGACTGTTCCACCGACGACAGCGTCGCGCTGCTGTCCCGTCTGGCCGCAGAGGAACCCCGGCTGCGGGTGGTGAGCCGCAGCGTCAACAGCGGCGGCTGCGGCAGCCCGCGCAACACCGGCATCGAGACGGTGACGGCGCCGTACGTGATGTTCCTGGACAGCGACGACGTGCTGCCGCCCGGCGCGGTGGACGCACTGCTCGCGGCGGCCACTCAGGCGCGCGCCGAGGTGGCGAGCGGCCTGTGCGTGCGCCGGGAGCTGCCCTCCGGGCAGGAGCAGCCCTGGGAGGCGCCCCTGTACGGCGAGCCCGCCGTTCTCGCGCGCCCCTCCCAGCGCCCCCGCCTGGTCCACGACACGCTGTGCGTCAACAAGCTGTACCGGACCGACTTCCTGCGGGAGAACGACATCCGCTTCCCGGACGGCCGCTTCCTCTACGAGGACATCGTCTTCACCGCGCGCGTGCTGGCCGCCGGGCCGCGGATCGCCCTGGTCCCGGACCCGGTGTACGTGTGGCACGTGCGGCGGTCCGCCGAGCAGCTGTCGCTCTCCCTGGACCGGGGGCGCATCGACAACTGGCAGGCACGCACCCGGGCGTGCGCGATGGCGTACGACATTTTGCTGAACGCCGGGCAGAAGGAGCTGGCGCGGGCCGCCCGTGCCAAGTTCCTCGACCACGAGATGCGGATGTACGTGCGCGAACTGGGGTTGCGCGGCGAGGACTACCGGCGCGCCTGGTGGGAGCACACGCGGGCGTATCTCTCGGGGTACGACGCGACCGACTGGGAGGCCAACCCGACCGCGCCCGGCCCGCTGCTCGCCCGGATCGTCCTGGAGTCCCCGGAGCCCCGTGACCTGCCCCGGCTGAAGGAACTCGCCGCCCGGCCGGCCCGGCTGCGCCCGCCCTACGCACGCGCCGACGACGGCACCCCCGTCTGGTCGGAGGACCTCCCCCAGGTCTCGCTCGCTCCCTACCTGACCCGCCCCACCCATGTGCTCCCCTTCGCGCTGGACGCGGAACTGCGCCCCCGGGCGCGCGGGACCCGGCTGCGGCTGCGACTGCACGAGCTGTACGGACGGGTGGCGCAGGCGGGACCGCAGGAGGTGGAGGTGGAGTGGCAGGCGCGTGAGAACAAACACACGCCCCTGCGCACCACGGTCGCCTTCACGGCCGCCGGTGACCAGGGCTGGACGGCCGAAGCGCCCGTCGACCTGAACGCGCTGGGCGCGGGCACCTGGGATCTGCGGCTGCGGCTGCGGTTCGCGGACGGCGCTTGCCGGGACGTCACGGCGCACGCCGTCGCGGGCGCCGGTCTGCTGCGCCGGCACGCCGTCGCGAGCGCCCGGCACGGTGTGCTGCTCGTGCAGCCGTACGCCACCCACTCCGGCGCGCTGGCCCTGCGGGTGGCGGCGGGGGCCCAGGGAGCGACGAAGGTGGTTCGTGGCAGACTGCGGCGCCTGTTTCACTGAGGAGTGAACAACAGCCCGCCGATGGGTGCGGGCCGACTGACGAGGAGACGGCCTCAGATGACCTGGCTGATCACCGGCGGCGCCGGCTACATCGGCGCGCACGTCGTACGCGCGATGTCCGAGGCGGGCGAGCGGGCGGTGGTGTACGACGACCTGTCCACCGGCATCACCGCACGCGTGCCCGAGGGGATCCCGCTGGTGGTGGGCTCCACCCTGGACGCCGACCGGCTGGCGCACACCCTGGCCGAGCACGAGGTCACCGGTGTGGTGCACCTGGCGGCGAAGAAGCAGGTGGGCGAGTCGGTGGACCGTCCGCTGCACTACTACCGGGAGAACGTCGAGGGCCTGCGCGTCCTGCTCGACGCGGTGACGGCGGCCGGTGTCCCGTCCTTCGTGTTCTCCTCCTCGGCCGCCGTCTACGGGATGCCCGACGTGGACCTGGTGACCGAGGAGACGCCCTGCGCTCCCATGTCCCCGTACGGCGAGACCAAGCTCGCGGGCGAGTGGCTGGTGCGGGCGACGGCCAGGGCGACCGGTCTGTCCGCCGCCTGCCTGCGCTACTTCAACGTGGCCGGCGCGGCCACCCCGGAACTGGCCGACACGGGCGTCTTCAACCTGATCCCCATGGTCTTCGAACGGCTCACGGCGGACACGCCCCCGCGCATCTTCGGCGACGACTACCCCACCCCTGACGGCACCTGTGTGCGCGACTACATCCACGTGGTGGACCTGGCCGAGGCCCATGTGGCCACCGCCCGTGCCCTGCGCGCCACCCCCGGCCGCGAGCTGACGCTCAACATCGGCCGCGGCGAGGGCGTCTCGGTGCGCGAGATGATCGACCACATCAACGCGATCACCTCCTACGACCGCCCGCCGACCGTCACCCCGCGCCGCCCGGGTGACCCGGCCCGCGTCGTCGCCTCCGCCGACCGCGCCGCCACGGAGCTGTCCTGGAGGGCCAAGCACGACGTGCAGGACATGATCACCTCGGCCTGGGAGGGCTGGGTCCGGCTCCACCCGGAGGCCGCCCGAGCCTGATCCGCCGCCTGACCCGGAGCCGACGGGCCCCGTGTGCGACGCCTGGACGTCGCGCGCGGGGCCCGTCGGCTCCGGCCGGTCCGGCCGTCCGGTCAGAGCGCCTTGAGGGCCGCCGCCGTGGCTCGGGCCAGGGTGGCCAGATAGCCCTTGGGAAGTTTCGGGGTGCGGATGATGACCGCACGCCAGTAGAGGGGGCCGGAGATCATGTCGAGGGCCAGTTCGTCGTCGATGCCCGTGCGGACCTCGCCCCGCCGTTCGGCCGCCGCGATGATCTTGCTGGCCACGCCCTCCTGACCGTCGCGCAGGGCCTTCTGCATGGCCTCGGCGATCTCGGGATTGCGGGCCGCCTCCGCCTGCAGGTCCGGGATGATCTGCGAGGCCACCGGGTGACGCAGGGCACGGGACGTCACCTCGTACAAAAGGGCGAGATCCCCCTCCAGGGAGCCGGTGTCCGGCACGGGCAGGCCCAGGACGGCCAGCGCCGAGACCACGTCCAGGACCAGGTGCAGCTTGGAGCGCCAGCGGCGGTAGACGGCGGTCTTGCCGACACCCGCCCGCCGGGCGATGCCCTCGATCGACATGCGCGCGTAGCCGACGGCCGCCAGCTCCTCGAAGACGGCCGCGCGGATGGCGTCCGTCACGTCCTCTCTGAGCACGGCCGCGCCGGCAGGGGGGCGGCGGCGCGGACGCGTCTGGGGCTCCTCGGCGTTCGTCGTCATGCGGTCCAGCATAGGGCGTAACGACGATACGGTTGCGTTCCGACGTCGAATAGGCCTACCCTCCCGTTGCGACGATACGGACCCGTCCTGACGTAAGAAAACGTGAAGAGAAGCGTAAGGAACCGCCGGGTGACGGGAGCCCCCGCCCCGCGCCCCGGCGGCGGCCCGGACGCACGCACCCCACCCCCGAGCGAAAGCAGCGGATGTGAGCCAGGTTCTCCACACACCGCCCCAGACCCCGGCCCCGGTCGGCGACGACCTCGCGGCGCTCGCCGCCCGCCACGGCCTCGCGGTCAGTGGCGCCCGCCCCTCCCTGCCGGCGTACGTCCGCCAGCTGTGGGCACGGCGCCACTTCATCACCGCCTTCGCCACCGCCAAGCTCACCGCCCAGTACAGCGACGCGAAGCTCGGCCAGATGTGGCAGGTGATGAACCCCCTGCTGAACGCCGCGGTGTACTACTTCATCTTCGGCGTCCTGCTCGGCACCAAGCACGGCGTCAAGGACTACGTCCCGTTCCTGGTCACGGGCGTGTTCATCTGGACCTTCACCCAGAGTTCGATCATGGCGGGCACCCGGGCCATCTCCGGCAACCTCGGCCTGGTCCGCGCCCTGCACTTCCCGCGCGCCGCGCTGCCGATCTCCTTCTGCCTCCAGCAGCTCCAGCAGCTGCTGTTCTCGATGGCCGCCCTGGTCGTCATCCTGCTGTGCTTCGGCATCCCCGTCGCCGCGTCCTGGCTGCTGGCCATCCCGGCGCTGGTCCTCCAGTTCGTGTTCAACGCCGGCGTGTCGATGATCGTCGCGCGGATGGGCGCGAAGACCCCGGACATCGCCCAGCTGATGCCGTTCGTGCTGCGCACCTGGATGTACGTGTCCGGCGTGATGTGGAACATCACGAAGCTCACCAAGTCGGACCACCTGCCGCACGTCGTGACGGTCGTCCTGCAGTCCCAGCCGGCCGCCGTCTACATCGACCTCATGCGGTACGCCCTGATCGACAGCTTCCACGCCAAGCAGCTGCCCCCGCACGTGTGGGCGGCGGCGACCGGCTGGGCCCTGCTCGCCGGGGTCGGCGGCTTCATCTACTTCTGGAAGGCTGAGGAGACGTACGGCCGTGGCTGAGAACGTGAACGACACCCTCTCCAACACCCCCACCGACTCCACCCCCCGCTCCGAGGCGCCCGGCGCCGTCGTGGACGGCGCCCCGGTCCCCACCGTCATCGCCGACGGCGTCGACATCGTCTACCGGGTCAACGGCACCGGCGCCGGCCGCGGCTCCGCCACCGCCGCCCTCAACCGGATACTGCGCCGCAAGCAGGCCGAGAAGGCGGCGGGCGTGCGCCGGGTGCACGCGGTCAAGAAGGTCTCCTTCGTCGCCTACAAGGGTGAGGCGATCGGCCTGATCGGCACCAACGGCTCCGGCAAGTCGACACTGCTGAAGGCGGTCGCCGGCCTGCTCCCGGTGGAGAACGGCCACATCTACACCCACGGCCAGCCCTCCCTGCTCGGCGTCAACGCGGCCCTGATGAACGACCTCACCGGCGAGCGCAACGTCCACCTCGGCGGCCTCGCCATGGGCATGTCCCGCGAGCAGATCAAGGAGCGTTATCAGGACATCGTCGACTTCTCCGGGATCAACGATAAGGGCGACTTCATCACCCTTCCGATGCGCACCTACTCCTCCGGCATGGCCGCCCGGCTGCGCTTCTCCATCGCCGCCGCCAAGGACCACGACGTCCTGCTCATCGACGAGGCGCTGGCCACCGGCGACAGCTCCTTCCAGAAGCGGTCCGAGGAACGGATCCGCGAGCTGCGCCAGAGCGCCGGAACGGTCTTCCTGGTCAGCCACAACAACAAGTCGATCCGCGACACCTGCGAGCGCGTGCTCTGGCTGGAGCGCGGCGAGCTGCGCATGGACGGACCGACCGAGGACGTCATGAAGGCCTACGAGGACTTCAGCGGCGACAAGAAGACGGCCGGCAAGACCGGCACCAAGTAAGACGGGGAACGGGTAAGACCCGGAACCTGAGACACTGGAACCCGGTAAGACCGGCATCCGGCAAGATCGGAAGCCGGTAAGGCGCCACGCGCCGACGAGCCGGACCGAAACCGACAGCCCCAGAAAGTCACTCTTCCTTCCATAGCCCCCACGGGGGCGAGCGCGATTATCCCTTTCATCTTCTTGATGACAGTATGACGGGAAAGGTGCGCCCGGAGACGACGAGATGAAGGAGTCCACCGCGATGCCAGAACTCAGCGTCATCGTCCATGGGCCAAATGCCCAGGGACACTTGACGGAGCTGCTAGACGCGCTGGACACCCGTCCGTTGCCGACCGCCGAGGTGATCGTCGCCGCCGTCGGCGACTGGGCGCGGGAGGCGGCCGAGGGACACACCCCGGAGACGGTCGTGGTGCCGCTCCCGGAGGGCACCTCGGACGCGGCGGCCCGGGTGGCCGGCGCGGCGCGGGCGACCGGCCGCTGGCTGCACTTCGTGCACGCCAAGGACGGCCTGCCCGCCGGCACGCCCCGGCTGCTCGCCGAGCGCGCCGCTGAACTGCCGGACACGGTGGACGTCCTCCTGTTCGACCATGTCACCACCACCTGGCAGACCGCCGCCTCCCCGTCCCGCGACGGCCGCCTCCTCGCCGCCGTCGGCCGCGAGGACCTGTCCCTGGACGAGGCCGCCGACCTGCTGCGCCTGACCCCGCTGCTCGGCAACCGCGTCCTGCGCGCCGACTTCTGGCGGGCACACCAGGAGCAGCTCGCCGTCGACGACGAGCCGCACGCCGCCCATGCGGCCCTGCTGCACGCGGGCCGGATCGCCTGCCTGAACCAGGTGGCTTACGAGAACCGCGAGTTGCGCCCCGAGAGCCTGCCGCCGCTCGTCCCCGAGGACCGGTTCGCGCTCATCGACCGCTACGAGGCGCTGCTCCCCCACACCCGGGACCGCCGCGCCGCCCGCACGGTGCTCTACGACCTGATGATGCGCGACCTGGTGCGCACCTTCGCCGGCGAGAACCTGCCCGACGCGGTGGCCCGCGAGTTCTTCCGCCGCGCCTCCCTCGCCGCGGTCCGCTGGCGCCCCGAGAACCACGAACGCCCGGCGGGTCTGGAGGGCGTACGGCACGCCCTGCTGGAGGAGGGCGCGTACACCAAGTACCGCGCGTTCCAGGCCGCCAACCGCAGCCGCCGCGCGGCCAAGAAGGCCGTACGCACCCGTAAGCGCCAGGTCGGCGCCAAGCTCCGCGACCAGCAGTACCGGCGCGCCCTGTGCCGCCCGGTCGACCCGAACCTGGCCGTGTTCGCCGCGTACTGGGAGCGCGGGGTGGCCTGCAACCCGGCCGCGATCGCCGCCAAGCTCGCCGAACTCGCCCCGCACATCCACCCCGTGTGGGTGGTGTCGAACGAGAACGCGTCCCTCCTGCCGCCCGGCACCGACCATGTGGTCCCGGGCACCCGCCGCTACTGGGAGACGCTGGCCACCGCCAAGTACCTGGTCAACAACGTCAACTTCCCCAACGCGTTCGTCAAGCGCCCCGACGCCGTCCACATCCAGACCCACCACGGCACCCCGCTCAAGCGCATGGGCCTGGACCAGATGGAGCACCCGGCCGCCGCCAAGGGCCTGGACTTCAACGCCCTGCTGGCCCGCATCGACAAGTGGGACTACAGCGTCAGCGCCAACAGCCACTCCACCCGTATGTGGGAGCGCGCCTACCCGGCCCGCTACACCTCCCTGGACTACGGCTATCCGCGCAACGACGTCTTCTACACCGCCACGGCAGCCGACGTCCGCGCCGCCCGCGAGCGCCTCGGCATACCGCCCGGCAAGACGGCCGTCCTGTACGCCCCCACCCACCGCGACTACGAGGCCGGGTTCACCCCCCGCCTCGACCTGGCCGCGCTGGCCGACCGCCTCGGCGAGGACACCGTCCTGCTGGTCCGCGCCCACTACTTCTACGGCGGCGCCGCATCCCCGCTCACCGGGCTGCGCCGCACCGGCCGGATCATCGACGTGTCGTCGTACGACCCCGTCGAGGAGCTGTGCCTGGCCGCCGACGCGCTGGTCACGGACTACTCGTCGATCATGTTCGACTACGCCAACCTCGACCGGCCGATCGTCATCTACGCCGACGACTGGGAGACGTACACGACGACCCGCGGCGTGTACTTCGACCTGATGGCGGAGGCCCCGGGCCAGGTGGCGCGCACCCAGGAGGAACTCACCGAGATCCTCACCTCCGGTGCCTGGCACGACGAGAGCGCGAGGAAGGCGCGGGCCGCCTTCCGGCGCCGGTTCTGCGAGTACGACGACGGCCGCGCCGCCGAACGGGTCGTGCGGCGGGTCTTCCTCGGCGAGCCCGAGGAGGCGCTGCCGCCAGTGATCCCGGTGGAGGACCGCACCCCCGCACCGAGCCCCGAGGAGGCCACGGCATGACCACGACCCCCGACGTCACGGTGACGGTCATCGTCTACAACGACGCGGAACGACTGCCCAGGGCCGTCGCCTCCCTGCGTGCGCAGACGCACTCCAACATCGAGATCATCATCAGCGACGACCACTCCACGGACGACACCCCGGCCGTGGCCCGGCGGCTGGCGTCCGAGGACGCGCGCGTCCACTACCTGCGGCTGCCGGAGAACAGCGGCGGCTGCAGCGCGCCCCGCAACCGGGCCATCGAGATCGCCCGGGCGCCGTACCTGATGTTCCTCGACAGCGACGACGAACTCCCGCCGCACGCCGTCGAGTCGCTGCTCGCCGCGCACCGCGAGCGCGAGGTGGACTTCACCATGGGCGCCGTCCGGCGGGTCCGGGTGGACACCGGACAGCGTTCGACCTGGATGCCGCACCTGGTGTCCGAGCGCCGCACCGTGGAGGGCATCGAGGCCGACCCCCGGCTGCTGTTCGAGCACCTGTCCACCAGCAAGATGTACGCGCGGTCCTTCCTGGACCGCCACGACCTGCGCTTCCCCGAGGGCATCCACTACGAGGACCAGCTGTTCTCGGCCCAGGCGTACTGCCTGGCCAAGGCGTTCACGATCATCCCGGACCCGGTGTACCTCTGGTACATAGCGCCGTACGCGGCGGCCGAGGCGGCCTCGATCTCCAACCAGCGGCACAAGCTCAGCAACGTCCGCGACCGCGTCCACGTCCAGCACCTGATCGACGAGTTCCTGGTGGCGAGCGGGCACGAGGCGCTGCGGGAGGACAAGGACTACAAGTTCCTCAAGCACGACTTCCGGATGTACGCGGGTGACCTGCCCTACCGGGACGCGGAGTGGCTGGAGTCCTTCGCGGAGATCACCACGCCGTACCTGGACACCCTGTCCCCCGGCGCGTACGCGCGGCTGCCCCGTCCGGAGCGGGTCGTCCTGCAGCTGCTGCGCGACGGCCGGCTGGCCGAGGCCCAGCTGGCGGCACGCGGCCTGGGTCACGACGTGGCCCCCCGCCAGGTGACCACGGACGCCGACGGATCGGTGTACTGGGGTGACACCGTCCCGTCCTCCGACGCCGCCCGCCGCGAACTGGACGTCTCCGACCTGGAGATGGACACCCGGTCCTTCCCCAGCGCGCAGTTCCGCCACGAGATCACGGAGCTGACCCCGGGACCGGGAGCCACCCTCGCCCTGACGATCCGCACCTACGACCCGGGTCTGCGCCTCCCCGTGGGCCCGCACCGCGCGCGCCTCATCGTCGCCCCCGGCCGGCGCCGCCTGATGGTCCCCTTCCGTCTGGCCCCCGTCCGGCCCGGCGTCTTCGAGGGCCGGGTCGAGGTGGACCTGTCCGCGGCCCCGGTACCGCTGCAGGGCTTCGAGGGCATCCGTCACCCCCTGATCCGTCTGGACCAGCAGGGCCTCGCCAACTCGGGTCTGCTGCTGGCTCCCCTGGAGTTCCCCACCCGCACGGCGCGGGTGGACTACCACTCCGGTACCACGCCCCACACGGTCACCGTCGAACCGGAGGGCCGCAACCCCGGCCGCCTCCAGATCCGCTGGCGCCCCGTGGGCATAACGGCCCGTGTCATCCGCCCCGTCGCCCTTCGGGTGGCGCACCCCAAGCTGCGCCGGGCGGCCCAACTGGTGTCGAGCGTCCTGCGGTAGGCGGGCGCAACTGAGCGCGGGCCGGTACTCGTCGAGTACCGGCCCGCGCGTCATGTCCGCGCCTCAGGGCACCACCCGGTACAGGACCTGGTGGGCCGGTCCCCCGGTCACCTTGCGCAGGCCCGGCCCCGCCAGGCGGCGCGAGCCCACCACCCAGCGCACGTCGTACCGGTGCAGAATGGCCGCACGCTCCGTCGCCGGGGTACCTGAGGCGAAGTATCGTTCCACCGCCGCCTCCCGCCGCGCCGCGTCCGGCAGGAAGATGTCCGGATATCCCGGCGCCACGGTGTAGGGCCCGTACGCGGGGATCTGGCGTGCCGGAGTCGTCCGGGCCATCACCACATCGCCGTACTTCACCCACGGCGTGAGCCAGTGGTAGCCGACCCACGGCGTCTGGTACTTCGCCGCGACGGGCGACGGCAGCGCCGCCCGTCCCGTCACGTACCCGAGGGTGCCGGCCTGCGCCCACGCCCCGACGGCCAGACCGGCGCCGAGCACACACGCCACCCCGGTCCGGAGGGACCGCCGCCCCGCCGACACGACCTCCAGCGCGGCGGCGAGCTGCGCGGGGATCAGCGCGGCGGGCAGCGCCCGGCCCCAGGAGTAGTGGCCGGACAGACCGCCCGCGGCGAACATCAGGACGCCCAGCAGGAAGAACAGCACCAGCGGATCCCAGCGGTCCCGCCGCCAGCGCAGGCCCAGCGCCGCCACCCCGAGCAGCACCAGCCCGAACCGGCCGAGAAGGTGCTCGTACAGCGGCTCGTGGATGGCCTCCAGGTCCCCGCCCGCGGAGAAGAGGGAGAAGAAGTCGTAGTACGGCCACAGCCACAGCACGACCACGCCCAGCGCCAGCGCGGCGGCGAGCCGCAGCAGCACGGCGCGGGCCGGCCGCGCCGCGATCACCATGGCCAGGGCGCCCAGGGAGGCCACCACGCCGGTGAACTGGTGGCACAGCAGGATCAGCGACCACAGCGCCCCCAGCCACAGCCACCGCCCCCACGCGGCATCCTCGCGCAGTGCCCGCGTCAGCCACGCCCAGAAGTGGAAGGACAGCCCGAGTGCGAACACGCTGGGGTACGCGATCGTCAGCGCCAGCGAGTTCAGGCCGATGAAGCCGCTCCAGTTGAGCAGCGACGGCCCCCAGAGGAACACCAGGCACAGCAGCGCCAGCGCCGGCGCGGCACGGTGCGCGCTCAGCGTCCGGACGTACCGCCACACCCCGGTGACCAGCAGTCCGAGCCCGACCACCGCGCCCATGCGCAGCACGACGAACACCGACAGCCCGGTGAGCCGGGCGACGGTGGCGAGGACCAGCATCCACGGCGAGTAGTACGGGCTCGCCGTGTCCGCGTCGACGAGCGGATTGCCCGGGTGCAGCAGGCTGTGCCGCAGCCGCTGCACGGTGGCGGCGTGCATGCCGAGATCGCCCGCCCAGGGAAGGCGGACGATCACCAGGAGCATCAGGAGCAGGACGAGTGCGGCGGCGGCCTGCGGCAGGGCCCGGCCGGCACTCGCCGTGCTAGGCGGTGTGGTGCGCATCCTGCTGGAACACCCAGGTGCGGTAGACCAGGAAACGGAAGGCGGAGGCGAGGACGATCGACAGCGCCTTGACCAGGTTCGATCCGAACGGCCCGGTCAGCTCCAGGCTGTGGTAGCCGACGTAGAACAGGCCGCTTTCCATGACGACGCCGAGACCGCTGAAGACGAAGAACAGGGCGATCTGCCGACGGGTGCGCGAGGCCCGGTCGCGATAGGCGTAGAAGCGGAAGCCGAGGTAGTTGGTCGCCATCGCGACACAGCTGGCCAGCACCGTCGCGGTCATCGCCGGCCAGCGCAGCCCGTGCAACAGCATGTTGAACACGAGGAAGTTGACGAGGACACCGCTGCCCCCGACGACCCCGAATTTCACGATCTCCAGCACGACGCGCTTGACTGGACGGGCTGGAGCCGGAGCCGGGGCGGGGGCGGCGACGGGGGCTGCCGGCCGGGTCTCGGTGAGGTTGGCTGTCACAGCGCCGACCCTATCCGAAACCTGTTGATTAGCAGGAAACGGTAAATTCGTTGATCTTTTTTGTCTAAGGATCGGCAAAAAACGGAACGCCCCGGTCCGGCCTGGGCCCGGGGCGTCCGCGACGGCGTACGGCTACGAGTGCGTCCGCAGCAGCGTTCGCATGGTGCGCATCGCCACCGACAGGTTGGCGAGGTCGAAGGAGTCCGAGCCGCGGATCTCCTCGAGGGTGGTGCGGGCCCGGCCCAGGATCGCCGTGTTCTTCTCCTCCCAGGCCTTGAAGCGCTGCTCGGGAGTCGAGGTGCCGTTGCCGGCCGCGAGGACGTCCGCGGTCAGCGCCGCGTGAGCCGCGTACAGGTCCTCGCGGATGGAGGCACGGGCCATGGACTGCCAGCGGTCCGCGCGGGGCAGCTCGATGATGCGGTCCATGAGCTGGGTGATGCTGAGCCGGTCGGCGAGGTCGTAGTAGACCTCGGCGACGTCCAGCGGCTCCTTGCCCATGCGGTCGGCCACCGAGACGATGTCGAGCGTCGGGAAGGCGGAGGAGAACCCGGCGACCCGGGTGGCCAGTTCGTCCGGGACGCCGGCGCCGACCAGCTCGTCGTACACGTGCTGGTACCACTCCAGGTCCGCGCCGCGCAGCAGCTTGGGCAGCTGCTGCCAGACGTGCTCGACCCGCTCGGCGAAGAAGTCGACCGTCTCGGCGAGCTGGAGCGGCTGCGGCCGGTTGTTCAGCAGCCAGCGCGTGCCGCGCTCCACCAGACGGCGCGAGTGCAGCCGGATGCGGGTCTGGACGGCGGCGTCGACCCGGTTGTCGAGCGCCTCGACCTCGTCCCACACCGGCGCCGAGCTGAAGATCGTACGCGCCACGGTCTGCGCCCGGACGATCTCCTCGAGGGACGCGCCCGTCTCCTCGCGCAGCCGGTGCAGATAGGTCGTACCACCTGTGTTGACCGTGTCGTTGACCAGCACGGTCGTGGTGATCTCGCGGCGCAGCGGGTGGCCGTCGATCCGCTCGGCGAACTGCTCGCGCAGCGCGCTCGGGAAGTACGCGTGCAGCAGGCCGCGCAGGTAGGCGTCGTCCGGCAGGGTGGTGGCCAGCAGTTCCTCGGCGACCGTGATCTTCGTGTACGCCAGCAGGACGGCCGTCTCCGGGCCGGTCAGGCCCTGTCCCTGGCCGAGGCGCTCGCGGATCTGGCGGTCGGTCGGCAGGAACTCCAGCGCCCGGTCGAGGTGGCCCTCGCGCACCATGTGGCGGATGAAGCGCTGCTGTGCGTGGAGCATGTCCTTGGACTGGGCCAGGGCGTTGGCGATGGCCACGTTCTGCGCGTAGTTGTTGCGCAGGACGAGGTGGCCGACCTCGTCGGTCATCTCGGCGAGCAGCTTGTTGCGCTGCTTGACGGTCATGTCGCCGTCCGCGACCAGGCCGTTGGCCAGGATCTTGATGTTCACCTCGTGGTCGGAGGTGTCCACGCCCGCGCTGTTGTCGATGGCGTCCGTGTTGATCTTGCCGCCGTGCAGCGCGAACTCGATCCGGCCGAGCTGGGTCAGGCCCAGGTTGCCGCCCTCGCCGACGACCTTGACGCGCAGGTCGGCGCCGTCGACCCGGATCGGGTCGTTGGCCTTGTCGCCGACGTCCGCGTGGGTCTCGGTGGAGGCCTTGACGTACGTACCGATGCCGCCGTTCCACAGCAGGTCCACCGGCGCCTTGAGGATGGCCTTCATCAGGTCGGCCGGGGTCATCTTGGTGACCTTTTCCTCGATGCCGAGGGCCTCGCGGATGTGCCCGTTGACCGGGATCGCCTTGGCGGTACGCGGGAAGACGCCGCCGCCCGCGGAGATGAGGTCGGTGTCGTAGTCGCCCCAGCTGGAGCGCGGCAGCTCGAAGACCCGGCGGCGCTCCGCGTAGGAGGTGGCCGCGTCCGGGACCGGGTCGATGAAGATGTGCCGGTGGTCGAAGGCGGCGACCAGCCGGATGTGCTCGCTGAGCAGCATGCCGTTGCCGAACACGTCGCCGGACATGTCGCCGATGCCGACGACCGTGAAGTCCTCGGACTGCGTGTCGACGCCCAGCTCCCTGAAGTGCCGCTTGACGGACTCCCAGGCACCGCGGGCGGTGATGCCCATGCCCTTGTGGTCGTAGCCCGCCGAGCCACCGGAGGCGAAGGCGTCCCCGAGCCAGAAGTCGTACGACTGGGCGACCTCGTTGGCGATGTCGGAGAAGGTCGCCGTGCCCTTGTCGGCCGCGACCACCAGGTAGGTGTCGTCCTCGTCGTGCCGGACGACGTGCTTGGGGGGTACGACCTCGCCGGCCACCATGTTGTCGGTGATGTCGAGCAGCGCCGAGATGAACGTCTTGTAGCTGGCGATGCCCTCGGCCAGCCAGGCGTCCCGGTCCACGCTCGGGTCGGGCAGCTGCTTGGCGACGAAGCCGCCCTTGGCGCCGACCGGCACGATGACGGTGTTCTTCACCATCTGCGCCTTGACCAGGCCGAGGATCTCCGTACGGAAGTCCTCGCGCCGGTCCGACCAGCGCAGCCCGCCTCGCGCGACCTTGCCGAAGCGCAGGTGCACGCCCTCCACCCGCGGCGAGTACACCCAGATCTCGAAGGCCGGGCGCGGTGCCGGCAGGTCCGGGATGGCCCGCGGGTCGAACTTCATCGAGACGTAGGAGTGCCAGGTGGCCTGCTCGGTCCGCTGGAAGAAGTTGGTGCGCAGGGTCGCCTTGATGACGGTCAGGAAGGAACGCAGGATGCGGTCCTCGTCCAGGCTCGCCACCTGGTCCAGGGCCGCGTCCAGCTCCTCCAGCAGGGCGTCCACCAGCTCCAGCCCGGCGTGCTGCCGCTCCGGCGACATCCGGGCCTCGAACAGGGAGACGAGCAGGCGGGTGGTGTGGACGTTGTTGCGGAGGGTGTCCTCCATGTAGTCCTGGCTGAAGGTGGAACCCGCCTGCCGCAGGTATTTGGCGTAGGCGCGCAGCACCATCGCCTGCCGCCAGCTCAGCCCGGCGCTCAGCACCAGCGCGTTGAAGCCGTCGTTCTCGGCCTTGCCGGTCCAGGTCGCCGCGAAGGCCTCCTGGAAGCGCTCACGGCCGTCGTCGGCGAGGTAGTCACCGCCGGCGCCGCCCTGCGGCTTGGGCATGCGCAGGCCGAAGTCGTAGATCCAGGCGGTGGTCCGGTCCGCGCAGCGCAGCTCGTACGGCCGCTCGTCGGTGACCTCGACGCCGAGCCGGCTCAGCACCGGCAGCACCTGCGAGAGGGAGACCGAGCCGCCCTTCTGGTAGATCTTGAAACGGCGCTCCTCGGGCGCGGCGCCCACCGGCTCGTACAGGCTCAGCGAGAAGGTCCTGTCCTCGCTGAGCTGCTCCAGGTGGACCAGGTCGGCGACCGCGGCGCGCGGCGGGTGGTCGGCCTTGTAGCCCTCGGGGAAGGCGTGGTTGTAGCGGCGCAGCACCTCGGCCGCGCGCTCCTCGCCGCACTCGGCGGTCAGCGCCTCGGCGAACGCGTCGGCCCAGGAGCGGGCGGCCTCCACCAGGCGCGCCTCGATGCGGTCCTTGTCGTTGTCGCTCAGCTCGGGCAGCTCCGTGCCCGGCGGGACCCGGACGACGAAGTGCAGCCGGGACAGGATCGACTCGGTGTTCCAGGCGGTGAAGTCGACGCTGACTCCGCCCAGTTCCTCCTTCAGGATGTCGATGATCCGCAGCCGTACGCCGGTGGTGTAGCGGTCCCGGGGGAGGTAGACGAGGGCCGAGTAGTAGCGGCCGTACTCGTCCTGGCGCAGGTAGAGCCTGAGGCGCCTGCGCTCCTGGAGGTAGAGGACGGAGGTGACGATGGACTGCAGCTCGGCGGCCGGGGTCTGGAACAGCTCGTCGCGCGGGTACGTCTCCAGGATCTGGAGCAGGTCGCGGCCGTCGTGGCTGTTGGGCGAGAACCCGGCGAGCCGCAGGACCTCGTCGACCTTGCGCCGGATGACCGGGACCCGGCGCACGGACTCGGTGTAGGCGGCCGAGGAGAACAGGCCGAGGAAGCGGCGCTCGCCGATCACGTTGCCGTCCGCGTCGAACTTCTTGACGCCGATGTAGTCGAGGTACGACGGCCGGTGGACGGTGGCCCGGCTGTTGGCCTTGGTCAGGACCAGCAGCTTGTGCTCGCGGGCCTTGGCGCGGGCGTCGGCGGGGAGCCGCTCGAAGGAGGGGCTGACCGGGTGGCTGTCCTCGCCGGAGTGGTGCGGGTCGGAGCGCAGGATGCCGAGGCCGGTGCCGGGGACGGCGGCCAGGGAGTCGTCCTCGCGCAGTTGGTACTCGCGGAAGCCGAGGAAGGTGAAGTGGTCGGCGGACAGCCAGCGCAGCAGCTCGCGGGCCTCCTCGACCTCGGGCCCGCCGAGGTCGCCGGGGATGGGCTCGTCCTGCAGCTGGTCGGCGATGCGCAGGGCCGCGTCGCGCATCTTCTCCCAGTCCTCGACGGCCTCCCGCACGTCGGACAGGACGCGCAGCAGGTCGGAGGTGATCTCCTTCAGATCGGCGCGGTCGGTCTCGCGGTCGATCTCGACGTGGATCCAGGACTCGACGTGCGCGTCGTGCGGCAGCTCGTCGCCGGGGGCGGTGGGCCGCACCTCGATGAGCTTGCCGGTGAGGTCGCGGCGGACGACGAACTGCGGGTGGATGACGACGTGGATGCCGCGTCCGCGCCGGGTCAGCTCGTTGGTGACCGAGTCGACGAGGAAGGGCATGTCGTCGGTGACGACCTCCACCACGGTGTGGCTGCAGGTCCACCCGTTCTCCTCGACCGTGGGGGTGTGGACCCGCACGTTCGCGGTCCCCTGGGGGCGAGTCTCGGCCAGGCGGTAGTGGGAAACAGCGGCTCCGAAGACGTCGACCGGGTCGCGGCCGGCGAGGTCCTCCGGGGCGGTGTGCAGGTAGTAGCGCTGGAGGAACGCGAGCACGGATTCCTGGTCCGGGGTCTCCGGAGTGCCCTCGCTCGTCGTCCCAGTCGGTAGGTGCCCCCCGACCGGGCTGTTCTCAGCTACCCGGGCGGCCCTCTCGAGCAGCTCGGCCTTGGCTTCGTCCAGCTTGGTCTGCATTGTCCTCTGGCTCCTGTCGCGCGCCGTTGCGTGACGTAGAAGGAAGTACGGTCTCTTCGCTCCCGGTATGACGCCACGGCCCGGGGTGTCCGGTCCGTTCAGACGCTATGCCGCGAGGTGAGATGAGCGGGGGGTATTCGGCCATTCTCGACGCGTCCACCAGGTGTGACGCTGCTCTCGGCACCGCCACGCCCCGGACCGTCCTCGGCGTCCTGGAGGCCCGTCCGGCCTCCTCCCGCCCGCGAAGACCAGCGACCGCCACCCGGTCACGGAGATGTTCCGTGCTGTCCGGGCGCAGGGCGGAGGCACCGAGGCCCCCGCGAACTATCGCGCTGATCACGCCACCCAGGCTATCGCTCCTCACCCCCGCCCCGTCATGAGCCGTATGTGTACAAAACAGGGGGTCGAACTTTGACGTTCTGCACAGGGGCGGGGAGGGGGTGAGTGGCGTATCGAAACGGCTTCCGACCCCGGTACCGGGCAGCGGAGGACTGATGCCGCAACAGGCGACGTTCGCCCCGTCGCGACGCCCGGCACGCGCCCCCGCTCTCGAACCGGCTTCGCCGCCTCGGGCGGGGGACCCCCTTCGCCGCACCGGGCACAGGCCCACGTACGTCCAGTACGAGGGCCCGCACCCGGCACTCCCCCCAGAGCACGCACCGGACGCCGCTCCTTGACGGGCAGACGTTGCCTGCCGCGGCACTAGGCCGCCAGCCGCTCCGCCTCCGCCACGGCCTCCGCCAGCGTGTCCACCACCGGAACGCCGGCCTGCTCAAGGCTGGCTCTGCTGTGCGACCCGCCGGTGTAGAGCACGGCCCGGGCCCCGACGTGACGCGCCGCGACGGCGTCGTCCGCGGCGTCGCCGATCACCACCGTACGCACCGCCTCGATGCCCACCGCGCTCATGGCCTCGAGGTGCCGGACCATGTGCTCGGCCTTGCTGCCCCCGGACGGCCCGACGCGCCCCTCCACCCGTATGAAGTGGGGCTCGATACCGAACCCGCGCACCAGCGGAACCAGTTCGTCGTGCACGTACATGCTCAGCAGCGACTGGCTGCGCCCCGCCGACCGCCACCCCGCCAGCAGTTCGGCCGCGCCCTCGGTCAGCCGGCACCGCACCCGGTGCTCGACGTAGTACCGGTGGAAGACCTCGTCCATGACCTCCCACTCGGCATCGGTGGGCAGCCGTCCCAGCAGCCGCTCGTAGAAACGCGGGACGGGCACGCAGTACAGCGCCCGGTACCGCTCCAGAGTGATCGGCTCCAGCCCCAGCTCGGCGAACGCCGCGTTCGTCGCCCCGATGATCGCGTCATTGTCGTGGAACAGCGTTCCGTTCCAGTCCCAGACGATGTGCGCGTTTGCGTGCTTCCCCATACCGAAAACGTACCCGCCGCCACTGACAATCAGTGACGCCGGCCGTTCGGGGCGTCAGCGCACCAGGTTGGGGACCTCCTGCGTGGCGTACCACAGCAGCTCGTGGTCCTCGGCCCCGTCCACGACGAACCGCGCGTCGTCGTCCCCGCCGTCCGCCGCCTCCAGCGCCCCCGCCGCCGCGGCCACGTCCTGCTCCGCGTCGTCCGCGTCGACGTGCACCGCGGCCGCCTTGGCCAGCGCCACCGTCCCGCTCACCCGCACCTCGCCGACCGCGGCCGGGTCGAGTCCACGGTCCGGATCGGCACTCGCGGCGCCGTCGGGCACGTCCACCGCGACCACGACCCTGCGGCGTGCAGCGCCCGGGTCGGCCGCGAGCAGCCGCAGCGAGGCCAGCGCCGCCCGGCCGAGCGCCGCGTACTCCAGTTCCTCGATGTCGTCGGAGACGTACCACTCGCGCAGGGCGGGCGTGACGGCGTACGCGACGAACGGACCGGTCCCCAGCTCGCCCGTCTTGTGCGCCTCGGCGAGGCCGGGGAGGGTCAGGGGGACGTAGACGCGCATGACTGGCCGCTCTTTCCGTGGTCGAAGGCTCCGCTGGGCCCCGGCGAGAACGATTCCCGCGTCTCCCGGAGGACCTTCAGGATACGTGCGGGCGTCCCCTTTCGGGTCCCCGCCCATGACCCCGGACGCGTCCACCCGGCACCCCGCGCATCACCCTCCCCGGCCGCTCCCCCACGGGCTCCGGCACCGTCCCCGTCACCCGGATAAGTGAACCTGCCCGCCGGTCCGACGGGGGCCGCCGCTTCCTTGCCGCCGCCGCCCGCGGCCCCGTACAAGATCCCCGACAGGAAGTTACCGCCCGGTACTCTCCGGGCCCGCAGAACGGGGACTCCCTTGAACAAGGTCATGACCAGGACCGCCCAGCCCCGCCCCGGCGCCCGCCCGCCGGGCCGCCGCGACCCCCGCCGCCCCGCCGCGACCCCCTCCCGGACGCCCCACACCCGTACGGCGCCCCCCGCCGCGGTCACGGCCCCCGGCACCGTCCCCGCGGCCACCGACACGGCCTGTGCGGGTCCGGAAACGGCCGCGCCGCCCCTGCGCCCCACCGATGTGTTCGCCGACCGTCTGCTGGCCGTGCTGAGCGGCCGGCGGCCCGTGCACTGGATGCTCCGGCACACCGCGGGCCGCGCGTACGACGAGCTGGCCCAGCTCGCCGAACGCGGCCCCCTGCGCACCCGCGGCGCCCGCCCCGTCGTCCGCGACATCGGCTACTACGTGCCGCGCACCGGCGCCATCGAGGTCTTCGCCCGCATCGCCGCCGGCGACCGGCTGCGCGCCATGGCCTTCCGCCTGGAACAGGGCCCGGACCTGCGCTGGCGCTGCACGGCCGTGGAACTGGGCGGCCCCCGCCCGCCCCGCGACGACGACTAGTGCCGCGGCAGGCAACGTCTGCCCGTCAAGGAGCGGCGTCCGGTGCGTGCTCTGGGGGTCCCCCCGGCCGAAGGCTGGGGGAGTGCCGGGTGCGGGCCCTCGTACTGGACGTACGTGGGCCTGTACCCGGTGCGGCGAAGGGGGTCCCCGTTATCTTCTTCGCGGTCCTGCAAGAGGGCCGCTGGCCTCCGGGCCCGGTATGACTGTGTCCCCCTGTCCGAGATGACCTGGGGGGTGGTGTCGCCGGGCCCGAGGGTGCCGATGGAGACGCTGATGAGAGGTCCGACTACCGCCCCGCCGAGCGCAACGCCCGGCACCTCGTGGGTGGCAGGTCTGCATAACGTGGATGCGCGAGTACGGCACCAACGTCCTGGCCAGCACTGCACCAACCCCGTTCGGGAGGATGGGTTGTACGACATCAGCGACGTCGACGTGTTCTTCGCTCTGGACGTCGGCAAGACCGCTCACCACGGCCACGGGCTCACCCCGGCCGGCAAGAAGGTCTTGGACAAGCAGCTACCCAACAGCGAGCCCAGGCTGAGAGCGGTGTTCGACAAGCTCACCGCGAAGTTCGGCACCGTGCTGGTGATCGTGGACCAGCCCGCCTCGGTCGGTGCTCTGCCACTGACCGTCGCCCGCGACGCGGGCTGCAAAGTCGCCTACCTGCCGGGACTCGCGATGCGGCGGATCGCCGACCTCTACCCGGGTGAGGCGAAGACCGACGCAAAGGACGCCGCGGTCATCGCGGACGCCGCTCGCACTATGCCCCACACCCTGCGCTCGCTGGAACTCTCCGACGAGATCACCGCCGAACTCACCGTCCTTGTTGGCTTCGACCAGGACCTCGCCGCCGAGGCCACCCGCACCAGCAACCGCATACGCGGCCTGCTCACCCAGTTCCACCCCAGCCTGGAACGGGTCCTCGGCCCCCGGCTCGACCACCCGGCCGTCACCTGGCTGCTCGAACGCTACGGCTCCCCGGCCGCGCTGCGGAAAGCCGGTCGACGCAGGCTGGTGGAGGTCATCCGACCCAAGGCTCCCCGCATGGCGACCCGTCTCATCGACGAAGTCTTCGACGCATTGGACGAGCAGACCGTCGTCGTCCCCGGCACCGACACGCTGGACATCGTGGTGCCATCGCTGGCCCGCTCGCTCGGAGCCGTCCATGGCCAACGCCGGGCCCTGGAAGTCCAGATCAGTGAGTTGCTGGAGGCTCACCCTCTTTCGCCGGTCCTGACCTCGATTCCTGGGGTCGCGGTCAGGACCGCGGCAGTCCTGCTGGTCACCGTCGGCGACGGCACCAGTTTCCCCAGCGCCGCCCACCTCGCCTCCTATGCCGGACTCGCCCCGGCCACGAAGTCGTCGGGGACCTCGATCCACGGCGAACACGCCCCCAGAGGCGGCAACCGCCAGCTCAAGAGAGCCATGTTCCTGTCCGCGTTCGCGGCCCTGCACGATCCCGCCTCCCGCACCTACTACGACAAGTGCCGGGCCAGAGGGAAGACCCACACCCAGGCACTTCTCCGGCTCGCCCGGCACCGCATCAGCGTGCTCTTCGCGATGCTCCGCGACGGCACCTTCTACGAACACCGAACCCCTCGCCTCGCTTGACGAAGGACATAGAGGCACCCCCCCCCGCCCGAGGCGGCGAAGCCGGTTCGAGAGCGGGGGCGCGTGCCGGGCGTCGCGACGGGGCGAACGTCGCCTGTTGCGGCACCAGTACCCCTCGTCCAGTTCCCCTCGTCATGCCGAAGGGCCGGGCACCCCTCGGGGTGACCCGGCCCTTCCCGGCCGGCGAGGCGACTCACGCCTCGCTGTCGGCTTCCTACTTCTTGCGGCGCCGGGCGCCCTTGGACTGCTTGCGCCGCTCGGCGCGGGTCAGACCGTCGGACTCGGAACGCACCGGCTCCTCGTCGTCGGCGAAGTCGCCCTCGACGACACCGCCCTCGCCGTCCACGGTCGGCGCGGAGAAGTGCAGTTCCCGCCGCTGCGGCGCGTCCAGCCCCTTGGCCCGGATCTCGGGACGGGCACCCGCCTGCGCCGGCACCGTGTCCTGCACGCCCTCGGCGACCGGCTCGGCCTCCTCGACCGGGACCTCCTCGACCTGCTGCTCGACCTGGACCTCCAGGTTGAACAGGTAGCCGACGGACTCCTCCTTGATGCCGTCCATCATGGCCTGGAACATGTCGAAGCCCTCGCGCTGGTACTCGACCAGCGGGTCCTTCTGCGCCATCGCGCGCAGGCCGATGCCCTCCTGGAGGTAGTCCATCTCGTAGAGGTGCTCGCGCCACTTGCGGTCCAGGACCGACAGCACGACCCGGCGCTCCAGCTCACGCATGATCTCGGAGCCGAGCTGCCCTTCGCGCTGCTCGTACTGCTCGTGGATGTCGTCCTTGATGGACTCGGAGATGAACTCGGCGGTCAGACCGGCCCGGTCACCGGCCGCCTCCTCCAGCTCCTCGACGGTGATCTTCACCGGGTAGAGCTGCTTGAAGGCGCCCCACAGCCGGTCCAGGTCCCAGTCCTCCGGGAAGCCCTCGGCGGTCTCCGCGCCGACGTACGCGTCGATCGTGTCGTCCATGAAGTGGACGACCTGCTCCTGCAGGTCCTCGCCCTCCAGGACACGGCGGCGCTCGCCGTAGATGACCTCGCGCTGCCGGTTGAGGACCTCGTCGTACTTCAGGACGTTCTTACGGGTCTCGAAGTTCTGCTGCTCGACCTGCGACTGCGCGGACGCGATCGCGCGCGTGACCATCTTGTTCTCGATCGGGACGTCGTCGGGCACGTTCGCCATCGACATCACGCGCTCGACCATCTGGGCCTTGAACAGGCGCATCAGGTCGTCACCGAGGGAGAGGTAGAAACGGGACTCGCCCGGGTCGCCCTGCCGGCCGCTACGACCGCGCAGCTGGTTGTCGATACGGCGCGACTCGTGCCGCTCGGTACCCAGCACGTAGAGGCCGCCGAGTTCCTTGACCTCCTCGAACTCGGCCTTGACCGCCTGCTCGGCCCGCTCCAGGGCGGCGGGCAGGGCCGCGGCCCACTCCTCGATGTGCTCCTCGGGGTCGAGGCCGCGCTGGCGCAGCTCGGCCTCGGCGAGGTCGTCGGGGTTGCCGCCGAGCTTGATGTCCGTACCACGGCCGGCCATGTTGGTCGCCACGGTCACCGCGCCCTTGCGGCCGGCCTGGGCGACGATCGACGCCTCACGGTCGTGCTGCTTGGCGTTGAGCACCTCGTGCTGGATGCCGCGCTTGCTGAGCTGCTGCGAGAGGTACTCGGACTTCTCGACCGAGGTGGTGCCGACCAGGATCGGCTGGCCCTTCTCGTGCTTCTCGGCGATGTCGTCGACGACCGCCTCGAACTTGGCGACCTCGGTGCGGTAGATCAGGTCCGACTGGTCCTTGCGCACCATCGGCCTGTTCGTCGGGATCGGGACCACGCCGAGCTTGTAGATCTGGTGGAACTCGGCGGCCTCGGTCATCGCCGTACCGGTCATGCCGGAGAGCTTGTCGTAGAGGCGGAAGAAGTTCTGCAGGGTGATCGTGGCGAGCGTCTGGTTCTCGTCCTTGATGTCCACCCCCTCCTTCGCCTCGATCGCCTGGTGCATGCCCTCGTTGTAGCGGCGGCCGGCGAGGATACGGCCGGTGTGCTCGTCGACGATCATGACCTCGCCGTCGATGACGACGTAGTCCTTGTCCTTCTTGAACAGTTCCTTGGCCTTGATGGCGTTGTTCAGGTAGCCGACCAGCGGGGTGTTCACCGACTCGTAGAGGTTGTCGATGCCCAGCCAGTCCTCGACCTTGGAGACGCCGGACTCGTGGATGGCGACCGTGCGCTTCTTCTCGTCGACGTCGTAGTCGCCGGTCTCCTCGACGCCCTTGAGCGGGTTGCCGGCCTCGCCCTTCTTCAGGCGGATGACCAGCTTGGCGAAGTCGCCGTACCACTTGGTGGCCTGGTCGGCCGGGCCGGAGATGATCAGCGGCGTACGGGCCTCGTCGACGAGGATGGAGTCGACCTCGTCGACGATGGCGAAGTTGTGGCCCCGCTGCACCAGCTCGTCCTTCGACCACGCCATGTTGTCGCGCAGGTAGTCGAAGCCGAACTCGTTGTTCGTGCCGTAGGTGATGTCGCACAGGTACTGCTCGCGACGCTGGGCCGGCGTCATGTTGGCCAGGATGCAACCGACGGTCAGGCCCAGGAACTTGTGGACGCGGCCCATCATCTCGGAGTCGCGCTCGGCCAGGTAGTCGTTGACCGTGATGAGGTGGACGCCCTCTCCGGAGAGGGCGTTGAGATAAGCGGGCAGGGTGCCGACGAGCGTCTTGCCCTCACCGGTCTTCATCTCGGCCACGTAGCCGAGGTGGAGGGCGGCGCCCCCCATCAGCTGCACGTCGTAGTGACGCTGGCCGAGAACGCGCTTGGCGGCCTCACGCACGGTGGCGAAGGCCTCGGGGAGCAGGTCGTCCAGGCTCTCGCCGTCGGCGTACCGCTGCTTGTACTCATCGGTGAGGGCCCGCAGCTCGGCGTCGGAGAGGTCGACGAAGTCCTCTTCGATGGAGTTGACCTGGTCCGCGATGCGGTGCAGCTTGCGCAGGATTTTGCCTTCGCCTGCACGCATGATCTTCGAGAGGACGGACACGGGGGCTGGTCTCCTTGCCGGTCGGGCCTAGGACGGTCGGTTTCCATGTGACGTACTGAGCAACGGCCATCGTATGCGAGGACCCGGCCACGCCGGGAGGCCCGGCCACGCGACGGCTGCTTCGAATGGAACAACGGCCCGGCCCTGCGGATAGTGCCGCATCCCGGCCAGGAATTGCGCGAAATGTGATCACGCGGTCACTCACCGCGAAAACCCATGGCGTCCGGCATGCGACCCGAGCAGAATCGGCCGATGGAACCCGTCACCCTCACCACCGAACGCCTTCTGCTGCGCACGGTCGGCCTCCACGACGCCGAGGCTGTCCACCGGGCCGCCCAGGACCCGGACATCCAGCGCTGGATCTCCCAGTTGCCCTCGCCCTATCTGCCCGAGCACGCCGAGAGCTTCACCACGCGGATGGTGCCCGACGGCTGGGCGAACGACTCCGTGTTCACCTTCGGCGCGTTCCTGTCCGGGGGCGAGCTGGCGGGCATGCTGGCCCTCACCATGCGGGCCCTGGGCGTCGGCGAGATCGGTTTCTGGGCCGCCAAGGAGCACCGCGGCCACGGCTACGTCACCGAGGGCACCCTCGCCGTCGCCCGCTGGGCCTTCACCGCACTGGCCGTGGACCGTGTCGAATGGAAGGCCGAGGTGGGAAACGCTCCCTCCCGCGCGGTGGCCGAGCGCGCCGGCTTCACCCTGGAGGGCACCCTGCGCGCCGGGATCAACAACAGGGGCGTCCGCCGCGACTGCTGGGTGGGGTCCCTGCTCCCCTCGGATCTGGGCCTGCCCTCGGCGGCACCGTACCTGCCGGCGCCGGCCCACGCGCGGTAGTCGTCCCGCGCGGGCGCGGCGATTACGCGGGCACGGCGGCCCGCCACGGCCGTCCGCCGCTCATGAACCGCCCAGCTCAGCCCGCACTGTCAGTGCCACCCCCTATCGTGCGGAACCATGACGACCCCGCGCCCCGCCACCGACCTCTCAGCAGACGACGCCCGTCGCATAGCCCTGCACGCCCAGGGCTTCATCGGCGCGCCCGACCGCCGGGCAGGCGTCCGCGGTGTCCTCCGCCATCTCGGCGCGGTCCAGCTCGACACCATCTCGGTCCTCGCCCGCTCGCACGAACTCGTCCCCTACGCCCGCCTGGGCGCCGTGGGCCGCAAGAACGTCGAGGCCGCCTACTGGACACCGGCACCCCCCGGCGCGCCCGCCGTGCGGCCGCACGCCTTCGAGTACTGGTCGCACGCCGCCTGCATCCTCCCGGTGGAGGAGTGGCCACACTTCGCCTTCCGCCGCCGCGCCTACCGCAACCGCCCGCACTGGAACCACCAGCTCCCCGACGGCGCCTACGAGCAGGTCATCAAGCAACTGCGCAGCGAGGGCCCGCTGACGGCCACGGAGCTGGGCGGCGCGAAGAAGACCAACGACTGGTGGGACTGGTCCGGCACCAAGGTCGCCGTCGAGCGCGCGCTGATGTACGGCGAGGTGGTCTGTGTGCGGCGCCGCGGCTGGAAGCGGGTGTACGACCTGGCCGAGCGCGCGATCCCGGAGACGCTGCTGCACGACGAGTTGGACGACGCCGAGTGCCTGCGCCGCCTGGTCCGGCTGGCGGGCGAGTCCCTCGGTGTGGGCACCCGCGCCGACATCGCCGACTACCACCGCCTCAAGGCCGAACAGGTGGACGCGGTGATCGGCGACTCGGGTCTGGTCCCGGTGACGGTCGAGGGCTGGGGCAAGCCCGCCTGGGCCGACCCGGAGGCCCTGCGGACACCCCCGCGTGGCCGCCACCGCACCACCCTGCTGTCCCCGTTCGACTCGCTGATCTGGGAGCGGGCGCGCACGGAGCGGATCTTCGGCTTCACCCACCGCCTGGAGGCCTACGTCCCCAAGCCGAAGCGGGTGTACGGCTACTTCGCGATGCCGGTGCTGGCGGGCGGCCGCCTGGTCGGCCGCGTCGACCCGGCCCGCGAGGGCCGCACCCTGGTGGCCAGGCAGGTCACCCTGGACGGGCCGAAGGCGGTCCCGGCCGTGGCCCAGGCCCTGGTCGAGGCGGCGAGCTGGGTGGAGTGCACGGACGTACGGGTGGAGCACATGGCCGAACCCGACCTCCGTGAATCCCTCACCAGGGAAATCGGCCGCGCTCTAGGACAGGCCCAGGGCCCGTCCTAGCGGATCTCCAGGATCTTCTCCCGCATCGCGTAGACCACGGCCTCCATCCTGGAGTGCAGTTGCAGCTTCTCCAGGATGTTGCGGACATGGTTCTTCACGGTGTTCTCGGAGATGAACAACTCCTTCGCGATATCGCGGTTGTTCATCCCCGTGGCGACGAGTTTGAGCACTTCCAGCTCACGGTCGGTCAGCCGCGGCGCCGGCACCAGCCGGCGCTCGTCGGTGCGCTGGATCATCGACTTGAACTCGGTGAGGAGTTTCGACGCCATGGAGGGACTGATCTGCGACTGCCCGTCGGCGACCGCGCGAATGGCGGTGGCCACCTCGTCGGTGGAAATCTCCTTGAGGAGGTAACCGGTCGCGCCCGCCTTGATCGCGTCGTAGAGATCGGCCTCTTCGTCACTGATCGTCAGCATGATGATCTTCGCACTGGGGGCGACCTCCTTGATGGAGGTGCATGCCTCGATACCGCCCCGCTTGGGCATCCGTACGTCCATCAGCACGATGTCGGGCAGCAGATCGGCGGCCTTGTCCACGGCCTCGGCACCGTCGCCCGCCTCGCCGACGACCTGGATGTCCTCCTCGGCCGCGAGCACGATCTCCAGACCACGGCGGAAGAGGGCGTGGTCGTCCACGACCAGGACTCTGATCGGCTCCTTGCGGGCCGGGCCCGCGTCAGGGCCCATGCCGACCACACTGTCGTCGGCATCCGCGTCCCGCATCGGTCCGAAGCTCTCCGCCATCGTTCCTCCCCCTGAAGGCTGTGGCCTGTGGTCCTGCCATCGCCAACCCAAGGCAACGACCCATCCGTTGG
The DNA here is from genome assembly GCF_042869815.1 of Streptomyces sp. NPDC006739. Taxonomy (NCBI): domain Bacteria; kingdom Bacillati; phylum Actinomycetota; class Actinomycetes; order Kitasatosporales; family Streptomycetaceae; genus Streptomyces; species Streptomyces sp. NPDC006739. The sequence goes on from NZ_JBIAGM010000018.1 coordinate 157,285, forward strand.
GCCGGTACGGCCATGATTTCATGCCCGGACGACACCGCGGTGACGAGCGGGGTGCGAAGTGGTCGCACACCGGTGCCCCTGGGGGCGCACACGCGCTCCAGGGGCACCGGCTCAGCCGTCGGCCGGCACGTCAGCCGCCCAGGGTGCCTCCTGCCGCGGGGGGCTGCGCCTGGGCGACCATCGGGTCCGTGCTGAGGTGGATGACGCCGTAGTCGTAGGCGTGCCGCCGGTAGACGACACTCGGTTCCTTGGTCTCGGAGTCGACGAACAGGTAGAAGTCGTGGCCGACCAGTTCCATCTCGTAGAGAGCCTGGTCGAGGCTCATCGGGGAGGCGACATGGGTCTTCTCGCGGACGATGAGCGGGCCTTCGCCCTTGACCTCCAGCGAACCGATCTTCTTGGTCGGCACCGCGTCTGCGTCCTCGTCATGGACAGGGTTGCCGTTCCCGTTGAGCGTCGCCGCGCCCGGGACGTGGTCGGCAACCTCGGCCGCCGAGATCCTGCGGGCGCCGCGCCGCGAGAAACGCTTGTCGTGCTGCTTGCGCAGCCGAGCGTCCAGTTTCTCGGCCGCCAGGTCGAGCGCCGCGTACGGATCGCTGGCCGCTGCCTCCGCCCGGATCACCGGACCGCGGGAGCGGAGCGTGATCTCCACTCGGTCGCAACGGTCGGCCTGTCGGGGGTTGGGCTCCTTGGACACCTCGACGTCGAGGCTGATCACCTTGCCGTCGAGCTTCTGGATCTTCTCCAGCTTCAGCTTCTCGGCCACGTGCTTGCGGAACCGCTCGGGCACCTCGGTCTTGCGGCCCTTGACGACGATGTCCACGCAGAACTCCGTTCCCGGATCACTCCGCTCCATCGGCGGAGCATCTCCCTTTTGCACCAAGTTCCGGTGAGCCCCGGAACCTCGGACTCGGTGACGTCCACCTCCTCCTCCCCCATGGGCAAGATCTCCACCCCGCCGGAGCGGGTGATTGCGGAAAACCCACACACGGCATTCGGATATGAGAGGTGTGGCCTGCGCCTTTCCCTCACAACCGAACATATCTCGCCCGGACGGATGTCGTCACCCTCTACTGCGGCGTACCTCCGTTCCGGTGAATTGGTCCTCTCACTACCTGCAACGATGCAAGTTCGCAGTCAGTTCCGGTTCATTTCGAAGGAATCCGGCGGGGCAGCCACCACTGCCGCGCGGTACCTCCCCCTCTCCGTCCTTGATCCGGCCGTCGGCTGTTCCCCCCTTACTTCCCGAGCTGCGGCCTCGTACACGGCCGTTGCCCCGCTGTCGTTCACACCCCCCGCCCCGCCGCCGCGGGGGTCCGCCTCCCGCAGGGCCCGCGCCGCCTCCGTCAGCGTGGCGCCCGTGGTGATCAGGTCGTCCACCAGCACCACGCGCCCGCCCGCGAGCAGCCGGGCGCCGCCTGCCGTCACCTCCAGCGCGCCCGCCAGATTGACCAGCCGCTCCCGGGAGTTGAGCCCCGACTGATCGGCCACCTCACGCCGTTGCCGCAGCACGGCTGCCACCCGGGCGGGTGTCCCGGTGCGCCGCAGCTCCCCGGCCGCCGCGAGCGCGATCCGCCGGACGGGGTCGTGCCCGCGTGCCCGCACCGCCCGGCGCGCGGACGGCACCGGCACCAGCAGGACGGGCACACCGGCGGGCCGGCCGCCGGCGACCGCCGAGCCCTCGGCTCCCGCCCGGGCCCGCCGGTCATCCCGCAGCCCCGCCCGGACCGCTGCCGCAAGCGCTTCCCCCAGGGGTCCGGCCAGCGCCAGGGCGCCTCGTTCCTTGTGGGCCAGGAGCGTCGCCCTCACCTCGTCCGCGTAGGGAGCCGCCGCATGCACCGGCGGCATCCCGGGCGGCTCCGGCACCGGTCGCACCCGGCGCGGTGCGGATCCGTGCAGGGCCGCACGGCACTCCGGGCAGAGCACCGTGCGAGACGCCCCGCAGCCCCCGCACTCGGCCAGCAGCACCAGGTCGGTGAGGTCCTGCCACCACCCCCTCATGCCCACCACTGTGCCAACGCCGGGGCCGGCCCACCACCCCTGTGGACAAGTCCCTGTGGACAACTCCGAGAGGCGCGCGCAATACGTCACTCACACGAGTGAGAGGTCACCCCGGATAGGCCGGCGCGGAGCCATCCTTGACCACCTTCTGCCACTGCGCCCCGGACGGCAGCCGGACGATCCCGTCGTCCTTGGAGTAGGCCACCAGCGGCACCCGCTCGTCCTCGGAGGCGGCGATCGTCGTCACCCCGGTGAGAGCCGCGGGTGCGGGACCGTTCGGCGTGGAGCCGTCGACCTGCACGTACCGCATCTGCTTCACACCGCCCTGCTCGCTGCCGACCACCACCAGCCGGCTGTCCCCGGCCCATGCCACGGCGGTGACCTCCTCCAGGTCGGGAGCCGCCGAACGCAGTTCCAGGACCGAGACCTGCGGCCGCTTCCCGGACTTCTCGTCCAGCTCGACCCTGCCGATCAGCAGGGACTGCTTGCCGCCGTTGTCCACGACCAGCGCGATCCGCACGCCGTCGGCGGCCACCCGGACGTCCTTGATCCGGCCGGACAGCTCCGGTACGCGCACCTCCACCGGCTGGCCGGCGCCCTGCTCCGCCATGTACAGGCGGGCCCTGCGGGGATCGCGGTCGGCCACCCACAGGTCACCGCGGGCGTCCCAGCTCGGCGTCGTCAAGCGGTCGTCCTCGGTCGGCCCCTGGCTGGTGACCACGGGGTCACCGAGCGAGCCGCCGGACGCCATCGAGGTGACGTACAGCGCCTTGCCGTCGCCGCTGACCCCCGCCGCGCTGTGCTCGTCGCGCGAGACCGCGACCGACCGCAGGTCCTTGGGGCCCTCGCCCAGCGCGCCGGGCACCTGCACGGCGCTGCTGCTGTCGCCCGCGGCCGGCATCCGCACCAGCCGGTGCTTGCCGTCGAGGAGGTACAGGTACTCGGGGTGCTTCGTCGCGCCGTGCCAGGCGATCTCCTCGGCCCGCCGCTCGCTCAGGTCGCACAGTCGGCTGCCGTCGGCGCCCTGCAACTCGACCGACTCCAGCGTGGGCGTCAGGTTCCGCAGGGTGAACATCAGCTGGGCCGCCATCTGGGTGCACTGGGCCGCCCCGATCGCGGCGGGCTTGGCGTTCAGCGGCACCGTCAGCCTGTTCTGGTCGTCGGGCGTCAGCCCGGACACGCCCTTCTTCAGCGCCGTACCGGTCGGGAAGGTGGATCTGACCACCGGCCGGAGCCAGCTGGTCGGCCCGTTGATCAGCGAGCGCACCAGCTGCGTCATCGGGTCCACACGCGTGCGCAGGAACACCGGATCGGCGACCGCCACCGGCTGCCCGCTCGCCCCGACCACGGTGTCGGACGCAAAGTAGTACTTATTGACGGAGGTGTAGTTGCGCTGGAAGTCGGATTTACCCATGACGACTCCCTCGGGCAGCGTGTCGATGCGCCACTGTCCGCTCTTGCGGTCCCGCGTCAGATGCACCTTCCCGCTGTACGGGCCGCCGGCCGGGGCGTACGCCTGCTGCGCGTCGACGGTGCCGACCCGGTTGCCCGCGAGGACGTAGGTGAGGCTGTCGGGGTCCTCCCGGCCCACCGCCTGACGGAGGGACTCGATGCTCGGCCCGTTGGCCAGCACCGTGGCCGACCGCTCGGGCGTCCACTGCCGCGCGGCCTTGGCGGTCAGGTACTTGCGCGCCGTGTCGTAGTTCGGGTCGTCGCTGGTCAGCGCCTCCAGGAAGCCCTGCATGATCTCCCCGGGCGCGGCGTCCTCCTTCGGCGGCATCGCGAAGACGCGCACCTGTGTGTCCTGCCGCGGCGTGGAGTCGACGTCCCGCAGGTCCCCGCTGTCGGGCATCGAGGCACACCCGGCCAGCAGTACGGCCCCGCAGGCGGCGTACGCCACCGCGCGCACCGGTCGGCGCCGGGCGCCCCCCTCGCGCTCAGCGCCCACGAAATGCCTCCCCTGACGTGTTCGAGTCCTGCGCCCCGGCGGCCGGGTCCGGCCGGCCCGCGCTCTCCTCACGGGGCGCCGCACCGGCCGGCCTGTCGTCCTGGCGCCGTACGGGTCCGGCCGGCCGTGGCACCACACGCGCGCCGTTGCCGTTGCCGGGCAGGGCGGTGGGGTCGGCCGCGGGGGTGACGGAGGCCAGTCTCGGCGACATCGAGGGGCGCGGCGGCAGCGGCGGCTGACCGCCGCCCTGCTGCATCGGCACCGTCGCCCGTTTCTCCTCGCCCCCGCGCGGGAGCCCGGCGTCGTCGAGCCCCCGGTTGCGACGCGAGTCCTTGGGCTCCAGGGGTATCGGCGAGCCCCTGAGCGGCTCGTCGGCGGTGCGGGGCAGGGTCAGCCGGAACTGCGACCCGCCGCCCGGCTCGCCCCAGGCCTGCAGCCAGCCGCCGTGCAGCCGGGCGTCCTCCAGGGCGATGGACAGCCCCAGGCCCGTACCGCCGGTGGTACGCGCGCGTGCCGGATCGGCCCGCCAGAAGCGGCTGAAGACCCGGGTCGCCTCGCCGGGCTTGAGGCCGACGCCGTAGTCGCGCACCGCGACCGCGACCGCCCCGCCCGCCGAAGCCAGCTTCACGACGACGTCCTTGCCCTCCCCGTGCTCGACGGCGTTCACGACGAGGTTGCGCAGCACCCGCTCCACGCGCCGGGCGTCCGCCTCGGCCACGACCGGCTGCTGGTCACCGAGGACACGTATGTGTGTGCCCTTGCGCTCGGCGAGCGGCTCGGCCCCGCTGACCACCCGCCGCACGACCTCCCTGAGGTCTATCGCGTCGGCCTCCAGCGCCGCCGCGCCCGCGTCGAAGCGGCTGATCTCCAGCAGGTCCGCGAGCAGGGACTCGAACCGGTCCAGCTGGTCGGCGAGCAGCTCGGCCGACCGCGCGGTCACCGGATCGAAGTCCTCACGGGCCTCGTGGATGACGTCGGCGGCCATTCGCACGGTGGTCAGCGGCGTACGCAGCTCGTGCGACACGTCCGACACGAACCGCCGCTGCATCCGCGACAGGTCCTCCAGCTGCTGGATCTTCAACTGGAGATTCTGCGCCATCTTGTTGAAGGCCTCGCCCAGACGGGCGATGTCGTCCTCGCCGGTGACCTTCATCCGCTCCTGGAGCTTCCCGGCGGACAGCCGCTCGGCGATCCCGGCCGCCATCCGCACCGGCGTGACGACCTGCCGCACCACGAGCCAGGCGATCGCCCCGAGGAGTACGACGACGAAGAGCCCGGCCGTCGCCAGCGTGCCCTTGACCAGGCTCAGGGACTTCTCCTCCTGCGTGAGCGGGAAGAGGTAGTACAGCTCGTACGGGTCACCGTTGGGGTCGTTGACCTGCTTGCCGATGACCAGGGCCGGCTGGGACTCCTTGCCGTCGCTGTAGATGATGCGGGTGTAGCTCTGGGCGGCCGTCGTACTGCTGTTGATCCGGTCGCGCAGGTCCCCCGGCACGCTGGCGGACGGGTCGACGGACCCGGAACCACGAGGGCTGCGACCACCACCGGCGCTGTCGTCACCGACCGGCAGCGTCACGACGTCGAAGGCACCCTGACCACCGCTGGACAGCGACTCGACGAGGTCACTCATCCACGGGATGACGTTCTGCGACTGCCGCCCGTCCGTCGCCGAGGCGCTGTCCCCGGTACCACTGGCGGCCTCGTCGGCCTTCTGCTTGGCCACGGAGAAGCCACCGGAGGCCTGACTCTGCGAGGCCTTCACCTTGGCGTCCAGCAGGCCGTTGCGCACCTGTCCGATCACCACGAAGCCGAGCAGCAGGACGACACCCAGCGACATCAGCAAGGTCGTGACGACGACCTTGAGCTGGATGTTGCGCCGCCACAGCCGCATGACCGGCAGCAACGGCCGCCGCACCCAGCGCATGAACAGCCGCAGGACCGGACTGCCCTGCACCCCGCCCTGCAACAACCCGCCCTCGAGGAGGCGTCCCCAGCGCGAACCCGCCGGCTTCCGGCCGACAGGCCGCCCCGGCCGGTCCCCGGACCGGCCGGGAGCCGAAGCGGCACTGTCCCCGGACACGTCAGCTCGGTCCGGCCTTGTAACCGACACCACGCACGGTCACCACGATCTCCGGCCGCTCCGGGTCCTTCTCGACCTTGGAGCGCAGCCGCTGCACGTGCACGTTGACCAGCCGCGTGTCCGCCGCGTGCCGATAACCCCACACCTGCTCCAGCAGCACCTCACGGGTGAAGACCTGCCAGGGCTTGCGCGCGAGCGCGACCAGCAGGTCGAACTCCAGCGGGGTCAGCGCGATGGACTGCCCGTCCCGCTTGACGGAGTGCCCGGCCACGTCGATGACCAGGTCACCGATGGCGAGCTGCTCCGGCGCCGGCTCCTCCGACCTCCTGAGCCGCGCACGGATCCTGGCGACCAGCTCCTTCGGCTTGAACGGCTTCACGATGTAGTCGTCGGCGCCCGACTCCAGGCCCACGACGACATCGACGGTGTCGCTCTTGGCCGTGAGCATCACGATCGGCACCCCGGACTCCGCCCTGATCAGGCGGCACACCTCGATACCGTCCCGGCCCGGCAGCATCAGATCGAGCAGCACCAGGTCGGGCTTGGTCTCACGGAAAGCGGCCAGCGCCTTGTCGCCGTCGGCTACAAAAGACGGCTCAAAACCTTCACCACGCAGCACGATGCCGAGCATCTCGGCCAGTGCGCTGTCGTCGTCGACGACAAGGACTCGTCCCTTCATAAACGACATCATCCCATTAGCTAATCGTTACCTGGCGTGACCTGGCACACAGCTCCGCCAGAGCCTCGGCGGTCACGGGCGAAACGGCGCCCTCCTCGGTGACGATGGCCGTCACCAACTCGGGCGGCGTCACGTCGAACGCCGGGTTGTACGCCTGGGTCCCCAGGGGTGCCACCGGAATCCCGCCTCCCGCTCCCGCCACCGGCACCTGCGGTGCTGTGATCTCGGTCACCTCGAATCCGGGGCGCTGTTCGACCTCGATCGACGCCCCGTCCGGCGTCTCCGGATCCACTGTCGTCACCGGTGCCACCACGATGAACGGCACATGGTGGTACCGCGCGAGCACCGCGAGCGGATAGCTCCCCACCTTGTTCGCCACCGAACCGTCGGCCGCGATCCGGTCCGCCCCGATCAGCACCGCGTCCACCTCGCCCGCCGCGAACAGGGAACCTGCCGCGTTGTCGGTGAGCAAGGTGTACGCCATCCCGCTGCGGGCCGCCTCGTAAGCCGTCAGGCGAGCACCTTGCAGCAACGGACGCGTTTCGTCCACCCACAGCCGCCGCAACCGCCCGGCCCGGTGCGCGGCCAGGGCCACCGCGAACGCCGTCCCCTCGCCGCCCGACACCAGCGATCCGGTGTTGCAGTGGGTGAGGATCCGGTGCCCGCCACCCGGCAGCAACTCATCCAGCAGCGCCAGCCCGTGCGCCGCCATCCGGGCGCTGGCCTCGGCATCCTCCTGGTGCAGCGCCCGCGCCGCCGCCAGCGCCGCACCGGCCGCCGACTCGGAGTCCCCGCCCTGGGCGAGCGCGGCCCGGTGAGCGGAAAGGGCCCTGCGCACGCCGACGGACAGATTCACCGCGGTGGGCCGGGCACCGGCCAGCGCCACCGCCGCCTCGTCCACGTCGAATCCCCGCACGGCAGCGAGAGCGACGCCGTAGGCCCCCGCGATGCCGAGCAGCGGCGCCCCACGCACAGCGAGCGAACGGATCGCCTCGACCAGCGCCGACGCGTCCGTGCACACCCACTCGACCTCCTCGGCCGGCAGCCTCGTCTGGTCGAGGAGGACCAGCACGGGACCTTCAGGTGGTTCCTCCCATCGGATCACCGGTATCTCGGTCAGCCGCTTGTCCTCGCCGGTTTGCGCGTACTGATCAGCCATGCAGTCAGTCTGCCCCGTATCCGGCGGACAATTGAAGGTGCCCAGCCCATACCGCGGCCGGTACCTGGGCGCCCACCCCATGGCACGATGGCTGCCAACCTGCCGCCGCGTCCCGCGGACGGGCACCGTGAAGGAGCTTCGATGAACGACACTCCGGGCTGGGCCTCGCCCGGATCCTCGCCGTCCGACGGGCGGGAACCCGGCGCGTCCGGCCCCGCCGAGCCCACCGACCGCCCTGGGCCGGCACAACCCGCCGAGCAGCCGGGAGCGGACCCCGAGGGCCCAGGCTCGAAGTGGTCCAAGGAGCAGCCGCCCGCAGGCCAGTGGTCCGCGCCCACGGGCCCCCCGGCCCCCGGGCAGGCCCCACCACCCCCGCCGCCCGGCCCGGGCTGGGGCGGCCGGCCCCCCACGGGCCCCGGAGGCTACGGGCCCCCTGGAGGCCACGGCAGCGGTTACGGAGGCCAGGGCGGATACGGGGCCCCCGGCGGATACGGCACGCCCGGCCACGGAGCCTGGGGCGGCGGCTGGGGCGGCCCGCCGCCCGCCGCCAAGCCCGGTGTCATCCCGCTGCGCCCGCTCGGCGTGGGCGAGATCCTCGACGGCGCCGTCTCCACCATGCGCACCTACTGGCGCACCGTCCTCGGCATCTCGCTGACGGTCGGCGCCGTCACGCAGGTCGCGATGATCCTCCTGCAGGGTCTGGTCCTCAACGACACGGCGACCACCGGCACCCTCAACGACCCCAGCGCCACCCTCGGTGAAGTGGTCCGCGCCCTGACCGAGGTCGCGATCAGCACAGGCGTCGTCGCGGTGATCTCCATCGTCGGCACCATCATCGCGACCGCCCTGCTGACGACCGTCACCAGCCGCGCCGTCCTCGGCAAGCCGGTGACCGCCGGCGAGGCCTGGCGGGACGCCCGCCCACAGGTCGTGAGGCTGTTCGGCCTGCTCGGGCTGCTGATGGTCATCGTGGTCGGCGTACTGCTCCTGGGCGCACTGCCCGGCATCGTCGTCGGGGTCTTCGGCGGCAGCAGCGCCGCCACCGTCGCGCTGATCGTCCTGGGCGTGCTCGGCGCGAGCATCGTCACGCTGTGGCTGATGGTCCGCTTCTCCCTCGCCTCTCCCGCACTGATGCTGGAGAAGCAGGGCATCACGAAGGCGATGAGCCGCTCCGTGAAACTGGTCCGCGGCTCCTGGTGGCGCGTCCTGGGCATCCAGCTGCTCGCCGCGATCATCGCCAACATCGTCTCGTCGCTCGTCGTGATCCCCTTCACCCTGCTCGCGGGCATACTCGGCGGTGGCGGCGCCGTGAGCATCTTCAACACCAGCGGCAGCGGACACCTCGGCTGGACGTTCCTGATCGTCAGCGGCATCGGCTCGATGATCGGCTCCATGGTCACGCTCCCGATCAACGCGGGTGTCACCGTCCTCCTCTACATCGACCACCGCATCCGCCGCGAGGCCCTCGACCTCGAACTGGCCCGCGCCGCCGGAGTCCAGGACTACGGCACCGCCGTCGCCGGCCCCACCCCCGGGAGCTGACGGGGTGAGCCTGACGGGGGGAGTCCTCACCACGGCACCTGCGCTGCCGAGCGCCGCCGCATCAGCGGCACGCTGCCTGCTGCGCGCCCAGGCCACGGGCGTGCTCTCACTGGCCCACTCGGGCGACGAGCCACCCGTGACCACCCCCCGCGACCCCGCACGGGAGGCGGCGCGCCGCGAGCTGTCCAAGCGGATGTACCACGAGAACGACCCCGGCCTGCTCCAGCGCGCCCTGACCGCGTTCTGGCACTGGGTCGACCGCCTCCTCAGCACCGCCGCGTCCGCGACCCCCGGCGGAACCCTGGGCCTCGTCATCGTGGTCCTGGCCGTCGTCGTGGTCCTGGCCGCCCTCTGGTGGCGCCTGGGCACTCCACGCCGCCGACCCGCCTCCGCCGTCCCCCTCTTCGACGACCGCCCCCGCAGCGCCGCCGAACACCGCGCCGCCAGCGAGGCACACGGTGCCCAGGGCCACTGGAACCAGGCCGTCCAGGAACGCATGCGGGCCGTCGTCCGCGCCCTGGAGGAGCGGGCCCTGCTCGACGTGCGCCCCGGCCGCACCGCCGACGAGGCAGTCGCCGAGGCCGGACGCCTCCTTCCGTCCCACGCCGACCGACTGCGCGCCGCCGCCCGGGAGTTCGACGACGTCACATACGGCGGACGCAGGGCGAGCCAGCAGTCGTACCACCGCATCGCCGAACTCGACGCCGAACTGGAACGCACCAGGCCCGTCCTCACGAGCAGCGTCCACAGCACGGCCGCCAGCACGCGCCAGGGGGCAGCCGAATGACCGTCGAGGCCGCCCTCCCGACCACCTCGGCAGCGCCCACCGCCCGCCAGGTGTGGACCCGCTCGCGAGGCGTCGTACTCGCCCTCGTCCTGCTCCTGGTGGCGGCCGTCGCCATCGCCGCCGTCCGCTCCACCGCCCGCCACGGCGAGCTGGACCCGCGCTCCGCCGACCCCTACGGCAGCCGCGCCGTCGCCGAACTCCTCGCCGCCCGGGGCGTGTCCACCCGCGTGGTCACCACTCTCGGCCAGGCACGCGCCACGGCCGGCCCGGACACCACCCTCCTCGTCGCCACCCCCGACCTGCTGACACGACCTCAGCAGACCGCGCTGCACTCCGCGACCGCCGCCTCCGGCGCACGCACCGTCCTCATCGCCGCCGGCGGCTGGTCCATCGAACGGCTCGCCCCCGGGGTCACCGCGGACCCCGCCACCAGCCTCCGCTCGACGCTCGACCCCGACTGCGCCCTGCCCGACGCCCGGCGCGCGGGCAGCGCCGACACCGGCGGCATCCGCTACACCACCACCCACCTCGACGCCGACTCCTGCTACCCCAGCGAACGCCTGGCCACCCTGGTCCGTGTGCCCTCGGCATCCGGAGGCGGCGACACCATCGTCCTCGGCGCGCCCGACATCCTCTTCAACAACCGCCTCGACAAGCAGGGCAACGCCTCGCTCGCCCTCCAACTCCTCGGCTCCCGCCACCATCTGGTCTGGTACCTCCCCTCCCTCTCGGACACCTCGGCCACCGGGAACAGCGGACGCAAAGGCCTGCTCGACCTACTCCCCTCGGGCTGGCTGTGGGGCATCCTGCAGCTCTTCGTCGCGGCAGCCCTGGCGGCACTCTGGCGGGCACGTCGCCTCGGTCCCCTCGTGCCCGAAAGACTCCCCGTCGCGATCCGCGCCTCGGAAACCGTCGAAGGCCGCGCCCGCCTCTACCGCAAGGCCAACGCCCGCGACCGCGCGGCCGCCGCCTTGCGCTCCACCACCCGCACTCGTCTCGCCCCCCTCGTAGGCGTTCCCGTCCCGCAGGCGCACGCGCCCGAGGCCCTGCTGCCCGCCCTCTCCGCCCACCTGCACAGCGACGGACAGAACCTGCACTCCCTCCTGTTCGGACCGCCGCCCGGCGACGACGCGGCCCTCATCGCACTCACCGATCAACTCGACGCCCTCGAAAGAGAGGTACGCCGTCCATGATGGACCCGACCACTGACAACGCCGGGTACACCGGGGACGCGGGCACCGCCCGGGCCTCCCTGGAAGCCCTGCGCGCCGAGATCGCCAAAGCCGTGGTCGGCCAGGACCCCGCCGTGACCGGCCTCGTCGTCGCGCTCCTGTGCCGCGGACACGTCCTCCTCGAAGGAGTCCCCGGAGTCGCCAAGACGCTGCTCGTCCGCACGCTTGCCTCCGCGCTCGAACTCGACACGAAACGCGTCCAGTTCACCCCGGACCTCATGCCGAGCGATGTCACCGGCTCGCTCGTCTACGACACCCGCTCCGCCGAGTTCTCCTTCCAGCCCGGCCCCGTCTTCACCAACCTCCTTCTCGCGGACGAGATCAACCGCACCCCGCCGAAGACCCAGTCCTCCCTGCTGGAAGCCATGGAGGAACGTCAGGTCACGGTCGACGGCACGCCACGCCCGCTCCCCGAACCGTTCCTGGTCGCCGCGACCCAGAACCCGGTCGAGTACGAGGGGACGTACCCCCTGCCCGAAGCCCAACTGGACCGTTTCCTGCTCAAGCTGACGATCCCTCTGCCGTCCCGGCAGGACGAGATCGACGTCCTCACCCGGCACGCCGAGGGCTTCAACCCGCGCGACCTGCGCGCCGCCGGCGTACGCCCCGTCGCCGGTCCCGCGGACCTGGAGGCGGCCCGAGCCGCCGTCGCCAAGACGGCCGTCTCTCCGGAGATCACGGCCTATGTGGTGGACATCTGCCGCGCCACCCGCGAGTCACCGTCCCTCACCCTGGGCGTCTCCCCGCGCGGCGCCACCGCTCTCCTCGCCACCGCACGCGCCTGGGCCTGGCTGACCGGCCGTGACTACGTCATCCCGGACGACGTGAAGGCCCTGGCTCTGCCCACGCTCCGCCACCGGATCCAGCTGCGCCCGGAGGCGGAGATGGAGGGCGTGACCGCCGACTCCGTCATCAACGCGATCCTCGCCCACGTCCCGGTGCCCCGCTGATGGCCCTCACCGGACGAGCCGCTCTCCTGGCCGCTCTCGGCTCCCTCCCCGTCGGTATCTGGGAACCGGGCTGGACGGGGCTCCTCGCGGTCAACGGCCCGCTGGCCCTGGCCTGTGCCTGCGACTTCGCGCTCGCGGCACCCGTACGCCGTCTCGTGCTGTCCCGGTCCGGCGACACCTCCGCGCGTCTGGGCGAGGCCGCGGACGTCACGCTCACCGTCACCAACCCCTCCTTCCGCCTGCTGCGCGCCGAGCTGAGGGACGCCTGGCCGCCGAGCAGCTGGCAGCCGGGCACGGAGGTCGCCGCATCCCGTCACCGCCTCTCCGTGCCGGCAGGCGAGCGCCGACGTGCGACGACGCGCCTGCGCCCCACCCGTCGAGGCGATCGCCGGGCGGACCGCGTGACCATCCGCTCGTACGGCCCCCTCGGCCTCTTCTCCCGGCAGGGCACCCACAAGGTTCCCTGGACGGTACGGGTCCTGCCCCCCTTCGCCAGCCGAAAGCATCTGCCGTCGAAACTCGCCCGATTGCGTGAACTCGACGGCCGCACCAGTGTGCTGACTCGCGGCGAAGGCACGGAATTCGACAGCCTGCGCGAGTACGTCCCCGGTGACGACACCCGTTCCATCGACTGGCGTGCCACGGCCCGGCAGACCACGGTCGCGGTTCGCACCTGGCGTCCCGAACGTGACCGGCACATCCTGCTGGTTCTCGACACCGGCCGCACGTCCGCCGGCCGCGTCGGCGACGCACCCCGTCTGGACGCCTCCATGGACGCGGCGCTTCTCCTCGGGGCGCTCGCCTCGCGTGCAGGCGACCGGGTGGACCTCTTGGCGTACGACCGCCGGGTCCGCGCTCTGGTGCAGGGCCGCTCGGCCGGCGACGTTCTGCCGTCCCTGGTGAACGCGATGGCGTCGCTCGAACCGGAACTGGTCGAGACGGACGCCCGTGGTCTCACGGCCACGGCACTTCGTACGGCTCCGCGACGCTCCCTGATCGTCCTGCTCACGACGCTCGACGCGGCACCTGTCGAAGAGGGCCTGCTCCCTGTCCTTCCGCGGCTCACCCAACGGCATACGGTGCTGGTGGCGTCCGTGGCCGACCCGCATGTCGCCCGGATGGGGGCGGCTCGCGGAAGCACCGAGGCCGTGTACGAGGCCGCGGCAGCGGCTCAGGCGCAGGCGGAACGTCATCGTACGGCCGAGCAACTGCGTCGGCACGGTGTGACGGTGGTGGACGCGACGCCTGATGATCTGGCTCCGGCGCTGGCGGACGCCTATCTGGCTCTGAAGGCGGCGGGTCGACTCTGAGGTGGCCGTCCGGGAAAAAAAGCAAAACCCCCCAAAGAGCTCTGGAAAGGCCCTGAAGGGCTCTGAAGGGCTGTGAACGCAGAAAACCCCGCATCTTTCGATGCGGGGTTTTCCCAAGAATTGTTCGGCGGTGTCCTACTCTCCCACAGGGTCCCCCCTGCAGTACCATCGGCGCTGTGAGGCTTAGCTTCCGGGTTCGGAATGTAACCGGGC
>NZ_JBIAGM010000019.1:0-163640 GCF_042869815.1 Streptomyces sp. NPDC006739
GTGCCCGTAACACCACCGTCCCGCACCCGCCCCCGAGCACCCGAAACACCCCGCCACCTGGATATATACCCCGAGAAAGAGGAATCCAGCACTAGTAGGACTCCGACCGGGGTTGGGTCGGCCGGTTCGAGGACGCCTGCCGCGACGGTCCGCAAGACGGGCCGGGCCCGCTCAGCCGGGCCCGTTCAGCCGGGCTCGGCGGCAGGCGTCGGCGGCCCCGCGTTGTAGCGCTCCAGATAGCCCGCGAAGCGGATCAGGTCCTCCTCCGGCCAGTCGGCGAGCCGCTCCCGGAAGGCGGCCCGGCGGTTGCGGGTGACCTGGGCGAGGATCTCCTCGCCGGCCTCGGTCGGACACAGCACCTGGACGCGGTGGTCCTCCGGGTCGGGGCGCCGCTCGACGAGGCCGGCCCGCTCCAGCGCGGTCACCTGCCGGCTGACCGTCGACTTGTCGAGGGCGTAGTGCGCCGCCAGGTCGGTGGCCCGGCAGCCGCCGCTCTCCTCCAGATGCCCGAGCAGGGTGTACGACACCAGCGACAGCTCGGGGTGCATACGGCCCGCCGCCGCCCGGGCCCGCCGGGCGAAGACCGTCATCTCGCGCTGGATGGTCTCCACTGCCGTCCTCGCCGCTGTGTCTGTCATGCACGGCATTCTAGTTGCATTATGCAACTTGGCGTGCAGGCCGCGGCGGAGGCGGGCGGCGGGTTCCCGGCCATGGGTACGGGCCACGGAACGCGGCTGGAGATCGACATCGACGCCCGCGGCGGCGCACGCACCGGCCCGGTCCCCGACCTCGGTCCGAGTGGGCATCAGCGTCCCCCACCCGTTGTGCCATGCGTTTTCGGGGAGTTGGATCCGGGACGCCGACGGCCGTTGGGGTATCGTGGGCGCCCGACCGCGGACGGACCCGGTCGCAGGCAGCCGAGGAGGTGGGACCCATTACCGCTGTGTCAGGTCGGGTGCTCTCTCCTCGTGACCGTGCGGTGCACCGCAGGCGGTGACCGCGAGAGCGCCCTTCGGCCCCAGGCTCCCGAAAGGCTCTCGGCTTCCATGCCTTCCTCTCCTCGCACGCCCCGCACCCCCTCCGTGCCCCCGCTCCCGCCCACCGCCGTCGTCCGCGCGCTGCGCGCCGCCGGATGCGTCTTCGCCGAGGACGAGGCGGAGTTGATCCTGTCCACCGCCCGCACCCCCGACGAGGCCGCCGCCATGGTGGAGCGGCGCGTGTCCGGGCTGCCCCTCGAACAGGTCCTCGGCTGGGCCGAGTTCCACGGACTGCGGGTCACCGTGGAACCGGGGGTCTTCGTGCCCCGCCGTCGCACCGAGTTCCTCGTCGACCAGGCCCTGGCCCAGGGCCCGGACGCCACAGTGGTCGTGGACCTGTGCTGCGGCTCCGGCGCGGTCGGCGCGGCCCTGGCCGCGGCCCTCGACGGCATCGAAGTGCACGCCGCCGACATCGACCCGGTCGCCGTGCGCTGCGCCCGCCGCAACCTCGCCGCCGCCGGCGGACACGTCCACACCGGCGACCTGTTCGACGCCCTGCCCGCCTGCCTGCGCGGCCGCGTCGGCATCCTCACGGCCAACGTGCCCTACGTCCCGAGCGCCGAGGTCGGCCTGCTGCCCGCCGAGGCCCGCGACCACGAGCCGCTGGCCGCCCTGGACGGCGGCGCCGACGGCCTGGACCTCCTGCGCCGCGTCGCCGCCGCCGCCCCCGAGTGGCTCGCTCCCGGCGGCTGTCTGCTGAGCGAGACCAGCGAACGCCAGGCCCCGGCGGCGGTGGAGGCATTCGGCCGGGCCGGCCTCAGCACCCGGATGGCGGTGTCACGGGAACTCTCCGCACAGGTGGTGATCGGCGTGCGTCCCGCCCGGTGAGACGGGTCTACGGCAGCTCCTGCGCCCGGGCGATCAGCAGTGCCACGTCGTCGTGGTTGTCGGGATGGTGCAGGGTCTCCAGGAGGAGGTCGCAGGTCTCCTCCAGCGGGCGGGCGGGGTCGTCCAGCAGGGACAGCAGGAAGTCGAGGCGCTCGTCCAGCGAGTGGCTGCGCGTCTCCACCAGCCCGTCGGTGTAGAACACCAGCTCGTCGCCGGGCTCGAAGTCGACGGTGACGGTGGTGAAGCCGACGCCGCCCACCCCCAGCGGCACCCCGGTCGGCAGGTCGAGCAGCTCCGGCGGCCGGCCGGGGCGGACCCGGGCCGGCGGCAGATGGCCGGCGTTGGCGATCCGGCACTGGCGCAGATGCGGGTCGTGGACGGCGTACACGCAGGTCGCGATGGAGTGGTCCAGACCCGAGGTCGTCTTGTCGAGGTGCTCCAGCAGCAGCGCCGGGTCCAGCTCCAGCGCGGCCAGCGTGGTGGTCGCGGTGCGCAGCCGGCCCATGGTGGCCGCCGCGCTGATGCCGCTGCCCATCACGTCACCCACCACGAGCGCCGTCCTGCCGTCCGCCAGCGGGATGACGTCGAACCAGTCCCCGCCCACCTCGCTGGTGGCGCCCGCCGGCTGGTAGCGGGAGGCGACCTCCAGACCGGTGGTCACCGGCGGGTCGCTGGGCAGCAGACTGCGCTGCAGGGTGAGCGCGGTGTTGCGGGCGTTCTGGTACCAGCGTGCGTTGTCGATCTGTACGGCCGCCCGGGCGGCCAGCTCCCGGGCCAGCAGCAGGTCGTCCTCGTCGAAGGGCGCCGGGTTGCCGGTGCGCTTGAGGTCGAGGGCGCCGAGCACCTCGCCGCGCGCGATCAGCGGGACGGCCAGATACGAGTGCACACCCACCTGGCCCAGCAGTACGGCCGTCTCGGGGGAGCGGGCGATACGCGGCAGGTCCTCCTCCTCCACCCGCGCCACCAGCACCGCCTGTCCGGTGCGCACACACTCGGTGATCAGCCGGTCCGGGGCGTAGCGGGTGACCCCGCCGGGCGGGTCCGCGGCCCGGACGGCGTCCGCTCCCTGCTCGGCGCGGACGGCGAGCGCGCGCAGCACCGCGGGCTCGGCCGGCCCCAGCGTGCTGCGGCGGCCCTCCACCACGGCGTCCAGCAGGTCGACGGCCGCCACGTCGGCCAGCTTCGGCACCGCGACGTCGGCCAGCTCCCAGGCGGTGCGGTCCAGTTCCAGGGTGGTGCCGATCCGGGCCGAGGCGTCGGCGATCACCGCGAGGCGGCGCCGTGCCGTCTCCGCCTCGATCCCCGCCCGGTACTGCTCGGTGACGTCCACCATCGAGCCCGCCACGCCCAGCACGTTGCCCATGGCGTCCTCGAGCCGGTACAGCGACAGGGACCAGGCGTGGTCCTCGTCGGGGTCGGCCGGGGTACGGCCCACGATGGACCAGTCGACCAGCGGTTCGCCGGTGCCGAGGACCCGGAGCGCCGCGGCCTCCAGGGCGTCGGAGTCCAGCCCGGGGGCCACCTCCCGCATGGTCCGCCCCACGTGGTCCTCGGCGGGCCGCCCGTTGATCTTCTCCAGGGCGGGGTTGACCGACACGAACCGCAGCTCGGTGTCGAGCACGGCGAGGCCGATCGGCGACTGCGCCACCATCCGTTCGGACAGCGCCACGTCCTGCTCCAGCCGGCGCACGGTCGACTGGTCGGCGGCGAGCCCCAGCGCGTACACGTCGCCGTGGTCGTCCAGCAGCCGCATGTTGCGGAACTCGACCACCCGGGTGCTGCCGTCCTTGAGCCGGATGGGGAAGCCGCCGGCCCAGCTCTGACCGGTGCGCATGACGTCCGCGAACAGCTTGCCGACCAGGTGGACGTGCCGCTCGTGGACCATCAGCCGGGCCGCGTACTGCCCGAGCGCCTCATCGGCCCGGTAGCCGAACAGTTCCTCCGCCTGGGGGCTCCACAGCACGATGCGTCCCTCGGAGTCCAGCACCACCGAGGCCACGCCCAGCACGTCGAGCAGTCCGCCCGGGCGTACCGGCCCGCGCGCGGGTTCGCCCCCCTCGACCGCGGGGGCCCTGGCTGCAGTCATGCCACGCACCGCCTTCGGACGTCCGCACGGCACGTCGTCCCCCGTGCCGACTCCCCTTGTTCCACCGTGCTCACACCCGACTCTCCGTCGCCGTCGCCGTCTCTCTCCACCATCTCTCAACACGGCGGCGGGCGTGCGCCGAAGTCGGCACGTCGGCGCGGTGCACTGCATCGAGCCGTATCAGCGGGACTCCGGCAACCCGAGAGCCGGCCCGCACCGGTCGTGCTCCGGGGCCGGTGGTGATTTCCTGAGGATGGACGCGGCTGGGCGGGGTACCCCGTTCCACCGCAGCACGGCCACGAAAGGAGCGATCATGACCGACGCGGAGCGGTCGCATCCGGAAACCGTCTCGGTGGAGATCAGCGGGTGTTCCAAGGAGGACGCCCGGCTCGTCTTCGACGCCCTGAGCGGCTGTTTCAGCTCCGACCGGGGCGAGGACGAGGTACCGCAGCAGCTCCACGAGACCCGCCCCATGGTGTGGCTCGGCACCTATGACGTTGCCGAGGCCCACCAGAAGTCCTGCACCCCGGTCCGCCTGGACTCGTCCGTCCTCGCGGACGTCCAGGGCGGCTACTGGGCCGTGGACCGCTTCCGGACGACCCTGGACTCGATGTTCACCGTCCACGAGACCTGCGCGGCCTCCGGCGATCAGGAGAGGGACCTGCACCTTCGTCTCGAAAGCCGCTGACCGCGTCCGGTGTGCCCGGGCTCACCTCCCCGTGTTTATGCAACTAGTTGCACAATGGGTGGCGTCTCCTCTAGAACTACAGGCGACGACCACCCGCACGGAGGACCGGATGAGCCGCTACCCGAATCTGCTGAGCCCGCTCGACCTGGGCTTCACCACCCTGCCCAACCGCGTGCTCATGGGTTCCATGCACGTGGGCCTGGAGGAGGCCGAGAACGGCTTCGAGCGGATGGCGGAGTTCTACGCGGCCCGGGCGCGCGGCGGGGTCGGGCTCATCGTCACCGGTGGCATAGCACCGAACGAGGAGGGGCGGCCGTACGAGGGCGGCGCCAAGCTCACCACCGAGGCGGAGGCCGAACAGCACACGGAGATCACCCGGGCCGTCCACCGCGAGGGCGGCCGGATCGCGATGCAGATCCTGCACTTCGGCCGCTACGCCTACCATGAGGACCTGGTGGCGCCGAGCCCGCTCCAGGCCCCCATCAGCCCGTTCGTGCCGCGCGCCCTCACCGACGACGAGGTCGAGCGGACCATCGACGACTACGCCCGAGCCGCCCGCCTGGCCCGGCGCGCCGGGTACGACGGCGTAGAGATCATGGGCTCCGAGGGCTACCTCGTCAACGAGTTCATCGCCGCGCCGACCAACCGCCGCGAGGACCGCTGGGGTGGCTCGTACGAGAACCGCATGCGGTTCCCCGTGGAGATCGTCCGCCGGGTGCGCGAGGCAGTCGGCGAGGACTTCATCATCGTCTACCGGCTGTCGATGCTGGACCTGGTGCCGGGCGGATCGTCGTTCGACGAGGTGATCGCCCTCGCCCGGGCCGTCGAGGCCGCCGGAGCGACCATCATCAACACCGGCATCGGCTGGCACGAGGCGCGCATCCCCACCATCGCCACCTCCGTGCCGCGCGGCGCCTACACCTGGGTCACCAAGAAGCTGATGGGCGCGGTCTCCGTTCCGCTGGTGACCACCAACCGCATCAACACGCCCGAACTCGCCGAGGAATTGCTGGCCGGCGGCTACGCCGACATCGTCTCGATGGCCCGTCCGATGCTTGCCGACCCCGACTTCGTCGCCAAGGCCGCGGCCGGGCGGCCCGAGGCCATCAACACCTGCATCGGCTGCAACCAGGCCTGCCTCGACCACACCTTCAGCGGGCAGATCACCTCCTGCCTGGTCAACCCGCGCGCCTGCCACGAGACCGAACTGGTCCTCGCCCCGACCCGGCTCGCGAAGCGCGTCGCGGTCGTCGGCGCCGGTCCGGCCGGACTCGCCTGTGCCGTCAGCGCCGCCGAACGAGGCCATCAGGTCACCCTGTTCGACGCCGCGAGCGAGGTCGGCGGCCAGCTCAACGTGGCCCGCAAGGTCCCCGGCAAGCAGGAGTTCGACGAGACGCTGCGCTACTTCCGCCACCAGCTCGACACCCACGGCGTGGACGTACGGCTGAACACCTGGGTGGACGCGGCCGATCTGTCCGGCTACGACGAGGTCGTGGTCGCCACCGGTGTCACCCCCCGCGTCCCGGACCTCCCGGGCGTCGACCACCCGCGCGTCCTCGGCTACCTCGACGTGCTGCGCGACGGCGCCCCCGTCGGCGACCGGGTGGCCGTGCTCGGCGCCGGCGGCATCGGCTTCGACGTCGCCGAGTTCCTCACCGACGCCGGCGACAAGGCGAGCGAGGACCCGGCGACGTACTTCCGGCACTGGGGCGTCGACATGGACCACCGGGCGCCGGGCGGGCTGGCCGCCCCCAGCCGGCCCACGCCGCCGCGCACCGTCCACCTGCTGCAGCGCAAGGCCAGCAAGGTCGGCGCCGGACTCGGCAAGACCACCGGCTGGATCCACCGCACCGAGCTGAAGCACCGCGGCGTCACCATGGTCCCGGGCGTCCAGTACGACCGGATCGACGACGCCGGCCTGCACGTCACCATCGACGGCCGCAGCACCGTGCTGGAGGTCGACACGGTGGTGTTGTGCACCGGCCAGGAGCCGCGCCGCGGCCTGTACGACGACCTGCTCGCCGCCGGGCGCAGCGCGCACCTGATCGGCGGCGCGGACGTCGCGGCCGAACTGGACGCCAAGCGCGCCATCAAGCAGGGCACCGAGCTGGCGGCGGCCCTGTAGGGGCCGTACGGCCTCCCTAGGATGAGCCCATGTCACTGCCGCACGCGATCCTCACCGCCCTGCTGGAGAAGCCGTCGTCGGGGCTGGATCTGACGCGCCGGTTCGACAAGTCGATCGGCTACTTCTGGTCGGCGACGCACCAGCAGATCTACCGTGAGCTGGGAAAGCTGGAGGCCGAGGGGTTCATCCGCACGCTGCCGGCCGAGCAGCCGGCCCGTGGGCAGCGCAAGCGGTACGAGGTCCTGCCCGCGGGCCGCGCCGAACTGGCCCGCTGGACGTCCGCGTCCCAGGATCCCAAGCCGCACCGCGACGTCCTGCTGCTGCGACTGCGTGCCGCGGCGGTGGTCGGCACGGCGGGCCTCCAGGGCGACCTGCGCCGCCATCTGGAGCTGCATCGACGGCAGTTGGCCGAGTACGAGGAGATCGAGCGGCGCGACTTCCCGCCGGACCGGGACGGCCCGCAGGACCGGCTGCGGCACCTGGTGCTGCGGGCGGGCATCGACCTGGAGACCTTCTGGACGCGGTGGCTCAGCCACGCGCTGCGGGAGTTGGACGAACTGCCGGACGAGTAGCCGCCCCGGGCGCGGGCGTCAGAGCCGGTGGGGCTTGGAGCGGCGGCGCAGGAACCAGCCGGCGGCGATGACACCGGAGCCCACCAGGGCCGCGCCCACGCCCAGCGTGAGGGGGCCGTAGTCGCGGGCGGCGCCGCCCAGTCCGCCCATCACGCCCCGGGAGGGCGCCGGTGTCGACGTCGAGGAGATCGTCGGGCCGGAACCGCCGGACACGATCACCGACTGGGTGCCCGCGGTACTGCCGTTGGAACAGACCACGACGACGGTGTACGTCCCCGGGCTGACCCCCGTCCAGGCCGCGGACTGGCTGATGGAGGTGCCCGACAGTGCCACCTGCCGGCCCTGGGCGAAGCCCGCCTGGCGGCTGCTCAGCAGGGAGGCGGTGCCCCAGTTGCCGTTGTTCTGGACACACGCGCTGGTGACCACCGAGACCGTGGACCCGATGGCGCTCACGGAGATGCCCGAGGCGGCTGCGGACGGCCCGGCGAGCCCGGCGGGCAGCGCGGCTGCCGCCGCCAGGGTCAGACCGGAGCGGAGGAGGAGTCGGGAAGTGCGCATTGGCTGCCCTCCGGCGGCACGGTTGGCGGAACATCCCATGCACCGCCGGGGGTCGGGAAACGTCCGTGCTGCCTGAGTCGCAGCCAACGCGACGCCGCCCGCTCCCGCATGGGGAGGGCCGCCGGACAGGTGACGGACCCCTCCGTCCGGTGCCGTCAGCCGGCCATTCCCGTTGTCACCGTCCGCTCGGCCGAGAAGCCGCCCCAGGCGCCGTCCGGCAGCCACGCGCGGATCCGCAACCGGTGGCCGGAGCCGGCCTCACGGCCGAGGTAGAAGCTGTAGGCCGCCCGCCCCGGCGGTGGCGTGCCGCCCCACACCAGGGAGGTGGCCGCGCTGCCGTCGACCTGGATCTGGTACTCGGTGACGACCCCGTCCACCGGTGGCGGATTCCACGAGAGGTCGACGTAGTACGCCCCGTCGGCGCGGTGGGTCGTGGCCCGGAAGCCGGTGGGGGCGGTGCCGCGGCCGTCGTCGTGCCCCGGCGTGGTGAGACGCACCGGGGCGCTCGCCGGGGAGAGGTTGTCGGCCGCGTCCCGGGCCCGCACCGTGAAGACGTAGCGGATGCCGGGGCGCAGCCCGGTGACCACGGTCGCGGTCCGGTTCCCGCCGACGCTGTGGATCTTCGCGTCGCCCTGGTAGACGTCGTACGACACCACGCCCCGGTCGTCCCGGGACGGGGCCCAGGACAACCGGACCGCCCGGCTGCCCAGCACCCGGCCGGCCGGCTCGGCGGGCCGGGTCGGCGCCGAGCGGTCCGCCGGGGTGTCGGCCGGTGTCCGGGCCCGCACCTGACGTCTGGGCGGGCCGAGGCGGCCATCGGTGTCCCGGGCCCGCACGGTGAAGACGTACATGGTGGACGGCCTGAGCCCGGTGACGTCCACCATGCGTTGGGGGGGGGCGGGGACCTCGGCGGCCCTGACGGTGCCGCGGTACACCGCGTAGGCGCGCACACCGGCGCCCTCCCCGGTCACCGCGTTCCACATCACGTGCACGCTGTCGGCGCTGCCGGCCGTCGCGGTGACGCCGGTCGGCGCACCGGGCATTCGGCCGCTGTCGCCGTCGGCCGCCCGGCCCCAGCCGCAGGCGGCGAGCAGTGACAGTGCGCCGACGACCACCAGGGAGGGCAGGACAACGCGTCGCACGGCTCGGCCTCCCGGAGGACGGGACGACGGACAGCAATGGTCCGGACCAATATGGCCCCGCCGGTGTCCTCGCATCAAGAGGGCCGCGTTGGCGGGTCGTCCGGGACGTTACGTATGCTGGGACTCCCGATGGCCGAACTCGCCAGCAACGCAGGGGAGTTCATGCCGGTGGCGCGGAAACGCTGTCGTCGCCGATCCCGCGCCGGCGCGGGTGGCCGGGGTGGCCTGGGCCGGACACGGGCCCAGGTTCCCGGCCCCTGTTGCCTTCTCACAAAGTGTCAGAAGTGTGCGCCATCTGGCTCCCTAGCGGTCGCTGAGTGATCGGACCCGACCCAGATTGGGCAGGGTGTCCTCCATGTCCCCCAGGGAGAGGGTCCTTCATCGTGCGTCTTCAGTCCGTGCGCGTCCAGTCACTGACTCTGGCCGCGGCCGGCGCCGCCCTGCTCGCCCCGACGACGCTCCCCGCCACCCCCGCCGCCACCGCCCACCCCACCAAGGAGCCCGTGCTGCACAGCGAGGGCAAAGTCGCCGCCGCCGACCTGCTGGCCCGCGTGCGCGACTGCGCCCAGGTCTCCCGGGGCCGTTACCGCACGGACGAGGGAGAGCCCGAGACCGTGCCGGTCTGTGCCACCGAGGACGCCGTCTTCTGGAAGGCCGACCTGGACATCGACTGCGACGGGCAACGCACCGAGCGCTGCAACCCGCGCACCGACCCGCAGTTCTCCCCCGCCACCGCCTTCCAGCAGTCCGACGGCCGCCACTTGAACGCCGAGAAGCTCCCCTACATCGTCGTGCCCGCGCCGGGCCCCCACTGGGACCACAGCGCCCACGACGTCCGGGGCGGCTCACTCGCCGCCGTGGTCTACCGGGGCCAGGTCCTGTACGCGGTCGTCGGCGACACCGGCCCCCGCGACATCATCGGCGAGGCCTCCTACGCCACCGCACGGGCCCTCGGCATCCCCTGCGACCCCCGAAGGGGCGGCGTGTCCTCCGGCGTCACCTACATCGTCTTCAAGAACTCCCGGGTCACCCCCATCGAGGACCACGCGGCAGCGGTGGCGGCGGGGGACCGGCTGGCCCAGCGGTTCGTGCGCGGCGGCTGACCCCACGCCACCGAAGCGCCCGCCGTCGAGCCGGTGGTGCGCGGCGCCCGGGCCGCGGAGACCGCCCGACGCCCGGCGCCCCCGTCGCTCACACCTTCCGGTAGCTGTACGCCTCCCTGGCGGCAGCCTCCACCGCGTCCAGGTCGGCGCCCGTCGCCGCCGTGACCACCGCTGCCACGGCGCCCTCGACGAACGGTGCGTCCACCAGGCGCGCCCCGTCCGGGAGTTCACCGCCCTCGGCGAGCAGTGCCTTCACGGTGAGCACCGCGCTGCCGAGGTCGGTGAGGACGGCGACACCCCGGCCCCGGTCCACGGCTGCGGCCGCGGCCGAGATCAGCTCCGCACTGGTCCCGAGCCCGCCGGCCCCGGTGCCGCCCGCCGACGCGACGGGCACCGCCGGGGCACCGCCCGCGAGACCCTTCGCCAGCTCGGCCACCGACGCGGCCACCTCCGCGCTGTGCGACACCAGCACGATCCCGACCGGCTCCTCGTCACTCACCTCGCACTCCCGAGGCCACGTCGAGCGCGGCGATCAGCAGGGCCGCCGAGGTGGCGCCCGGGTCCTGGTGGCCGATGCTGCGTTCGCCGAGATAGCTCGCCCGGCCCTTGCGGGCCTGGAGCGGGATGGTCGCCCGCGCTCCCTCGTCGGCCGCGGCCCGCGCGGCGGCGAAGCCGTCGCCGAGCGCGTCGACGGCCGGTACCAAAGCGTCGATCATGGTCTTGTCGCCGGGTGCGGCGCCGCCGAGCGTCATCACCCCCTCCACGCCCGCCCGCAGCGCCTCCTGCAACTGCTCCTCGCTGACCTCGGCGGCCTCCCCGAGCGCCTTGCCGGTACGACGCAGCAGGGTGCCGTACAACGGCCCGGACGCCCCGCCGACCGTCGAGATCAACTGGCGTCCGGCGAGCGTCAGGACGGCCCCCGGGGTGTCCGGCGCGTCCTTCCCCAGGGTGGCCGCGACGGCGGTGAACCCGCGCTGCAGATTGCTGCCGTGGTCGGCGTCCCCGATGGGCGAGTCGAGGGCCGTGAGCCGTTCCGCCTCGCGGTCGACGGCCGCGGCGGTGGCCGTCATCCAACGGCGGAAGAAGTCGGCGTCGAGCACTGGATCTCCTTGCGTGGTAGGGGCGTTGGGCGCTTCTTCCGCCGTATCACATTCCCCAGCGCAGGGCCGGGGTCTTCACCGGCGCGTCCCACAGCCTGAGCAGCTCCTCGTCGACCTGGCACAGGGTGACCGAGGCGCCCGCCATGTCCAGGGAGGTGACGTAGTTGCCGACGAGGGTGCGGGCCACGGCGACACCGCGTTCGGCGAGCACCCGCTGGACCTCGGCGTTGAAGCCGTACAGCTCCAGCAGCGGGGTGGCGCCCATGCCGTTGACCAGGACGAGGACCGGACTGCGCGGGGGCATGTCCTCCACGATGGCGTGCACCGCGAAGTCGGCGATCTCGCCGGAGGTCATCATCGGCCGCCGCTCCCGGCCCGGCTCGCCGTGGATGCCGATGCCCAACTCCAGTTCACCCGGCGGCAGATCGAAGGTGGGGCTGCCCTTGGCCGGGGTGGTGCAGGCGCTGAGCGCGACACCGAAGCTGCGGGAGTTCTCGTTCACCTGACGCCCGATGGACTCCACCCGCTCCAGCGGCTGCCCCTCGGCCGCGGCGGCACCCGCGATCTTCTCCACGAACAGGGTCGCCCCGGTGCCGCGCCGGCCGGCCGTGTAGAGGCTGTCGGTGACGGCCACGTCGTCGTTGACCAGCACCTTGGCGACCTGGACACCCTCGTCCTCGGCCAGCTCGGCCGCCATGTCGAAGTTGAGGACGTCACCGGTGTAGTTCTTCACGACGAACAGCACGCCCGCCCCGCTGTCCACGGCGGCCGCGGCCCGTGCCATCTGGTCCGGCACCGGCGAGGTGAACACCTCTCCGGGACAGGCCGCCGACAGCATGCCGGGACCGACGAAACCTCCGTGCAGGGGCTCGTGCCCGGACCCGCCGCCGGAGATGAGCGCGACCTGACCGGCCACCGGGGCGTCACGGCGTACGATCACCCGGTTCTCCACGTCCACGGTCAGATCGGGGTGGGCGGCGGCCAGCCCGCGCAGCGCATCGGCGACCACGGTCTCCGGGACGTTGATCAGCATCTTCATGGGTGCCTCCTGGTGAGACTTCGTCGTCGTTGGCGGCTCGGGTCACACGCTGATACCGGCAGTATCGACCTTGCGGCCGGGAAAGGTCACGCGGAACAGCCTGCCCCGGCCGCCGGTGATCGGCGGCCTGCACGTGGCTCACCATTGCGCAACGAGTGACGAGCATCCATTATCAGGATTCCTGATACTTCAAAGTTCCAGTGATGGTGGATCCCCCATGCCCTTCAGCACAGACGTCCAGGCCAGAGCGATCCAGCTCATGCTCGG
Source organism: Streptomyces sp. NPDC006739 (assembly GCF_042869815.1). Classification (NCBI taxonomy): domain Bacteria; kingdom Bacillati; phylum Actinomycetota; class Actinomycetes; order Kitasatosporales; family Streptomycetaceae; genus Streptomyces; species Streptomyces sp. NPDC006739. The sequence continues at coordinate 12,546 of NZ_JBIAGM010000019.1, forward strand.
CCGCATGATGGCCCGCGTGCACGTGGACCTGCGTTTCAGTGACACCCCCAAGCGCACCCAGACCCTCAGGGTGGAGACCGGCGCCGGACCGGTGACGTGTGTCGTCTACCGCCCACCAAGCACCGCCGACGTCCCGCCCCCCGTGTACGTCAACTTCCACGGCGGCGGTTTCCTGGTCGGGCGCCCCGAGCAGGACGATCACATCTGCCGCCGCATAGCCGCCACGGCCGGCTGCGTGGTGATCAACGTGGACTACGCCGTCGCACCGCAGAAGCGTTTCCCGGTAGCCGTCACCCAGGCCTACGACGTCACGGCGTGGATCGCCCGGAACGGCCCCGCCAACGACTGGGACGGTTCGCGGCTCGCCGTGGGCGGCCACAGTGCCGGGGCCAACCTGACAGCCGCGGTCTGTCGCCTGGCCCGGGACCGCGCCGCCTTCTCGCCCCGGCTGCAGATCATCGACTCGGCACCGCTCGACCAGCTCGCGGACCCCGCCACCAAGCAGTCCCTGATCGCCAAGCCGTTGCTCAGCCCACGGCTCATGCGGGTCTTCACCGCCGCCTACGTCCCGGACCCGGCCGACCGCGCGCATCCCCTGGTCTCGCCCGGACTCGCCGACGACCTCGACGGACTGCCTCCCGCTCTGGTCGTCACCGCGGGGAACGACCGCCTGCGCGACGAGGGCGACGCGTACGCCAAGGCGCTGGAAGCCGCCGGGGTCCCGGTCACCCACCGTGTCTTCGAGGGCGTCGACCACTACTTCACGCACACCGGCCCGGTGCCGGCGGCGAAAGAAGCCATCGAACTGATGGCCACCACCCTGCGCACCGCCCTCAGCGCCTGACGAGTCGTCATCGGGAACCGCCCTGGCTCGCTCGTCCATCGGCGAGACCTCAGGGCCAGGGGCATGTGTGCCGCGGGTTCGCCGTGGCAAGGTGGACAACAGGGCCGACCGGTCCTGGTCCCTCGGACCCGATCCGAGAACAGGGGGCTTCCCATGGCGGACGGGGAGCGGGGCAGTACCATCCGGGTCTTCCTGCTGGACGACCACGAGGTGGTGCGGCGCGGTGTGCGCGACCTGCTGAGCGACGAGCCGGACATCACCGTGGTCGGCGAGGCCGGCACGGCGGAGCAGGCCCTGGTGCGCGTCCCCGCACTGCGCCCGCAGGTCGCGGTGCTCGACGTACGCCTGCCGGACGGCGACGGCGTGACCGTGTGCCGGGAACTGCGCTCCAGGATGCCCGAGCTCGCCTGCCTCATGCTGACCTCCTTCGACGACGAGGAGGCCCTGCTCGACTCGATCATGGCGGGCGCGTCCGGCTATGTCCTGAAGCAGATCCAGGGTGCGGACCTCGTGTCCGCCGTCCGCACCGTGGCCGGCGGACAGTCCCTGCTCGACCCGAACGCCACCACCAGGCTGATGACCCGGCTGCGCGGCGGTCACCGGCAGGAGGAGCAGCCGGACGAACTGCGGCGCCTGACGGAACGTGAGCGGGAGATCCTCGCCCTGGTCGGGGAAGGGCTGACCAACCGCCAGATCGGCCTGCGTCTCTACCTTGCCGAGAAGACGGTGAAGAACCACATCTCCCGGCTGCTCGCCAAACTCGGCGTCGAGCGGCGCATCCAGGCCGCCGTCATCGCCACTCAGGTCCAGGACAGGCAGCGGCGGTAAGGGCCGCCGCCCATGTGCCGACGGGCGACGGCCCCCGCGCGAGCGTCGTGCCCCCCGGCACGAGACCCGCGCGGACGTCCTCGCTCCTCGTGGGGGACCGCGGGAGAGGACCGCCCCATCTCGTCCGAGCCGCGAGGACGTGGCACCGCGACCCGGTCGACGTCGTGTCCCGGGGGAGGGCCGCGGTCCCTGCCTTCGAGGGTCGAGCCGCGAGACGTCGCCGGGAAGAGGGCCGACCGGCCCTCGGGCACGGGTCGAAAGGCCCCCGCCGCGCCGCCCGCCGTCTCGGGAGGATCAGGTTCGTGCCGGCCGGCTGCTCAGAGGTTCGCCGCATGGTCGGGGACGTAGGTCTGCAGGTCGCGCGGTGGACGCTCGTAGCCGGTCGACCCGGGACGGGGCGGAAGCTCCAGGACCGGCGGCGGCACGTCGTGGTAGGGCACGGTGCTCAGCAGGTGGGCGATCATGTTCAGACGGGCCCGGCGTTTGTCGTCGCTCTCCACGACGTACCACGGCGCCTCGGAGATGTCCGTGTGGACCAGCATCTCGTCCTTGGCCCGGGAGTACGCCTCCCACCGCGTGATCGACTCCAGGTCCATCGGTGACAGCTTCCAGCGTCGCAACGGGTCCTCCAGCCGACGCCGGAACCGCTCCTGCTGCTCGGTGTCGCTCACCGAGAACCAGTACTTGCGCAGCAGGATCCCGTCCTCGACCAGCATCCGCTCGAAGATCGGGCACTGCCGCAGGAAGAGCTGGTGCTCCTCCCTCGTGCAGAACCCCATCACGTGCTCGACCCCGGCCCGGTTGTACCAGGACCGGTCGAACAGCACGATCTCCCCGGCGGCCGGCAGATGCTCGACGTACCGCTGGAAGTACCACTGGGTGCGCTCCCGCTCGGTCGGCTTCGGCAGCGCCGCGATCCGGGCGATGCGCGGGTTGAGGTGCTCGGCCACCCGCTTGATGGTGCCGCCCTTGCCCGCCGCGTCCCGGCCCTCGAAGACCACCACCAGCCGGGCGCCCGCCGCCCGCACCCACTCCTGCAGCTTCACCAACTCCATCTGCAGACGGAGCAGTTCCTTCTCGTACGCCTTGCGCGGCAGCTTCGCCGCGTTCTTGTCGCCCATGTCACTTCCCGCTCGGCGGCTCCCGGAGCCGCCACACCAAGGTCGAGCACCTGGACGCCACCGTACTCACCGGCGCGCAGCGGCGCACTCCGCGGGCCCTTCGCCCCACCGCCCTTCCGCGAGCGAGGATGGACAGGGAGAGAACTGCTGACCCGGTCCTTGTCACGGGATGACCCGGGAAGGTGAGGCACAGATGTTGTTCTGGTACGGCCACGGCATGAACGGCTGGGTCTGGTTCGTGATGTCGGTCGGTACGTTGCTGTTCTGGGCGCTGATCATCACCGTCGGTGTGCTGCTCTTCCGTGCCCTGGCCCGCCCCACTCCGCACGGCCCCGGGCGCGGTGCCTGGCAGGCGACGCGTCCGGCCGACGGCCCCGAGCGGATCCTCGCCGAGCGGTACGCACGCGGCGAGATCGAGGACGAGGAGTACCGCCGCCGTCTGGCCACTCTTCGTGGATCGCCGGCAGGCCCCTCCGGACCCCCGGATCCCTCAGGCCCCCCAGGCCCCCCAGGCCCCTCCTGAACGTCGCCGTCGGACGGCGATCGGATGCGCTGCCGATCTGCGCAGGACAGATCCACCATTCATGGTCCGGGGGAACTCCGAGTGAGATCAAGCCTGTTCGCGAGCGTCCAGACCTGGATCGGCGTGAAGTAGCCCGCATCTCACCCGCCCGGCGGCATTCATGGGCGTGGACCCTGGCCGGTGCCGGCGACGAAGAGGGACTCATGACGCGAGACGCCTGCAGTTACGACTGGCCGCCCGTGTGCGGGAACCCGCCCAGGGCCGGCCGGAGCCTGGGTATGAGCGCCGGGACGCGGGACCGGTAGGCCTCGTAGGCCGCACCGAACCGGTCGGCCATCAGGCCGTCCTCGACCCGCACCCGGCGCAGCAGCCAGGGGACGGTGACGGCGAGGACGACCACCCAGACGCCGAAGCCGAAGGTCAGCATGGCACCGGTGACCAGACCCAGGAGGCCGGTGTAGATGGGATGGCGGACCATGCGGTAGGGGCCGTCGGTGCGCAGTTCGTGGTGCTCGTGGACCATCGGGATACTGGCCCACATGGTGCCCAGCACCCAGCGGGACCACAGCAGCCAGACGGTGGAGGAGACCGCCGACAGAGTGCCCGCCAAGGCGAGTTCGGGTTGCCAGAACTGCAGGTGGTGCCACCAGGAGTGAGGGGAGCGTTCGAGCAGCAGGCGGAGGACGAGGACGCCGGCGATCAGCAGGACCCGGCGGGGCAGAGTGGTGCGCAGGCCGCGCACCCAGCCGCCGAGCCCGTCCTCACTGCGGACGCCGAAGTAGACGGCACCGGCGATCCACGCCGCCACGAAGACGAGGACGCAGGCGCCGGTGAGAGCGACGAGTGCGGAATGTAGCGAGCCCATGCGTCAAGACTCCTCCGCACGGCCGGCGGATCACCAGCACCCAGGGGTTGAACCCGGCCCCCACCCACACGCCGAGTGCCCGCCCCACCCACGGGTGGAGAGACATCGCGACAACATCGCGACAACCGGTCGCGGACCGGTCGCGGGACTCATGCCCGGTCCGGATGGGGGTAGGCGCACGGAGTGGCCGGACGGCTGCTGCTCGGACGGACGGAATGATTCGCATGGCCTTCTTCGCGACGATCAAGGGTATTCCCCTGCGGCCCATGTCGGTGGGCGAGTCGATCGGGGAAGTGGAGCGGCTGCGGACCACGAACGGCCAGCTCCAGCGGGCGGTCTCCTCACACGCGCTGGTGGACCAGGCGATCGGTGTGGTGGTGGTGCTCGCCGGTGTCGACCCCGCGACGGCCTGGGAGGTACTCCGGGAGATCTCCCAGCGCACGAACACGAAGCTCTCCACGGTCGCCGCCGACGTCCTCGACTTCGCCCAGGGAGCCTTCCTCAGCGGGCGGGTCCGCGACGAACTGCGTACCGCGTTCGCCAGTCACTGCGTCCAGGGCGGCCGGGAGGCCTCGGTCTGACCGCTTCGCTCCGGCCGTCGGGGGAACTCGGCAGGGCGAACCGGGCGTGGGCTGGAAGAAGGTGCCGTTGCCGTGGACGACTGGGACCACCTCGACGACGTACGACTGTCCCCCCTGGAGCGCCTCGCCCTGCTGGAGATCGAGTCCCGCCTGTCCGAAGACCGACGCCTGGTGCGCGTCATGCGCGGACCCCACGGGGGCGTACGGCTGCCGTCGGCGCTCCCGTCGGCGGTCGCGCTGCTCGCGATGGCGTCGGTCTTCGTGGTCGTGATGGGCATCCGCACCTCGGACCCCCTTCTGCCGTGGTGCTTCGCCGCTCTGTGGCCCCTGACCCTGCTCCAGGCGATTCGCCTGCTGCGCCGGCTGAGGCGGCGGCCCGGGGGGCGGTGAGGCGGCGGTCCCAGGGGCTGGTCCCTCCGTGGCGCGGAGGACACTCCCGGCCGAGAAGAAGCCCCGAGCCGCGTGAGCCGCGCGGCGGGCCCCCGCCCGCAGACCGAGCGAGGCCCCACCGCGCCGCCGCAGGCCGGCCAGGCCCCCGCCTCCCAGCCCTCGCCTACCGGACAAGCCGGACCAGACCAGGCGGGTCCCGCACGAGCGGGGCCCCGCCTGCTCCTGCTCAGCTTTCCTTGCCCCTCCCCGACAGCGCGTCGCGCAGGCGGTCCACCAGGCCGGTACCCGGCGCAAGGAGCTTGTTGGCCGGCGGGTGGTCCGGCGCCGAGGGGTGCGGGCGGGTCGGTGCGGTCTTCTTCGCGCGGCGGACCTTGTCGCCCAGGTCGTCCAGGGCCTCCGGGGGACAGGCCGCCTCCAGGCGCGGGAAGAGGTTCTGCTCCTCGTCGGCCACATGGGACCGGATCTCGGTCATCAGACTGCTGATGAGGCGGTCGAACTCGGGCTCGTCCGCCTCCAGCGCCTCCAGGTCCTTCATGATCTGCTCGGCCTTGGAGTGGTCCTCGATCTCTTTGTCGGCCAGGGCGTCCCCGCCGGTCAGGTGCTGACGGACGGCCGGGTAGAGGTATGCCTCCTCGGCGACCGAGTGGCGGACCAGTTCGATCGTGGCCTGGTCGGCGAGTACCTTGCGTTCCTTGTCGCCGGGCGGCAGCGCGGCGATGCGGCCGAAGATCTCCTCGACCTCCCGGTGATCGGTCATCAATTCGTTGATGACATTTCCGCCGTGACCCATCCTTCTCCACCTCCAGTCAGAACGAGGCGCCCGCGATACGGCGGGCCGCCGTCGCTCCGAGTGCCCTCTCGGGGGTCCCCTACACGACGAGCCGCCGGTGCCCGTGGCGCCGTGAGTCACTCGTGCCGCCCGGGGAACCCGGCCGGCACAGACCACCCAACACCCGGAGGGAGTCCGGCGCATGTCCAGTCCACAGCAGCCCGAGCAGCGACGCAGCACCAAGGGAGGCGCCACTCCGCAAGACGTCGGTGAACTCAAGGCCCGCCAGGCGGCCCGCCGCGAGACGGCCCGTGCGCAAGGGACCGACAAGGGAGACAAGGGTGGCGGCGAGGGCGGCGGGGTCCCCCCGGACCAGCAGCCCGAACACCCCTGACCCCTCGTTCCCCCGACGTCGTGACCCTGACCCCCGACGTCGCAGAGGTGAGCCATATGGCTCACCTCTGCCCGTCTCCTCCGCCGAAAACGGCTGCGCCCCGGTCTCCCGAACCGGCTACGCTCGCGCCCATGCGGATCTCTGTCTCCTCCGACATGGACGAACCCGTGGCCCGGCTCCTCGTCGACGAGCTGCGGCGGCGCGGGCACGAGGTGCGACCGCATGGCGCCCTGCGCCCCGGAGCGGACCCGCGGTGGGCGGTCTGCTCGGAGGCGGCCGCGCGTGACGTGGCCGAGGGGGCGGCGGACCAGGCGGTGGTCTGCTGCTGGACCGGCACCGGCGCCTCGATCGCCGCGAACAAGGTGCCGGGCGTACGGGCGGCCCTGTGCACGGACGCGTACACCGCGGACGGTGCCCGCCGCTGGAACGACGCCAACGTCCTGGCGCTGGGTCTGCGTCTGACCTCGGAGCCGGTCCTCAAGGAGATCCTGGACGCCTGGTTCACGGCCGAGCCGAGCCGGGACGACGAGGACCGCCGGAACGTGGCCCATGTCGGGAGCCTCGACACCCGCTGATGACACCCGTCAGCTCATGACAACAGCCCATGACACAGCTGGCGTGGTGCGCGGTTTCAGTGTGTTTCAGTGGGCGCCCAGCCCGCCCCCGCCGAACGAGCCGCTGGAGCCCTTGCTCCAGCGCGGCCGGTCCTTGGACTCGCTGGGCCTGGTTTGCATGTTGCTCAGCTCGTACGGGGTGAGCGGACGACCGCCCTTCGGTATCTGCGGTATCTCCTCGGGCTCGCGGTTCTCCCGGACCTCGTGCACCGCGCCCTCGGGCGGCAGCTGCGGCTGCTCCTCCGGGCGGGGCCGCGGGGACTCGCGGTACTTGACGCGGGAGCCCAGCCAGAAGCCCCCGGCGAGGAGGGCGAGGAGGACCACGGCCACCCCGAAGAGTCCGAGACTCATCAGGCCGCTCGCGGCGGCCAGCTGCATCGCTGCGCTACTCATAGCAGAGGAATACCCCTGCCGGAACTGGGTGAATCGGACATATTTCCGTAGCGTGGAGTCACGCTCCGTGCCGGAAGTTCGCCGCGACCCGAGGGGTTTGCCGCGACCGGGTCCGGCTACCCGCCAGGTGTGACACCGTCGACTTCCCAGCAGGAGCTCTACCGGTTCCTGGAGGATCGTTTCACCTGCGCCCAGGCGTGCACCGAGTGCGCTCGGGCCTGCGCGGTGCGCGCGAGCCTCTTCGACCCGGACGGCACCGAGCAGCAGGAGCGCGTGCGGCGCCTCGGCATCATGTGCGCGGAGGTGTGCGACGCCACGTGCCGCATGCTCTCCGAGCAGAACCGGCAGGACGAGAGCGGCATCCGGATCCAGTTGGAGTGGTGCCGTACCGTCTGCCTCGAATGCGCGCACGCCTTCGATGCCCAGGACGGGGCCGAGGACAGTGCGGCCGTCTGCCGCTCCTGTGCCCGGGCCTGCACCGAGTTCCTCGCCACCCTCAACTGATCGAGACCCCGACCCATCGAGAACCATTCCCAATTTCTGGAACACGTTCTACGGTGTGCGCCGTCAGGACCGCCCTTGTGGAGCCTGGAGGCGCCGTGCATCTCGACCACACGCCCGAGCAGCATCGACTGCGCGCCGAGCTGCGCGCCTACTTCGCGGAACTGGTGCCCGACAACGCCTACGCGCGCTACGCCGACCCGGCTGCGCAGAAGCGTTTCTACCGGGACACCATCCGCCGGCTCGGCACGGACGGCTGGCTCGGCGTCGGCTGGCCCAAGGAGTACGGCGGGCGCGGCCTGACCGCGATGGAGCAGTTCATCTTCTTCGACGAGGCCGCCCAGGCCGGCGTACCGCTGCCGCTGATGGCGCTGAACACCGTGGGCCCGACGATCATGCAGTTCGGCACGGAGGAGCAGAAGGCGTACTTCCTGCCGCGCGTCCTCTCCGGTGAGATCGACTTCGCGATCGGTTACAGCGAGCCCGCGGCCGGCACCGACCTGGCGGCGCTGAAGACGCGGGCCGTACGCGAGGGCGACGAGTACGTCGTCAACGGGCAGAAGATCTGGACCACGAACGGCGACACCGCCGACTGGGTGTGGCTGGCCACCCGCACCGACCCGGACGCCCCGCCGCACAAGGGCATCACCATGCTGCTCGTGCCGACGTCCGACCCCGGCTACTCGTGCACCCTCATCAACACCCTGGCCTCGCACGACACCACGGCCAGCTACTACGAGAACATCCGCGTCCCCGTCTCCCGCCGGGTCGGCGCCGAGAACCAGGGCTGGCGGCTGATCACCAACCAGCTCAATCACGAGCGCGTCACCCTCGCCGCCCACGGCACCATGGCGATCCGCGCCCTGCAGGACGTCCAGCGCTGGGCGATGGAGACGAAACTCGCCGACGGCCGCCGCGTGGCCGACCTGCCCTGGGTGCGCCGCCTGCTGGCCCGCACCCACACCAGGCTGGACGCGCTGAAGCTGCTCAACTGGCAGATGGTCACGGCGGTCCAGGAGGGCACGCTCACCCCGCAGGACGCCTCGGCCGTCAAGGTGTACGGCTCCGAGGCCCGGCGGGACGCCTACGCGTGGCTCATGGAGATCGTCGCCGCCGCGGGCCCCCTGAAGGAGGGGTCGGCGGGCGCCGTACTCCACGGCGAGCTGGAGCGCGGCTACCGTTCGGCGGTCATCTTCACCTTCGGCGGCGGCAACAACGAGATCCAGCGCGAGATCATTTCCTGGATCGGGCTGGGGATGCCCAGGGTGCGGCGTTAGCCGCTGTCGTCGAGACATCGGATGCATTGAGAGCGGTCGACAGGGTCGTTGTCCAGGGGTGGGGCGAGCTTTCTGCTGAAGTGGCCGGGCGGGGGCCGCCGCGCGGGAAAGCCGTAGGGCAGTCATCGGATGATCCGATCGCGTCGGAAGCGTTGACCGGGATGTTGGCGGCCCTTACCGTGCTCGCACGAAAACGCACTCCAACCAACATTTCCCAACGTCTTCCGGGCGTGGGCCACCGCCGCCCGCACTACGGCTCCCAGACCGCCTACGTCCTGCCCGTCCAGGGCACCTCGGGCACCTCGTACCTGTACATGGGCGACCGCTGGGGCAACTCGATGGGCGGCACCGTCAACGACTCCCGGTACATCTGGCTGCCGCTGACCTTCCCGACCAGCACGACCATGGACCTGCCCTGGTACCCGCAGATCGGCGTCGACACGGCAACCGGCACGGTCACCGGCGTGGGCGGCGGCCCCTCCTACGACTTCGTCGCCCGGCACAGCGGCAGATGCGTCGACGTCTCGGACAACTCCGCCGCCGACGGCGCGCTCATGCTGCAGTGGGCCTGCAACGGTGGCCTCAACCAGCAGTGGCGGCTGACCGACGCGGGCGGCGGCTACGTCCAGGTCATCGCCGAGCACAGCGGCAAGTGCATGGACGTCACGGGCGCTTCCACCACGGACGGCGCCTACGTGAACCAGTACCACTGCACCGGTGGCACCAACCAGCAGTGGCTGCCGCAGGACCAGGGCAACGGCTACTTCCACCTCGTCGCCCGGCACAGCGGCAAGTGCCTGGACGTGAAGGACGCGTCCACCGCCGACGGCGCCCGCCTCATCCAGTGGACCTGCGGCACCGGCACCAACCAGCAGTTCCAACAGCGCACGTCCTGAGCGCGAGCCACCGCACGCCGTGCCGGGTGAGCGCGCCGGCGGTCCCCGCCGGTGCCGACCTCGTCGTGTTCGACGTGAGGCCCTTGAGACACCTGGCGGCAGTGGTCACACTGCCGGTATGCCCGATGCTGTGAAGGTCCTCCCGGGAGGCGACCCCGGGCTGTTCGGACCGCGTTCGGTGACCTGGCAGATGCACGGCGACCCCATGATGTGGGTCGCCGGCATCCGCGCGCTCTACCTCCAGGCCCTGCACCCGCGCGCGGTGCGCGGGGTGATGCAGAACTCCGACTTCCGCCGGGACGCCTGGGGCCGGCTCATGCGCACCGCCGACTTCGTCGGCACCACCACGTACGGCACCACCGAGGCGGCCGAACGGGCCGGCGCCCGGGTCCGGAAGATCCACCGCCTGCTGGGCGCCACCGACCCGGACACCGGAGAGCGCTACGGCATCGACGAACCCGGGCTGCTGCTGTGGGTGCACTGCGCGGAGATCGACTCCTATCTGCACGTCCTGCGCCGCTCCGGCTACCCGCTCACCGACGCGCAGGCCGACCGCTACCTGGCCGAACACCGGGTCAGCGCCCGGCTGGTCGGTCTCGACCCCGACACCGTACCCGCCGACCGGGCCCAGCTCGCGGCGTACTTCGAGAAGGTGCGGCCGGAACTGGCCGCCGGGGCCGACGCACGCGCCGTGGACGACTTCCTGCTCCGCCCGCCGACGCACCCCCTCCTCGTCCCGGCGCGCGACGTGCTCTGGCGGCGCGTGGCCCACCTGGCGTACGCCTCTCTGCCGCCGTACGCCCACGAGCTGTACGGCAGACCGGTCCCCGCACCCCCCACCGTCACCCGCCGACTGCGCGCCACCGGCACCGTGCTGCGCTGCGTTCCCGCACGTCTGCGCTGGCAACTCCCGCCCAAACACATCCTGCGCGCGATGGCGCGGCTCGGCTCCGGCGCACGCCCGGCACCGTACAAAGCGGGGCGATAGACCGCCATACTGGACGAGCAGGGGGGTGTGTCACGGATCGGGCCGACGCCACGCCGGCCGCGCCGTGACGGCGGCCCCCAGTGGCGGGCGGGGGCCGACAGCGACGGGGGCGACGGCGCGCGATGGGGGAGACCAGGCTGGTCCACGGCCGCTACCGGCTGCTCGATCTGATCGGTCGGGGCGGGATGGGCGAGGTGTGGCGGTCCCGCGACGAGTCCCTGGGCCGGCAGGTCGCCGTGAAGTGCCTCAAGCCGCTCGGCCCGCAACACGACCAGTCCTTCACCCGCGTCCTGCGGGAACGCTTCCGCCGTGAGGCCCGGGTGGCCGCCGCGCTCTCGCACCGCGGGGTGACCGTCGTGCACGACTTCGGCGAGTACGACGGCATCCTCTACCTGGTCATGGAACTCCTCGAAGGCCGCAACCTCAGCCAGCTCCTGGAGGACAACAAGAACCATCCGCTGCCCGTCGCCGAGGTGATCGACATCGCCGACCAGGTCGCCGCGGCCCTCGCCTACACCCACCGGCAGGGCATCGTGCACCGGGACCTGAAACCGGCCAACATCATGCGGCTGACCGACGGCACGGTGAAGATCTGCGACTTCGGCATCGCCCGCCTCGGCCATGACATCGGCTTCACCTCCCGGCTGACCGGCACCGGCATCGCGATGGGCACCCCGCACTACATGTCCCCGGAGCAGATAACCGGCACCGAGGTGGACCAGCGCAGCGACCTGTACTCGCTGGGCTGCGTGCTGTACGAGATCGCCACCGGGGCACCGCCGTTCGACCTGGACGACGCCTGGGCGATCCTCGTCGGCCACCGCGACACCCCGCCCCGGCCGCCGCGCAGCCACCGCGCCGAACTGCCCGCGTACGTCGACCGGATCATCCTCGACCTGCTCGCCAAGGAGCCGGGTCGACGCCCCTTCGACGCCCGTGAGCTGGGGCGGCGCATCAAGGAGGGGCGGACGACGCCGGCGTTCCCGCCCGCCGTGGTGCCGCCCCGGCCGGACGAGCCGACGTCCCGTGCGCCGCGGCTGCCGTCCTGGACCCGGGGCATGACCACCGGCCACAAGGCGGCCGGTGCCGGTCTGCGCGCGGCGGCGCCGGACGCCGGAGCGGCCCTGACCGGCCGGTGGACGCCGCGGCCGGGCTCCGCCGGGACCGGACCCTCGGCCGAGGCCGTCCTGGCCCTCGCCCTACGGCACGGCGAGGGCCTCGGCCTCGGCCGGCGCGGCCGCTGGGAGGAGGCGGGCGAGGTGCACCGGGCGGTCGCCGCCGAGCGCGCCCGCCTCCTCGGCCCCGACCATCCCGACACCCTCGCCAGCCGCTACGAGGTCGCCTTCACCCTCAGCCGTACCGGCCGGGCCGCCGAGGCCCTGGACGGATACACGGAGGTCGCCCGGGCGAGAGCGCGGGTGCTGGGCCCCGACCATCCCGACACCCTCGCCGCCCGTCAGGAAACCGCCTTCGTGCTGGGCCGGCTGGGGCGGCACTTCGAGGCCCACCAGATCTACACGGCGGTCCTGGCCGCCCGGCAGCGCAGCATCGGCGCCGACCATCCGGACACCCTGCGCTGCCGCCACAACCTCGCCTTCAACCTCAGCAGGCTCGGCCGGCTCGACGACTCCCACCGGATGGCCTGCGAGGTGGCAGCCGCCCGCGCCCGGGTGCTCGGCCCCGACCACCCCGAGACCCTGGTCACCCGCTACGAGGTCGCCTACGCGCTCGGCCAGCTGGGCCGCTGGGAGGAGGCCCTGGCCACCTACCGCGAAGTCGCCGCCGTCCGCGCGCAGGTCCTCGGCCCCGACCACCCCGACACCCTCGCCGCCCGCTACGAGATCGGCATCAGCCTGGGCCGCCTGGGCCGCAGCGCGGACGCCCTCCAGCTGTACCGCGACCTGATCGACGACCGCGCCCGCGTCCAGGGCCCGGCCCACCCCGAGACCCTGCGCGCCCGGCACGGCCTCGGCGTCAACCTCGGCCGCCTCGGCCGCTGGGAGGAGGCCCTGGCCGAGTCCCGCGACGTGTGCGCCCTGCGCGAGCGGATCCTCGGCCCCGACCACCCGGACACCCTGGTCAGCCGCCGCGAGGTCGCCGTCGGCCTGGGATGGCTGGGCCGCTGGCCGGACGCGCTGGCCGAGTACCGCTCGGTGGCCGCCGCCCGGGAGCGTGTCCTTGGCCCCGACCACCCCGACACCCTGGCCAGCCGCAACGACGAGGCACACTGTCTGGAGCAGCTCGGCCGGGGAGCGGAGGCCGTCGAGCTGTACCGCAGGGTCGCGGTACTGCGCCAGCAGCGGGCGTCCGGCGGACACTGACCCGGCACCGGCACGCCTCTGGCCGCCGTAGATCATCACGTGTTACGAAGAACGTATGCCCCCACACGAGCCATCCCGGAGCTACGACGCCGTCATCGTCGGCGGCGGCCACAACGGCCTGGTCGCCGCCGCCTACCTGGCCCGGGCGGGCCGGTCCGTGCTGGTGCTGGAACGGCTGGGCCGCACCGGCGGCGCCGCCGTCTCCACCCGCCCCTTCGCCGGGGTCGACGCCCGTCTGTCCCGCTACTCCTACCTGGTCAGCCTGCTGCCCCGGAAGATCGTCCGGGACCTCGGTCTGAACTTCCGCGTCCGTGGCCGCACCGTCTCGTCGTACACCCCCGTGGAGCGGGCGGGCCGGCCCACCGGACTGCTGGTGGGCGGCGGCGAGCGCCGTACCCGCGAGGCCTTCGCCCGGCTGACCGGCGGGGCGCGTGAGTACGAGGCGTGGAAGCGCTTCTACGGCATGACCGGACGGGTCGCCGAACGTGTCTTCCCGACCCTCACCGCACCCCTGCCCACCCGCGAGGAACTGCGCGCCCGCGTCGACGACGAGGCCGCCTGGCGAGCACTGTTCGAGGAGCCCGTCGGCGTCACCATCGAGGAGAACTTCAACGACGACCTGGTGCGGGGCGTGGTCCTCACCGACGCCGTCATCGGCACCTTCGCCGACGCCCACGACGCCTCGCTCGCCCAGAACCGCTGCTTCCTCTACCACGTCATCGGCGGCGGCACCGGCGCCTGGGACGTGCCGGTCGGCGGCATGGGCGCCCTCACCGACGCCCTGGCCACCACCGCGCGGGCGGCGGGCGCGGTGCTCGCCACCGGGCACGAGGCCGTACGCATCGACACCGACGGACACCGCGCCGAGATCGGCTACCGCACCGCCGACGGCGAGGGCACCGTCGCGGCCCGGCACGTCCTGGTCAACGCCTCCCCGCAGGAGCTGGCCGCGCTGACCGGCAGCACCGCCCCCGAGCCCGCCGAGGGCGCGCAGCTGAAGGTGAACATGCTGCTCACCCGGCTGCCCCGGCTGCGCGACCGCTCGGTCGACCCCCGGGAGGCGTTCTCCGGCACCTTCCACATCGCCGAGGGCTACGAGCAGCTGGCCACCGCCCACGCCCAGGCCGCCGCCGGTGAACTCCCCGCCGCGCCGCCCTCGGAGATCTACTGCCACTCCCTGACCGACCGCACGATCCTCGGCCCGGACCTGGCCGACCGCGGCTACCAGACACTCACCCTCTTCGGCCTGCACACCCCGGCCCGCCTCTTCACCCGCGACAACGCCGCCGTACGGGAGGAACTCCTGAAGTCGACCCTCGCCCAGCTCGACGCCCACCTCGCCGAGCCCCTGACCGACTGTCTGGCCGTCGACGCCGACGGCCGCCCCTGCATCGAGGCGAAGACCCCGCTCGACCTGGAACGCGACCTTCGCCTGCCCGGCGGCAACATCTTCCACCGCGCCCTGGCCTGGCCGTACGCCCAGCCCGGCACCGGCCGCTGGGGCGTGGAGACCGGCCATGCCAACGTCCTGCTGTGCGGGGCGGGCGCGGTGCGCGGGGGAGGGGTGAGCGGGGTACCGGGGCACAACGCGGCGATGGCTGTCCTGGAGAGCGACGCCCGGACGATCTGACGGTCCGGACATCCGACGGGCGGGACGACGCGACGGGCCAAATAATCTGACGGGCCATCAGAAAAGCTCTTCCGTCGTCCGGAGGACTGCGGCATCCTGCGCCCATGCAGACGGAGCTGAGCAAGAAACTCGGAGTCGAGTACGCCGTCTTCGGCTTCACGCCGTTCCCCGCCGTAGCCGCCGCCATCAGCCGGGCCGGCGGCTTCGGAGTGCTCGGCGCGGTCCGCTACACGGCCCCCGACGACCTCAAACGCGACCTGGACTGGATCGAGGCACACGCCGAGGGACGGCCCTACGGCCTGGACGTCGTCATGCCCGCGAAGAAGGTCGAGGCCCCGAAGAATCAGACACTGACCGAGGCCGACGTCGAGGCGATGATCCCGGACGGGCACCGGCAGTTCGTGCGGGACACCCTCGCCAAGTACGGCGTGCCCGAGCTCGCCGAGGGGGAGGCGTCCGGGTGGCGCATCACCGGCTGGATGGAACAGGTCGCCCGCACCCAGCTCGACGTCGCCTTCGACTATCCGATCAAGCTGCTCGCCAACGCCCTCGGCTCACCGCCCGCCGACGTCGTCGCCCGTGCCCACGACCGGAACGTCCTGGTCGCCGCGCTGGCCGGCAGCGCCCGGCACGCCCGAAAGCACCAGGAAGCCGGCCTCGACATCGTGGTGGCCCAGGGCTACGAGGCGGGCGGCCACACCGGGGAGATCGCCTCCATGGTGCTCACCCCCGAGGTCGTCGACGCCGTCGACCCGCTGCCCGTACTGGCCGCCGGGGGCATCGGCAGCGGCCGGCAGATCGCGGCGGCGCTGGCCCTCGGCGCCCAGGGAGTGTGGCTGGGCTCCCTGTGGCTGACCACCACCGAGGCCGACCTCCACTCGACCGCCCTGACCCGTAAACTCCTCGCCGCCGGATCCGGCGACACGGTCCGCTCCCGCGCCCTGACCGGAAAACCCGCACGCCAGCTCCGTACCGAATGGACGGACGCCTGGGACGACCCGGCCGGACCCGGCACCCTGCCCATGCCCCTGCAGGGCCTGCTGGTCGCCGAGGCGGTCTCCCGCATCCAGAAGTACGAGGTCGACCCCCTGCTCGGCACGCCCGTCGGCCAGATCGTCGGCCGCATGAACAGCCGGCGCGACGTCCAGACCGTCTTCGACGACCTCACCCGCGGCTTCGAGCAGGCCGTCGACCGCGTCAACCGCATCGCCGGAAGGAGCGGCCAGTGAGCACACCTCCCACCGGGTTCTGGGCCCAGGCGGCCCAGAACCCCGACCGCACGGTCCTCGTCGCCCCCGACGGCGAGCAGTGGAGCGCCGGACGTCTGCACGCCGCCGCCAACCGGCTGGTGCACGGGCTGCGCGCGGCGGGCCTCGAACGCGGCGACGCCTTCGCCGTCGTCCTGCCCAACGGCGTCGAGTTCCTCACCGCGTACCTGGCCGCCACGCAGGCCGGCCTCTATCTCGTCCCCGTCAACCACCATCTGGTCGGCCCGGAGATCGCCTGGATCGTCTCCGACTCCGGCGCCAAGGTGCTCCTCGCCCACGAACGGTTCGCGCGGTCCGCGCGCGCCGCCGCGGACGAGGCGGGACTCGCCGCCACCCACCGGTACGCGGTCGGCACGGTCGAGGGTTTCCGGCCGTACGCCGAACTCCTCGACGGACAGCCGGAGTCGGCGCCCGCGGAGCGCGAGCTGGGCTGGGTGATGAACTACACCTCCGGGACGACCGGACGCCCGCGCGGCATCCGCCGGCCGCTGCCCGGCAAGCTCCCCGAGGAGTCCTACCTGGGCGGATTCCTCGGCATCTTCGGCATCAGGCCGTACGACGACAACGTCCACCTGGTCTGCTCACCGCTCTACCACACGGCCGTGCTCCAGTTCGCCGGCGCCTCCCTGCACATCGGTCACCGGCTGGTCCTGATGGACAAGTGGGTGCCCGAGGAGATGCTGCGGCTCATCGACGCCCACCGGTGCACCCACACCCACATGGTCCCCACCCAGTTCCACCGCCTGCTCGCCCTCCCCGAGGAGGTGCGCGCCCGCTACGACGTCTCGTCCATGCGGCACGCCATCCACGGCGCGGCCCCCTGCCCGGATCACGTCAAGCGGGCCATGATCGACTGGTGGGGCCACTGCGTGGAGGAGTACTACGCGGCCAGCGAGGGCGGCGGCGCCTTCGCCACCGCCGAGGACTGGCTGAAGAAACCCGGCACGGTCGGCAAGGCCTGGCCCATCAGCGAACTCGCCGTCTTCGACGACGACGGAAACCGGCTTCCGCCCGGCGAACTCGGCACGGTCTACATGAAGATGACCACCGGCGGCTTCTCCTACCACAAGGACGAGACCAAGACGAGGAAGAACCGCATCGGCGACTTCTTCACCGTCGGCGACCTCGGTTTCCTGGACGAGGACGGCTACCTCTTCCTCCGCGACCGCAAGATCGACATGATCATCTCCGGCGGGGTCAACATCTACCCGGCCGAGATCGAGTCCGTCCTGCTCTCCCACCCCGCCGTCGCCGACGCCGCCGCCTTCGGCATCCCCCACGACGACTGGGGGGAGGAGGTCAAGGCCGTGGTGGAACCGGCCCCCGGACACGAACCCGGACCGGCCCTCGCCGCCGCCCTCCTCGACCACTGCGCCGACCGGCTGGCCGGCTACAAACGCCCCAAGAGCGTCGACTTCACCGCCGAGATGCCCCGCGACCCCAATGGCAAGCTGTACAAGCGCCGGCTGCGGGACCCCTACTGGGAGGGGCGTACCCGGCCGGTGTGAGCGGCCGTCGTCAGCCCGGTCCTTGACCTCCGTGTGCGGCGGGCCGAGGATCATGTGGCATGACGCAGGGACACGGCAGCACGGTCGACGGGGTGCTGCGGCGCAGCGCCCGGCGCACCCCGGCGCGCGTCGCGGTGCGCTACGGGGCGCGCAGCTGGACGTACGAGGAACTGGACGACGCCGTCTCCCGGGCGGCCGGGCTGCTGCTCGGGGAGGGGCTCGGCCCGGGTGACCGGGTCGGCGCCTACGGGCACAACTCCGACGCCTATCTGATCGCGTTCCTCGCCTGCGCCCGCGCCGGCCTGGTCCATGTGCCGGTCAACCAGAACCTGACCGGGGACGACCTCGCCTACCTCGTCGGCCAGTCGGGCAGCACGCTGGTGCTGGCCGACCCGGACCTCGCCGGCCGGCTCCCGGACGGCACACGGGTGCTGCCCCTGCGGGACGCCGACGACTCGCTGCTGGCGCGGCTCGCGGACGCGCCGCCGCACGACGGTCCCGAACCGCGCACCGAGGATCTGGTGCAGCTGCTGTACACCTCCGGCACCACCGCCCTGCCCAAGGGCGCGATGATGACCCACCGGGCCCTGGTGCACGAGTACCTGAGCGCGATCACCGCCCTCGATCTGAGCGCCGGGGACCGGCCCGCGCACGCGCTGCCGCTGTACCACTCGGCGCAGATGCACGTCTTCCTGCTGCCCTACCTGGCCGTCGGCGCGACCAACGTCATCCTCGACGCGCCGGACGGCGACACGCTCCTCGACCTGATCGAGGCCGGACGGGTGGACAGCCTGTTCGCGCCGCCCACGGTCTGGATCGGCCTGGCGAACCGGCCCGACTTCGCCACCCGCGACCTCGGCGGTCTGCGCAAGGCCTACTACGGGGCGTCGGTCATGCCCGTGCCCGTACTGGAGCGGCTGCGCGAACGGCTGCCGAAGCTCGCCTTCTACAACTGCTTCGGGCAGAGCGAGATCGGCCCCCTGGCCACGGTCCTCGGACCCGACGAGCACCGGGGCCGGCTCGACTCCTGCGGCCGCACCGTGCTCTTCGTGGACGCGCGGGTGGTCGACGAGAACGGCGAGGACGTGCCCGACGGCACGCCCGGCGAGATCGTCTACCGCTCACCGCAGCTGTGCGAGGGCTACTGGGACAAGCCGGAGGAGAGCGCCGACGCCTTCCGTGACGGCTGGTTCCACTCCGGCGACCTCGCGGTGCGGGACGCGGACGGCTACTTCACGATCGTCGACCGGGTGAAGGACGTCATCAACTCCGGTGGCGTACTGGTCGCCTCGCGCCAGGTCGAGGACGCGCTGTACACCCACGAGGCGGTCGCGGACGCCGCCGTGATCGGCCTGGCCGACGAGCGGTGGATCGAGGCCGTCACGGCCGTCGTCGTCGCGCGCGGCGAGGTGACCGAGGACCAGCTGATCGCCCACGTGCGGGAGAAGATCGCCCCCTTCAAGGCGCCCAAGCGGGTGCTGTTCGTGGACGAGCTGCCGCGCAACGCGAGCGGGAAGGTCCTCAAGCGCGAGCTGCGGGACCGGTTCGGCGGTTAGGCGGCGCCGCCCGACGATCCGGACGACAGGAGGTGGCCGCCGCCGTCAGCGGGGACGCAGGTCCACGATCCGGCGGATCTTGCCCACCGACCGTTCCAGCGACTCCGGTTCGACGATCTCCACCGTGACGGACACGCCGATGCCGTCCTTCACCGCCGCGGCGATGGCCCCGGCCGCCTCGGCCCGCGTCCCGGGCGTGGCGCCGGGGCGGGCCTCGGCCCGTACGGTGAGGGAGTCCAGGCGGCCCTCCCGGGTCAGGCGCAGCTGGAAGTGCGGCGCGACACCGGGCGTGCGCAGCACGATCTCCTCGATCTGGGTCGGGAACAGGTTGACCCCGCGCAGGATCACCATGTCGTCACTGCGGCCGGTGACCTTCTCCATGCGCCGGAACACCCGGGCCGTGCCGGGCAGCAGCCGGGTCAGGTCCCGGGTCCGGTAGCGGATCACCGGCATGGCCTCCTTGGTGAGGGAGGTGAACACCAGCTCGCCCCTCTCGCCCTCCGGCAGAACCTCGCCCGTGACCGGGTCGACGACCTCCGGGTAGAAGTGGTCCTCCCAGATGTGCAGCCCGTCCTTGGTCTCCACGCACTCCTGGGCGACTCCCGGCCCGATCACCTCCGACAGCCCGTAGATGTCGACGGCGTCGATCGCGCACCGCTCCTCGATCTCGCGCCGCATCTGCTCGGTCCACGGCTCGGCGCCGAAGATCCCGACCCGCAGCGAGGTGCCGCGCGGGTCCACACCCTGCCGTTCGAACTCGTCCAGCAGGGTGAGCATGTAGGACGGGGTGACCATGATGACGTCCGGCGCGAGGTCCCGGATCAGCTGGACCTGCCGGGCGGTCATGCCCCCGGACGCCGGGACGACCGTACAGCCCAGGCGCTCGGCGCCGTAGTGGGCGCCCAGGCCACCGGTGAACAGCCCGTAGCCGTACGCCACATGGACCGTGTCACCGGGCCGGCCGCCCGCCGCGCGGATCGAACGCGCCACCATGTCCGCCCACACGGAGAGGTCGCCGTCCGTGTAGCCGACCACCGTGGGGCGCCCGGTGGTGCCGCTGGAGGCATGGACCCGGCGGACCTGTGAACGCGGCACGGCGAACATGCCGTACGGGTAGTTCTCCCGCAGGTCGGCCTTGGTGGTGAACGGGAAGCGGGCGAGGTCGGCGAGCGAGCGGCAGTCCTCCGGACGGACCCCGGCCCGGTCGAACGAGTCCCGGTAGAAGGGCACGTTGTCGTAGACGCGTCGCAGCGTGGCACGCAGCCGCTCCAGCTGCAGCGCCCGCAACTCGTCCGGGCCGAGCCGTTCCCCCGGGTCGCGCGGGTCCGTCGTCGCATCCGCCACCGGTACTTCTCCCTCGTCGGCCACACCGTCCCGGTCGACCGATCATTCGGTCGGCATCTTCTCGGGACACTAATTCAGGCCACCCGGGGCGAGGCAAGAGGTGCGCCGCATTTTTCACGGGAGCGGACCGGGCGTCCGGCCCCGCGCGCGGGACGGAACTCCGTTGCCCTCGGGCCGGCCGGCCCTGGATGATCGGCTCCATGCCGACGTTCACCACGCCCGACGGGACCCGACTCGCCTATCACCTGCGGGGCAAGGGGGCGCCCCTCGCCGTGCTGCCCGGCGGGCCGATGCGGGCCTCCGCCTACCTCGGGGACCTCGGCGGGCTGACCGCCCACCGCCGGCTGGCCCTGCTCGACCTGCGCGGCACCGGTGACTCCGCGGTGCCGGCGGACCCGGCGACGTACCGCTGCGACCGGCTGGTGGACGACGTGGAGGCGTTCCGCGCCCACCTGGGCCTGGAGCGCCTGGATCTGCTCGCGCACTCGGCGGGCGCCTGCCTGGGGGTCCTCTACGCGGCCCGGTACCCGCACCGGGTGCAGCGGCTCACGCTGGTCACCCCGAACCCCTCGGCCCTCGGCGTACGGGCGACGCCCGAGGAGCGGCTGGCCGCGGCCCGGCTGCGGGCGGGTGAGCCGTGGTTCGACCAGGCGTTCCCCGCACTGCGGGCCTGGCTGACCGGCGAGGGCGACTTCGACGAGGTGTTCCTGCCCTTCTTCTACGGCCGCTGGGACGACACCGCCCGGGCCCACACGGCCGGCGAGGTGAAGCAGACCAACGCCGAGGCCGGCGAGCACTACTTCGCCCAGGGCGCCTTCACCCCGGACGCCACCCGTGCCGCCCTCACCGCCCTGACCGCTCCGGTCCTGGTGTACGCGGGCGAACTCGACAACAGTCCCCGCCCGGACCTGGCCCGCCGCGCCGCCGGGGCCTTCCCGCACGCGGAACTCGTCGTCCAGCCCGACGCAGGCCACTTCCCGTGGCTGGACGACCCGCGGTGGTTCGTACGGCGAACGGTCGCGTTCCTCGACAGCGACGCCGACACGGACGGCGACACCGACGCCGACGCCGACACGGACGGCGGCACGGACGGGGGCGCGGGGCGCTAGCGGTCCGCCGAGACCGCCACCTCCCGTGCCCACCGGTAGTCCGCCTTGCCGCTCGGCGACCGCTGGATCGAGGGGGTGATCACCAGCTGGCGCGGGATCTTGTAGCCGGCCAGCTGGGTACGGCAGTGGCTCTGGATGTCGGCCAGCGACGGCGCCGGCGCCCCCTCGCGCAGCTGCACCACGGCTGCCACGTGGTTGCCCCACGTGGCGTCCGGCACGCCGGCCACGAGCGCGTCGTACACGTCCGGATGGGACTTGAGGGCCTGCTCGACCTCCTCCGGGTACACCTTCTCGCCGCCGGTGTTGATGCACTGCGAGCCCCGGCCGAGGACCGTGACCACGCCCTCCTCGTCGACCGTCGCCATGTCGCCGAGCAGTACCCAGCGCCGCCCGTCCTTCTCGAAGAACGTCTCGGCCGTCTTCCGCGGGTCGTTGTAGTAGCCGAGCGGCACATGGCCGCACTGCGCGACCCGGCCGATCTCGCCCGCGCCCACCGGCTCATGGGTGGCCGGATCCACCACCTGGGTACGGGAGTTGACGCGGATCCGGAAGCCCTGACCGGCGCCGGAGTCCTGCGTCGCGGTGCCGTTGAAGCCGGACTCGGAGGAGCCGTAGTTGTTCAGCAGCACGGCGCCCGGGAGCAGTTCCCGGAACTGCCGGCGGACCGTCTCCGACATGATGGCGCCGGACGAGGAGACGCTGAACACCGAGGAGCAGTCCGTGCCCTTCATCGGCCCGGCGAGCGCGTCGATCAACGGCCGGAGCATCGCGTCCCCGACCAGCGACATGCTGGTGACCTTCTCCTTCTCGACGGTCCGCAGCACCTCCTCGGGCACGAACTTGCGGTGGATGACGACGCGTTGCCCGAAGTTGAAGCCGATGAACGCGGTGAGCGTCGACGTGCCGTGCATCAGCGGGGGAGCGGGGAAGAACGTGATCCCGGACCCGCCCGCCGCGACCCGCTCGGCCAGCTCCTGGGGCTTGCCCACCGGCTCGCCGGTCGGCGCTCCCCCGCCGAGGCCCGCGAAGAAGAGGTCCTCCTGGCGCCACATCACCCCCTTGGGCATCCCGGTCGTGCCGCCGGTGTAGATGATGAACTGGTCGTCGCCCGAGCGCGCCGGAAAGCCCCGCCCGGGCGACCCGGCCGCCTCCGCCTCGGTGAACGGCACCGCGCGCGGCAGCGCCGTGGCCCCGGCCTCCGGGGGCCCCACCCGCAGCAGGTGCCGCAGCTTCGGGGACCTGGGCAGCGCCGCCGCCACCCGGTCGGTGAACTCCGCGTCGAAGACCAGGGCGGCGAGATCCGCGTCCCGGTAGAGGTACACCAACTCTTCTTCGACATAGCGGTAGTTGACGTTGACCGGCACGATCCGCGCCTTCAGGCAGCCGAGCACCGTCTGGAGGTACTCGACGCCGTTGTACAGGTGCAGCCCGAGGTGCTCGCCGGGCCGGATCCCGCTGTCGGCCAGGTGGTGGCCGATCCGGTTGGCGGCGGCGTCCAGCTCCGCGTAGGTCAGGCGGCGCTCCGCGCCGGTGCCGGGGTGGTCGACGTACACGAGCGCCTCGCGGTCCGCGACCACGTCGACGACCGACTCGAACAGGTCGGCAAGGTTGTACTCCACCGCTCCTCCTGACCCCGGGCGACACCTGGCATCTGTCGGTTCGCCGGTCATCAGAGCAAAGGGCGCGGCAACTGTGAAGGGTCTCCGCCCAAGAAATCTGACTGTCTGTCAGAAAACCCTTGAAGTGCCCTCCCGCCTACTGCAACCTGTTCTCGTTCTTTCAGAGGGGAGATGGGCAATGGGTGGCACGGAACACCTCACCGTCCGACGCGAAGGCGCCACACTGGTGCTCACGCTCAACCGGCCCGAGGCCAGGAACGCGCTCTCGATCGGGATGCTCGTCGGTCTCTACGACGGCTGGCTCGAGGCCGACGAGGACGACGCGATCCGCTCCGTCGTGCTCACCGGAGCCGGCGGCTCCTTCTGTGCCGGGATGGACCTCAAGGCGCTGGCCGGCGACCCGATGGCGGGGGAGCACCACCGCGACCGGCTCAAGGCCGACCCGGACCTGCACTGGAAGGCGATGCTGCGCCACCATCGCCCGCGCAAACCGGTGATCGCCGCCGTCGAGGGCCACTGCGTCGCGGGCGGCACCGAGATCCTCCAGGGCACCGACATCCGGGTCGCGGGCGAGTCCGCGACCTTCGGCCTGTTCGAGGTCAGGCGCGGGCTGTTCCCGATCGGCGGCTCCACCGTCCGGCTGCAACGCCAGATCCCGCGCACCCACGCCCTGGAGATGCTGCTCACCGGACGGCCCTACAGCGCGCGCGAGGCCGCCGGCATCGGGCTGATCGGCCACGTCGTACCGGACGGCACCGCGCTCACCGAGGCCCTGGAGATCGCCGAGCGGATCAACGCCTGCGGCCCGCTCGCCGTCGAGGCCGTCAAGGCGTCGGTGTACGAGACCGCCGAGCTGACCGAGACCGACGGACTCGCGGCCGAACTCAAGCGCGGCTGGCCGATCTTCGACACCGCCGACGCGCGGGAAGGCGCCCGCGCCTTCGCACAGAAGCGGCCCCCCGTCTACAAGCGCGCGTAGGCGCCCCCCCCGGCGGCCGGTTCACCACCCCGGTCGGCTGTGCCCCCCGTTCCGTGAGGAGATCCCGTGCCCGAAGTCCTCAAAGCCCCCCTCGTCGTCGAGTTCCCCTTCACCCGCTCCCTCGGACCGGTCCAGAGCGCCTTCCTCACCGGACTGCGCGAGCGCGTGGTCCTCGGCGTCAGGACCGGTGACGGGCGCACACTCGTCCCGCCCGTCGAGTACGACCCCGTCACCGCCGAGGAGATCCGCGACCTGGTCGAGGTCGCCCCCACCGGCACGGTCACCACCTGGGCCTGGAACCACGAGCCCCGCCGCGGCCAGCCCCTCACCAGCCCCTTCGCCTGGGTCCTGGTCCGCCTCGACGGCGCCCACACCTCCCTGCTGCACGCCCTCGACGCACCCGGCCCCGACGCCGTGCACACCGGCATGCGGGTCCGGATCCGCTGGGCCGAGGAGCGCACGGGCGCCATCACGGACATCGCCTGCTTCGAGCCGTACGACGGCGAGGACACCGAGTTCACCGTCCGTGCGGGGGAGTTCGGGGAACCGGTCACCGGCATCGTCGCCCACGCCCGACTCGACTACACCTACTCGCCCGGCCGCGCCCAGACCGCCTACATCAACGCCCTCTCCGGACGGCGGACCGTCGGCGAGCGCTGCCCCTCCTGCCGCAAGGTGTACGTCCCGCCGAGGGGCGCCTGCCCCACCTGTGGCGTCGCCACCTCGGAACAGGTCGAAGTGGGACCCGGGGGCACGGTCACCACCTTCTGCATCGTCAACATCAAGGCGAAGAACCTGGACATCGAGGTGCCCTACGTCTACGCCCACATCGCCCTCGACGGCGCCGGCCTCGCCCTGCACGGCCGTATCGGCGGCATCCCCTACGACCAGGTGCGCATCGGACTGCGCGTCGAGCCCGTGTGGACGGACGGGGCCCGCTATCCCGACCACTACCGGCCCACCGGTGAGCCCGACGCGGAGTACGACACCTTCAAGGAGCTGCTGTGACCCGTGAGATCCGTGAGATCGCGGTCGTCGCCTTCGCCCAGAGCGACCACCGGCGCACCAGCGAGGAACTGTCCGAGGTCGAGATGCTCATGCCGGTCCTGCACGAGGTGCTCGGGCGGACCGGCCTCAAGACCGCCGACCTCGGCTTCACCTGCTCCGGCTCCAGCGACTACCTGGCCGGCCGCGCCTTCTCCTTCACCCTCGCCCTCGACGGCGTCGGCGCCTGGCCGCCGATCTCCGAGTCGCACGTCGAGATGGACGGGGCCTGGGCCCTGTACGAGGCCTGGACGAAGCTGCTGACCGGCGACGCGGACACCGCGCTCGTCTACTCCTACGGCAAGTCCTCACCCGGCTCCGTGCGAGACGTCCTGACCCGGCAGCTCGACCCGTACTACGTGGCGCCGCTGTGGCCCGACTCAGTGGCCCTGGCCGCCCTCCAGGCCCAGGCGCTCATCGACGCCGGCCACACCGACGAGCCCGCGCTCGCCGCGACCGGTGCCCGCGACCGGCACCACGCCACCACCAACCCCCACGCGCAGCTCAGGGGTTCGGTGCCGCAGGGCGACTACCTGGTACGTCCCCTGCGCACCGGGGACTGTCCGCCCATCGGCGACGGCGCCGCCGCCGTGGTCCTCGCGGCGGGGGAGCGGGCCCGCGAGCTGTGCGCGCGGCCCGCCTGGATCCGGGGCATCGACCACCGCATCGAGGCGCACGCTCTGGGCGTACGCGACCTGACCGACTCGCCCTCCACCCGGCTGGCCGCCGAGCGGGCCGGGGCCTTCGAACGGCCGGTCGACACGGCGGAGCTGCACGCGCCGTTCAGCTCGCAGCAGGTCGTGCTGCGCAGGGCGCTGCGGCTCGGCGACGACGTGTGCGTCAACCCGTCCGGCGGGGCCCTGGCCGCCAACCCGATCATGGCCGCGGGGCTGCTGCGCATCGGCGAGGCCGCCGCCCGCATCCACCGGGGCGAGTCCGACCGGGCCCTCGCGCACGCCACGTCCGGTCCCTGTCTGCAACAGAACCTGGTCGCCGTACTCGAAGGGGATCCGCGATGAGCAAGGAGCCCGTGGCCGTCACCGGCATCGGCCAGACCAAGCACGTGGCGGCGCGCCGGGACGTGTCGATCGCCGGACTCGTCCGCGAGGCGGCCCGACGCGCCCTCGACGACGCCGAGCTGACGTGGGCCGACATCGACGCCGTCGTCATCGGCAAGGCGCCCGACTTCTTCGAGGGCGTGATGATGCCGGAGCTGTACCTGGCCGACGCGCTCGGCGCGGTCGGCAAGCCGATGCTGCGCGTGCACACCGCCGGTTCGGTGGGGGGCTCGACCGCCCTGGTCGCCGCCAACCTGGTCGCGGCCCGTGTCCACGGCACCGTGCTGACGCTGGCCTTCGAGAAGCAGTCCGAGTCGAACGCCATGTGGGGACTGTCCCTGCCCATCCCCTTCCAGCAGCCGCTGCTCGCCGGGGCCGGCGGGTTCTTCGCCCCGCACGTGCGCGCCTACATGCGGCGCAGCGGCGCGCCCGACACGGTCGGCTCGCTGGTGGCGTACAAGGACCGGCGCAACGCCCTGAAGAACCCGTACGCGCATCTGCACGAGCACGACATCACCCTGGAGAAGGTCCAGGCCTCGCCGATGCTGTGGGACCCGATCCGCTACTCGGAGACCTGCCCCTCCTCCGACGGCGCCTGCGCGATGGTGCTGACGGACCGGGCGGGTGCGGCGCGGGCGCCCCGCCCGCCGGCCTGGATGCTGGGCGGCGCGATGCGCAGCGAGCCCACCCTGTTCGCCGGCAAGGACGCCGTGTCGCCCCGGGCCGGGAAGGACTGCGCCGCCGACGTGTACCGGCAGGCCGGCATCGCCGACCCGCGCCGGGACATCGACGCCGTCGAGATGTACGTGCCGTTCTCCTGGTACGAGCCCATGTGGCTGGAGAACCTCGGTTTCGCCGACGAGGGCGAGGGCTGGAAGCTCACCGAGTCCGGGGTGACCGAACTGGACGGTGACCTGCCCGTCAACATGTCGGGCGGTGTCCTGTCCACCAACCCGATCGGCGCCTCCGGCATGATCCGCTTCGCCGAGGCCGCCCTCCAGGTGCGCGGACAGGCCGGAGAACACCAGGTCGAAGGCGCCCGCAAGGTACTCGGTCACGCCTACGGCGGCGGCTCGCAGTTCTTCTCCATGTGGCTCGTGGGATCGCTGCCGCCCGACTCCTGAAAGGTCCCGTTCACACGGCCTGTTGGCGGTGGGAACCGATCGCTAGGCTGGCCGCGGACGACGAATCGGGAGGAGCACGGACGTGGCCGAGAGCACCATCCAGCAGCAGCCGCTCCTGGGCTGGGACAAGCCGGAGCTGGACCTCAGCGAGGCCGAGTGGCAGTCCAGCAGCCGAGGCCTTGGAGATGTCCAGATCGCCTTTGTCGAGGGTTTCATCGCCATGCGCAACAGCGGCCGCCCGGAGAGTCCCTCCCTGATCTTCACGCCCGCGGAATGGGGCGCGTTCGTGTCAGGTGCCCGGGAGGGGGAGTTCGACCTGACCTGACCACGCACGACGCCGCCCGCCACGGGCAGTGCCCGGTGGCCGTCGTACGGCCACCGGGGCCCTCTCCCGCGTCATCGACGCCTCATCGGGGAAACCGGGGGAACGGCCCGGCGCGGAAGGCCGCCCGGACGCCATGGATCATGCCGGGGCACGTACCATGGCCGCATGTCGTTCCTCCGCCGCCGCAGTGCCACCCCTGCCGGACCCGACTTCGATGTGCTGGCCATGGACCCGGGTGACTGGCCGGGCAACCTGGGCGCGGGGCTCCTGCCCGCTCCCGACGGCACCTGCCAGGGTGTCTTCCTGCGCTACGACCTGTTCGGCGGCCGTGGTCCGGCCATGATCATCGGCAATCTGCCCGAGGGCTCCCCGGCCCGCGAGGTCGCCGACCAGGAGGTCCCCTTCGAGGTGGCCCAGCTGCTGCTGGCACTGGAGAACGACGAGGAGGTCACCGTCGTCGGCACCGAGGACATGCCGGTCCTGCAGGGCGACAACCTCCTGATCGTGCGGCGCCTGAAGCTCTCCGAGAGCCGGATCTCCTGCGTCCAGTTCGACCGCAGCGACGGTGTCCTGGTGACCATCGCCGCCTGGGACCGTCCCATCACGGACGACCTGTACGCCCTGCTGAAGCCGCTCCCGGCGGAGCTGTTCCAGCAGGGCTGACCGGGCTATCCGGCCGACGGCCGCACGGTCACGTCCGCCGCCCGCACGAACGCCACCCGGTGGCCGTACTGGATCTCGTAGTACAGGTCCTTGCCGACCACCACCCGGTGCGTGTCGGTGGCGAAGGTGACCGAGTAGAAGTACTCACCCGGCAGCACGTCCCCGACGACGTACCTCTGCCCGGCGGGCAACGTGTAGCTCAGCGGCACCACCGACTGGGCGGGCACCCCGGCCGGATACGCCTCCTTCTCGGGGTACGCCCTGCCGTACACGGGGACACTCGTCGCACCGTCCTTCGGTGTGACGACGAGACCGGCGGAGTTCACGGCCGTCGGATCCTTCTTCGGGTTCTCGAACCAGGCCTTCTGGCCCAGGTACCAGACGGCCGTCCAGTCGCCCCACTGGTCCGCGACCGCGTACTGCTGTCCGGTGGACGCCCGCGAGGACAGATCGTTCACCCCGTTCGTCGGGTCCGTACCGAGACCGATGTCCCGGATCAGCGGCGCGTTGCGGTCATGGTCGGAGTACAGCCGCACCTCGCTGGAGCCGTGCGCCGCGCAGGGCTCGCCCTTGGTGGTGCAGCCGGTGTACACGGGCTGGTTCGAGGCGTAGCCGGGCAGGATCGTCACCATGCCACCCTGCTTGCCCGCCCGGTGTTTGAAGGGGTGGTCCAGCAGCTCGAAGTAGTGCCGCCAGTCCCAGTACGGCCCCGGGTCGGTGTGCATGCCGGGGATGGAGGCCGTCGCCGGGCCCGGCACGTTGTCATGGCCGAGGATGTGCTGCCGGTCCAACGGAACCCCGTACTTGTCGGCCAGGTACTTCACCAGCCGCGCCGAGGACCGGTACATCGCCTCCGTGTACCAGGCGTCCGGTGCGGCGAGGAAGCCCTCGTGCTCGATGCCCACCGACTTGGCGTTGATGTACCAGTTGCCCGCGTGCCACGCCACGTCCTTCGCCTTGACGTGCTGGGCGATCAGACCGTCGGTGGAGCGGATCGTGTAGTTCCAGGACACGTAGGTGGGGTCCTGGACCAGGTTCAGCACCCCGTCCCAGGTGCCCTCCGTGTCATGGATGACGATGTACCGGATGCTCTGCGACGCCGGCCGGTCGCCGAGGTCGTGATTTCCGTAGTCGTTGTCCCCGAACTGCGCGTACGGCGCCGGGACCCACTCGCAGGACACCGTCTTCGGGCACTCCGTACCGTCGTCGGAGAGGGTGCGCAGCCCGGCCCGCGCCAGCTGGCCGGTGTCCGCGCGCAGCAGCGGCTGGGCGGCCAGCACGACCAGCTGACCCTCGTCCGTGAGGCGCCGCTCGCCGGTGCGCAGGACGTCGTACACGTCGTTCGCGTACGCCGCCGCGGTCGCCGTGTCGTCGGCGCCGGAGAAGCGTGCCACCGCGCCGTACCAGTCGGCCGGGTCGGCGCTCAGCGGCTCGCCCAGGTTCTTCTGGGCGGCGGCGAGCAGCGCGGCGCCGCCGGCCACGTTCGCCGCCGGGTCCGTCCGCAGCTCGGCGGCCGGGATGCCGGTCAGCGCCGCCGCCTCGGGCAGCGTCCTGAGGCGGGCCGGGAGCGCGGACTGCTTCGGCAGCCGCGGCTCGGGGTGCCGGGCGCCCCGGGCGCCGTCGCCCCGGGCGTCCTCCGTGCCCTCGGCGAGATGCTCGGTGGCGGCCAGCGCGGCACGCGCGTCGGTGAGGTGCATGGGGCCGTACCCGCCGGTCACACTGGGCGCCCCGGCGTGCGTGTCCCAGCGGGACTGCAGGTAGGAGACGGCCAGCAGGACGCTCTGCGGCACGTGGTACCGGGCGGCGGCCGAGGCGAACGCGCGCTGCAGCTCCCGCGTGGACGACGCGGGCGGCGCGGGCGATGCCGATGACCCGCCGGCGCTCCCGGACGGGGGCGGGGCCGCGCCCAGCAGCGGCAGCAGCAGGGCCGCCGAGGCCAGCGCGCCGGCGGTGCGGCGGGTGCGTCTGCGGCCGTGCCTGGACGTGGGATCGGTGACGGAACCTCGCATGGCGGCCTCCTGTGACGCGCGGGCGTGGCGGGTCGTGCGGCGCCGAGCTGGGTCAGTGGTACCCGCTTGCCGACGATCCGTCAATAATGCCCGGAGGGGGGTGATTTCCCATGTCACGTAAGTATTCGGCGAGTTTCGTGGCGGCCGCCTTCGGGCCAGCGGGGCGTCAGTGGCGTATACCACTGAACGGCCCTGTCGCATACGAAGATCCGCGGTGCGCCGCCGCTGGCTGGGGCGCACCGCGGACCGTCGTCCCCGTCAGCGAGTGCCGACCGCCGCGCGTACGGCCCGGCGGGCCAGCTGGCAGTCGTCGTGCAGCCGCCTGAGCAGCAGCCGCTGTTCCTCGCCGGACGGCGCAGCACCCGGGTGGGCCACTACTCCCGGTGCCGCCGGGGCCGTGTCGTGCATCGAACGCTGCACGGCCGTCTCGTACGTACGGATCTCCCGCGTCAGGACCAGCATCAGGTTCACCAGGAAGGCGTCCCGCGAGGCCGGGCCCGCCGACTGGGCGATCTGACTGATCTGCCGCCGGGCCACCGGGGCGTCCCCCAGCACCGACCACAGCACCGCCAGGTCGTACCCCGGCAGGTACCATCCCGCGTGCTCCCAGTCCACCAGCACTGGACCGGCCGGTGAAAGGAGCATGTTGGACAGCAGGGCGTCGCCGTGGCAGAACTGGCCCATCCCCTGGCGGCCCGCCGCGTGCGCGATCCCGCGCAGCAGTTTCTGCAGGTCACCCATGTCGCGGTCGGTGAGCAGGCCCAGCTCGTGGTACCGGGAGATGCGCGCCGCGTAGTCCAGCGGGGCGTCGAAGGTGCCCGCCGGGGGCCGCCAGGCGTTCAGCCGGCAGATCGCGCCCAGAGCCGCCCGGATGTCCGCGCGGGGCGGGGCCTCCGCCGGATGCCGCTGGAGTGCCGCGACCCGGCCCGGCATCCGCTCGATCACCAGGGTGCAGTTGTCCGGGTCCGCCGCGATCAGCCTCGGCACCCGGATCGGCGGCCGGTGCCGGACGAACGAGCGGTATGCGGCTATTTCATGGCGGATCCGCTCGGCCCAGGCTGGGGAGTGGTCCAGCAGACACTTGGCCACGGCCGTGCTGCGCCCCGTCGTCCCGACGAGGAGCACGGACCGCCCGCTGCGGCGCAGCACCTGCACCGGAGCGAACTCCGGACAGATCCGGTGCACCGAGGCGATCGCGGTGCGCAGCTGGGCTCCCTGGGGGCCGGACAGGTCGAGTCTCCCGCTGAGCGGTTGGGTGCCGAGCCCCGGGCGGCGCGGTGGCCGGCCCGCCACCGGCACCGGAACACCCGGACGCGCCACCGGGTCGAGGTAGGGGCCTCCCGCCGGTCGGGGCCGCAGCGGCCGGGGCGGGGCGGACACGGAGGACGATGCTGCGTACATGGGCGATACAGATCCCTTCGTGTGCCTGCGGTGCCTGCCTGTGAGTCCTCACGCCGACCCGGCCCGGCCGCCCGGGAGCATCCTGGGGAATGCTCCCGTTTGTCAGGTGGCGACCGGGTCGGGGTGGCGCGTTCCTACTCGACACCCGATGCCCAGTGGCACACCATCTGGCGCACCCTGGCGAACCCTGGCGAATAGTCGCTCGGCAACTTCTCCCGGGCTACTGTCAACTCAGCCGAGAACCTGGGGGCTTGACGTGAGCGGACAACCCAACACCCGCCTGACGGACCTGTTCGGCCTGGCCGGCTGGTCCAAGGGGGAACTCGCGAGGCTGGTCAACCGGCAGGCGGCGGCCATGGGCCACCCCCAGCTGGCGACCGACACCTCCCGGGTGCGGCGGTGGATCGACATGGGAGAGATCCCGCGCGATCCGGTGCCGCGGGTGCTGGCGGCCCTGTTCACCGAGCGTCTCGGCCGTGTCGTGACCATCGAGGACCTCGGTCTGGTGCGGCACGGGCGTACGGGGAAACGGCCGGACGGCGGGATCGCGGAACATCCCGACGGAGTGCCGTGGGCGCCCGAACGCACGGCCGCGGTCCTCACCGAATTCACGGGAATGGACCTCATGCTCAACCGACGCGGCTTGGTGGGTGCGGGTGTCGCGCTCACCGCGGGATCCGCACTCAGCAGCGCCATGCACGACTGGCTGCACACCGACCCCACCCTGAGGGCCGACGCCCCTGTTCTCGACGACCCCCTGCACGCCGACCCCGCTGGGTTCGACCGCTATGAGGCCGCCCCCATCGGGTCGCAGGAGATCGAGGAACTGGAGCGCTCCGTCGAAGTGTTCCGGGCCTGGGACGCCGCCCGCGGCGGCGGCCTGCAGCGCAAGGCGGTCGTGGGCCAGCTCAACGAGGTGGGCGGCATGCTCGCCTACCGTCACCCCGACCATCTCCAGCGGCGCCTGTGGGGCGTCGCCGCCAACCTCGCCGTCCTCGCGGGCTGGATGTCGCACGACGTCGGCCTGGAACCCACGGCCCAGAAGTACTTCGTCATCGCCGCCCATGCCGCGAGAGAGGGCGGCGACCGGCCCCGTGCCGGGGAGGCGCTCTCCCGGGCGGCTCGCCAGATGGTGCACCTGGGCCGGCCCGACGACGCGCTCGACCTGATGAAGCTCGCCCAGTCCGGTTCCGGCGACGAGGTGCTGCCCCGCACCCGGGCGATGCTCTACACCATCGAGGCCTGGGCCCAGGCCTCGATGGGCAAGGGCCAGGCCATGCGCCGCACCCTCGGCCGGGCGGAGGACCTCTTCGTCTCCGACAAGGGCGACGTGCCGCCACCGAGCTGGATGCAGATGTTCAAGGAGGAGGATCTGTACGGCATGCAGGCCCTGGCCTACCGCACGCTGGCCGAGCACGACCCGAGCGCGGCCGCGCACGCCCAGCACTACGCGGAGAAGGCCCTGGCCCTGCGGGTGGACGGACGGCAGCGGTCGAAGATCTTCGACTTCCTGTCCATGGCATCCGCCTGCTTCATCGCGGACGACCCCGAACAGGCCGACCGGTACGCGCGTCTCGCCCTGATGTCGATGGGATCCAACTCCTCCCACCGCACCTGGGACCGGCTGCGCCAGATGTACCGGCTGACCGCCGAGTACTCCAGTTATCCGAAGATCCACGAGCTGAGGGAGGAGATCATGCTGGCCCTGCCCGGGACGAAGGGCAGGGGGAGCAGCAGCGCACCGGCATAGGGCACCGGTCCGTCGGCCTCTCCCGCGCCGGCTCGCCGGTCCCGCCGGCCCTTCCTACTCGGTCACCTTGGCGATGAGCAGGCAGGCATTGTCCTCGCGCTCGCTCACGCCGAACTCCTCCACCACGGTCCGCACACATTCCTGCGCGGTGCGCGCCGTGCCGAAGCGTCGGGCCAGGTCGAGGAGATGTTCGGTGGCCTCCGCTCCGCCGTGCCCCGGCACCAGTCCGTCGGTGTGCAGCAGGAGGATGTCGCCCGGCTCCAGGGTCACTTCGGCCTGTCCGTAAGTGGCTCCGGAGGTCGCGCCGAGCAGCACGCCGTCCGGTGCGTTCAGCACGCGCCCCGTCCCGTCGCGGTACAGCACCGGGGCGGGGTGTCCCGCCTGTGCCCACACCAGGGTGCGGGTGGCGGGCTGATAGCGGCAGCAGACGGCGCTGCCGAGGGCGGGTTGCACGGTGGCGTCGAGTAACTGGTTGAGCAGGGCCATCAGCCGTCCGGGCCGGCTGCCGGCCATCGCCATGCCGCGCAAGGCGCCCAGCAGCATCGCCATGCCCGAGGTGACGGCCACGCCGTGCCCGGTGAGGTCGCCGACGCTCAGCAGCGTCTCCCCGTCGGAGAGTTCCAGGGCGTCGTACCAGTCGCCGCCGATCAGCGCGCTGGTCGCGGCCGGCAGGTAGTGGGCCGCCAGATCCAGGGTGCGCGGCCCCCGGTGCGGCAGCCGCAGGGAACTGCGCCAGGGCGGCAGCACGGACTCCTGCAGCTCGACCGCGAGCCGGTGCTCGGTCTGCGCGTGGTGTCGGTGGTGCTGCATCGAGTCACGGCTCTCGCGCACCGCCCGCCGCCGCCGGCGCAGTTCGCTGACGTCCCGCAGCACCGCCCACATCGAGACGGTGCCGCCGTCGGCGTCGAGCACGGGTTCGCCCATCATGTGCACGGTGCGGACGGATCCGTCCGGCCGTACGACACGGAACTCGCCGTCGATCGGCTTGGCGTCGACCAGACAGTCGGTGACCATACCGGTCAGCTTCGGCCGGTCCTCGTCGAGGACGAGGGACGGCAGTTCGTCGAGGGTGAGCGCCGGACCGGCCGGATCGAGGCCGAGGATCCGGTACAGCTCCCCGGACCAACTCGCCTCGTCCGTCAGCAGGTTCCACTCGGCGCTGCCGACCCGGGTGAGCAGGGAGCCGCGCGAGACACCGGCCGGCGCGGGGCGGAGCGTGGCAAGGGTGCCGCTGTCGGCCGGGGCGGGCGGCACCGGCGGCGGCCCGTCCCGCAACTGCGCCAAGTGGGCGTCCAAATCGTCGAGTTGGTGCAGCGCGAGGTCGTACAGGGCGCGCTGCCAGCGTTCCTGGGGATCCTCACCGTCGCCGTGCGTGTCCCGCCGTACGGCGTCCACGTCACCCTTGAGCCGTCGCGCCTGGGTGATCAGCGCGTCGACCGAGCCGCGCCCGGGCGGTTGGGCGGCTGGGCGGTCCGCGGAGACTGGGGACGGCATGACGGACTCCGATAGGGGGACGGTACGGCCAGGGCGGGCGAGGGACCGTTACGACTGTCGCACAGCCCGCGACTCCCTGTAAGGGATTCGGCAACACACGATACGGTGGTGCTTCTGGTATATGCCAGAGTCTTCCCGGAGAGGTCCTCCGGTCTCCGTGACGTAGGCGGTCGTGCAGGTCAAGGCGTAGGAACCGTACGGGAATTGAGGGCTCCGGGGGTAGCCCTCAGGCGCGTGTTCGACGGCCCTTTGTTCTATGGCCGGGTGGCCCGTCGAACCGTCCCGACTCTGTCTGGATTTCGTGCCATGTGAACCGCCTCTGCGGACTCCTAAGAGCATGGACATCATCACCTTTCAGCAGCCCGCCCGCGCCCGCCTGATCACCGCCGAGGACCAGGAGCTTCCCGTCACCGCCGTGCTCCGGTACACCTCGGCGGACCCGCTCGCCGTCTTCGTCGACTTCCCGGCCGAGGCCACCCTCGACGGCGAGGCGACCACCTGGACCTTCGCACGCTCCCTGCTGAGCGAGGGGCTCGGTGCCCCGGCCGGGTGCGGGGACGTACAGCTGTGGCCGTGCGGGCCGGCGCGTACGGCCGTGGAGTTCCACTCGCCCTACGGTCTGGCCCTGCTCCAGTTCGACACCGCGGCACTGCGGCGCTTCCTGCTGCGCACCCATGCCGTGGTGGCCGCCGGACAGGAGGACGTGGCGGCGGTCGTCGAGCGCGGTCTGACCGCCCTCTTCGGCGGGGTGTGAGGGGGCGGCGGGGCGCGAGACCGGCTACTCGTCCGCGTCGGCGTACAGACTCGGGCGCGGAGCGAGTCGTACGGCCGTACGGCCGCCGGTCTCCAGTGCCCGCACTCCCGCCTCCGCCACGGCGGCGGCCGCGTAGCCGTCCCAGGCGCTCGGCCCGCCGGCCCGCCCCGACCGGGCGGAGTCGACCCAGGCCTGCACCTCGCGGTCGTACGCGTCCGCGAACCGCACCAGATAGTCCTGGGCCACCTCCTCGCGGGCGCCGCCCCGCGCGGTCACGACCATGGTGTGCTCGTCGCCGATCCGGGCGCTGCCCGCCTCGCACACCGCCTCGCAGCGGACCTGGTAGCCGAAGCCGCAGTTGACGAAGACCTCCACGTCCACCAGCGCGCCCCGCTCGGTCTCGAACAGCACGAACTGCGGATCGCTCAGCCCCTCGGGCGCGCCCGCCGAGGGGGCCGGACGCAGCACGGTCACCGCGGTCAGCTCCTGGCCGAGCAGCCAGCGGGCGGCGTCGATCTCGTGCGAGACCGAGCTGTTGATCAGCATGGCGCTGGTGAAGCCGGGCGGCGAGGAGACGTTGCGGTGGGTGCAGTGCAGCATCAGCGGCCGCCCCAGGCCGCCGGTGTCCAGCAGGGCCTTCAGACGCCGGTACTCGGTGTCGTAGCGGCGCATGAAACCGATCTGCGCCAGCCGGCGCCCGAGCCGCGCCTCGGCCTCCACCACCCGGTACGCCCCGGCGGAGTCGGGCACCATGGGCTTCTCGCACAGCACCGGCAGCCCGCGCGCGAAGGCCCCGAGCAGCGCCTCCTCGTGCGCGGGCCCCGGGGAGGCGATCAGCACGGCCTCGACGCCGGGCGCGTCCAGCGCGGCCTCCGCGTCGCTGTGCACGGTGGCCCCGTCCAGGCCCGCGGCCGCGGCGGCGGCGCGATCGGTGTCCGGGTCGGCCACGGCGGCGACCCTGGCCCCGCCGACCACCCGACCGAGGCGCCGTACGTGGTCGGCGCCCATGTGCCCGGCACCCAGTACGGCCACGCCCAGCAGGTCACCCACGTGCGCACTCCCTCTCCGCC
Source organism: Streptomyces sp. NPDC006739 (assembly GCF_042869815.1). Taxonomy (NCBI): domain Bacteria; kingdom Bacillati; phylum Actinomycetota; class Actinomycetes; order Kitasatosporales; family Streptomycetaceae; genus Streptomyces; species Streptomyces sp. NPDC006739. The sequence goes on from NZ_JBIAGM010000019.1 coordinate 49,556, forward strand.
GACGATCACGCCGTAGCGTAGACGCCGGCGGACGGCCGCGGGAGGGCCGGGAAGAGCCGGGGGGAGAGGCGCGGCCGAGCGGCAACCGCCGGGCGGGGGCCGTCAGTAGCGCAGCGCCGCCGCGATCCCGGCCGCGTCGCCGAGCGCGCCGTCCGGGACGAAGCGGACGTCCGCCCCGGTCTCCAGGCACTGCTCGACGATCTCGTCCACGATGTCCTCGCGCGCGTCCAGGTCACCGGCCTCGGCCGGGATCAGATGGTCTCCGGCGTCGCGGACGGTGGCCCGGTAGTTCTCCTCGACGGCTAGCAGCCGCACCCGCCCGTCGCGCGCGCTCTGCCACAGCTCGTCCAGACCGGCCGCGAAGGCCTTGCGGCCCCGGGCGGCGTCGAGTTCCCGGGCCACGGCCCGCGCGCCGCTGCGCGCCTGCTCGTCGAGAACCGGCCGCAGCGCCTGCCCCACGGCCTGCGGTGTGCCGTGCGCCAGACCGCCCTGCGGGACGTGGACGGCGGTCCGGGCGATCCCGCCGAACTCGTCGAGCAGCGACAGCGCGGCCTGCTCGCCGGTGATGTACAGCGGCCGGGGGTCCGCCCGCAGGAGGGCGGTCATCGCCAGGTCGGCCTCGCGCAGGAAGTGCCGGGTGTCCTCGTCGCGGAAGGTGCTCGGCATGTCGCCGATGCGCTGCCGGCGCTCGGCGTCGAAGTTCACGCGTTCCCTGGTCATCGGGAAACCGCCGGCGCGGGCCTCGGTGACGCGTTCGCCGCCGCCGTTCCACAGCGTGGCGCGGTCGGCGGAGACCGAGAGCACCCAGAAGGGCCGCTCGGCGGCCTGCGCGGAGACCAGGTTGCGGGTGAGGAAGGTGTCCGAGAGCACCACGCGCTCGGGCACGTCACGGGCCAGGGACCAGACCTGGTGCTCGCCGGGTGCGGCGAAGATCACCAGACCGTCCTCGGCGTAGGTCAGGTCCACCTCCGCCAGGGCCCGGTCGAGCTGCTCGGCGACGTCGGTGCGCCGCTCCCGGGTGACCGCGGGGTCGGACTCCAGCCGCTTCTTGGCCTCGGCCACCACATTGCGCAGCCGGACGGTGTCCTGGGCGTTGTCGGGTTCGCGGCGGTGGGTCGGCGTCAGCACGGACACCGCGGGGTAGGGGCGCGGGCGCCGCAGCTCGGAGAGGGTCGCGGGACTGAGTGCAGGCTCCATAAGAGCACGATAGGTCGTATTCACCGATCGGGCATTTGGGGTAATTCGCCGCACCGGTGCAAGTGTCCGGGTGCATCGCCGGGTTCCCCGGCGAACCCCGGTGACGGGGGGCCGGGCCGCCGGTTACCGTACCGGTCAGTAACCGGTCGGCCGTCGGCCGCACCACCGCATCCCAGGAGGCTCCCATGCCGCAGCTCGAAGTCGACGGCGCCACACTGACGTACGACGACGAGGGCCCCCGTGACGGCGACGGCGTGCCCCTGGTCTTCGTCCACGGCTGGACGGCGAACCGGCACCGCTGGGACCACCAGCTGGCCCACTTCGCGGGCCGGCGCCGGGTGATCCGGCTGGACCTGCGCGGACACGGCGAGAGCGGCGGCGCGGGCGTGCCCACGATCGAGGACCTGGCCCGGGACGTGCTCGCCCTCCTCGACCACCTGGAGATCGAGCGGTTCGCGCTCGTCGGCCACTCGATGGGCGGGATGATCTCCCAGACCATCGCGCTGTCCCACCCCGCACGCGTGGAGCGGATGGTGCTGGTCTGCTCGATCGGCCGGATGACCTACAGCCGGGGCCGGGGCCTGCTGATGGCGGCGTCCACCCTCGCCCCGTTCAAGCTGTTCATCGCGGCCAACATCCAGCGGGCCTTCTCGCCGGGCTATCCGCGCGACGAGGTCCGCGCGCACATCCGCGCCTCCGCCGGCACCCCGCGCGAGGTCGTCATGACCCTGTACGGCGCCATGCGGGCCTTCGACGTCCTGGACCGCGTCGGCGAGATCCGCACCCCGACGCTGATGGTGCACGGCTACCACGACATCCAGCTGCCGGTGCGGCAGATGCTGCGGATGGCGAAGGCGTACCCGGACGCCACCGTGCGCATCCTCGACGCCGGCCACGAACTCCCCGTGGAGAAGCCGGCGGAACTGACCTCGGCCCTGGACCGGTTCCTGACGGCGAAGTCATAGCACGAGCCGGCCGCCCCTGGTGAAGTTTTTGCCGATGGCCGGTTCCGCGCGCCCCTGCCCCGGCGCGAGCGGGATCCCGGTGTCTCGCGAAGGCAAAACGCGGCCGAAACCGCCGGGCGCCGAACGCCGTCCGTGCGACAGCCGCGTTGACCGCCCGGAGTGCCTGGCACAGGCTCGTCATATAGGTGCTGGATGCAACTGGATCCGCGGAGTCCCTCCGCCCGCGCCGGGAAGACGCAGGTGAGCGGGGGATGGACGACGGATCCCAGGCAGGAGGCAGCGCATGTGCGGCATCACCGGATGGGTCTCCTTCGACCGCGACCTCACCGCCGAGGCGGCCGCTCTGGACGCGATGACGGCGACGATGGCCTGCCGTGGTCCCGACGACCGCGGCACCTGGGCCGAGGGCCCGGCCGCCCTGGGACACCGACGGCTGGCCATCATCGACCTGCCCGGCGGCCGCCAGCCCATGACCGCCCGCACCCCGCAGGGAACCGTCGCCCTCGTCTACTCCGGCGAGACCTACAACTACACCGAACTCCGCCGCCGACTCACCGACCGGGGACACCACTTCACCACCGACTCCGACACCGAGGTGGTCCTGCGCGGCTACCTCGAATGGGGCGACGCCGTCGCCGAGCGGCTCAACGGCATGTACGCCTTCGCCGTCTGGGACGGCCGCCACGACAAGCTCGTGATGATCCGCGACCGCATGGGCATCAAGCCCTTCTACTGCCACCCCACCCCCGACGGCGTCGTGTTCGGCTCCGAACCCAAGGCGATCCTCGCCAACCCGCTGGTCCGTCCCCGCATCGGCCTCGACGGCCTGCGCGAGCTGTTCACCCTGATCAAGACGCCCGGCCACGCCGTCTGGGACGGCATGCGCGAGGTCGAGCCCGGCACCGTCGTCACCGTCGACCGCACGGGCCTCAGGACCCGCGTCCACTGGCGGCTGGAGACCCGCCCGCACCCCGACGACCGCGACACCACCGTCGCCACCGTCCGCACGCTCCTTGACGACATCGTGCGCCGTCAGCTGGTCGCCGACGTACCGCGCTGCACCCTGCTCTCCGGCGGTCTCGACTCCTCCGCCATGACCGCGCTCGCCGCCCGCCAACTGGCCGTCCACGGCGAGAAGGTCCGCAGCTTCGCCGTCGACTTCGTCGGCCAGAGCGACCACTTCGTCGACGACGAACTGCGCGGCACCCCCGACACCCCCTTCGTGCACGACGTGGCCCGGCTCGCCCGCACCGACCACCAGGACATCGTGCTCGACGCCCAGTCCCTCGCCGACCCCGCCGTCCGCGCCCAGGTGATCCGCGCCCGCGACCTGCCGGCCGGCTTCGGCGACATGGACGCCTCACTCCTGCTGCTCTTCCGCGCCGTCCGCGACCAGTCCACGGTCGCCCTGTCCGGCGAGTCCGCCGACGAGGTCTTCGGCGGCTATCTGCAGTTCTTCGACGAGGAGGCGCGGCGCGCCGACACCTTCCCCTGGCTGGTCCGCTTCGGCCGCCACTTCGGCCACGACAGCGACGTGCTGCGCGCCGACCTCGCCAAGTCCCTGGACATGGAGACGTACATCGCCGACGGCTACCGCACTGCGGTCGCCGGCATCCGCCGCCTCGACGGCGAGAGCGACTTCGAGTACCGGATGCGGCAGATCTGCCACCTCCACCTGACCCGCTTCGTCCGCGCCCTGCTGGACCGCAAGGACCGGATGAGCATGGCCGTCGGCCTGGAGGTCCGCGTGCCGTTCTGCGACCACCGGCTCGTCGAGTACGTCTACAACGCGCCCTGGGCCCTGAAGTCCTTCGACGGCCGGGAGAAGAGCCTGCTCAGGGAGGCCACCGCGGACGTCCTGCCCCGGTCCGTGTACGACCGTGTCAAGAGCCCCTACCCGTCCACCCAGGACCCGCTCTACGCCCAGGCGCTCCGGGAACAGACCAAGGACCTCCTGGCCCGGCCCTCCCACCCCGTCTTCGACCTGGTCGACCGGGGGAAGGTCCACGAGGCCGCCCACCGCGACACCCCGGTCAGCAGCCAGGTGGCCCGGCGCGGCCTGGAGCGGACCCTCGACCTGGCCCTGTGGCTCGACCTCTACCGGCCCGAGGTGACCCTCAGCTGAGGCCCAGCGCCCGGTCCGCGGCCGCCGCCGACGGCTGCCACCAGGTCGTCACCGGCTCCCACACCCGGACGGCGCGCCCCGCGCCCAGCTCGGCGGCGGTGAAGGAACGGCCCGCGCGGGCCGCGACTGGCGACACGGCGATGCCCGGCACCCGGCGGGCCTCGGGGTCCGCCGGGTCGGCGATCGTCCGCACGGCCGCGTACGCGGCCCGGCCCGCGCCGAGCCGGTACGTGCCGCCGCCACCCGCCGGGACGGGCAGCGCGGCGCCGTCGAGGTTCCCGAAGGTGACCGTGGGCACGCGGTCCACGGTGCAGGCGCGGCCGGAACGGTTGGTGACGCGGATCCGCACCACGGACGGGTGCGCGGCGGACGCCTTCGCCCGCAGTGCCAGAGCCCGCGCCGGGCAGACGGCGGTCCGGGCGGCATGCCCGGAAGCGGCCGGCACCGAAGCGGCCGGCACCGAAGCGGCCGGCACCGAAGCGGCCCGTCCTGGGGCGGCCTGGCTCTGCGGCGCGGTGAGCAGCAGGGCCGCGGCGGCGGCCGAGACGGCGGGTACGGCGAGGGCGGCGACACGGATACGCATGGTGGATTCCCCTGTTCCGGTGGCGTACGGAGCGGCGGTCCGGAGCGCTCCTACCGAGGGTGACGACCGGGGTGGCCCGGAGGTTGTGGCGGATCGGCGCCTGTTACCCGCTCGCGCCGTCCCTGTCATCGACCGGTGGTGTTCGCGGCGGCCTTCCAGCCGGTCGTGTCGGCCGGACAGGAACTGCCGTCGGCGGGCAGGGAGCCGTACAGCAGGAAGTCGTCGATCCTGCGGTGGACGCACTTGGAGGAGGAGTACCCGGTGTGGCCCTCGCCCCTGTTGTCGAGCACCACGGCCGACGAGCCGAGCCGCCGGGCCGTCTCCACGGTCCACTGGTACGGCGTCGCGGGGTCGCCGCGCGTGCCCACGAGCAGCATGCGCGCGCTGTCCACGTCCTTGACCCGGTCACGGATGAAGTCGGTGCCCTTCGGGCGGCCGTAGCACATCAGCAGCTGGGTGAGCCGGTAGCGGCCGAAGACCGGAGACGCCCGCTCGTATTCGGCGCGCAGACCCTGGAGGTCCTTGGCGATCCGGGCGGCGTCGGGACGGTCGGGGTCGTCCGCGCAGTCGATCGCCGTCAGCGCGGCCGGCAGGTTGTCCGCGGGGATGTCCTGCGGGGCCACCAGGCCGCCGCCGCCCTTGGGGTGGCCGTCCGGCTGCCGGACGGGGAGGGCGAAGCCGGCCGAGGCGAAGTTCTCCACCCCGCGGATGTCGCCGTCCTCGACGAGGGAGACCAGGGCCCGCTCCAGCGCCGGCCACAGCTCCTGGCTGTAGAGGGCCTGGCCGATGGCGCCCACCAGGTCCTGACCGGAGAACCGCCCGCCGAAGTCGTCGGGTACCGGTTCCCGGTCGAACGACCGCACCAGCCGTACGACACGTTCCCCGGCCACGCGCCGGTCCTGTCCGAACGGGCACGCCAGGTCCGTCACGCACCAGTCCAGGAAGTCGTCCAGCGCCGTCTGCTGCCCCGCGGCCCCCGCCACCCCCTGCTCGGACAGGGGCTCGGTCAGTGTGTCCACCCCGTCCAGCGCCATCCGGCCGACCCGGTGCGGGAACTGTGCCGCGTACACCGCGCCGAGCCGGGTGCCGTAGGAGAAGCCGAGGTAGTTGAGTTTCCCGTCGCCGAGGGCCTGGCGGATGACGTCCAGGTCCCGGGAGGTGTCCACGGTGCCTATGTGCGACAGGACCGGGCCGGAGTGTGCGGCGCACCGGGCGGCCGCCTTGCGCAGCTGTCCGAGCAGCAGCCGCGGGCGCCCGAGGTCCACGTCGTCCTGCGCGGTGGCCGAGGCCTCGTCGGCGCCGTTGCCGCAGCTGACCGGCGAGGAGCGGCCCACGCCGCGCGGATCGAAACTGACCACGTCGTAGCCGTTCGTCAGGTCCATGAACTCCTTGCCGCCCGAGGCCAGCGCGCTGACGCCGGGACCGCCCGGACCGCCGAAGTTCAGCAGGACCGAACCCTGGGACGGACCCGTGGCGCGGTAGCGGGCCAGAGCCAGGTCGAGCGTGCCCGCGCGCGGCCGGGCGTAGTCGAGCGGCACGGTGACCTTGCCGCACTGCAGGTCCTTCGGCATGCCGGCCCCCTTGCAGGCCGCCCAGGCGATCTTCTGCCGGTAGAACCGGGACAGGTCGGGCTGGGCCGGCTTCGGCCGCTCGGCCACCGTCGCCTGCAGCCCCGCCCCGAGCAGGACGACGGCGAGGACACCGGCGCCCGCGCAGCGCCGGACGGCGGGCCCTGTGGACGGCTTGGCCTGCATGGATTCCTCCAGCAATGCGCCCCCTGCGGACCGGACAGCACCCTCGATCACCATAAGCGGGGTCCGGACGGCACGCCTCCGGGAGAGCAGGGCCTGACGGCATTCGACGGCTTTGCACACAGTTCGACAACCGTGCCACTCGATGGGGTGAAAGGCCGATGAGCCATAACTCGCACTGGTTCCTCAGCGTTTTATCCGATGCGGGCGAGCGCCCGTGACCATGTCTGGAAGGCAGGGAACCTATGAAACGGGTTACCCGAAACGGTGTTCTCGCCGTCGCCGCCGCCTCCGGCGCGATGGCCGTGGCGATGCCGGTCTCCGCCGCCCTCGCGGCCGACGGCGCCGTCGCCGGCGGCTCGGCGGCCGGCTCGCCGGGGTTGATCTCCGGCAACACCGTGCAGCTCCCGGTGGACGTCCCGGTGAACGTGTGCGGGAACACCGTGAACGTGGTGGGACTCCTCAACCCCGCCGTGGGCAACGCCTGTGCGAACACCGGCGGCGCCGCCAAGGCCGGACCGGGCGGCGGCCCGGACGCGTCGGGCGGCGCCTCGGCGCAGGGCGGCGGAAAGGATTCGCCGGGAGTGCTCGCCGGCAACACCGTGCAGCTCCCGGTGCACCTCCCGGTGAACGTCAGCGGCAACACCGTGAACGGGGTGGGCATCGGCAACCCCGCCCGGGGCAACACCTCCGTGAACACCTCCGACGGTCCTGTCGAGCCCCCCGCCCCGCAGCGGACCGTCCCGTCCGCCAGGCAGCACCGCGGACCCCGGGCGGCACGGCCCGCGTCCGCACCGGCGGTGGCCACCCTCGCCCACACCGGGGCGGACCTCACCGTCCCCGCCGCCGCGGGCGGTGCCGCGCTCCTGCTCACCGGCATCGTGCTGCGCCGCCGTTTCCGGCCCGGCCGGTTCCACTGACGCAGGTGAGGCGGTGGCCCGGCTCATCCGGCTGATCAGCCGATCCACCTTGTCGAGCTGATCCGGCTGATCCGCCTGATCCGCCTGATCCGCCTGATCCGCTGAGCGGACTCCCGCGGCCGGGCCCCACCGGACACGAGCGACCGGTGGGGCCCGGCCGTGCCCGGCTCGAAACATCCTGCCCGTACGGCCGGTTGACGCGCTCCGTCGGCTGGATCCCGGCGTGGCGCATCCACCGGTGATCGGGAAGGATGCTGCGGGCGCGACCGACCACCGCGCCGACGCCCGCCCCGAGGGGAGCCCTTACGGGAAGCCCCAGGGAAAGCCCCCACGGAAATGGAGCGCACCGATGACCCCTCCGGCCCCCCAGGACCTCGTCGTCACCCGGGCCACCCTCGCGGACTGGCGGGTGATCAGCGGGTGGGCGGCGGACGAGGGCTGGAACCCCGGTCTGTCCGACGGCCCGGCCTTCTTCGCCCAGGACCCGGAAGGGTTCTTCCTCGGCCGGGTCGCCGGTGAGCCGGTCTCGGCCATCTCCGTGGTGAACCACGGCCCCCGGTACGCGTTCCTCGGCTGCTACCTGGTCCGCCCCGACCTGCGCGGCCACGGCCACGGCATCACCACCTGGAAGACCGCACTCGCCCACGCCGGCGACCGCACCGTCGGCCTGGACGGAGTCGTGGCCCAGCAGGACAACTACCGCCAGTCCGGCTTCCAACTCGCCTACCGCACCATACGGTTCACCGGCACGGCCCCCGAGGCCGAGGCCCCCGCGGACGTCCGCCCCGCCGGGCCCGCCGACCTCGCCGCCCTGACCGCCTACGACAGCGCCTGCCACCCGGCCGACCGTCCGGACTTCGTGGCCGCGTGGCTGAACGGCACCGGCCACCGCGCCGTCCTCCGCCACGACGGCGAGCGCCTCACCGGCTACGGCGTGATCCGCCCCGGCCGCGACAGCCTGCGCATCGGCCCCCTCTTCGCGGACACCGCCCAGGACGCGCGGGCCCTGTTCGCCGCCCTCACCGCCGGCGTCGCCGGAAGCGAGATCGCCATCGACGTACCCGAGCCGAACACGGCCGGTGTCGCGCTGGCCGAAGCGGCGGGCCTGCGGCCGTCGTTCGAGACGGCCCGCATGTACACCGGTCCGGTACGCGACCACGCCCGGGAGCGGGTGTTCGGCGTCACCACGCTCGAACTGGGCTGACTCCTTTCGCGCCGGGCCGCAATCCCGTTGCCGCCCGAGGCCCCGGATGCTGGAGTGAGCCCATGGACCACACGGCGGTGCTCGCCCTCTACGACCGGGACATGCGCGAGGGCGCCCGGCCCGACGGCCCCGGAGCCCGGGTCGAACGCGCCGGGCGCGTGGTGCGCCAGGTCGCCGACGCGCACGGCTGGAACGGCGTCCTCTGGTCGGACCTGGACGAGTCGACCGCGGACGCGGCCATCGCCGAACAGATCGGCTGCTTCACGGGGCTCGGCCGCGACTTCGAGTGGAAGCTGTACGGCCACGACCACCCCCTCGACCTCGGCCCCCGGCTCCTGGCCGCCGGATTCCGGGCCGAACCCGAGGAGACGCTGATGGCCGTCGAGGTCAACCGGCTGTCGTACGACGCCGAGCCGCCCGACGGACTCCGCGTCGTCACCGCCACCGACCCGGCCGGCGTCGACCTCGTGGTGGAGGTGCACGAGAAGGCCTTCGGCACCGACGGCACCCGGCTGCGCCACCGGCTGCTCGACCGGCTGGCCGCCGACCCGGACAGCGTCGTCGCCGTGGTCGCGCTGGCCGGTGACGAGCCGGTCAGCGCGGCCCGCATGGAACTGGTGCCGGGCACCCGGTTCGCCGGACTGTGGGGCGGCGGCACCGTCGCGGCCTGGCGCGGACGCGGCGTCTACCGTGCCCTGGTCGCCCATCGCGCCCGCGTCGCCGCCGCCCACGGGTACCGCTATCTGCAGGTCGACGCCTCGCCCATGAGCCGCCCGATCCTGGAACGCCTCGGCTTCCACGCGCTGAGCACCACGACCCCGTACACGTACGGAAGCTGAACCGGGGCCGGCGGCTTTGCCCCCGCGTGCCGCCGCCGGCGTCAGTGGCGCACCCGGGCCCGGTCCAGCGCGGCGATGCCCAGTGCCGCCAGGGCGATCTGGATGAACCACTCGATCCAGTCGGGACCCTTGGTGTCGGCCACCCCGAACCCGGCCGCGAGCGCCGAACCCAGGAGCGCCGCCACGATGCCGACCAGGATGGTCCACAGGATGCCGATGTGCTGCCGTCCCGGGACGACCAGCCGCCCCAGCACACCGATGACGAGCCCGATGACGATGGCACTGATGATGCCTGAGATCTCCATCTCCGCCCCTCTTCCTCAGTAACGGTCACCGTCCCGGTGCCCGCAGAAAGCGGAGGCAGTCCGCTCCGGTTATTGCCGGGACTTTCTGTTCACCCACCCGTCATGCCATGTACCTTTCAACCGATCGACGCGTGTAGAACGCTCAACCCGGTTCTACGCGCGCAGACTTGGCGCCCGCACCGCCTCTACCCCACCTTCACGGAGGTTCGCCGGATGCTTGGATCCGAGAGATCCCGTCGCAGATTCACCACGGTCCTGGCCGGATTCGGGCTGCTCGTCACGGGAGCGGCCCTCCAGTTCAGCACCGCCGCCACCCCCGCGGCCGCGGCCACCACGCACCGCGTCCTGTTCGACAACGCCCACGCCGAGACGGCGGGCAACGCCGACTGGATCATCTCCACCAGTCAGCCCGACCCGCTCGGCCAGAACCCCTCCCCGTCCTCCGAGACCGACTGGACCGGCGCCCTGTCCTCCTGGGGCGTCGCGCTGCAGAAGACCGGCGCCTACAGCCTGAAGACGCTGCCCTCGGGCTCCAGCCTCAGCTACGGCGGCTCGTCCTCGACCGACCTGTCGAACTTCGACACCCTGGTCCTGCCGGAGCCGAACACGCTGTTCACGACGGCGGAGAAGACCGCCATCATGAACTTCGTCAAGAACGGCGGCGGTCTGTTCATGATCTCCGACCACACCGGAGCCGACCGCAACAACGACGGCTACGACGCGGTCAAGATCCTCAACGACCTGATGACCAACAACAGCGTCGACTCCTCCGACCCGTTCGGCTTCTCGATCGACTCGCTGAACATCGCCTCCGGTTACCCGGCCGCCATCAGCGACAGCACGGACCCGGTCCTGCACGGCTCCTTCGGCACGGTCACCAAGAGCCTCATCGCCAACGGCACCACCGCGACCCTCAAGCCCTCCGACAACCCGGCCGTCAAGGGTCTGCTCTACCGCTCCGGTTACTCGGGCAACACCGGTGCCTTCTTCCTGACCAGCACCTTCGGCAGCGGCCGGGTCGCGTTCTGGGGTGACAGCTCACCGATCGACGACGGCACCGGACAGTCCGGCAACACCCTGTACGACGGCTGGAACGACTCAGGCGCCACCAACGCGGCCCTCGCCCTCAACGCCACGGCCTGGCTGGCCGGTTCGGGCGGCACCAGCGGAGGCGGCGGCGGTGGCGGAGGCGGCGGTGGCACCGGCACCTGCACCGCCGCGCAGCTCCTCGGCAACAACGGCTTCGAGTCGGGCAACAGCACCTGGAGCGCCAGCAGCGGCGTCATCACCAACTCCAGCGGTGAGCCGGCCCGCACGGGTTCGTACGACGCCTGGCTCGACGGCAACGGCACCGCGACCACCGACACCCTCTCCCAGTCGGTGGCCATCCCGTCCGGCTGCTCGGCGGCCCTGAGCTTCTACCTGCACGTCGACACCGCCGAAACGTCCACCAGCACCGCGTACGACACGCTCAAGGCGCAGGTCCTCAACAGCTCCGGCACGGTCCTGGGCACCCTGGCGACGTACTCGAACCTCGACGCCGCTTCCGGCTACACCCGGCACAGCTTCGACCTGAGCGGCTACGCCGGGCAGACCGTCACGCTCAAGTTCACCGGTACCGAGGGCTCCAAGCTCCAGACGTCGTTCGTCCTCGACGACACGGCGCTCGACGTGAGCTGACGCCCCGAGCCGGCACCCCGGGGCCCGGTGGGCGAGGGACACCACCCCCTCACCGGGCCCCGTGGCACTCGTCCGCCTCCGCGGGGTCACCGTACGCGAAGCCGCGCTCGGCCCCGGCCGGGGTGGCCGCGGCGCCGGTCAGCTGCCACGGGCTGGGGCCGGTGCCGTGGCGCCATGCCAGGAGGCCGGGGCCGTCCACGCAGACGATGCCGCACTGCCGCGCGTACTCCAGCGCGGGGTCCGTGAACTCACTCGTCGTCACCAGCGCCGCGACATCGGCCTCGTGGATGGTGAAACAGGTACCCCCGAAGCGCTGCATGTCCTGCGAACCCACTTTGTGGGCGTCGCCGTACTGTTTGCACTGGATGACCAGGCGCCGTCCGTCCGGTGTGAGCGCGAGGACGTCCGCCCCCAGATCGCCCGCGCCCCCCACCACCTCGACCTCCCGGCAGCCGTGGGCGGCGCAGAGATCGGCCACGGCTTCCTCGAAACCGTCGGGGTCCAGCTCGGCGTAGTCGGCCAGGCGCGCAAGCGGAACCGTGGCTTCGGCCCGGGGTTCCGCCGGCCGGGGGAACGTCTGGTCGATGGCCGTAACCCTGTCCGTTCCCGCCTGCGTCGACGCGGCGTCGGACGCTATCTCGGCCGCTTCCTCCAGCGCCCGGGCGGCCCGGCCGGCGCAGCGCGCGACGGACACCCTGCGCCACCCGGACCGGGACATCAGGACGCCCGCGACGCCGAGCGCGGCGAGGACGCCGGCCCACAGGGGGCGGTGCTCGACGATGCCGGCCGCCGTGCGCGCCAGGAACGCCAGGACGCAGAGGACGATCGCCAGCAGTACGAAGAACAGAGCGGTGGCGCGCAGGTCGAAGCGTCGTTCTCGGCGCGTACGGCGAACAGGGTGCGTCGGTATGGCCATCCCGGCTTCCTCCTGGGCAGTGAACGAAGATCAGTGATCTACGCATGCCCAAGATCGTGGAATGGTCTGCCTGTCACACCCAGAGGTCCTGGCTCGTGCACACACGCGCCCCCATGTTCCGCTCCATCATCCGCAGGGCCGCCCGCGCGAGATCCTCGTGGATGGGCGCGACCGCGTCCTTCGGGACGATCACGTCGAAATGGCGTATGTGGGCGTCCAGGGCCGAATAGAGCACGCACTGTTCGGTGACCTGTCCGCAGAGCACCAGCCGCTCGATGTCCTGCTGGTGCAGCAGGTACTGGAGCGGGGTGTCGTAGAAGACCGAGTGGCGGGTCTTGAGGACGAACAGGGAGTCCTCGTCGGGCCGCAGGGGTTCCACGAGATGGGCATGAGGTCCGGCGAGGGCGTTGTCGAGCAGTTCACCGTGATGGGAGCGCCACTCGCCGAAGTTGTCGTTGACGTAGATGACCGGCACCGAACGGCGCCGTGCGCGCTCCGCGAGGTCGGAGATGACCGGAACGACCGACTCGGCCGAGGGGAGCAGCAGCTCGGCGTCCTTGTGGTCGTACGTATTGATCATGTCGATGATGATCAGGGCGGTCTTGCTCACGGGCTCTGGTCTCCGTCCAGGGTGGCGGTGCGCCCCTTGGGGAAGCATTCACAACATTAGCCTCCCCAGGGGGTCGCGGCACCGCCTCACACCGCCGGCACGGTCCGCTCGTCGGTGTTCCAGCCGGAGATCCGCACCTGGGGTGACGACCCGTGCAGGTCCGCGGTGCGGTAGGTGGCGGTGAGCGTCACCGACTCGCCGGGCCACAGGCTGACCTCGTTGTCCGACCAGCGCACCGGCAGCACCGGCCGTCCCTGCGCGTCCACGAGGTGGACGTCCGTCAGCAGCGACGGAGTCCTCCCGCCGTCCGTGTTCCGTACGGTCACCGTGGTGGTCGACGTACCGTCCGCGGACCGCGTCGACGCCGTCGCCGCCACCGGCGCCTTCGCCATCGAGGCGAGTCCCGTCAGGTCGGCGTAGCTGGTCGTGGGCGTGTACCACCAGTCGGTGTGCGCCCAGTCGAGGGTGTCGGGCCCGGTCGAGAGCCAGTACACGTTCCGGCTCACCTCCCTGCCGACGCCGTCGGTCAGGACCAGCCGTGCCAGATACGTCGTGGACAGTCCGCTCACCGACGCCGGCAGGGTGAGTGCCGTGGTGTGCGCGCCGTCGCCGTTCACCCGTACACCGGTGACGGTCCTGTCGTACTTCTGGGTGCCGTCGGGGTCGAACAGCGTGGCCCGGGCGGTGAGTCCGGTGGCGGGGGAGTGCAGGTTGTCGACCACGACGACGGAGCGGTTGTCGTAGGAGTACTGGACGTGCAGCGGTTCGTTGGCCTTCTTCGCGCCGAAGTAGGCGCCGCCCTGGTCGAGGTAGCGGTCCATCAGCTGCCAGTGCAGGGACGTCCAGCCGCTGTTGAACATCCAGTAGATCACCCCGGTGGCCGGTCTCGAGGAGTCCGTCGCGCCTCGCCGGTAGGCCTCGTACTGGGCGCGGACGTTCTCGTACTGGGCCAGCTGTGCCTTGCGTACGTAGTCGGCGAGGCTCGTCGGGGCGCCGTAGCGGCCGGTGAGGGCGTCGTCGTAGAGCTTGAGGGTGCCGAAGGTGGCGGACGGCGAGCGGTGGTACTGCTGGGCGTCCGGGTTCTCCCAGAGGGTGTCGAGTTCGGCCGGGGTCATCATGCGGCGCAGGGTGTCGAGGGTGGGGATGTCGGGGCCGGCGCTGGTCTCGGAGTTGAAGCCGGTGGCGCCGCCCTCACGCTTGGCGTACCAGTAGCCGGGCGGGACCCAGTCGTAGGGGCCGGTCATCTTCATGCCCGAACCGCCCAGCCGGGGCGCGGACTTGTCGGAGGCGGCGGCCACCACGGGAGCGGTCCAGTCGGCCGCCTTCAGCGCGTCCAGGTAGGTCTTCTCGATCTTCGCGTCGGGCGCGAAGTCGCTGCCGACCAGGAAGGAGATCACGCTCGGGTGGTCGCGCAGCCGGGCGGCCTCGGCGGCCATCGACGCCGACGCGACCGGGTAGTCGGCGTCGGTCCACTTGTCCCCCTTCTCGTCGCCGTTGACGTTGCCCTCCCACTTGTCACAGCACTCCCATCCCGGCAGCGTGAGGATGCCGTACCGGTCGGCGAGGTCGAAGAACTCGTCGGGCTCCAGGTGTCCTTCCAGACGGATGGTGTTCAGACCCAGGTCGAGGGCGTACTTCAGCCGGTCCTCGGCATAGGTGCGGTCCCAGCGCAGGAACTCGTCCGGCGACCAGCCACCGCCCCTGATCAGCAGCGCGCGGCCGTTGATCCGGTACTGGCGGGCGCCGTCGGCGTTCAGGGGAGCCTGTACGTCACGGATGCCGAAGGTGTCGTGGGCGGTGTCCGAGACCGCGCCGGAGACGGACGCGGTGAGGTCGAGGTCGTAGAGCGGCTGTCCGCCCATGCCGGCCGGCCACCACACCCGGGGGGCGGTCAGGTGCAGGCCGGGGGTGTCGGCGGGGGTGAAGGTGACGGTCTTCGTCTCGTGCGCGGCGAGCCGCACCGTCGTGGCGAGGTCCGTGCCGCCGACGCTGCCCGTCACCTCCGCCGTCACCGGGGCACCGGAGTCGTTGCGCGCCTGTGCCCTGACCGTCAGGTCGGCGGTGGCCAGTGACGGCACGGCCAGCCGGGTCACCACGTGCGCGTCCCTCAGGGCGACGGGGCCGCCGCGCCGGACGAGGACGTCACGGACGATGCCCATGTTCTGGTCGGGGGGCGGCTGGAGCCAGTCTATCCAGCCCATGGTCAGGTCCTTGTTCGGGTCGTTGGGCCGGACACGGAAGGCGACCGTGTTCGTGCCGGGCCCGACCAGCGAGGTGATGTCCAGCTCGTGGTGGGTGTAGGCGCCGGTGACGTCCGCGGCCCCGGCGGCCCGGTGGCCGTCCACGTAGACGTCGGCCGCCGAGATCACCCCGCTGAAGTCGAGATACGTGCGCCGACTGGTGTCCGTGACGGTGAAGTCGGAGCGGTACCACCACGGGACCTGGAAGTCGGCCTTCGGAATGTCGCGCAGGCGGGTGGAGAAGAACGGGTCGGCGTACACGCCGTCGGCGAGGAGCGCGGCGAGGACGGTGGAGCGGGGGCCGGCCGGGTACCAGCCGGTCGCCGGGTAGCCGGGGGAGGAGACGGCCTCGGCCGGGTCGCCCACCTTCGCCGTGGACTGGATCGCGTAGCCGGACAGGGGGGTGGCGGTTCCGGCGGTGGCCGGTACGTGGGTCGGCCGGACGGACGGGTGCGGCGGGGACGGGTCCCGGACTGCGGCCCCGGCGCTGGTGCCGAGCGAACACAGCAGGCCCAGGGCGACGGCGGCCGTGACGAGACGGCGGCGGGCGGCGGGGCGACGGAACACGGCGGTCTCCAGCCTCGTAAAGTTAGGAAACTTTACTAACTCGCTTCAAGCTAGGGCGCGGAGTGCGGGGTGTCAATCACCGGGGCTGTCGCGAAAGCCGCCGTCAGGACTGGGACGCCCGGCGTTCGAACACCAGGTCCCGGGCCGTTCCCAGGGCCGTGGCCACCGCGCCGAGGAGCACCGCGTCCTCGCCGAGCCCGCTCGCGGCGACCCTCGGGCGCAGCGGCGTGAGGGTGCGCAGGTGCTCGCGGACCGGGCGCAGCAGCAGGTCCACGCTGTGGCCGACGCCGCCGCCCAGCACCACTAGGTCGGGGTCGAGTACGGCGGCGGCCGCGGCCACCGTGTGCGCGATCCGCTCGCCCTCCAGGCGCACCGCCTCGACCGCGGCCGGATCGCCCTGCCGGGCCGCGTCGAAGACCGCCTTCGCGGTGAGCTGCCCTCGCATCCCGAACCGCCGGGCCGCCTCCACCACGGCCAACCCGGACACCGCGTCCTCCAGCCGCTCCGGCTTCTGCCGCCCCGGCCAGGGCAGGAAACCGATCTCCCCGGCCAGCCCGTGCGCGCCCGTGAACAGCCGTCCCTCGCTGACCACGCCCATTCCGAGACCGGTGCCGATCAGGATGTACGCGAACAGCCGGCTGCCCGCGCCGACGCCGAACGCGTACTCGCCCAGCGCGGCCAGGTTGGCGTCGTTGTGCACCTCCAGCGGGAGGCCCAGTTCCTCCCGCATCCGGTCGAACAGGCCGGCGCGGCCCCAGCCCGGCAGGTGCATCGCGTAGCGGACCCGCCGCCGCTCCTCGTCGTACACCCCGGGCGTGCCCACCACTCCGTGCACCACCTCGGCCGGGTCCACCCCGGAGCCCGCGACGACCTGGCGGGCGGTGCCCACGACCAGCTCGGCCATGGCGCCGGAGGTCCGGGCCCGGTTGCGTACGTCGGAGCGGGCGACCACGCTGCCGTCCAGGTCGGCGACCGCCACCCGCAGCCAGCTGCGGCCGACGTCCACGCCCAGCACATGGCCGGCGGCCGGATCGGGGGCGTAGAGCACGGCGGTACGGCCCCGCTCGGGGGCGTGTGTGCCGACCTCGTGGACCAGTCCGGCCGCCGCCAGCGAGGCCAGCGCGCTCGACACGGTCGGCTTGGACAGGCCGCTCTCACGGGCCAGTTGGGCGCGGGAGGCGGCGCCGAGGGAGCGCAGCCGGTCCAGCAGCATCCGCTCGTTGGTGCTGCGCAGGCGCTGCCGGTTCCAGGGCTGTCCCGGCTGCTCTACGGCATCACTGGCGGGCATCTCACCATTCTCGTGCATGGGCGGCGCGTACTTGACGCATCTAGTAAAACTCCTTAACTATGTCGGCCACTCGGTCACTCGGCCCCGCCGGGCGAGTCCCTCCCTGCAGCGCGTCAGGAGTCCCCATGTCCGGTAGCCCGCCACCCTCGGGTGGCTTCCTCCGCCGTGTCGGCCTGTTCCAGGCCACGGCCATCAACATGAGCCAGATGTGCGGCATCGGTCCGTTCGTCACGATCCCGCTGATGGTCGCCGCGTTCGGCGGCCCGCAGGCGGTCATCGGCTTCGTCGCGGGCGCGGTGCTGGCCCTGTGCGACGGTCTGGTCTGGGCCGAACTGGGCGCCGCGATGCCCGGCTCCGGCGGCAGCTACGTCTACCTCCGCCAGGCCTTCCAGTACCGCACCGGGCGCCTGATGCCGTTCCTGTTCGTATGGACGGCGATGCTCTTCATCCCGCTGATCATGTCCACGGGCGTGGTCGGCTTCGTGCAGTACCTCGGCTACCTCGCGCCCGGCCTGGGACAGACCTCCGGCGACCTGACCGGGCTCGGCGTCATCGCCCTGGTGGTGCTGCTGCTGTGGCGCGGCATCGAGCACATCGCCCGCATCACCGCCGTGATGTGGGTCGTGATGATCGCCTCCGTGCTGCTGGTGATCGTCGCCGCGGCCGGCGACTTCAGCCCTCACCTGGCCTTCACCTACCCGGCCCACGCCTTCGACCTGACCAGCAACCACTTCTGGATCGGCTTCGCGGCCGGCCTGACCATCGGCATCTACGACTACCTCGGCTACAACACCACCGCCTACATGGGCGCCGAGATCAAGGACCCCGGCCGGATCCTGCCGCGCTCCGTCATCCTCTCCATCGTCGGCATCATGGCGATCTACCTGATGCTGCAGATCGGCACCCTCGGCGTCATCGACTGGCGGCGGATGGCTGACCCGCACGACATCGCCTCCACCTCGGTGGCCTCCGCGGTGCTGGAGAAGACCTGGGGCAAGGGCGCCGCCGACACGGTGACCGTGCTGATCCTGGTCACCGCGTTCGCGTCGGTGTTCACCGGCCTTCTGGGCGGCTCCCGGGTCCCCTACGACGCCGCCCGCGACCGCGTGTTCTTCCGCCCCTACGAGAAGCTGCACCCCCGCCACCGCTTCCCGACGCTGGGCCTGGCGACCATGGGCGTGATCACCGCGGTCGGCTTCCTGATCGGCCGCCACACGGACCTGGCGACCCTGATCCAGCTGCTCACCACGGTGATGGTGATCGTCCAGGCGCTGGCCCAGATCATCGCGCTGACCGTGCTGCGACGGCGGCAGCCGACACTGCGCCGGCCCTACCGGATGTGGCTCTACCCCCTGCCGAGCATCCTCGCCCTGGTCGGCTGGTGCGTGATCTACGGCTACGCCGACAAGAACTCCCCGGGCCGCCACCCCATCGAGTGGTCCCTGGCCTGGCTCGCCCTCGGCTGTGCGGCCTTCGCGGTCTGGGCGCGGCTGGAGAAGGTGTGGCCGTTCGGGGAACGGGAGATCAGCGAGGAGTACGTCTCCGGGCGGGCGCCGGACGTCGAGCCGGCCGGCACCTGACCCCAACAGCCGTTCCATACGCTACAGTTACTTCCATCTGTCAGCCTCCCCGGTCGGATACGCTTCGGCCGGGGAGGCTTTTTTCATGCCAGATTCCATGCCAGATGCCATGCCGGATCTCTTGTCGCAGACCTCCGGGCCGGACGTGTCCGTTCGCCCCGCGCATCCGTCCGACAAGCCCACCGTGGAACGGTTGTGGCTGATGTTCCGTCACGACCTCTCCGAGCCCCGGGGGGTCCTGCCCCATCCCGACGGGAGCTTCCGCAGCGAGTGGGTGGAGGCCGCCTTCACCGAGCCGGGCTGGGCGCCCTATCTGCTGACCTGCGGCGAACGGCCCGCGGGACTGGCCTTCGTGCGGGGGCTGACCGGCCCGACACACGTCCTCAACAGCTTCTTCGTGGTGCGGGGGGCCAGACGGCAGGGGGTCGGACTGCGTGCCGTGCGGCAGGTGCTGGCCCGGCACCCGGGGCGGTGGGAGATCGCCTTCCAGCACGACAATCCGCCCGCCGTGGGCTTCTGGCGCCGGGTCGCCCGCGAGGTCGCCGGGGACGCCTGGACGGAGGAGCTGAGGCCGGTACCGGACCGGCCCGAGCTGCCGCCGGACGCCTGGATCTCGTTCGCCGTGGCGGACTGAGGAGCCGGCCGGCCTCCGGCAGGGGGAGGCCGGTCCGCTCGCGCGGACCGGCCCCACCGGTTCCTTTCAGGGCCTCGGGACGCTCTTCGCCGCCGTACCGGCGCACATCAGCCCGAGGAGGATCGCCAGCGCGCCGATGACGATGTTGTTGACCACCACACCGGTGTCCGGGCTGCTGCCCACCACCCACGGCGCGATGATCATCCAGACACCCATGGCGCACATGGCCCAGCTGAGGCCGTACATCCGCGCGGGGGCCGAGGTGAATCCCAGGGCCAGCAGGCCTATCGCGATGCCCACGATCAGGTTGTGGGTCACCAGCGCCGGCTGGCTCAGCGTGTAGTGCAGGATCCACGGGGATGCCGCGCAGTACAGACCGAGCAGGAACACCGGTCCGTCCACGAGCGCCACATCACGGCCGCCGAGCATGCGGGCGTAGCGTTCCCGCATTTCGGAGGCATCCGGGTGGCTCGTTATGTCACCTCTGGGGTGCGAGAGGTTGGCCATGGCTTGGTCTCCTTCGACTGGCAGGCCCGACCGCGCGGTGCGGTATGCGGTAAGCGCCGCTTGCCTCCATTCTGCTCTTATTCAACCTTTATGTGTAGATGCGTTCATGTGCGGATACGTCTATGCGGAGATGCGTCCGCGGGCCTGTCTGAACCGGGCCAGCCCTTCGGCGAGGTCCACGACCGGCTCCGGGTAGTCGAGCGCCGCCCGTTCCGCACCCGGCAGTTTCCAGGGCTCGTGCACCGAACCGTCCGCCAGCGAGGCCAGTTCCGGCACCCAGCGCCGGACGTAACCGCCCTGCGGGTCGTACCGCCTGGCCTGGAGGACCGGGTTCAGGACGCGGTTCGGGCGGGTGTCGGTGCCGGTGCCGGCCATCCACTGCCAGTTCAGCTGGTTGTTGGCCACGTCGCCGTCGACCAGGAGGTCCAGGAAGTGCCGGGCGCCCACCCGCCAGTCCACGTAGAGCGTCTTCACCAGGAAACTCGCGGCCAGCAGCCGGGCCCGGCCGGGCATCCAGCCCTCGTGACGGAGCTGGCGCATGCCCGCGTCGACGACCGGATAGCCGGTGCGGCCCTCCCGCCACGCCTCGATGTCCTCGCGGGCCGTCCGCTCCGTGCGCCAGCGGTCGTGCCGCGTGCGGTAGTCGGCGGTGGCCGCCTGCGGCCGGGCGGCCAGCACCTGCCGGTGGAAGTCGCGCCAGGCGAGCTGCCGGACGAACGCCTCCGCGCCCGGGCCGGCCGCCCGCCGGCACCGGTGCACCAGCTCGACGGGGGAGAGGGTGCCGAAGTGCAGGTGCGGGGAGAGCCGGGAGGTCGCGTCGCCGGCCAGGTCGTCGTGGCGGTCCTCGTACCCGGCGAGACCGGAGCGCAGCCAGGCGGTCATCCGCCTGCGGCCCACCGCCTCGCCCCCCGCGGCCAGCCCGGCGGACACCCCGCGAACGGCCGAACGCGAGGGCGGTTCCTCGGAGCCGATGCCGTCCGGGACCCGGACCGTGCGGGGCGCGCCCAGGGTGTCGCGCTGCCGGTGTACCGCCCATCGCCGGAAGTACGGGGTGAACACCGCGAAGTGGTCCGAGGCGCCGGGGGTCAGCGCGCCGGGCGCGACGGCCGACGTCACGGTGTCGTGGACGTGCAGCCGGCGCCCGTCGGCCGCCAGCGCGCGGCGCAGCCGCTCCTCGCGGCGCTGCGCGTAGCCGCTGACGTCGGCCGCCATGTGCACCTCGTCGGCGTCCGCCGCGCCGGCCACCTCGCACACCTGTGCCACCGGGTCCCCCGACCGGACGACCAGCCGGCCGCCGCGCTCGCGCAGCCCCGCGTCCAGCGCGCCCAGGCAGTCGGCCAGGAACGCCGTCCGGTTCGGCGCCGTGAACCCGGCGCGCTCGATACCGGTGTCCCGTACGAACAGGGGCACCACGGCGGCCGAGCGCTCCAGGGCGGCCCGCAGCGGCGGATGGTCGTGCAGACGCAGGTCGGCGGTGAACAGGACGACCGAGACGTTCGAGACGTTCATGGTGTGGCTCCGGGGCGCGGTGAGAAGGCGGAGGGCGGTCGGTCAACTGCTTCCGCCTCACCGGCTCCCCTGACCGTGGGCGGCCCCGCGTTCCCTCTCCCGGGTGAACGCGACGGCGCGACTCCAGGCCGGGGGACATGACAGCACCGAACCCGGGCAGCCGAATGACACGGCATCCGAAGGACTCGTCGGTTCTCGACCCAGGAGGTGTTCACCGCGATGAGCGCGAAGGTGTTGGAACGGTTCCCCGCCGGGTCTCCCCGTGGCTCATGGCCGGCCGAGGAGTACGCGGCCGCGCGCCGCGCCGAGGGCGAGGCCGCCACCGTGATCATGGATTTGAAGTCCGACGCCTTCCTCGTCGTGGTGCCGCAGGACGACGACTGAGGGTACGTCCCACGGGCTCGCTCACCCGGCCGGGCCGGGGGCTTCGGTCAGCGTCCCGCCCAGCTCCCGGGCCCGGCGCACGAACGCCCCGTACAGGTCCCGGGCGGCGCGCGGCACCGAATCGGCCCGGCGGCGGTGCAGCATCAGCCGGACCCGGGTGGTGTCCCCGGCGATCGGCCGGTAGGTGATCGTGCCGCCGCGCTCCAACGGGTCCCCGATCACGCTGAAGTCCGGCAGCACCGTCGCTCCGAGGCCCTCCGCCACCATCAGCTTGCCCATCTCCGCCCCGTCCGTGGAACAGGAGAAGGCCGGGGCCCGGCCGTCGAGCAGACGGTGGACGTAGCGGTGCATCACATAGCCGGCCCGCATCGCGATCAGCGGCTCGGAGAGCAGGTCGTCCGGTGTCACCGCCGACCGGGACGCGAGCGGACTGCCGGGACGCACGCACACCACCGGACGGCCCCGCAGCAGCTCCGTGGCCTCGAACCCGGCCGGTGTGTCGTCCCCGTCCAGGTGGTTGACCAGCCCCAGGTCGAAACCGCCCTCCGCCAGCGCCCGGTGGATCTCCGTCTGCTGGGCGCCCACCACCTTGACCTGGGTGACCGGATGCGTGGCACGGAAGTCCCGCACCACCGGAACTAGCAGCGGCACGGTCGCCGCGTTGACCGTGCCGACGCGCACCATACGGCTGATGCGGTGCTGCTCGCCCGCCGCCGACCGCAGCCGGTCCACCGCCTCCAGCACGGTCAGGATGTGCGGCAGCAGCTCCCTTCCCGCGGCGCTCATCGTCGCCCCCGACCGTTTGCGCTCCAACAGGTCGACGCCCAGCTCGCGTTCCAGATTGCGCACGGTCTCGCTCAACGCGGGCTGCGACAGGCGCAGTTCGTCGGCCGCCCGGCGCAGTGAGCCGAGCCGGGTAACGGCCGCTATGTATTCCAGCTGTTCGGTCCGCACCGCCGCAGAATGCGGGTGCCGCAGCGGACCGTTCAAGGGTTTTCCTGTCACACCTTCGTGAAATTCAATGGTCCGCGATACGAGACCGGTCGGGTTCTCCTTGACGGTTCTCGCGGACGGCTGCCACGATCGACGGCATGAAGATGCGACTGGACCTCACGCGGCGACGCCATGTCGACCTCGCGCGCGTCTCCAGCGCCTCCTGTTGCGCCGTGGCCTGATCCCCGTCCCGATCGGCCCCGCCCTTTTTCGTACCCGCCTGAAATTCGCCGCCCCTGCCCGGGCCGAATTCGGCGTGCCC
The DNA here is from genome assembly GCF_042869815.1 of Streptomyces sp. NPDC006739. NCBI lineage: Bacteria > Bacillati > Actinomycetota > Actinomycetes > Kitasatosporales > Streptomycetaceae > Streptomyces > Streptomyces sp. NPDC006739. The sequence goes on from NZ_JBIAGM010000019.1 coordinate 72,615, forward strand.
GAAAACGCATTCCGCAACAGGAGTTCCGCATGCCCGCCGCACCCGTGAAATTCGCCTACTGGGTCCCCAATGTCAGCGGGGGACTCGTCACCAGCAGGATCGAGCAGCGTACCGACTGGGGATACGACTACAACCGCGAACTCGCCGTCCTCGCCGAGAACAACGGGTTCGACTACGCCCTCAGCCAGGTCCGTTACATGGCCAGCTACGGCGCCGAGTACCAGCACGAGTCGACCAGCTTCAGCCTCGCCCTGCTCCTGGCCACCGAGCGCCTGAAGGTCATCGCCGCCGTCCACCCCGGACTGTGGCACCCCGGCGTCCTCGCCAAGCTCGGCGCCACCGCCGACCACCTGTCCCACGGCCGGTTCGCCGTCAACGTCGTCTCCGGCTGGTTCAAGGGCGAGTTCACCGCGCTCGGCGAACCCTGGCTCGAACACGACGAACGCTACCGCCGCTCCGAGGAGTTCATCACCGCCCTGCGCCGGGTCTGGACCGAGGACCACGCGGAACTCGGCGGTGACTTCTACCGGTTGCGTGACTTCACCCTCAAGCCCAAGCCCCTCGGCACCCCCGAGCGGCCGCACCCGGAGATCTTCCAGGGCGGCAACTCCACCGCCGCCCGGCGGATGGCCGGCCGGGTCTCCGACTGGTACTTCTCCAACGGCAAGGACTTCGACGGAGTCACCGAGCAGATCGACGACGTACGCAGGTCCGCCGCCGAAGCCGGCCGCACCCCACCCAAGTTCGGCCTCAACGGCTTCCTCATCGCCCGTGACACCGAGGCCGAGGCACGTGACACCCTCCGCGAGATCGTCGCGCGGGCCGACACCGAGGCGGTCGAGGGCTTCGGGGCCGCGGTGAAGCAGGCCGGCCGGTCCACCGCCGACGGCAAGGGCATGTGGCAGGACTCCGGTTTCGAGGACCTGGTGCAGTACAACGACGGCTTCCGCACCGGCCTCATCGGCACCCCCGAGCAGATCGCCGAGCGCATCGTCGCCTACAAGAGGCTCGGAGTCGACCTCTTCCTGCTCGGCTTCCTGCACTACCACGAGGAGGTGGAGTACTTCGGCAAGCGGGTGCTGCCCCTCGTCCGTGAACTGGAGGCCCGGCTCCCCGAGGAGCAGGCCCACTCCGTCCCCGCCCACGCCTGACCGGTACCCGAGGCGAACCGCCCACCTTCAGAAAGAGGCCCCCATGGCCACCGTCCTGTCCGTCTCCGGCAGCCCCTCCGCCTCCTCACGCACCGGCCGCCTGCTGCGCCACCTGGACCAGCGGCTCATCGCCCAGGGCCACGAGGTGGTCCCGCTGGACGTCCGTACGATCCCCGCCGAGGCCCTGCTCGGAGCGGACTTCCGGCACCCCGCCATCGTCGAGGCGACCGAACTGTTCGCCCACGCCGACGGCGTCGTGGTCGGCACCCCCGTCTACAAGGCGTCGTACTCCGGAGTCCTCAAGGCGCTGCTCGACCTTCTCCCGCAGTACGCGCTCACCGGCAAGACCGTGCTGCCGCTCGCCACCGGCGGCTCCACCGCGCACGTCCTCGCCATCGACTACGCGCTGCGTCCGGTGCTGAACTCCATGGGCGCCGCCCACATCGTCCAGGGCTGGTTCACCCTCGACAAGGACATCACCGCCCGGGAGGACGGCTCGGTGACCCTCGCACCGGTCGCCGGCGAGGCGCTGGCGCAAGTGGTCGACCAGTTCTCGGCCGCCCTGGGCCGCACCCCGGTGCTGGCGGCGGCGGGCTGAACGGCATGCCCGCCCATGTGATCGCCGACGACGCGGAGGCGGTCGCCGTCGCGGCGGCCCTGGCCGAGGAGTTCCGCGCCGGGGCCGCCGAGCGGGACGCCGAACGCCGGCTGCCGCGCGCGGAGCTGGACCGTCTCTCCGCCTCCGGGCTGCTCGCCGTGACCGTGCCGGCCGACCACGGCGGCGCGGACGTGAGCGCCCGGACCCTGGCCGAGGTGTTCCGCCTCCTCGGCACGGCCGACGGCAGCCTCGCCCAGATCCCGCAGAGCCACTTCGCCTACGTCAACGTGATCCGCCGTCAAGGCACCCCGGAGCAGCAGAAGTTCTTCTTCGCCGAACTGCTCGCGGGCCGCCGCCTCGGCAACGCCCAGTCCGAGGCCGGCACCCGGCACGTCCAGGACATCCGCACCCGCCTGTCACCCCGGCCCGACGGCTCGTACGTCCTCGACGGCGTCAAGCACTACTCCACCGGCGCCCTCTTCGCCGACTGGATCCCGGTCCTGGCCCGCGCCGAGGACGACGCCCTGCACGTCGCCTACGTCCCCCGGGACGCCCCCGGCCTCACCGTGGCCGACGACTGGGACGGCATGGGCCAGCGGACGACCGCGAGCGGCACCGTCCGCCTGGACGGTGTCCGGGTGCCCGCCGACCGGGTGCTGCCCCACCACCTCACCTTCCGGGGACCGCAACTCCACGGCGCCGTAGCCCAGTTGCTGCACGCCGCCATCGACACCGGGATCGCCGCCGGAGCACTGGCCGAGGCGGCGGAATTCGTGCGCACCAAGAGCCGCCCCTGGTTCGAGAGCGAGGCGGCGACCGCCGCCCAGGACCCGCTGCTCATCCAGCACTTCGGTGAACTGGACCTCAGGGTGAGGGCGTCGGCGGCGCTGCTGCGCGAGGCCGCCGGCACGGTCGACACGGCCCGCGCCCGCCTCACCGACGACACGGCGGCCGAGGCGTCCATCGCGGTCGCCGCGGCCAAGGTGCAGGCGGCCAGGACGGCGGTGGACGTGGCGGGCGCCCTGTTCGAGGTGGCCGGCACCCGGTCGGCGCTCAACTCCCTGAACCTGCACCGGCACTGGCGCGACGCCCGCACCCACACCCTGCACGACCCGACCCGCTGGAAGGTCCAGCACATCGGCCGGTACGTGCTGGGCGGCACGCGCCCGCCCCGCCACGGTCTGCTCTGACGCACGTTCCCGAACGGAGACCCCCACGTGTCCCTCACCTTCCACTGGTTCCTGCCCACCAACGGCGACAGCCGCCACGTCGTCGGCGGCGGCCACGGCACCCCGGCCACCGCCTCCGGCCGGGACCGGCCGCCCACGGTCGCCTACCTGAGCCAGATCGCCCAGGCCGCCGAGGACCTCGGCTTCGTGGGCGCGCTCACCCCGACCGGGGCCTGGTGCGAGGACGCGTGGCTGACCACCGCCATGGTCAGCCGGCACACCGAGCGGCTGAAGTTCCTGGTCGCCTTCCGGCCCGGCTCCGTCTCGCCGACGCTCGCCGCGCAGATGGCGTCCACCTTCCAGCGGCAGAGCGGCGGGCGGCTGCTCCTCAACGTCGTCACCGGCGGCGAGAGCCAGGAGCAGCGGGCGTACGGCGACTTCCTGGACAAGGACGCCCGCTACCGGCGTACCGGCGAGTTCCTGGAGATCGTCCGGGGACTGTGGGAGGGCAAGAGCGTCGACCTGCACGGCGAGCACCTGCGGGTCGAGGACGCCAAGCTCGGCCGGGTGCCCGATCCGGTGCCCGAGATCTACTTCGGCGGGTCCTCGCCCGTCGCCGGTGAGGTCGCCGCCCGGCACGTCGACGTGTACCTCACCTGGGGCGAGCCGCCGGCGCAGGTCGCGCGGAAGATCGCCTGGATCAGGGAGCTCGCGGCCGGGCAGGGCCGCACCCTGCGCTTCGGCATCCGGCTGCACGTCATCACCCGGGACACCGCCGAGCAGGCCTGGGCCGAGGCGCGCCGGCTCCTCGACGGCTTCGATCCCGAGACCGTGAGGTCCGTCCAGGCGGGCCTCACGCGCAGCGAGTCCGAGGGGCAGCGGCGGATGCTCGCCCTGCACGGCGGCGGCCGGGACGGGCTGGAGATCCACCCCAACCTGTGGGCCGGGATCGGACTGGTGCGCGGCGGCGCGGGCACCGCCCTGGTCGGCAGCCACGACGAGGTCGCCGAGCGGATCGAGGAGTACCACGCGCTCGGCATCGACGAGTTCGTCCTGTCCGGCTACCCGCACCTGGAAGAGGCCTACTGGTTCGGCGAGGGCGTGCTGCCCCGGCTGGCCGCGCGGGGGCTGTGGCGGCATCCGGCCGGTACGACGGTGGCCGCCCCGCCGCAGGTGCCGTTCGCGAGCTGAGCGGCCGGGCCCACCGTCCGACGGGGCTCACCGTCCGGCCCCCGGCCCGCCGTCCCGCAGAGCCGCCAGATGAGCCCTGCGGGACTCCGTCGTCTGGCCCTGCACCAGCAGGAACAGCCCCTCGCGGGCGAGCCGCTGGGCGCGGCTGGACAGCGAGAGGGCACGGCCGCCCCCCGCCACCACCGCAGCCGTGGTCGCCGTACGCATCACCTCATGGGCGCGGGCCCGCACGGCCAGCCGCTCCCCGGCGTCCCCGGCCGGCCCCGGCGCGTCGGCCAGGGCGTAGGCCCGGTCGCGGACGCCGGCGAGACGGGCGCGCAGCGGACCGGCCGTCTCCTCGTCCAGCAGGGCCAGGGCCGCCTCGGCCACACCGAAGACCGCCGGGTTCGTGTTCAGCGTCTTCGGACGGTCCGCCGCCGCCCACCGCTCGTACGGCATCCGCAGCGCCACCGCCTCCTCGGGCACCCACAGGCCGTCCAGGTCCAGCGACACCGTACGGGCGGCGGTGAGCGCCGCCAGACGCAGCGGCCGCGAGGCCTTCAGACCCGGCTGCTCCCGGGCCTCGGCGAAGGCGAAGAGGACCTCGCCGGTGTCCGTGACGCCCGCGAGCAGCACTACGTCGTTCAGGCCCCAGCCGGTGTACCAGGGGACCGTGCCGTCGAACCGCCAGCCGGCGCCGGCCCGGCCGTCCGGCTCGACGCGCACCGGGACCCGCGGATACGACCGCAGATGCGCGTAGGCCACCCCGGACAGCAGTTCACCGCGCGAGAGCGGGCCCAGCAGTCTCTCCCGCACCGGGAGCGCGCTGTTCGCCAGCGTCTGCACCGGCGTGTGGTGCTGCGTCTGCACGAACCAGGTCGAGCAGCACGCCCCGGCCAGGATCTCCGCCGTCTCCCGCACCACCGCCACAGGCGCCGCCGAGCCGCCGTACGCCGTCGGCGCGCCCACCCCGAGCAGCCCGGACCGTTTGACCGCCTCGATGTGGCTCACCGGCACGCCCTCCTGGTCGACGCGCTCGGCCTCCGGCGCGAGGAGCTCGTCCGCGAGACGCCGGGCACGGTCGACGAGTGGGTGTGCTGCGATGGTCATGGAGAAGATTCTTCCGATGCCGGGGCACGAGGTGTCGATCCGGGGGCCCGCCGTTCGTGTAGGAGATGACAGAACCCCACGACGCCATGGAGGACGTCATGAAGCACTACCTGCTCAGCGTGGTCCAGCCGACCGGTGCCCAGCCGCCCGCGCCCGAGGCGCTCGCCGCGATCATGCGCGACGTCGAGGCCTTCAACGACGAGCTGCGCGCCGCCGGCGCCTGGGTCTTCGCCGGTGGTCTGCACGGCCCGGAGACGGCGACCGTGCTGCGCGCCAAGGACGGCGACGTACTGATCACCGACGGCCCGTACGCCGAGGGCAAGGAGTACCTGGGCGGCCTGTGTCTGATCCGCGCCGCCGACCTCGACGAGGCCCTGGAATGGGGCAGGAAGGCCGCCGTGGCCACCACTCTCCCGATCGAGGTACGTCCCTTCGTGGACCGGCACTGATGCCGGACACCCCCGGTGTCGAGGCCGTCTTCCGCGCCGAGTACGGGCGCGCGGTCTCGGTCCTGGTCCGCTTCCTCGGCGACATCGACCTCGCCGAGGAGGCGGTCCAGGACGCCTTCGCCACCGCCGTGCGCACCTGGCCGCGCACGGGCGTGCCGCCGAGCCCGGCGGGCTGGATCATCACCACCGCCCGCAACCGGGCGGTCGACCGGCTGCGCCGCGAGTCCTCCCGCGACGCCCGGTATGCCGAGGCCGCCCTGCTGTACGCGCCCGACGCACCGTCCGACGAGGAGGGTCCCGTGCGCGACGACCGGCTCCGTCTGATCTTCACCTGCTGCCACCCCGCGCTCGCCCTCCAGTCCCGGGTCGCCCTCACCCTGCGCCTGCTCGGCGGCCTGAGCACCGCCCGGATCGCCCGTGCCTTCCTGGTGCCGGAGGCCACCTTGGCGCAGCGCCTGGTCCGGGCGAAGGCCAAGATCCGCGACGCGGGCATCCCGTACCGGGTGCCGCGCGACGCCGACCTGCCCGACCGGCTCGGCGGCGTCCTCGCCGTCCTGTACCTGATCTTCAACGAGGGCTACACCGGCGACCCCGACCTGTGCGCGGAGGCCGTACGCCTGGCCCGGCTGCTGGCGGCGCTGATGCCCGACGAACCCGAGGTCACCGGTCTGCTCGCGCTGATGCTGCTCGTCGAGGCACGCCGTCCCGCCCGGCAGGACGCCGCCGGCGCCCTGGTACCGCTGCCGGAACAGGACCGCACCCGCTGGGACCGGACGCTGGTCACCGAGGGCCAGGACCTGGTGCGCCGCTGTCTGCGGCGGGGCCGGCCGGGGCCGTACCAGATCCAGGCCGCCGTCAACGCCGTCCACAGCGACGCGCCGACGGCCGCCGCCACCGACTGGGGGCAGATCCTGCGCCTGTACGACCAGCTGATGGCCATGGCGCCCTCTCCGGTCGTCGCCCTGAACCGGGCCGTCGCGGTCGCCGAGACCGACGGCCCGGACCGGGCCCTCGACCTGGTCGACGCCCTCGACCTCGGCGGCTACCACGTCCTGCACGCCGTACGCGCCGACCTGCTGCGCCGCCTGGGACGGCCCACCGAGGCGGCGGCGGAGTACGAGGCGGCCATCCGGCTCGCCGGCGGTGACGCCGAGCGGGCGCATCTGGAACGGCGGTTGCGCGAGCTGTGAGCGACTGCTCGCGGAACGTAGTCCGGCGCCCCGGGAATTGTTTTGGCGACTGAAAGGTTGGTATATACACCTGACTGTTTCCGTATGGCTATCTCCCTCTGACCGTCACCCAGCGAGGCACCGTGAACCAGCCCACCCCCGAGCAGCCCGCCGACGTCGTGGCCCGGCTGCGCGCCACCTTCCGCACCGGCCGCACCAAGCCCGTCGAGTGGCGCACCGCCCAGCTGCGCCGGCTGCGCGAGATGCTCACCGAGCGCGGCGACGACCTCGCCGCGGCGCTCCGCGCGGACCTCGGCAAGAGCGCCACCGAGGCCTACCGCACCGAGATCGACTTCACGGTCCGCGAGATCGACCACACCCTCGACCACCTCCGGGAGTGGCTGCGCCCGGAGCCGGCCCCCGTCCCGGCGCACCTGGGCGCGGACGCCGACGCCTGGACGCAGTACGACCCCCTCGGCGTCGTCCTCGTCATCGCCCCCTGGAACTACCCGGCCCAGCTCCTGCTCGCCCCGCTGGTCGGCGCGCTCGCGGCGGGCAACGCCGTCGTGGCCAAGCCGAGCGAGCTGGCGCCCGCCACCTCCGCCGCCCTCGCCCGGCTGCTGCCCGCCTACCTCGACACCGACGCGGTCGCCGTCGTGGAGGGCGGTGTCCCCGAGGCCACGGCCCTGCTCGCCGAGCGCTTCGACCACATCTTCTACACCGGCAACGGCGCGGTCGGCCGCGTGGTCATGCGTGCCGCCGCCGAGCACCTCACCCCGGTCACCCTCGAACTCGGCGGCAAGTCCCCGGTGTTCGTCGACCGCGACACCGACGTCGAGGCGGTCGCCGACCGGCTGGCCCGCGGCAAGTTCCTCAACGCCGGCCAGACCTGCGTCGCCCCCGACTACGTCCTGACCGACCCGCGGACCGCCGCCGCCCTGGAGACCGCGCTGGTCCGGGCCGTCGAGAAGCTCTACGGCACCGACCCGGCCACCTCCCCCGAGTACGGCCGGATCGTCAACGAACGCCACTTCGACCGGCTCAGCGGCCTGCTCGACTCGGGCCGGGTGGTGGTCGGCGGCGGCAGCGACCGTACGGACAGGTTCATCGCGCCGACCGTGCTCGCGGACGTCGATCCCGGCTCGCCCGTCATGCGCGAGGAGATCTTCGGCCCGATCCTGCCCCTCGTCACCGTCCCCGACCTCGACGCGGCGATCGCCTTCATCAACGACCGCGACAAGCCCCTCGCCCTGTACGTCTTCTCCGAGTCCGAAACCACGCGCGAGCGCATCGCCGCCGAGACCTCCTCCGGCGCCGTCGGCCACGGCCTGCCGCTCGCCCATCTCACCGTCTCCGACCTGCCGTTCGGCGGCGTGGGGGAGAGCGGCATGGGCAGCTACCACGGCCGCTACTCGATCGAGACGTTCAGCCACCGCAAGGCGGTGCTGGTCAAGCCGCTGCGCTGACGCCCGCCGCCCCGGGTGTGCGAGACTCCGCCGATGACCTCCGAAACGATCACCGCGGACGCCTCCGGCACCTGGGAGCTCGGGGACCTGCCCGTCCACCGCCTCGGCCTCGGCGCGATGCGGCTGACGGGCAGCGCGGCCTTCCACCACGGCACCCCCAGCGACCGCGCCCGCTCGCTCGCCGTGCTGCGCCGGGCCGTCGAACTCGGCGTCGACCACATCGACACGGCCGCCTTCTACTTCTCCTCCCTGCGGTCCGCCAACGAACTCATCAACACCGCGCTCTCCCCGTACCCCGAGGGCCTGGTCATCGCCGCCAAGGTCGGCCCCTACCGCGACTACCACGGCGAATGGGGCACCTCGGCCCGGCCCGACCAGCTGCGCGGGCACGTGGAGGAGAACCTGCGCCAGCTCGGCCGCGACCACCTCGACGTCGTCTATCTGCGCCGCATGGGCCAGGACTCGATAGCCGAGCACTTCGGTGCCCTCGCCGAACTGCGCGAGGCGGGTCTGGTCCGGCACCTCGGGATCTCCGGGGTCGAACCCCGGCACCTCGCCGAGGCGCTGGAGATCGCCCCGGTGGTCGCCGTGCAGAACCGCTACGCGGTCGACCGCCCCGACCCCGTGGACGACGAGGTGCTGCGGCTGTGCGGTGAGCGGGGCATCGCGTTCGTCCCCTTCTACGCCGTCGCGGGCGAAGCCGCGGCCGAGGGCGCCACCGACGCCCACGACGACGAGGTGCTGACCGTCGCCCGGGCCCACGGGGCGACGCCCGCGCAGATACGGATCGCCTGGACCCTCCACCAGGGCCCCCATGTGCTCGCCATCCCCGGCACCGGCAACCCGGACCACCTGGCCGAGAACATCGCCGCGGGCGCGTTGCGGCTCACGGACGAGGAGCTGGCCGGGCTCAACGGGAGCCGCGCGCAGGCGGGCTGACCGACGGGCAGGCCGTCATCCGGGTCCGCGGCCCCGGGGCGGCCGGGGCGTCGCAGCGCGCACGACCCGGCCGGCCGCCACCTTCTGCAGCAGGCCGTAGGCGAGCACCGGCAGCAGGATCTGGGGGCGGTCGGGCAGCGTCGTCGTGATGAGCACCGCGCTCGCGCTGCTGTTGTTCATCCCGCAGGCCAGCGTCACCGAGGCGCCCGCCCGCGCGTCCAGCCGCAGCACCCGCGCCGTCACACCGCCCAGCGCGAAGGACAGGCCGCACACGGTCGCGGCGACGGCGAGCGCGGCCAGGAGCAGCACCGGCCGGGGGTGGCGCAGGAAGGGGCCCAGTACGCCGCAGGCGTTGACGTACGTCAGCAGCAGGGAGCCCAGCAGCGCGGCCGGGACCACGGCGGCGAGCAGTCCCTCCCGGGCCCGTCCGGGCAGCGCCAGCCGGCACAGCAGGCCCGCGGCACAGGGCATGAGGATCGAGGTGAGCGCGAAGGCGTGCCCGGCCGTCTGCGCGGCGGCGGCCATCCGGCCCGCGTACCCGCCGCGCAGCAGCGGGGTCAGGGCGGCCAGGGTGAGGGGCACGGTCAGCGGGCTGACCAGCGTGGAGGCGAGGACCAGTCCGACCGCCGTCGGCTGGTCACCCTCGCCCTTGGCGGTCCACACCGTCGCCCCGGCCGCCACCGGCATGGCCACGATCAGGATCATCGCGGTCACCATCCCGCTCCCGCCGTCGCTGTCGGGGGAGTGTCTCAGCGCGAACGCCACGCCGGGGACGATCAGCAGCGGCGCCACCACGTGCGAGGCCAGCCCGGCGAGCAGCGCGGCGGGGCGGCGCAGCAGCAGGCCCAGAGTGCGCAAGGGCACTTGCAGACCCGCGGCGAACAGGACCAGGCCGAGCAGTGACTGCGGGACACCGAAGGGGAGTTCAGCGGCTCCGGCGAACCCGACCGGGTGCGGGTGACGTAGCCACAGACCGGGCGCCGGCAGCAGCGCGGCGGCGGCGTAGGCCACGGCCACGGCCCGGCCGAGGCGGCGCCGGAGCAGGCCGTAGGCGCGCTGCGCGGGCGAGGGCGAGGGCGAGGGTGATGGTGAGGGCAGGGGGTGCGCAGGGGTGCGGGGAGGTACGGGCGGGACGCTCATGGCGGCAGGACTCTTCCGTCGTCGGGCCTGGGAGGAGACGGAAGGTGCGTATCGCGCGGGGGTCCGCCGTCAGATGCGGAGACCGGTGTGCGCGAAACCGCTCGGCCATGGTCGGCGGCCCCTTTCATAATGGACGTGCGAATGCGGGACGTGCGGGCGAGGGGCAGACGGGGGCACGGCCGTTCACGGCACCCGGCTGACTACAATCGTGTAGACGGTGTTCCGAACTGTAGACGAAGACGGGGTGAGGAACGTTCCCATGACCGACGCGAAGGACCAACGCCGGCCGGCCGGCGAGCTGGAGGCGAGCGTCATGGCCGCGCTGTGGGCCGCCGGTGCGCCGCAGACGCCCGGCCAGGTCCAGCTGAGCCTCGGCGCCGCGCTCGCGCGCACCACGGTGACGACCATCCTCACCCGGCTGCACGACAAGGGTGTCGTCGAGCGGCGGCGGCAGGGCCGCGGCTACGCCTACCATCCTGTGCAGGACGCCCAGGGGCTCACCGCCCGCCGGATGCACACCGAACTGGACCGCGACAGCGACCGGGAGACGGTGCTCGCCCGCTTCGTCGCCCAGCTCAGCCCCGACGACGAGCGTGTCCTGCGTGTTCTGCTCGAACCCGGAGAGTGATGACCGCCCTGCTGCTGTTGCCCCTGGTGCTGCCGTTCGCGCTGCCGGCCCTGGCCCGGCGGGCCCTCGACCGGCTCGCCCCGCCCACCGCGCTGTGGGCGGTGACCGTCTCGGCGGTCGTCCTGGGCGGCTGCTCCCTCGCCGCTCTCGGCGCGTTCGTCCTCACCGGCCTGCTCAAGCTGCCGCTCTTCGCGGCCCTCGGTGAGCTGGTCCAGCCGCTGCACACCGCCTCCGACCTCTTCGTCCTGCCGGCCGCCGCGACCTCCGTCGGTGCCCTCGCGGTGTGCGGCTGGACCCTCGTGCGCTCCGTCCTGCGCCAGACCCGTGCCTTCCGCGCCGCCCGCACGGAGGCCGGCGGCGGGCCGGCCGCGGGGGACCTGTGCGTGGTGGACTCGCCGCGCCCGGACGCGTACGCGCTGCCCGGCCGCCCGCACCGCATCGTCGTCACCACCGCGATGCTGCGCAGCCTGGACGGCCGCGAACGGGAGGCGCTGTTCGCCCATGAGCGGGCGCACAACGACGGCGGCCACCACTACTTCCTCGCCGCCGCCGAACTCGCCGCGCACTGCCATCCCGCGCTGCGCCGGGTCCGCCCGGCCATCCGGCTCGCCGTGGAGCGGGCCGCCGACGAGGCCGCCGCCACCGCCGTCGGCGACCGGCGCCTGACCGCCCGCGCCATCGCCCGTGCCGCCCTGGCCGGCCGGGAGGCCGAATCCACCCGCCCCGACTTCGCCCCCGCCGCGACGGCCGGCCCCGTCCCGCAGCGCGTCCAGGCCCTCCTGGCGGCCCCCCGTGCCCGCCATCGCGCCGGCACCTGGATCGCCGCCCTCCTCGTCGCCTGCGCCGCCGTCTCCTGTCTGGCCTCGGCGACCGGGATGATCGACTTCCACCACCGGGTGGAGGTCGCCCAGGGCGAGGAGAGGCGCTGACGGGCGGGCCCCCGCCCGGACCTCGAGCCCTCGTTTCCCGGGGTTTGGCGTCCGTCGGGTTTTACGTATAACCTCACCCGCCTGACCCCTCCGGCCCGCCGCGCACGAAAGGTCCCGATGAGACGCGTCGCCCTGGTCACCCTCGTCGTCGACGACTACGACGAGGCGATCCGCCACTACACCGAGGCCCTCGGATTCCGGCTGGCCGAGGACGAGCCACGGCCGGACGGCTCCCGCTGGGTCGTCGTCGAACCGGGCACGGCGGGCCAGGACCCGGCCGGTCACGGCACCGGTCTGCTGCTCGCCCGCGCCAAGGACGAGCGGCAGCGGGCCCGGGTCGGGGACCAGACCGGCGGACGGGTCGGGTTCTTCCTGTACACCGACGACTTCGCCCGCGACCACGCCCGGATGGCCGCAGCCGGCGTGACCTTCCTGGAGGACCCGCGCCACGAGCCGTACGGCAGCGTCGCCGTCTTCCAGGACCTGTACGGCAACCGCTGGGACCTGCTCCAGCCCGCCACCGCCCGAGCCACCGAAACCACCGCACCACCTGCCGAGGAAACACGCCCATGACCGCGCCCCGCATCGACACCGACACCCTCCGCAGGCTGCCCAAGGCCGTGCTGCACGACCACCTCGACGGCGGCCTGCGCCCCGCGACCGTCGTCGAACTCGCGGCCGCGGTCGGTCACACCCTGCCCACCACCGACCCCGACGAGCTGGCCGCCTGGTACGTCGAGGCCGCCAACTCCGGTGACCTGGTGCGTTACATAGCCACCTTCGAGCACACCCTCGCCGTCATGCAGACCCGCGAGGGCCTGCTGCGCGTCGCCGAGGAGTACGTCCTCGACCTGGCCGCCGACGGTGTCGTCTACGCCGAGGTCCGCTACGCACCCGAGCTGAACACCAACGGCGGTCTGACGATGGCCGAGGTCGTGGAGACCGTGCAGGAGGGCCTCGCCGTCGGCATGGCCAAGGCCGCCGCCGCGGGCACCCCGGTACGGGTCTGCACCCTGCTGTGCGGGATGCGGATGTTCGACCGCGTCCGCGAGGCCGCCGAGCTGGCCGTCGCCCACCGCGACGCCGGCGTGGTCGGCTTCGACATCGCCGGTGCCGAGGACGGCTTCCCGCCCGCCGACCACCTCGCCGCCTTCGAGCACCTGCGCCGCGAGAGCGTCCCGTTCACCATCCACGCGGGCGAGGCGCACGGCCTGCCCAGCATCCACCAGGCCCTGCAGGTGTGCGGCGCCCAGCGCATCGGCCACGGCGTGCGGCTCACCGAGGACATCGTCGACGGCAAGCTCGGCCGCCTCGCCGGCTGGGTCCGGGACCGCCGTATCGCCCTGGAGATGTGCCCGACGTCCAACCTCCAGACCGGCTGCGCCACCTCGATCGCCGAGCACCCGATCACGGCCCTGAAGGACCTGGGCTTCCGGGTCACCCTCAACACCGACAACCGGCTGGTCTCCGGTACGACGATGACCCGCGAGATGTCGCTGCTGGTCGAGGAGGCGGGCTGGACGGTCGAGGACCTGCGCACCGTCACGGTCAACGCCCTCAGGAGCGCGTTCATCCCGTTCGACGAACGCACGGCCCTCATCGAGGACGTCGTCCTGCCGGGCTACGAAGCCGCGCTCTGAACCAGCCCCCTGAGATAGGCGGCCTGTCCGACGTGCTGGAGGTCGTCGGACAGGACGCTCACCAGGCGCACGCCCAGGGTGACCGGCGGATCCCAGCGCACGTCGACGACGCGTTCGAGGTCCTTGGCGGCGAGGGCGCGCAGTGCCCCGAGGGTCTGCTCGTGCACGGCGTCGTAGTACCCGGTGAGCAGGTCGGCCGACGCCACCCGCACCTTGCCGGCCTTCGCGGCGCTGTGGCCGTACCCGGTGTCGTGGCGCGGCAGATCGAGGCCGAAGCGTTTCTCCCAGCCCTGGGCGAGCCACACCTGGTCGAGATCGAAGGCGTCGGCGACATGGTCGTCCTGGACCCGGCTCAGATGCCAGACCAGCCAGGCCACCGAGTTGGCGTCGGGGGCCGGGCGGGCGTGCAGCTCGTCCGGGCCGAGGCCGTCGAGGGCGGCATGGACCTCTTCCCGGATGCGGTCGTAACCGTCGATGAGGATGTCCTTCGCATGCATGGGTCCACCATCGCGCATCGCGGGCCGCCGTGTGCGGTCATCCGTCCAGCCGTCGCACCGCGCCTTCCCCGAAGGGGGAGTGACGTCGCGTCACCTGTCGTGGGGGAGCGGCAGCCGCGGACGTCAGGCCGGGCCAGGAGGGGCGAGCCCGGTCCGGGGCGGTGCCGGGGCGCCGGTTTCCAGCAGGGCGACCAGGGCGCGGGCCGCCGGGCCGGTGGCCGCCTCGGGGGGCAGCAGGGCGACCGTCTCGTACTCCGCCTCGCCCGTCCCCTTCAGCTCCAGCGCGGCGAGCGCGGGCCGCTTGCGGGCGAAGTGCCGGGGTACCACGGCGATCCCCAGGTTCTCGTCCACCAGGTCCAGCAGGCTGTGGACGTCGTTGACCTCCAGCGCGACCGTACGCCGTACCCCGGCCGAGGCGAACGCGGCGTCCGTGGTGCGGCGCGGCCCCCAGTCGGGGTGGAAGTCGACGAAGACCTCCCCGGCGAGGTCGTCGGGGGCGAGAGCCGCGCCGGCCGAGGCCAGCCGGTGCTCCGGATGGCACAGGACGGTCATCGGCTCGCTGGTCAGCGGCACCGAGCGCGGCTGCTCGGTGTCGGCCCGGGTGCGGTAGGCGAACGCCAGGTCCAGCCGCCCGGCCGCGACCTCCTCGGCCAGCGCGCCCGAGCCCGCCTGCCGGAGCCGGATCTCCACGTCCGGGTGCCGCCGCCGGAACGCCGCCAGCAGCCCCGCCACGTGCACCCCGGCGATGCACTGCTCGGTGCCGAGGGCGAGCGTGCCGCGCAGCACGCCCTGCACCGCCGCCACCGCCTCGTGCGCCGCCCGCACCTGCGCCAGGATCCGCTGCGCCTCGGTCAGCAGCGCGCGCCCCGCCTCGGTCAGCGTCACCCGGCGGGTGGTGCGCACGAACAGCGGGGCCCGCAGCTCCCGCTCCAGCGCGCGGATGGAGGCCGACAGACCCGACTGGGACACCATCAACCGCTCGGCCGCCCGGGTGAAGTGCTGGTCCTCGGCGACCGCGACGAAGTGCTGGAGATGGCGCAGTTCCATGATTGAGAAGTTTATCCGCTGAATTCCATCCGATTCTTCTGTTGGACCGCTGTGCGCGGCGCGGGCAAGAGTGGACCGGTAGACCATGCGCCAACCCCCTGGAGTCGCGTTGTACACCGCACACCCCGACCGCTACGCCGACATGCCCTACCGCCGCACCGGACGCAGCGGACTGAAGCTCCCCGCGCTGTCGCTCGGCCTGTGGCACAACTTCGGCCCGGACCGGCCCGTGGAGACCCAGCGGGCCATCCTGCGCCGCGCCTTCGACCTCGGCGTCACCCACTTCGACCTCGCCAACAACTACGGCCCGCCGCCCGGCGCCGCCGAGTCCGCCCTCGGTGAGGCGCTCAGGGCGGACTTCGCGCCGTACCGCGACGAGCTGGTCATCTCCACCAAGGCCGGCTACCTGATGTGGCCCGGCCCGTACGGCGAGTGGGGCTCGCGCAAGTACCTGCTGTCCTCCCTCAACCAGAGCCTCACCCGGATGGGCCTGGATTACGTCGACATCTTCTACTCGCACCGCCCCGACCCCGACACTCCGCTGGAGGAGACGATGGGCGCGCTGCACACGGCGGTCCAGCAGGGCAAGGCGCTCTACGTCGGCATCTCCAACTACTCCGCCGAGCAGACCCGCGAGGCCGCCCGCATCCTCGGTGACCTGGGCACACCGCTGCTCATCCACCAGCCGCGCTACTCGATGCTCGACCGGCGCCCCGAGGACGAGGGCCTCCTCGACACCCTCGACGAGCTGCGGGTCGGCTCCATCGTCTTCTCCCCGCTGGAGCAGGGCCTGCTCACCGCCCGTTACCTCGACGGCATCCCGGAGGGCTCCCGGGCGGCGAGCGACAGCCCCTTCCTGAACTCCGACGCGATCACCGAGGACCTGGTCTCCCGGCTGCGCGCCCTCGACGAGATCGCCAAGACCCGCGGCCAGACCCTCGCCCAGCTGGCCCTCGCCTGGGTCCTGCGCGGCGGCCGGGTGACCTCCGCGCTGGTCGGCGCGAGCAGCCCGCGGCAGCTGGAGGACAGCGTGGGCGCGATCCGCAACCTGGACTTCACCGAGGAGGAACTGACGCGGATCGACGCGATCGTACGGCCCTGAGCCGAGGTGCCGGCGGGGTCAGGCCCCCGCCGGCACCCGGTCCAGGAAGCCGAGCACCTGACGGATGCGGCCCTCCCCGTCCAGGGTGACCACGTCGAAACCGGCCACCGGCGCCGAGCCGTCCGCCTGGTTCACCAGCTCCCAGGAGAAACGGGCGGTGTCGTGGTGCCCGTCCACGGCCCCGAGGAGACGGAAGACGAACCCCGGGAACTGCTCGTGCGCCGCCTCGATGACCGCCGCGACCTGCTCATGTCCGCGGACGTCCGCCAGCGGGTCGGTGTAGCCGCCGTCGGCGGCCCAGGCCGCGGCGACCGCCTTCCGAACTGCCTCGGCCCCCGTGCTGTTCCACGCCTCGAAGTAACGGGCGACGGCGCTCTCGTAACGCTCGGTGTTCACGGACATGGCGAATCAGCCTCCAACGAGGTCGTATCTGCTGGTCAGGTACCGGATCTCCGGTCGCGTCGATCCGGTGTGACCACCATGCCCGCCCCCGGCGGAGCGGTCGATTACCTGCCGGGTAATGACGAATATGCCAAGAGACTGGCCGGAAAGTCATGGT
Organism: Streptomyces sp. NPDC006739; assembly: GCF_042869815.1. NCBI lineage: Bacteria > Bacillati > Actinomycetota > Actinomycetes > Kitasatosporales > Streptomycetaceae > Streptomyces > Streptomyces sp. NPDC006739. The sequence goes on from NZ_JBIAGM010000019.1 coordinate 89,378, forward strand.
GACAGTGTTTCGGCAGTGAAGATACTCGAACGCCAGGGGCACTTCACCGCACAGGAGCCGCACGGAAAGCGAGGGTCGGCCCGGACACCAGCGAGGCGACGGGGGAGTGATCGTGCACGACGAATTCCTGTGCCATGTCACGGCGTACGGAATATGCGGCGGGCAGCGCGTCGGCGTACCGCTGGGTACCTACCGCGCGCCCACCCTGGCGCTCGCCCTGTGGTGGCTGCGGGACCGGGCGTCCTGGATCGCCGAGCGGCTCGACCCGCTGCCCGAGGATCCCGCCTTCCCGCCGGGGGCGCTCGTCCCGGTGGCGGACACGGTGCCCGACGTGCCCCGGCTGCTGCGCGCCTGGTGCGCCGACGTCGTCCAACAGGAGCTGGTCGCGGACGAGTTGGTGGGCGGCCGGCTGGTGCGGGTGGCCGCCAGCGACGAGACGACCGAGTACGAGCTGCTCGCCGAGTCCGTCGACGCCCTGCGGATGCAGCGCACCGTCCCCGCGCTCGTCGTTCCCGTCGCCTGACACGTGACACCTGGAGTCTGATACCGGGGCGTCGGGCCGTGGGTCCGCTCCCTGGCCAGGCGCAGATGCGGGCCAATCGGTAGAATTCCTGACATGGAGGAGTGGCCGGACGCCCCGACGGCGCCCGAACTCGTCCTGGAGACCGATACCGGTTCCCTGCTGATGAGTCCGGGCCGCGACTACCACGTGGGACGCGACCCGTTGAGCGACATCGTCCTCGACGACGCGCGGGTCTCGTGGCACCACGCGGTGCTCCGGCCCAAGGCCGGCCAGTGGACGCTGGAGGACACGCACAGCACCAACGGCACCTACGCCGACGGCCGCCGCATCCACGAGTGGGACGTCGGCCCCGGCAGCGTCATCCGCTTCGGCAGCGCCGCCGACGGCCCCCGCGCCGTGCTGGCCGACCACCCGCCGCCCGCCTGGGACCGCCCGTTCACCGTCTCCATGCCCGCCACGACCGGCACCTTCCGGGAACCCACCACGGTACGGCAGCTGCCCACCCGTACCGTCCGTATCGGCCGGGCCGACGACAACGACCTGGTCCTCGACGACCTGACGGTCTCCCGCCACCACGCCGAGCTGCGCGCCCGGCCCGACGGCAGCTACGAGATCGCCGACCTGGGCAGTCACAACGGCACCTACCTCGACGGCCTGCCCGTCACCAGCGCCACGATCGGCACCGGCGAGGTCATCGGCATCGGCCACTTCGCGTTCTGCCTGGTCGGCGACGAACTCCAGGAGTACGTCGACACCGGCGAGGTCTCCCTCGACGTGCAGGACCTCACGGTCGCCGTCGACCAGGGCCGCAAGGTTCTCCTCGACCGCGTCTCCTTCCCGGTCGGCGAGAAGTGCCTGCTCGCGGTGGTCGGCCCGAGCGGCGCGGGCAAGTCCACGCTGCTGGGCGCCCTCACCGGACAGCGCCCCGCCGACCACGGCGCCGTCCTCTACGACGGCCGCGACCTCTACCGCGACTTCGCCGAGCTGCGCCAGCGCATCGGCCTGGTCCCGCAGGACGACATCCTGCACACCCAGCTGACCGTGCGCGCCGCCCTGACCTACGCGGCCGAGCTGCGCTTCCCGCAGGACACCGCGCGGGCGGAGCGCCGCGCCAGGGTCGACGAGGTGCTGCGCGAACTGGGCCTGGACCAGCGCGCCTACCAGCCCGTGCACAGCCTCTCCGGAGGCCAGCGCAAACGGGTCAGCGTGGCCCTCGAACTGCTGACCAAGCCGTCGCTGCTCTTCCTCGACGAACCGACCACCGGGCTCGACCCCGGCATGGAGCGTTCGGTGATGCACATGCTGCGCGGCCTCGCCGACGACGGCCGTACCGTCATCGTCGTCACCCACAGCGTCCTCAACCTCGACGTCTGCGACCGCCTCCTGGTGCTCGCCCCGGGCGGCCGGGTGGCGTACTACGGACCGCCCGAGGACACCCTCGCCTTCTTCGGCTTCGACCAGTGGCCGGAGGCCTTCGAGGCCTTCGAGGGCGACCGCGACCGGGACTGGGCGGGGCAGTACCGCGACTCGCCGCTGCACCGGCGCTACGTGGTCGAGGCCGCGACCCAGCCCCACCAGGGCGACGCCGGGCCGGTCCCGAAGGCGCCGCCGCCCCGCCCGCGCAGCCGCCGCGCCCAGCTCGGCACCCTGGTCCGCCGCTACACGGCCGCGCTCAGCGCGGACCGCACCTTCCTCGTCGTCATGATCGCGCTGCCGTTCGTGATGGGAGCGATGGCCCGGGCACTGACGGGCCGCAGCCTCACCCGGACGGGCGCGATGGACGCGCTGCTCATCCTGTGCGTCGGCGGCGTCCTGGCCGGCGCGGCCAACTCGGTCCGCGAACTGGTCAAGGAACGCGTCATCTACCAGCGCGAACGCGCCGTCGGCCTGTCCAGATCGGCGTATCTGCTGTCCAAGGTGGTGGTGCTGGGCACCGTCACCGTGCTGCAGGCCGTGGTGCTCACCCTGGTCGCGCTGCTCGGCGTCGACCTGAAAGCGCCCGGCGGACACGGCGTGCTGCTGCCACCCCTGGTCGAGATCACCCTGGCCGTCGCCCTGCTGGCCTTCACCGCGATGATGCTCGGCCTGGTGGTCTCCGCGCTGGTGCGCAAGGAGGAGGTGACCATGCCGCTGCTGGTGCTGCTGGCCCTCGTCCAGGTCGTCTTCTGCGGCGCCCTGCTCACGCTGCACGGCGTGCGGGTCCTGGAGCAGCTGTCCTGGCTGGTGCCGTCGCGGTGGGCGTTCGGCGCCATGGCGGGCACCATCGGGCTCGACCGGATCGTGCCCGGACAGTCCGACCCGCTCTTCCGGCACTCCACCGGCGTATGGCTCCTGGACATGGCGATGCTGCTGGTGCTGGCGGCCGTCTTCGGCCTGGTGGTCTCCCGGCTGCTGCGCCGCCGCGAGCCCGCCGTGATGCGGAAGTAGGCGCCGCGATGACCGGCCACGCCTTCCGGCCCACGCACGTCGTCCCGCCGTCCGGCCTGCCCGCCTGGGCGGACCCGGACCCCGGCCGGCCCACCGCGCCCCTCGACCCGCTGCTCCCGGTACAGCTCATGGAGCGGCGCGGCGACTGGGGGCACGTCCGCTGCGCCAACGGCTGGGACGCCTGGGTCGACGGCCGCCACCTGGTCGCCGTCCCCGGGGACCCGCCCGCCACCGCAGGCCGGCCGCTGGACACCACCGACCCGCGTCCCCTGCTGGCGCGCGCCGAGCGGGCCCTGGCCGAATACCGGTCCGCCGTGGAGGAACTGGCGGACGGCGTCGCGGACGGGGAGGCCTTCCACGCCCGTACGCGCGGCCTGCGGATCGGCGTGGTGGTCGACGGGGAGGACATGTGGCTGTACGACGCCGGTGGGCGGCAGTGGCGGTACGGCGACGGGCGGCGGCTGAGCACCTACGCCACCGACGAGGCGGCGGCCCCCGGGGACACGGCGGAGGGCGCCCATGCCCCCGACGGCACGGACGGCGGGTCCCGGCACGCCCCGACCCGGGTCGTCGGCTCCGAGGACGGGTTCTGATGGCAGGCGGGACGGGGCTGCACCCCGGCACTCCGGCGGAACCGGTCGGCCGGCAGGTGGCGAGCTACCTGGTGGAGAGCGAGATCGGCCGCGGCGGCATGGCCGTCGTCTACCGGGCCCACGACCTGCGCCTGGACCGTACCGTCGCGCTCAAGCTCCTCGCCCCCGAACTGGCCCGCAACGACATCTTCCGGCGCCGCTTCACCCATGAGTCCCGGGTGGCCGCCGCGATCGACCATCCGCACATCGTGCCCGTCTTCGAGGCCGGGGAGACCGAGGGCGTCCTGTTCATCGCGATGCGCTACGTCGCCGGCAGCGATCTGCGCCGTCTGCTGGACCGGCGCGGACCGTTGCCGTTCCCGGTCGCGGTGCGCATCGCCGCGCAGGTGGCGTCGGCGCTCGACGCGGCCCACGAGCACGGGCTGGTCCACCGGGACGTCAAACCCGGCAACATCCTGGTCTCCCGGGGCACCGACAGCGAGCACCCCGAGCACGTCTACCTCACCGACTTCGGGCTGACGAAGAAGTCCCTGTCGCTGACCGGATTCACCACCGTCGGGCAGTTCGTCGGCACCCTGGACTACGTGGCCCCGGAGCAGATCTCCGGCCGGCCCGTCGACGGCCGCTGCGACGTCTACGGCCTCGCCTGCGTCCTCTACGAGTGCCTGACGGGCCGCCCGCCCTTCCAGCGCGAGGCGGACATGGCCCTGCTGTGGGCCCACCAGTACGACGACCCGCCCCCGCCCTCAGCCGCCCGCCCGGACCTGTCCCCGGCCGTCGACACGGTGTTCGCCAAGGCGCTCGCCAAGAGCCCCGACCGCCGTCATGCCTCCTGTCTCGCCTTCGTCACCGCCCTGCGCGCCGCCGGCACCGACGCCCCGGCCGGCCACCGCCCGCCCCCGGAGGAAGAGCCCGGGACGACGGGCCCGCCCGGGCCGCCACGCTGGGCCGCCCCCGTCTTCGGCGCCCGCCGGCACTGACCGCCGGCCTTCGACGGGCGGCACCCGAGCGCGGAGCGTGCCGCTAATCCGCCTCCGCCGCTCCCGGCCGGTGCACCGGCCGGGCCAGCAGCGCGCCGACGAACCCCGCGACCAGCCCCCACAGCGCGCCCAGGCCCACCGCCGATCCCAGGCGCGGCACGAGGAACAGCTCCCCGGACAGTCCGCCGCCCATGTCGCCGATGCCGAGCAGGGACAGGCCGTAGTGCGCCGAGATCCGGCTGACCAGGCAGATCATGAGTACGGTCAGCGCGAGGGCGACGGCCAGACGCAGGGCGTGCCGCCAGGCCGGGACACGGGCCGGTGAGCGCGCCGCCATCACGAAGGCCACCGCCGCCAGCAGCACGGCGTCCGCCACGACCAGCCACCACATCCTGCCGTCGTGCTCGGTGAGCGTGCGCAGGTTCAGGGTGGAGACGTCCGGGGTGCGCAGCACCTCGTCCAGCACCCGCGGCAACGGCAGCCCGAACGGGCCGTCCACCCTGCCGTTCCAGGTTGCGCCCAGACCCAGGGTGAGGGCCGGCCAGGCCACGTTGGGCAGGCCCAGCAGGATCAGCGCGAACGTCCGGGCCACATGGCCCCGCGTCGCGGCCGACAGCAGCGCGACGACCAGTCCGAGAACCACGAAGGCGAGCAGCAGGACGACCATGGCGTGGGCGGCCGGCCGTACCGACTCCTGGAAGCGCAGCAGCCGCCCGGGCAGCGGCGCCCCGCGCGAGACGAGCAGCGCAAGTGTCAGTACGCCGGCCAGCCACAGCAGCCCGAACAGCACCGTCGGCGGAACGTCCGTGGTGAACCCCACCTTCGGCGTGGCGTCGAACAGACCGGTGATGTCGCTGAGCGTGCCGTTGCCCACGTCGATCGCGAAGGTCTGCCGGGCGCTCAGCGCCAGCCCGACCAGCGCGGCCGTCCACAGCACCGCGATCCGCGCGGCCCAGCCCGCCAGTTCCGTCGCCGAGGCGACCGCCCGGTGCCGCAGCGGCCGCAGGAACCCGGAGCCGACCACCAGGGCTCCGGCCAGCGTCACGGACAGCGGGATCACCGTGAGAGCGGCCCTCGTCTCGGCGAGCGCGCCCGCGTTCCCCGACAGCCTGGCCGAGCCACCGACGGCCGTCACCACGGCCGCCGCCACCACCCGGGGGAACGCCCCGCCGGGCAGGCCGGCCGCCCCGGCCGCCCACAGGCCCAGCGCGGCGACCACGCCCATGGCGACCAGCCCGGCCAGGACCACGGCCACGGCACGAGGCCAGCCATGGCGGGGGACGGGCCGGTCGGAGGCGGTGGGAGGGCTCACCCTCGTCACGCTAGGCAGCCCCGGGACACCGCGCCCGCCGGGTGGGCCGTCCGCGTCGGCCACCCGCCCGCGTCGGCTTGCGAGGCCCACGGGGCCGGAGCACACAATGGGTCTGTCGTGCGAGAAGTGACTTCTGCGACAAAAGCGCCCAGGTGCCCTGCGCATGACGAGCCGCGCATGACGACCCTGCGCATCACGACGGGGAGACAAGCCCGTGAGCGAGGAACCGCCGTTCTCCGGCCGCCCCACCGAGTCGTTCTCCGCCCGCCCCACGGGCCCGCCGCACGGGCCGCTCTCGGGGGACACCCCACCGCCCACCGGGCCGCCCACCCGGCCCACGGGCGGCGGCCCCGGCGGGGACGGCGGAGAACCGCACCCGCCGTGGTGGAGATCCGCGTCGCGCATGGCCGTGCTCACCGGCGTCGTGGTGCTCGCCGTGGTCCTGGGCCTGGTGTTCCTCCGCCCCGGCGGCGGCTCGTCCGCCAAGGGGCCCGAAGTGGTCATGCAGCCGGCCGGGGAGCAGGGCCAGGACCCCTACACGCAGTCGACGGCGAACCAGTCCTCCATCGCGCCGGTCTCCCCCTCCCCGGGCACCTCGTCGGGTTCCACGAACGTGCTGCGCGGGGTGAGCGGCGGGGCTCCGGGCCTGTACGGCGGCACCCGCGACGTCGCCAGCTGCGACGTGGAGAAGCAGATCAGGGCCCTGCGGACCGATTCGGCGAAGAACCGGGCGTTCGCCTCCGTGGCGGGTGTCCAGCCCGCCGGTGTCCCCGCCTACCTGCGCTCGCTCACCCCGGTGCAGCTGCGGGCCGACACGAGGGTCACCAACCACGGTTACCGCGACGGCGCCCCCACGGCGTACCAGGCCGTCCTCCAGGCCGGTACGGCCGTGCTCATCGACGCGCACGGTGTGCCCCGGGTGCGCTGCGCCTGCGGCAACCCGCTGACCCAGCCGGTCGCCCAGCAGACCACGCCGAGGCTGACCGGCCCCTCCTGGCCGTCCTTCCGGCCCTCGAACGTCGTCGTGGTCACGCCCACCGTGCGGGTCGTCAAGGTCTTCGTCATCTTCGACCCCCGCCACGACACCTGGTTCCAGCGCCACCGCGGCGACGACACGGGGCACCACGACCGGCCGACCGGAGCGCCGGCGCACTGGACCGACCCGGTGATCCCGCCGCGCACCCCGCCTCCGCCGCCGTGCACCGCCTCGCCGGGTACGAGGGGCACACCGTGCGCGCTCAGGCCGAACAGCCCGTCGCCCTCCGGTCCCTCGTCGTCCGGTCCCGGTGCGTCGCACTCGTCCCCCTCGTCGAGTCCGCCGTCGGCGTCCTCGTCGTCTGCCTCGCCGTCCTCGCCGTCCTCCTCCGGTTCGTCGCCGTCGTCGTCGCCCTCGTCGTCCTCGCCCGGTTCGGGATCCCCGTCCTCGCCCTCACCGTCGTCCGGGTCCGCCTCCTCGGGATCCCCGTCCTCCGGGTCCCCGTCCTCGGAGTCCGCCTCGACCGGGGCGTCGTCCCCGGGGTCGCCCGCCCCGGGGTCGTCGGCCCCCGAGACCTCCGTCGTTCCCGAGACCTCGGGGCAGGGCGTTCCGGCACCCTGAGCGCCTTCGCGGCGCGCGATGTCCGTTGTGCGCGGTGGGTGAACGCGCTCGGGGGACTGCCGGGGCTTGCTCGGGGTACGAGCATGGATGCACCATCGACCGGCCAGACCGGCTTCCGAGAGAGAAACGCATGATCGATCATCCGGGCGGTTCCGTGATACCGACTGGCTTCGACGTACCCGTGGAACCCCTGCGCAGGGCGGCCCACTACACCGGCGAACCCGGCTGCATCGCCGAGGCGCGCGCGTTCGCGGCCCACTTCCTCCAGCAGCTCAAGACCGAATGGTGTGCGGCCGTCGACACCCGGGCGGGCGGCGATCTGCTCCTGGTGGTCAGCGAGCTGGTCACCAACGCGGACCGGCACAGCAACGGCCCGTACATCCTGGAGCTGGAGGGCACGGACAGCGCCGTGACGGTGTCCGTCTGCGACAGCAGCATCGCCCTGCCCCGCCGCTTCCCGCGTGACCCGCAGCGCATCGGCCGGCACGGACTGGAGATCGTGCACGCCCTGGCCGCGGAGATCAGCGTGGAACGCGTACCCGTCGGCAAGCGGGTGAGGGCCCGGGTGGACCTGGCACCGTGAACGGTGCCGCCGCCACGCGGTGCATGGCGGCGGCGTGCTGTGATGTCGGGGTGCTGTGATGTCGGGCTGGGTTCAGGCGCAGCCGAGTTCGCCCAGCATCCCCTCGCGCAGCCGCGTGATGATCCGCTTGATCAGCCGGGAGACGTGCATCTGGGAGCAGCCCAGCCGCTCGCCGATCTCCGCCTGGGTGGCCTCCTCGACGAACCGCATGTGGAGGATCCGCCGGTCGCGCTCGCTCAGTTCGGCCATCAGCGGGGCCAGGGAGTGGAAGTCCTCGACGAGCCGCAGGCCCTCCTCCTCGATGCCGATGAAGTCCGCGAGCACGGCCTCGCCGTCCTCGGGGCCGTCCCCGGTGAGCGCGGCGTCCAGCGACGAGGAGTTGTACCCGTTGGAGGCGAGCTGGGCCTCGACCACCTCGTCCTCGCGGATGTTCATCAGCGTGGCCAGCTCGGCGACCGTCGGGTCCCGGTCCAGCCGGCTGGACAGCTCCTCGCGCGCCTTCGCCAGCTCGACCCGCAGTTCCTGCAGCCGACGCGGCACGTGCACGGCCCAGGTGGTGTCGCGGAAGAACCGCTTGATCTCACCCACGATGTACGGCAGCGCGAAGGAAGTGAACTCGACCTCGCGCGACAGGTCGAACCGGTCGATGGCCTTGATCAGCCCGATCATCCCGGTCTGGACGATGTCCTCCATGTCGTCGCCGCGGTTGCGGAACCGTCCGGCCGCGAACCGCACCAGGGACATGTTCATCTCGATGAGGGTGTTGCGCGCGTACTGGTACTCGTGCGTCCCCTCCTCCAGCTCGGCGAGCCGCTGGAAGAAACCGCGGGACAGCTCGCGTGCGTCACGGGGGGCCACGGCCCTGGGGTCCGCAATTCCAGGCAGTGATCCCTCGCCCGTCCCCTGCTCGGCGCTCGTCTCGACGACCTCGGCTTCCGACCGGATCACGGCGGTGTTCATTACCTCTCCCACGAAAGTCACGGCTCGACTGCTGCCTCTTCGGCCTGTGCTGGGCCCTGTCCAGGGTGTGTGCGTGGGGGGCGCGTACCCGGAGTCCGACGTTTCATGCGTGCCCACGCTCCTCCTCGCCGGTCGGGTACCCTCCGTCACCGCATGCATGCGGCCCGTGCGCCCAGCTGGCCGAAATCAGCTCCCCCGGACGCCGCCGGGAAGGCCCTACGCTGAACCGGTGAGCAACCAGATGCGCGACGAGGCCCGTGTCATCCCGCTGCGTCCCGGCGCCCCCGCCGGGCCGGACGCCGCCGAGGCCCCCGCGCGCCGGGAACCCCTGTGGCGGGACCTGGTCGGCGAGGTGCTGCGCGGTGAGCGGCTGGCGCAGGAGCGGACCCTCCGGGAGGTCGCCGAGGAGGCCAGGATCTCCCTGCCCTACCTCTCGGAGATCGAGCGCGGCCGCAAGGAGGCATCCTCGGAGGTCCTCGCGGCCGCGGCCGCCGCCCTCGGCCTGGGCCTCGGCGACCTGCTGTCGCTGGCCCAGGACCGGCTCGCCCGCCAGGCGGCAGGCCGACGGCGTACCGCGCCCGCGCGCACCACGCCGTACGGCGGGCTGTGCCTGGCCGCTGCCTGACGACGTCAGCCCACGGGCGGGGTGCCGTCCTGGTCGCGCAGCTGCCGGAAGAACGCCCTGAGGTCGCCGACCAGCAGGTCCGGCTCCTCCATCGCGGCGAAGTGCCCGCCCCGGTCGAACTCCGTCCAGCGCACGATGTTCTCCGTGCGGTCCGCCTTGTGCCTGAGCGGGATCTGCGGGTCGGCGGGGAAGAGCGCGAGTGCGGTCGGCGCGGTCGACGGGGTGGACAGCCGGGTCTCCCAGTCGCCGGCGGCCGCCCGCTCGTAGTAGATCCGGCCGGACGAGCCGGCGGTGCCGGTCAGCCAGTACAGCATCACGTCGGTCAGCAGCAGGTCCCGGTCGACCGCCTCCTCCGGAAGCTCCTCGCAGTCGCTCCACTCGCGGAACTTCTCCACGATCCAGGCCAGCTGACCGACGGGCGAGTCCGTCAGGGCGTAGGCCGGGGTGTGCGGCCTGGTGGACTGCAGGACGGCGTACCCGGTGCCTTCCCGGGACCACCGCTCCCACCGGCGCCAGGAGGCGAGGGTGCTCTCGCGCTCCTCGGGGGTGAGCGCGGCCAGCTCCCGCGCGGTGGGCTCGGTGGCCGCCTGCGCGCCCGGCAGCAGGTTGAGATGGACGCCGATCACCCGGTCGGGGTAGGTGCGGCCCAGCTCGCGGGAGATGCCGGCGCCCCAGTCGCCGCCCTGCGCGCCGAACCGCTGGTAGCCGAGCCGGCGCATCAGCTCGGCCCAGGCGTCCGTCACCCGGCCCACCTCCCAGCCGGGCTCGGTGGTGGGCCCCGACAGTCCGAAGCCCGGGATGCTCGGCAGGACGACATGGAAGGCGTCGGCCGGGTCGCCGCCGTGCGCCGCCGGATCGGTGAGCGGCGCCACCAGGTCCAGGAACTCGACGACCGAGCCCGGCCAGCCATGGGTGATGATCAGCGGCGTGGCGTCCGGCTCGGGGGAGCGGACATGCGCGAAGTGCACGGTGGCCCCGTCGATCGTGGTCGTGAACTGCGGCCACGCGTTCAGCCGGGCCTCGGCCGCCCGCCAGTCGTACTCGTGCCGCCAGTACCGCACCAGTTCGCGCAGATAGCCGTCCGGAACGCCGTACTCCCACCCCGCACCGGGCATCGCGGCCGGCCAGCGGGTGCGGTCCAGACGGTCGTGCAGGTCATCGAGGTCGCTCTGCGGAACGGAGAGGCGGAAGGGCCGGATGCTCTGGGCGGACGAAGATGTCATGCACCGGAGGCTAATGGGCGAGCCCGGACACCCGTCCGGGTCAATGCGCGGGCCGGCCGATGAGTTCCGCGGTCAGGATCGGTCGATACAGGAGACCGCGTTCCACGCCCGCTGCACGCCCCAGGAGGTACTCATGACCACCGACGGATTCACCACGTGTCTCTGGTTCGACGGTCAGGCCGAGGAGGCCGCCCACTACTACGTGTCGATCTTCAAGAACTCCGGCATCGGACGGATCGGCCGGTACGGCGAGAGCGGCCCGGGGGAGGCCGGCTCCGTGATGGCCGTCGAGTTCACCGCCAACGGCCAGAAGTTCGTCGCGCTCAACGGCGGCCCGCAGTTCACGTTCACCGAGGCGATCTCCTTCCAGATCTTCTGCTCCGACCAGGACGAGATCGACCACTACTGGACCAAGCTCACCGAGAACGGCGGCGAGGGCGGCCCGTGCGGCTGGCTCAAGGACAGGTACGGCCTCTCCTGGCAGGTCGTCTACGGCCGGCTGATCGACCTCATCAGCGACCCCGACCCGGAGAAGGCGGCCCGCACCACGCGGGCCATGATGGCCATGGGCAAGCTCGACGTCGCCGAACTGGAGAAGGCGTACGCCGGCGGTTGAGACCCCCTGCGTACGCCCGCGCGTCCATGCGGTGTCGTCGGCGTCAGACCCGGTCGGCCGCGATCAGCAGGTACTGGAAGCTGCCGTTGCGGTACGCCGACAGGAACGTGTCCTCGATGCCGGTGACCAGATGGTCGGCCTCCTTGCGCAGCTCCCAGTACGGGATCGTCGCCTCCGTCAGGTCCGCCACATGGACCGGTACGAGGCGGTGGCGGGCCATTGCTTGGAAGTACGCCGAGCGGGGATGGATGTCGCAGATGTAGTGCGCGTTGATCAGGGACACCTCCCGCGAGGCCCGCCCGTAGGTGTCGTTGTAGCAGCCGGTGACCACCACGTAGCGTCCGCCGCGGCGCAGCAGCCGGGCGTGCTCGCCGAACAGCAGGTCGAGTTCGACGTACATGCTGGACTCGTTGTTCCAGGACGCCGCGTAGGCGCCCGTCTCCAGGCCCGTGTCCAGCATGTTCCGGTGGTGGTAGCGCACCTTGTCGTCGATGCCCCGCTTGCGGGCCTGCTCGTTGGCGAAGTCGGCCTGCTTGGCGGAGATGGTCACGCCGTCGGCGTGGCAGCCGTAACGCAGGTTCGCCACGACGCTGCCGCCGCCGCGCCCGCAGCCGGCGTCGAAGACCCGGTCGGCGGGGGAGAGCGGGCCGAGGTGGGAGGCGAGCAACTCGGCCTGGGCGTGCTCCAGCCGGTGCAGCTCCGCGGTGATCCGCTCACGGCGCAGGGTGGGGTCGGGTTCGTCGAGCACCGAGCGGTCGGCGCCCCCGATCCCGTAGTGGTGGTGGTAGAGGTCGTCGATCCTGCCGAGTTCGAGGTTGACCGGGTTCTCCTCGGCGTTCCAGTAGTCCGCGACGCGGGTCTGGTACGTGGACTGGGTGGGCACCGGGGCTGCCTTGGTGCGCGCGGCGGGGACGGTGGTCAACGGTGACTCCTCGTGGTGCGTGTGATGCGGTTGACGGTGAACTGCCGGCAGTCGGTCAGGTACTACCAGTAGTCGGGCAGGTGGTAGCGGTGGGTGTTGGTGGCGTGCCACTCGTGGTTGCCGGCCACCCAGGCGGACAGCCCCTGGGCGTAGCGCCCGACGAGGGGTGAGGCGGCGGACAGCACGGCCGCCTCCTCCTCGAAGGCGTCCATGATCCGGTTGTGGATCTCCACGGACTTCAGATAGGCCGCCTTCAGACCGTGGCGCTCGTTGGCGGCGACGACCTGCGGCAGGTTGAGGTGGTCGGGATCGCTCGCCAGCTCCTTGGTGAAGGAGTACAGGTCGTTGACGATCGTGGTGGCGTTGCAGGCGAGTGCGGTGATCCGCTGGATCTCGGGGCGGGCGTAGACCTGCTCGGGCAGTTCGTAGCCGTCCACGGCGTCGACGATCGACAGACACGGACGGAAGTTGTTGAACTGCCGCATCACCAGGTACTCCCAGACCCGGGGCACGTACCGGGTCTCCGCCCACGCCGCCTCGGCGAGATACCCCAGGTGCAGCCGCGCGATGTCGTGCACGAACCGGTCGGTCTGGCTGGGGGTGGCGAGGGCGGCGTAGTCCTCGAGGGCGAAGTGGTACGAGCGCAGCGCGCCGTCGGCTCGCACGCCGTGGCGCCACTCCTCCTCCAGTTCGGGGATGCCGTGGTACGGGTCGAGCGCCGACTGGGCCATGATCAGCCGACCGCCCAGCCCGCGGTGCGATCCGCCCCGGCCCTCGTCCTCCTCGCAGTAGCAGGTGTCGACGATGTTCTCGGCGAGCAGGAGTTTCCCGGCGGCGGTGAGCCGTTCGAGGTCGGCCGCGTCCGGGTGCTGGAGCACCACCGCGCGCCCGAACTGGAAGCCGGTGAAGTCCCCCTGCCAGGCGGCCGGGAACAGTTCGTGTTCCCGGGCCCAGGTCTCCAGCCTGCGGTCGACCTCCGCCGCCTTCTCCGGGTCGGCCGGTGCCACCGGCCGGTGGCGCAGGCCCGGAATCGCCCCGGTGCGCCGGGACTTCAGACTGGCCGCCAGGTTCGGCGGGCCGGGCAGGGAGCGGGACGTCGTCGGTGCGCTCATGGCGTGCTCCAAGCCGTCATTCGGCGGTGCGGCCGATCTGGACGTTTTCCAGGATCCCCGCCGCGTCGGGGACGAGGATGGCCAGCGAGTAGTAGGCGGTGACGAGGTAGTTGATGATCGCGGCGGTGTCGATGCCCATGAAGCGGACGTTCAGGCCCGGCTGGTGCTCCTCCGGGATGCCCGTCTGGTAGAGGCCGATGACACCCTGGTCGGCCTCGCCGGTGCGCAGGGCGATGATGCTGGTGGTGTGGTCGTCGGTGATGGGGATCTTGCTGCACGGGAACACCGGGACGCCGCGCCAGGCCGGCACCTCGTGCCCGTCGACGTTCGCGGTGCCGGGCACCAGGCCGCGCCGGTTGCACTGCCGGAAGAAGGCCGCGATCGCCTTCGGATGGGCGAGGAACACCTTGGTCTTGCGCCGCATCGACAGCAGCTCGTCCAGGTCGTCCGGGGTGGGCGGGCCGGTGTAGGTGCTGATCCGCTGGCCGTAGTCGACGTTGTGCAGCAGCCCGAACTCCCGGTTGTTGACCAGTTCCCACTCCTGCCGCTCGCGGATCTCCTCGATGGTGAGCCGCAGTTGCTGCTGGGTCTGGTCCATCGGGTGGTTGTAGAGGTCGGCGACCCGGCTGTGCACCCGCAGCACGGTCTGGGTGAGCGACAGCTCGTACTCGCGCGGGGCGAGTTCGTAGTCGACGAAGCCACCCGGCAGCGTGGGCTCGCCGACATGACCGGCCTGCACCGGGACGTCCGCCTCGCCCTTGCGGTTCATGGGCCTGCGCTGCTGCTCGACGTAGGCCCCCAGATGGGCCGCGAGCGAGGGCACCCGCTCGGTGAACTCCTCCACCACGTCCCAGGGCAGCGCCAGCACCACGCCCCCGGTCTCCGCCCGCACCGAGCTGAGCCACAGCGGGTCGGACTGCCCGACCGCCTCGTCGCCCATCTGGTCGCCGTCGGTGACGACGCCGATGATCTCCTCCTCGCCGTACTTGCCCAGGGTGTAGCGGGTGAACCGGCCGTGCACCACCAGATAGGCCTCGGTGACCGGCTGCCCGGCCTCGAACAGGACCTGCCCGGCGCGCACCTCGCGGGGCTGGAAGCGGCCGGCGATCTCCCGCAGCACGTCCGTGTCGGGGTAACCGCGCAGGATCGGCAGCTCGGTCAGCGTCTCGGGAATGACCCGGATGTCGTCGGCGCCGTTCTGCTCGAAGTGCACCCGGCCGCGCCCGGTGCGCAGCGTCAGGCGCCGGTTGACCCGGTAGGTACCGCCCCTGACGTCCACCCACGGGAGCGTCTTCAGCAGCCATCGCGAGGTGATGGCCTGCATCTGCGGCTCGGACTTGGTGGTCGTGGCGAGCTGCCGTGCCGCCTGGGTGCTCAGACTGGTGAGCTGCCCGTCGGCGCGGGTGTCGGGGGCGGGTTCGTCGACGGCGGAACCGGTGGTGATGTCCGGTGTGGACACATTCCCTCCTGCGGAGAGGTGAACAGGGGTGACCGGATCGGTCGGTGGGGTGTGAGGTGGTGGTGCGCTCGGACCAGCCAAACAGGCCGGGTGATCGCCGGATAAGGCGCGAAAGGGGCGCTTTCGTGCTCTGGCGCTGTAAACCTGCATATGGATGCGTTTTGGCGATCACTGCGTGATCACGCGCCGTCCGCTCACTCCCGTGCTTCGGCGCGCGGGCCGCGCATCGGGTGGATAGCGTGAGTATTCGGGACAGGACATCCGATCGGGAGGGCCGCCACCATGGCCGTGCAACCTGAGGGAACCCCGTGCTGGCTCGACGCGACGTTCGGCGATCTGGAGGGGGCCAAGAGCTTCTACGGCGACGTCCTGGGCTGGACCTTCGGCGAGTCGTCGGCGGAGTACGGCAACTACACGCAGGCCTACGTGGACGGCAAGGCGGTGGCGGCCGTCGTACCGCCCATGCCCGGCCAGGAGGGGCACTCACGGTGGTGCCTGTACTTCGCCTCGCCGGACGCCGCGGCCACCGCGGCGAAGATCCGGGAGAGCGGTGGCGAGGTGCTGATGGAGCCGATGCGGGTCGGTGACTTCGGCACCATGGCCCTGGCCCACGAGCCCACCGACGCCGTCTTCGGCGTGTGGCAGGGCGGCACGCACGAGGGCTTCGAGGCGACGGGCGTGCCCGGCGCCTACTGCTGGGCCGAGGTCTTCACCCGTGAGCCCGAGCGGACGGACGCCTTCTTCACCGCGGTCTTCCCCTACCGGGCCAAGCAGCTGCAGGACGAGTCGGTCGACTTCCGGGTCTTCGAACTCGGCGAGAAGGCCGTTCTCGGCCGGATGAGGATGACGGACGACTTCCCGCCCGAGGTGCCGCCCTACGTCAACGTGTACTTCGCGGTCGCCGACTGCGACGACGCCGTGGCGAAGGCCGTGGGGCTCGGCGCTGTCCTCCGCTTCGGGCCCATGACCAGCCCGTTCGGCCGGTTCGCCGCGCTCAGCGACCCGCAGGGCGCGAACTTCTCGGTGATCGATGTCGCGACCACCGAGGGAGAGGTGCCCGAGCACCGGGAGGTCTGACCGGCCCCGGGAGGACGGTCCCGGCGGTCATGGCATGATCGTGTCCATGCGTGAACGTGTGGTGGCCGCGTGCGACGGGGCTTCGAAGGGGAACCCGGGACCGGCCGGCTGGGCCTGGGTGGTGTCGGACGACGCGGCGACCCCGGCCCGCTGGGAGGCGGGCCCGCTGGGCCGGGCCACCAACAACGTCGCCGAACTGACGGCCCTGGAACGGCTGTTGGCGTCGGTCGAGCCGGATGTGCCGCTGGAGATCCGGATGGACTCGCAGTACGCGATGAAGGCCGTCACCACCTGGCTGCCCGGCTGGAAGCGCAACGGCTGGAAGACGGCCGCCGGCAAGCCCGTCGCCAACCAGGACCTGGTGGTCCGCATCGACGAACTGCTCGACGGCCGCTCGGTGGAGTTCCGCTACGTCCCCGCCCACCAGGTCGACGGCGACCCGCTGAACGACTTCGCCGACCGTGCGGCCAGCCAGGCGGCCTCGGTCCAGGAGGCCGCGGGCAGCGCCCTCGGCTCCCCGGTGCCGCCGCCGTCGCCCGACACCCCGGCCGGCTCCGCGCCGCGCGGCAAGGCGCCCCGCAAGGCCGGTGGCGGCTCGTCCGCCCGCACCCTGAAGGCGAAGTTCCCCGGCCGCTGCGTGTGCGGTCGCTCCTACGCGGCCGGCGAGACGATCGCCAAGAACGCGAAGGGCTGGGGCCACCCCGAGTGCCGTTCGGCCGGGGGCTGAGCGGGCGGCCGGACCCTCAGGCGTCGAAGGTCCCTCAGGCGTCGAAGGTGTAGAACGCCGTGTGGTCCAGCAGGTCCGCCGGACGCACGTCGTTCCACGGCTTCATCGTCTCGTCCAGGTCCACCACGTCGGGCGTCCCGCCGTCCGGCACGTACCCGGCGTCCGGGTGCCGGCGCTGCCACTCGGCCCACAGTTTGTCGATGTAGGCGTGGTGCAGCCAGAACACCGGGTCGTTGGGGGAAACCCCGGTGGCCATCTGTCCGCCGACCCACACATGGACCCGGTTGTGCAGATTGACCCCGCGCCAGCCCTCCAGATGGTTGCGGAAGCCGTCCGAGGCGCTGTTGAAGGGCGCCAGGTCGTACGTCGCCATCGCCAGCACGGAGTCCACCTCGGCCGGTGTCGGCAGCTCGCGCACCCCGGAGCCGAGTGAGCGGCGCAGGAAGGTGCGGCCGTCCACGCGTATGGTGATCGGCCAGTTTCCGGTCGAGGCGGCGAACGGGCCGTCCATCACCCGGCCGTCCGAGGCGCGCCCGGTGCCGCCGAGGAAGTCCGGCGCCCACAGCGAGGCGCGCACGGTGCGGTCGGTGCTCCAGTCCCAGTAGGGGAGCGCGACCGAGGGGTCCACCGACTGCAGCGCCCGCTCGAAGTCGAGCAGGAATCTGCGGTGCCAGGGCAGGAAGGACGGCGAACGGTGGCCGGTGCGCTCACCGTCGTCGGTGTCGGACATGATGAAGGCGTTGTGCGTACGGACGAACGCGTCGTAGCGTCCGGCGCGCTTCAGCTCGATGACGGCGGCGACGAAACGCCGCTTCTCGTCGGCGGTCAGGGCGGCCTGGTTCTTGCGTACGGTCATGTGCGCGGTACTCCGGAGGTCCTTCGCGGGTGGTCAGTTGGCGGGGAACGGCAGCAGCCGGGCGCCCTGCAGCTCGTCCACGGCGGCGCGGGCGGCGGCGCGCGGTGTGGGCACCGGGGCGTAGTGGCTCACGACGCTGATCCAGCTGCCGTCGGCGTTGCGCATCACGTGGAGTTCCACCCCGTCGACGGACACGGAGTAGCCGCCCATGTCCATGTGCCCGTGGTGGTGGCCGGCCCCGCTCGTCGGGCGGCCCTGTATCCGGCGGCCCTTGTAGACCTCGTCGAAGGACGCGGGGGTGTCGCCGTGCTGGTGCTGGTGCTGGTGCTGGTGCCCGGTGGCCGAGGCGGCGGGTGCGAGCAGGGTGGCGGCGCCGGCCGAGGCGGCGAGGGCGGCCGCGGTGGTGAGCGCACGGCGACGGGTGAGTTCCGGCATACGGATCCTCCGAGAGGGCGTTCGAACGATGACTCCGTATGCCTATCGGTCCGGCCCCGAGCGGCAGAAATCACCCGGAGCGGGTTGGCTCCGATCCGGACAATCGGTCACATGTAGTACAAGACCGAACAAAGATGATCTTGTCGCGGCGGTGGGCGGCCCGGTACCGGAACGGGAAATTCCTTGCCCGGGAACGAGCGGCCGGGGTCGATCCTTCGCGAGGTGCCCCGGGGGAGTGGTGCGGCTCACCGCCGCAAACTGGCGCGATCCCTCCCACCGGCCAAAACCTTGGTGAATACGCATTCACCCGATAAAGTGAGGCCAGGGAAGTGAATTGCTATTCACCCGCGTGTTCAGTCGTGTTCAGTGGAGTGCCGATGGACCAGCCCGTCCCGATATCCCCTCCCCTCCGGGACCGGCTCACGATTCCGGTGCTGGCGTCGGGCGGCATCCTCATGGCCGTCATGCAGACGGTGGTCGTGCCCCTGCTGCCGGACCTGCCCCGGCTGACCGGCGCCTCGGCGGCCACCGTCTCCTGGATGGTCACGGCGACCCTGCTGGCCGGCGCCGTCCTCACCCCCGTGCTCGGCCGGGCCGGCGACATGTACGGCAAGCGGCGGGTCCTGACCGGCGCGCTCGCCCTGATGACCGTCGGCTCGGTGATGTGCGCCCTGTCCTCGGACATCGGTGTGCTCATCGCGGCCCGTGCCCTCCAGGGCGCCGCCGCCTCCGTCGTCCCGCTGTCGATCAGCATCCTGCGGGACGAACTGCCCCCGGAGCGCCGGGGTTCCGCGGTGGCGCTGATGAGTTCCACCGTCGGCATCGGCGCCGCCCTCGGCCTGCCGCTGGCCGCGCTGGTCGTGCAGTACGCCGACTGGCACACCATGTTCTGGCTGACCAGCGCGCTCGGGGCGCTCGGTGTGGCGGCCGTGTGGTGGGCGGTCAGGGAGTCACCGGTGCGGGAGCCGGGACGCTTCGACGTCCTCGGGGCGCTCGGGCTCGCCGCCGGGCTGACGTGCCTGCTGCTCGGGGTGTCCCAGGGCGGAGTGTGGGGGTGGGGGAGCCCACGGGTCGTGGGGCTGTTCCTCGCCTCGGCGGCCGTCCTGGCGCTGTGGTGGTGGCAGCAGCTGCGGGCCGAGCGGCCGCTGGTGGACCTGCGCCTGGTGACCCGCCCGCGCGTCGGCCTGTCCCATGTGGCGGCCGTGCTCACGGGTTTCGCGTTCTACGCCAACTCGCTGGTCACCGCGCAGCTGGTGCAGGCACCCAAGGGCACCGGCTACGGCCTCGGACTGTCCATCGTCGCCACCGGCCTGTGCCTGCTGCCCGGCGGCGTCACCATGCTGCTCCTCTCGCCCGTCTCGGCCCGGATCTCCGCCACGCGCGGGCCGAGGATCACCCTCGCCCTGGGCGCCGCCGTCATCGCCTGCGGCTACGCGGTGCGGATCGCCGACAGCCGCGACCTGTGGATGATCATCCTGGGAGCCACGGTGGTCGCGACCGGCACCACCCTCGCCTACTCCGCGCTGCCCACCCTCATCCTGCGCGCCGTTCCGGCCGGGCAGACGGCCTCCGCGAACGGCGTCAACGTCCTGATGCGCACCATCGGCCAGGCCACCTCCAGCGCCGCCGTCGCCGCGGTCCTCGTCCACCACAGCAGCCCCCTCGGCGGGGTCCCGGTGCCGACCCTGCACGGCTACCTGCTGGCCTTCGCGATGGCGGCCGCCGTGGCCCTCGCGGCCTGCGCGGCGGCCCTGACCATCCCCGGGGACGCCCCCGGCGGCGACGCGGGGTCCGCGCCGGGCGGCGCCCGGGAGAGCCGGGACGGGGCGATGGAAGGAGCATGAGGAGGATGACCACCGGACCCGGTCCCCAGCCGCCCGCCTCGCCCGCTGCCCAGTCCCCCGCCCCTGTGCGCCGGGACGCCGAGGTGACCAAGGCCGCGATCCTCAAGGCCGCCCGGCAGCTGCTGGCACGGCACGCGCACGCCGACATCACGCTGAAGGCCGTCGCCAAACGGGCCGGGGTGAGCGCCCCCTTGGTCCTGAAGTACTTCGGCAACAAGGACGCCCTCTTCGCCCGCGTCATGTCCTTCGACACGGATGCGGCGGACCTGCTGGACGCTCCCCTGGAGGACCTCGGCCGGCACATGGTCCGGCACGTCGTGGCCAGCCAGCGCGAGCGCGGCTCCGACCCCCTGCTGCGCATCGCCTTCGCACCGCTGCACGGCGACCACGGCGACGTCCTGCGCGCCAACTTCCGCGCCCAGGTGACCGAACGCCTCGCCGACCGGCTCCCCGGCCCCGACGCGGGCCTGCGCGCGGAACTCGCCGTCGCCACCCTGGTCGGCCTCGGCGTCATGTACGGCATCGCGCGCGGCCCGCACCTGCACGCGGCCGACATCACCGCCATCGCCGACCGCTACGGCCCCGCCGTGCAGGCCCAGCTGACCCCCGCGCGCTGACCGGCGGCCCTCGTTCCCGCCTCCGGCCAGGGGTGATGCCCCAAGCGTATGACCCGATGCGAAACAGGCTTTGGACGCCGAGGGCCGCCCGGCCGAAGGATGGAAGCACCTCCCACCGAGCTTCCAAGGAGCACACCACCATGCGGGTTTTCGTCACCGGCGCGACCGGCTTCGTCGGTTCCGCCGTCGTTCCCGAACTCATCGGCGCCGGGCACCAGGTCGTCGGCCTCGCCCGCTCCGACGAGGCCGCCGCGGCCCTGAAGGCCGCCGGCGCCGAGGCACACCGCGGCACGCTCGACGACCTGGCCGGACTCAGGAGCGCCGCGGCCACCGCCGACGGCGTCATCCACCTCGCGTTCCTCCACGACTTCTCCGATTTCGGGGTCGCCGGCGCCATCGACCTGCGGGCCATCGAGGCGATCGGCGCCGAACTCGCCGGTACCGGAAAGCCCTTCCTGACCACCTCCGGGATGCCGGTGACCGGATCGGGGCGCACGGCGACGGAGGAGGACGGGACGGGAGTCGCCACCCACCGGGCCGCGTCGGACGAGGCAACCCTGGCACTGGCCGGGCGGGGCGTGCGCTCGGGGCTCGTCCGGCTCCCGACCGTGCACGGCCGGGGCGACCACGCCTTCGTCCCGCGCCTGATCCGGATCGCCCGGGACAAGGGCGTCTCCGCCTACGTCGGCGACGGCGCCAACCGCTGGCCGGCCGTGCACCGGCTGGACGCGGCCCGGCTGTACCGGCTGGCACTGGAGTCGGCCCCGGCGGGCGCCTCCCTGCACGCGATGGCCGAGGAGGGTGTGCCGTTCCGGGACATCGCCGAGGTCATCGGGCGGCACCTGGACGTGCCCGTGACCGGCGTGCCCGCGGACCGGGCCGAGGACCACTTCGGCTGGCTCGGCCGGTTCGCGGCGGTCGACGCCCCCACGTCCAGCGCGCTGACCCGCAAGCTGCTGGGCTGGGAGCCGAGCGGGCCGACCCTCCTCGAGGACCTGGACGCGGGGCACTACTTCGCCGCACAGGCGGCCCCTGAGGGCTCCTGACGTCTTCCGGTCAGCTCAGCAGACGGTCCAGGAAGCCGTTCCCGAGGACGCGGTGCGGGTCCAGGCGGTCCAGGGTGTCGACCGCCCGGACCCACGCCGCCCGGCCGAGGGAAGCGGGTACGGCGGTGCCGAGC
Organism: Streptomyces sp. NPDC006739; assembly: GCF_042869815.1. NCBI lineage: Bacteria > Bacillati > Actinomycetota > Actinomycetes > Kitasatosporales > Streptomycetaceae > Streptomyces > Streptomyces sp. NPDC006739. The sequence continues at coordinate 111,046 of NZ_JBIAGM010000019.1, forward strand.
ACCTCCTCGTCGCTCCACACCGCCTCCCGTGTGTACGCCCAGCCCTTGGACCACTCGACGCGGGTGAGGGCGTACCCGCCGTCGTAGGTGTCGAACAGGAACCGCTCCAGCTCGCGCAGGAACGCCTCGGCGTACGGGGTGCCGGGCAGGGTGAGGACGTCCAGCCACACGGCCGTGTCCCACTCCGGGTGCCCCTCGCCGGGCCGGAGCGCGGACAGCAACGGGGCGCGGGCGCCGGGTACTTGACTGTCGGCGGGGTCGTCGAGCCCGGTCACCCGGATCTCGACCGAGCCGTTCACCGGGAAGCGGCCCAGGGCCGCGTAGGCGGCCTGACGCTCGCGGTAGTGGGCGGTGAACTCGTGCACCACGCGCTGCACCTGGTCCCGCCGGGTCAGCACGGCGTAGCCGTTCGCGGTCACCCGGAGCGTGGTCGGTCTGATGTACAGCAGCGTGTTCTTGGACGGCCCCCAGATGTCCGCGGACAGCGTGGCCGCCAGTCCGACGGTGGCCGCTTCGAGCTGCGCGTTGCCCAGCACCGGCGCCAGGTACCAGGCCGCCTCCGCCGCCATCCGCCCCGCCAGGTCGGCCACGAGGGTGGGGACGTTGTCCGAGAACGGGTAGTTGTACGGCGAGGTGACGTGCCGTGCGGTGAGCGGTCTGACCGGGGCGACGCTCCACTCCTTCAGCCAGGGGAACTCGGTGAAGGCGAACCAGATCGCCTCCACCCGCCCGGACCGCCGCAGGAAGGTGTCGAGGGCACGTCCGCCGGAACCGGGGGCGGCGAACAGTTCGGCGGCCGGGATGTCGGTGCGGCTGACGCAGCGCAGGTCGCTGTTGGCCCCCACCCGCAGCACGACCTCGGTGACGAGCGAGCGGCCCAGGTGGGTGAGGAGGGCGGCACAGTCCGCCTCCTCGCGGTGGAACGTCCGCAGCACATACCTCCCGCTGCCCTCGTCCCACACCACCGCCGTCAGGGACAGCACCAGATTGCTCAGTGAGCCGTAGGTGTGCCCGGGCAGCGGCTCCTCGCCCTCGGCGGGCACGGCGGTGCCGTGCGCGTCGACCGCCAGCGCGCCGCCGAGCGTGAGGTCGCCGGGCGCCGGGCAGGCGGTCAGGCCGAGGCCGTGCTCCTCCAGGAAGGTGAGCAGGGCCTCCAGCGTGACGCCGGTGCCGGCCCGGACCTCGGACGGGGAGTCCAGGCTCACCGAGGTCAGATGGGCCGCGGTGTCGACCAGCAGGACCGGCGCGTCGGCCGGCGTCCCCTCGGTGACCGTCAGCGGCGACCAGCCGTGCGAGCTGCCCCGCGCGCGCACCCGACGGCCGCCGCGCCAGGCCCAGTCGACGACTTCGAGCACCTGGTCCGGGCCGGTCGGCGCGCAGGCCCACAGCCCGTCGGCGGTGATCTCGCCGACCCAGTTGCGATACGCCGAACGGTAGAGCGGAACGTCCGTGGGAAAGCCGGGGAGTTCGGCCGCGGCGAGGGCAGGATCCGCCGACAGCAGGACCGGCACGGCGGCCAGCGCGGCGGCCCCGCGCAGGAAACCCCGGCGGCTGTAGTTGCCTATTGAACGTTCAGTCACGGGCTCACGCTAGGGGCCGGTTGACGTGCACAGCTCGTCTGTCCACTGAATTCACCCGTGTGGGTGATGAATGCTCAGGGGGCAACCGGACGGACCCCTTCCGCGCACGCCGGCGCCGGATGGCAGACTGACGCCATGGACGAACGCGTGATCGGCAGGTCCGGGCAGCGGGCATCGGTGATCGGCCTCGGCACATGGCAGCTGGGCGCCGACTGGGGCGACGTGGACGACAAGGAGGCCCTCTCCGTCCTGGAGACGGCGGCCGAGGCGGGGGTCACCTTCTTCGACACGGCCGACGTCTACGGCGACGGCCGCAGCGAGCGGACCATCGCCGCCTTCCTCAGCGGCCGGCCCGATCTGCATGTGCTGGTGGCCACCAAGATGGGCCGGCGCGCCGACCAGATCCCGGAGAACTACGTCCTGGACAACTTCCGCGCCTGGAACGACCGTTCCCGCCGAAACCTCGGCGTCGACCGTGTCGACCTGGTCCAGCTGCACTGCCCGCCGACGCCCGTGTACTCCCGCGACGAGGTGTTCGACGCCCTGGACACGCTCGTCGAGGAGGAGCGCGTCGCGGCCTACGGGGTCAGCGTGGAGACCTGCGCCGAGGCCCTGACCGCGATCGCCCGGCCGAACGTGGCCAGCGTCCAGATCATCCTCAACCCGTTCCGGATGAAGCCCCTGCGGGAGGTGCTGCCGGCCGCCGAGGCGGCGGGTGTCGGCATCATCGCGCGGGTGCCGCTGGCCTCCGGTCTGCTCTCGGGCAAGTACACCGCGGACACCGTCTTCCCGGCCGACGACCACCGCACCTACAACCGGCACGGCGAGGCCTTCGACCAGGGCGAGACCTTCTCCGGCGTCGACTACGCGACGGGAGTGGAGGCCGCCGCCGAGTTCGCCGCCCTCGCTCCCGAGGGCTACACCCCGGCCCAGCTGGCCCTGCGCTGGATCGTCGCGCAGCCCGGCGTCACCACGGTGATCCCGGGCGCCCGCAACCCCGGGCAGGCCCGCGCCAACGCGGCCGCCGCCAAGCTTCCCGAGCCCGGCGCGCGGACCTTCGCCGCGATCCGGGAGCTGTACGAACGCCGGATCAAGGACCAGGTCGAGCAGCGCTGGTAGCCCCGCCGGGGCTCCTGCCGGTCGTTTGAACGGCCGGCAGGAGGGTTACACGCACCGCATGGAGCAGGAGGCGCGGCGCACAGGGCGCGACGAGTCCAAGGAGGAGCGGGCCGACCGGATGTGGGTCGAACTCATCCAGGAGGTCCGGGTCGCCCAGACGGGTGTTCAGATCCTGTTCGGCTTCCTGCTGACCGTCGTCTTCACCCCCAAGTACGACAAGCTCGCCCACACCGACCAGGTCATCTACATCGTGACCGTCCTGCTCGGCGCCTGTGCGACCGGTGCCCTCATCGGGCCGGTGTCCCTGCACCGGCTCGTCGCCGGACGCCAGGTCAAGCCCCAGGCGGTGCGGCTGGCGTCCCGGCTGACGTTCGTCGGCCTGGTGCTGCTGCTCGCCACCATGACCGCCTCCCTGCTGCTGATCCTGCGGGTCGCCACCCACAACGGCTACGTGCCCTGGCTGGTCGTGGCCGTCGTCGCCTGGTACCTGCTGTGCTGGTACGCGCTGCCGCTGTGGTCCCGCCGCCGGCACATGTCCCGCTGAACCGGCCGCCCCCCGCCGGGCCGCTGGGCGCCCAGCCCCCCGGTCAGCCCGTGGAGAGGATCTCCGCCAGCAGCTCGTCCACCCGGACCTCCTCCCGGCCCGGAGCCACCAGCTCGTACGACTCCCGGAGGAACGCGGCGACCGCGGGCGCCCAGGCGAACACCACCGCGTGGTGCCGGCTCCCGTCCGGCCGGAGGTCGCCGAGGAAGTCCATGCGCAGCTCCTGCCACATCCCGGTCGACACCGGACACAGCCGTACGTCCCCGATGCCCACCGACCGGTCCAGGCCCTCGGCGAGCATCTCCCGGTCCAGCCGCCAGCGGGCCAGCACATGGCCGTCGTGGCCGAACACGGCGGTGACGGCGAAGGGATCGTCGGAGTCGTAGCAGAGGTGGGCCAGCACCGGACAGCGCCCCGTGCCGTCCGTCCGGAGCTGCACCACCAGGCTCTTGCACACGAGGGAGTTCACGCGAGGGCCTCCGAGAATCGACGTAGTGCCCTCTAGTACCCCTCCCGGGCCCAAGATGCTCACCCGTGCGGATGATTCCCCTGTGCACCGCTCCGTCGGCGGCGCTCCGGGCCGGTTCTCCCCGTTCAGCCCAGCGCGTCGCGCAGCGCGGGCAGCAGGGTCTTCGCCGACCAGTCCAGGTAGTCCGGCTGCGACTCGCCGCCTATCTGCACCAGCGCGATCTCCTCGAACCCGGCCTCGGCGTACGGGCGTACGGCCTCGACGAAGTCGTCCGGGTCGTCACCGCACGGCACCGACGCGGCCACGTCGTCAGGGGTGACGAACTGGGTCGCGGACTCGAAGGAGTCGGGGTGCGGCAGTTCGGAGTTCACCTTCCAGCCGAGCCCGAACCAGCGGAACTGGGCGTGCGCCCGCTTGACCGCTGCGTCCCGGTCGGGGTCGTAGCACACCGGCAGCTGGCCCACCCGCGGCTTGCCCGTGCCGCCGTGCCGGTCGAAGGCCTCCAGCAGGCCCTTCTTCGGCTCGGTGGCGATGACCAGGTCGGCCAGGTGCCCGGCGAGCCGGCAGGACTGCTCGCCGGAGACGGCGATGCCGATCGGCGGCGCGGTCTCCGGCAGGTCCCACAGCCGGGCCGACTCCACCTCGAAGTGCCTGCCGTGGTGGGTGACATGGCCGCCCTCGAACAGCGCGCGGATGATCTCCACCGCCTCTTCGAGCATCTCGTGGCGCACGTCCACCGGCGGCCAGCCACCGCCCACCACATGCTCGTTGAGGTTCTCCCCGGCGCCCAGCCCGAGCCGGAACCTGCCGTCCGACAGCAGCTGCATGGTCGCCGCCTTCTGCGCCACCACCGCCGGGTGGTAGCGGACGGTCGGACAGGTCACGTAGGTCATCAGCGGGATCCGCGAGGTGGCCTGGGCGGCGGCGCCGAGCACGCTCCACGCGTAGGGGGAGTGGCCCTGCGACCGTAGCCACGGAGAGTAGTGGTCCGAGGTCACCGAGAAGTCGAAGCCCGCCTCCTCGGCCCGCACCACATGGTCCACCAGGTCACGGGGACCTGCCTGCTCGGTCATCATCGTGTATCCGATTTGCACCATGCGCGCCGAGTCCCCGCCCTGGCGGACGGAAAACGGGTCTCACTCGCCCGGCACCCGGAAGGTCTGCAGGAACGTCTTCAGCTCCAGCCGGTCGGCCGTGTCGTCGAAGGAGTCCGCGGGGGTCACGAAGCGCAGGGAGAAGCCGCGGTGGCCGCCGAGCAGGAAACCGCGCCCGAAGGTGTGCACCCGGGCGTCACCGGTTCCGTTGAGCCACTCCATGTCGGCGGCCTTGTGGCCCTGGTAGGTGGTCGCCCGGATGTCGCCGACGCGCCGGTAGCCGTCGAGCCGTTCCAGGCCCGGCTCGACGTCGTCCCGCCAGACGGCGACCGGGTCAGGCCCGACCCGGTCGCTGTAGGTCACGGCCAGGGTGGGGGCACCGTCGCGGGTGCCGAAGGTGACCCGGTAGGCGAGGTCGCCCTGGCGCTGGGTGGCCAGCCGCTTCCAGCCCGCCGGGAGCGCGACGGAGAAGCCCTCGGGGGCCGTGTAGCGGTGGAACCCCGCCGGGAGCGTCGCGGTGGCCGAGGCCGAGGCGGACGCGGACGGTGAGGGCGAGGCGCTCGCGGATCGGGTGGGCGAAGGAGTCGGGGTGGGGGAGGCGCCGGGGCCCGCGGGGTTGCCGTCCGTGCGGTCGGGCGGCTCGACGGCCGGGGTGGTCGTGGCGGCGGGCCGGGGCGCCGAGCCCGCCGAGGAGATGCCCGGCAGCCGGTGGGTCGCGGCGAGTACGGCGGCCGAGACGGTGACCACGGCCAGCGCGGTCCCGGCGACCATCGCCCGTCTGCTCCAGCCGGGGCCGGAGTGCCGGACGGCGGCGTAGGCACCGCGCAGCCGGGGCACGGGAGCGGCTTCCAGGCCGGCGTCGGCGTCCTCGGTCAGTACGCGGGTCAGGGCCGCGCGGACCACCGGCCGGCTCAGTCGTTCCCGGGAGTCCTTGCGCAGCAGTCCCTGCACGACCTGGGTGAGCGGGCCGGTGCGCACGGGTGTGCGCAACGGCAGCCGGTCCACCCCCTTCAGGGTGGCCTCCGGCCGGCCGCGGTCGCGGAACGGGGCCCGGCCCTCGACCATCGTGTAGAGGATCGCGCCCAGCGCCCACAGGTCGGCGGCCGGCCCGATGCGCTCGTCGCGGGCCTGCTCCGGCGAGGCGTACGACGGCGCGGTGACGCGTGGCACCAGGGTCGCGCCCGCCAGACCGAACCCCGTGACGACGACCGGGGCCTGCTCGCGCACGAACACCTGGCCGGGGCTCAGCTCGCCGTGCGTGATGCCCTGGCCGTGCGCGGCCTCCAGCACGTCGAGCAGCTCCAGGCCGATCCGCGCCGCGCGCACGTAGGTGAACGGGCCCTCCTGGGAGAGGAGTTCGCCGAGCGGTATGCCGTCGATCCACTCGGTGACCGTCCACAGGGTGCCCGCCTCCTCGACCGCGTCGATCACCGAGGCGATCCGGCCGGGGCGCAGCACACCCATGGTCTCGGAGGTGCGCAGGATGCGGGCGGTGGTCCGGCGTACCGTCTCCTCCTCGGATGCCGCCGGCAGCACGCTCTGGGTCACCAGACGGGGCCGTTCCGCCTGCACGTCCTCGGCGTACCAGCAGATGCGGTTGGTCTCGCGGTCGACGACCTCGAGGAGCCGGTACCGCCCGGCGACCAACTCATGTGCGGAGACGTGCGCCTTGACCATGGTCATCCCTCGCTGAAACCCCTGTCGAGTCTTTCCCAGAGGTACGCGGGGCGTGGCGCGGTCCGTTCAAAGAATCCGGAACTCCGAGGGCGTTTCTGCCTTTTATTCAACCCTCGGGGCGCGGCGGGAAGTTACGGAAAACGGGCGATGGCCGGGGCCCGACCTGCGGGTAACCGACGGTAAAGGGCCGGGTACGCCAGCCCGGGCCTGGTCGTATGGCGCGCGGGGCCGCCGCGACGCCCGCGCCCAGCCCCCCGCCGCCGATGCTGACGAGCACGTCCGTCTCGCCTTCACGTCGAGGACCGCCGCCATCAGCGCGAGGGCGCCCCCGTGGTTGCCGCCGTTGACCGCCACCACGCCCGCCGCCCGCTCGGCCTCGGTCAGGGCCAGCAGCTTCGCGCAACCGCGCCGCCGGCGCCCTGACCCGCGCGGACCGTGCCGGTCAACACGTGTGGGCGGGCCGCCTCCCGGAGGCCGCGGCCCATCGGGCGCGCCGCCCGCCGGGGGCGTCAGTGCTGCTGCGCCTTCTGCGGGGTCAGCTCGCTCGGGCGCACCACGACGTACCCGTCTCCCTGGAGCATCAGCTGGACGGCTTCGCCGGAACCGCCGCGCAGCATCGAGCCGATGGACTGGGAGCGGTGCAGCGAGGTCTGCAGATGCGCCGTCCAGCCGACCACCGCGTCCGTGTCGACGTACACCGGGTACTGCGGTGAGACCGGGATCACCAGCGGGTTGCCCTCACAGACCAGGCCGAGCCTGCCGTACCCGCTGAAGACGCTGTTGAACAGGCCGCCGCCGGCTATGCCGGAACCCTTGACGGTCTTGATCTCGTACGACAGCGAGGCGTCGAAACACAGGACGTTGCGGCCGTTGACGGTGAACTGGTCGCCTGCTTCCACCTCCACGATGAAACAGTTCTGCGCCTCGTGCGCGAACCAGGCCTCGCCCTGCCCGCGCACCGCCATCAGCGCCAGCCCCTCGCCGGTGACGGCGCGCTTGAGCATGCCGCCCACGCCCTGGCCCCTGCGCTCGAACTGCAGATTGCCGCGGTAGGCGATCATCGCCCCCTGGCGGGCGTACATCTCGCCGTCCACCGCGTACCTGACGCACTTGGCGTTCTCGACGGACATCCCCGGCTCCACGGCCGGCTGCACCACATGCTGACTGGAAAAGAGATCACCCTTCATGCGGGGCATGGTGTCCCGGAGGCAGTCATTCCGCCAAGACCGGGCCAAGGGGGCCGGCGGAGGAGGCGGCTTCCGGGTGGCGGGCCGGCTTGCCGCAGAACGCCGGTTCAAGGGTGTCGGCCAGGGTGCCGAGCACGGTGTCGTTGTTGGAGGTGGTGGCGACGGCGGTGAGGCTGCGTCCGCCGTCCTTCGTGGTGAAGGCGTAGGTGTAGTAACCCTGGACGGCGCCCGTGTGGCCGTAGACCGACACTCCGCACGACAGGTCGCGGCGCCGCAGCCCGAGCCCGTAGGAGGTGGTGCCGGCGACCCGGGTGAAGCGCTCCATCTCCGCCAGCCGGGCCGCCGAGGTGAGCCGGCCGGCCAGCAGCGCGGAGTAGAAGGTGTTCAGGTCCCGGGTGCTGGAGATGATGGCGCCCGCGCTCTGGGCCCAGGACGCCGTCTGCTCGGTGGCGTCGACGAGCGGGGCGCCGGCCGTGTCGGGGGTCAGATAGCCGTGGGCGTACCGGCCGGGCATCCTGGTGTCGGGGTGGACGTAGAAGGTGTCGCGCAGCCGCAGCGGCTTGAAGATGCGGTTCTCGTACTCGGTGCGCACGGAGTGCCCGGTGAGCTGCTCGATGAGCAGGCCGGCCACCACGAAGTTGGTGTTGGAGTACGCGTAGGCGGCGCCGGGCGCGTTGGTGGGCGGCTTCCTCAGGGACAGGTCCACCAACTGGCGGTAGGTGAAGACCTTGTCCCGCACCGCCTCGAAGCCCTGGACGCTGTCGGCGAACATGTCGTCGGTGTAGTCGTACAGGCCGCTGCGGTGACTCAGCACGTGCCGGACCGTGATGCGGTCGTCCGGCAGCAGCCCGGGGAGATAGCGGTTGACCGGCGCGTCGAGCGCGAGCCGGTGCTCGTCGGCCAGTTGCAGCAGTACGACGGCCGAGAAGGTCTTGGTGACGCTGCCGACGCGGAAGTGGTCGTCGATGCCGAGGGCGCGTCCGGTGTCCCGGTCGGCGACGCCCCGCACCGCGCGGTGGACGGTGCCGTGGTCGTCGACGCGGGCCATGGCACCGGGCGCCCCCTGGCCCACCGCCGAGCGCAGCGCCTCCCCGAGGGCGGTCATGTCGGGTGCCGCGAGCGCGGGGGCCGGCCCCGCGGCCCGCTCCGCGGTCGCCGCCCGGGCCGGTACGGCGAGGAGCGAGAGGACGACCGCTCCGAGCGCCGTGCCGAGTACCGCTCCATGGCTCACCCTTGCCGAGACCATCCGGTTCCACTCCCATCGGGGGCCGTGTGTGATGCGAGATCGGTCACACTCCGGCGTCGGAACCTACTTCCATCTGGCGCTCTCTCCACAGTTGACACACAGTTGGTCGCCTGCCGATCACCCTGTGGAAGGCATATGTAAAGGATTGTCATAGAAGTTCGCGAAATGGATCATTCCGTCTTTACGTGAACATGACTGATCCGTAAGGGTTTCCCCGGGGCCCGACCAGCCCTCTGGCGCACAACCGCGCCATGTCTCAAGGCGGTTGGGGACCCCGGCCGCCTTCGAACGAAGGAACCCTCCTCAGTGCGTAGACCGCACATACGCAGCGTGGCGGTCGCCGTCGCGGTGACGACGGCTGCCACGGGCCTGGCCGGCACGGCCTTCGCCGGCCCCTCCACGGGGGCGGAGCGGTCCGCCGCGTCCGCCGCCACGACGGCCGCCGCGGTGGTGGAGGCGGCGCGCACCGCGGCCTTCGGCCACGCCTCGGCGACCGGAGTCTCCCAGGGCGACGAACTCCACGCCCAGGACGTCATGATCGACCCGGAGGGCGCCCGCCACGTCCGGTTCGCCCGGACCCACAACGGCCTGGCGGTGCTCGGCGGCGACCTCGTGGTCCACCTGTCCCGGCAGCTCGCCTACACAGGTGTCACCCGCGCGGCCGCCCATGCCGTCGAACCCACCGCCACCCGCGCCAAGCTGACGGCCGGCCAGGCCGAGGCGAAGGCCGCCGAGGCCGCCAAGGGCGACGTCGTCGCCAGCGAACTCGTGGTGGACGCCCGCGGCGGCGCCTCGGCCCTCGCCTACCAGGTGACCGTCACCGGCAGCTCCACCGCAGAAGGCGGCTCCCGGACCGTCGTCGTCGACGCCGTCACCGGCACGGTGCGCAGCAACACGCCCGACAACGACGAGTTCCTGTCGCCGAAGCTGCTCGACGCCCTGCGCCGCAAGGGCGAGAGCGCCGACCCGGCCACCGGCACCGGCGCGCCGAGCGAGAGCCTGCTCGCCGGGGCCTCGTCGGTGTCCGGCGTCACCCACTACCCGGCGACCGCGCACGGCACCGGCAGGACCCTCTTCGTGGGCAGCGTCGGCCTGACCACCACGCAGACCTCGCGCGGCCACTACCAGCTCAAGGACCCGACCCGCTACGGCACCGAGACCCGGGACGCCAAGGGCAGGTCCACGGAGAAGTTCAGCCAGGGCACCGCGTTCACCAGCACCACCGACGTCTGGGGCAACGGCGCGACCACCAACCGCGCCAGCGCCGCCGCCGACGCCCAGTACGGCATCACCAAGACCCTGGACTTCTACAAGAGCACCTTCGGGCGCAAGGGCATCGCCAACAACAGCAAGGCCGCCCAGGGCATGGTCCACTGGGGCAACAAGGTCGCCAACGCCTTCTGGGACCCGACCTGCAACTGCATGCTGTACGGCGACGGCGACGGCCAGACGTTCAAGAAGCCGCTCGTCGTCCTCGACGTCACCGGTCACGAGCTGACCCACGGCGTGGTGGACGCGACCGCCAAGCTGGAGCCGACCTACGTCGACTCCGACGGCAACCAGTACGGTGAGCCGGGCGCGCTCAACGAGTCGCTCGCGGACATCTTCGGCTCGAACGTCGAGTTCTACGCGAACAACGCGAAGGACACGCCGGACTACCTGATCGGCGAGAAGCTGGGCCTCGCCCAGAAGTTCCTGCGCCGCCTCGACCACCCCTCGCTCGACAAGCTCGAGGGCACGATCGACTACTGGTCGTCGGACACCTACTACACCGAGGTGCACGCCGGTTCCGGTGTCTCCTCGCACGCCTACTACCTCCTCGCGGAGGGCAGCGGCAAGAAGACGATCAACGGGGTCGACTACGACTCGCCGACCTACGACCACTCCACGGTCAAGGGCATCGGCCGGGCCAAGGCCACGGCGATCTTCTACCGTGCCCTGACCCGCTACATGGTCTCCACGACCGACTTCCACGACGCGCGCATCGCGACGCTGAAGGCGGCCAAGGACCTGTACGGCGCGACCAGCACCGAGTACAAGACGGTGGACAGGGCGTGGGCCGCGGTCAACGTCACCGCCGCGAACACCCCGGCCGCCCGTCACTGACGGCCGGCGCCCAGCGGTACCGGATGCCCCGCCCCCGCGCGGGGCATCCGCATGTCCGGCCCCGTCCGTCCACGGGTCGTCAACTGCCCCCGCAACAACCCCTGTTTCTTTTATTGACAGCGGAAAATAAAGGCCCTAGGTTCCCGGCCATGCGCTTCGCCCCGCGCGCCGAGACCTTCCCGGCGCACACGCCCGCCGCCTCCCAGGTCTTCACCACGGTCCTCTCCCACGGCCCCCTCACCCGGCTGGAGGCCGGCCGCCGGGCAGGCCTGTCACCGGCCGCCGTGACCAAGGCCGTGCGGCCGCTGCTCGAGGCCGGCTACCTGGTGGAGGACGCCGGTCTCCCGCAGGAGGAGGGCCGCCCCGCCCTCGGCCGGCCCGCCACCCTGGTCCGGGTGGACGGCACCCGGGCCCTGTTCATCGGCGTCAAGGCCACCGGCGACGAGCTGATCGCCGTCCTCACGGACCTGTGCTGCCGCGTCCTCCTCGCCCGCCGCACCCCCCTGCCGGACCGCACCCCCCGGAGCGTGCTCACCTCCCTCGCGGACCTCGTCCAGGAACTCCACGCCCACGCCGCCGGCCTCGGCGCCCCGGTGCTCGGCCTCGGCATCGCCGTCTCCGGAGACGTCGACCGTGCCGAGGGCGTGGTGCGCTACTCGCCCTTCCTGGAGTGGCGGGACGTGCCGCTGGCCGAACTCGCCGCGGCCACCACCGGGCTGCCGGTCACCGTCGACCACGACGTGCGCGCGCTGACCGTCGCCGAGCAGTGGTTCGGCGCCGGAGCGGGCCTGACCGACTTCGCCGTGGTGACCGTGGGCGCGGGCATCGGCTGCGGGCTCGTCGTCCACGGCCGGGTGGTGGCGGGCGCGCACGGCGTGGCGGGCGAGATGGGCCATGTGACCGCCGACCCGGCGGGCCCGCCGTGCCACTGCGGAAACCGAGGCTGCGTCGAGGCGATCGCCGGGGACGCCGCCATCCTCGCCCGCGTGAGCGAGGTGGCGGGCCGTCAGGTCACCGACACGGCCGAGGCCCTGGTCCTCGCCCGCCAGGGCCTGCCCGGAGTGCGGGAGGTCTACGCCCGCGCGGGCGAGGCCATCGGCCGGGGCATCGCCACCGTGGCCAACCTGCTCGGCCCCCAGCGCGTGATCATCTCCGGCGAGGGTCTGGCCGCCTACGACCTGTTCGCGGAGCACATCCGTGACTCGTTCACCGCGGCCGCCTTCGGCTCGGCCGCCCAGTGCGACGTACAGACCCGTCCGCTCCCCTTCGAGGAGTGGGCCCGCGGGGCCGCCGCGGCCGCGATCCAGTCCTTCATCACCTCAGCCCCCACGGGTAAGGGCTGAGCCGCCCCCCACCCCGAACCCCCAGGAGGTACGGCCCATGTGGTCACCCTCGTACGCCGTCCTGCCCGCCCGCGCGCTCAGAGCCGCCCTCGTGCCGGTCTTCGCCGCGGGACTCCTCACCACGGCCCCGGCCGCGCACGCCGGGGCACCCGCGCCGGTCGCCGCCACGCCCTACATGGGCTGGTCGAGCTGGAGCATGCAGTCCTCCAAGTACCCGGGCCTCAACCCGGACGGCGACTACAGCTACCTCACCGAGGCGAACGTCGACCGGCAGACCGACGCCCTGGCCGCCAAGCTGAAGAAGTACGGCTACCAGTACGTCAACATCGACGCAGGCTGGTGGCGCGACAACGCCTGGAAGCCCGAATACGACCGGTACGGCCGACAGAAGGCCGACCCGGTCCGCTTCCCCAGCGGAATGAAGGCGGTCGCCGACCGCATCCACGCCAAGGGCCTCAAGGCCGGCATCTACCTGCCCGCCGGCCTGGAGAAGGAGGCCTACGGCGACGGCAGAACCCCGATCAGCGGCGGCGACGGCTGCACCACCGCCGACATCGTCTACAGCGACCTGCGCACCACCAACGGCTGGGACAGCTCCTACAAACTCGACCTCTCCCGCCCCTGCGCCCAGAAGTACATAGACTCCCAGGCCGAGTCGATCGCCGGCTGGGGCTACGACTTCCTCAAGCTGGACGGCGTCGGCCCCGGCTCCGGCAAGAGCGGCGACCAGTACGACAACGTTGCCGACGTCGCCGCCTGGAACAAGGCCATCGCCGCCACCGGCCGGCCCATCCACCTGGAACTGTCCTGGTCCCTGGACATCGCACACGCCGCCGACTGGAAGAAGTACGCCAACGGCTGGCGCATCGACACCGACGTCGAGTGCTACTGCAACACCCTCGTCAGCTGGGAGAACTCCGTCGACGACCGCTTCGGCGACGCCCCCGGCTGGAGCCGCCACGGCGGCCCCGGCGGCTGGAACGACCTCGACTCCCTCGACGTCGGCAACGGCGCCATGGACGGCCTCACCAAGGCCGAACGGCAGACCTACGCCACCCTGTGGGCGATCTCCAAGTCGCCCCTCTACACCGGCGACGACCTCACCCGCCTCGACGACTACGGCGTCCGGCTCCTGACCAACCGCGAGGTCATCGCCGTGGACCAGGCCCCCGCCCCGCCCGCCCGTCCGGTCACCCCCTCCGACGCCCAGCAGGTGTGGGCCGCGCGCAACGCCGACGGCAGCCTCACCGTCGCCCTGTTCAACCTCGCCGACGCCCCCGCCCCCGTCACCGCCGACTTCTCCGCCCTCGGCTTCACCGGCAAGGCGGCCGTGCGCGACCTGTGGAACCAGGAGAACCTCGGCACCTACCGGAACCGGATCACCGAGGCACTGCCGGCACACGGCTCCCGCCTGTTCACCGTCACCCCGCACGGCACCGCCCCGGCCGCGACCGCCTACGAGGCCGAGTCGAGCGGCAACACGCTCGGCGGCAACGCCTCCGTGGCCGACTGCTCCGCCTGCTCCGGGCAGAAGAAGGTCGGCAACCTGTACCTGGGCGGCAGACTCCGCTTCAACGACGTGGTCGTCGACCGGCCCGGCACCTACCTGGTCGAGGTCGCCTACGTCAGCGGCGACGCCCGAGCGGTGGACATCTCCGCGGGTACCGGCCAAGCGGTCCGCCACCAGTTCCCCTCCACCGGCGACTGGGGAACCGTGGAGACGGTCAGCGTGCCCGTCGCCCTGAAGGCGGGAACCGACACGATCACCTTCGACAGCGGCTCCGGCTACGCCCCCGACATCGACCGCATCGACGTCCCCGAGTCCCCGCGGCCCACACCGGGGTCACCGCCGAGGACCTGATCGCCGGATACCGGGAGATCGCCGCCCGGGCGCACGCGGCCGGCAAGTGCGTCGTCGCGGCGACCGTCGACCCGTTCAAGGGCCGGCCGGAATGGGATCCGGCCGCCGAGGCCGTACGCCGGAAGGCCAATGAGTACATCCGCGGCGGTGTGGGGACTTCGACGCGGTCACCGACTTCGACCGGATCCTGCGCAGCCCCCACGACCCCGAGCGGATCCCGCCCTTCTTCGACGGTGGCGACCACCTCCATCCCGACGGCAAGGGCATGCGGGCCACGGCCGACGCCGTCGACCCCGGCCGCCCGGACCGCGCCCGCTGAACCCGCCCCCCGGCCGGGACCGCCCTCAGCCCGCGGACCCCGTCGGCTCCGGCGTGATCAGACCCTGCCGGTAGGCGATCGCCACCGCCTCCGTGCGGCCGGCCGCGCCCAGTTTGGCGAGGATGTTGGAGACATGGACGCTGGCCGTCTTGCCGGTGATGTACAGCTCCTCGCCGATCTGGCGGTTGCTGCGCCCGAGCGCGAGCAGGCGCAGCACCTCCTGCTCGCGGGCGGTCAGCGGCGGGGCCCCGTCCTCCCCGGCCCGGGCGCCGGCGTCCGAGAGCCGTCCTCGGCGGATCAGCGCGTCGATCCGCTCCAGCAGCGGTGTCGTGCCCAGAGCGGCCGCCGTCTCCCGCGCCGCACTCGCCCGCACCGCCGCCTCCGAGCGCCGTCCGGCCGCCAACAGAGCCTCGGCGCACCGCAGTTGGCAGCGCGCCCGCTCGTACCCGTCGCCGTCGGCGAACGCGGCGACGGCCCGTTCCCAGGCCTCCGGGTCCGGCCCCGACACCGCCCGCGTCCACTCCGCCTCGGCGCGGGCCCGCCAGGCCTGCCCCTCCGGCCCCTGCGGCCGGCCCTCCTCGCCCCGCTCCGCCATCGAGCGCGCCGCGTCCAGGAGTTCGGCGGCGGTCCGCGTCCAGCGGCGCAGCTCCCCCTCCTCGCCGGTGCGCCGCAGCTCCTCGGCCCGGTCGGCGACCGCCGCGAGAGCGAGCGCGGCGAGGCGGACCGTCGCGTCGGGCCGCCGCCCCGAGTCGTCGCTCAGCGCCGTCACCGTGGACCGCATCCGCTTCACGGCTGCCTCCGGGTCGCCGCGCAGGGCGGCGGCGTCCGTCAGGACGATCCCGGCGACGAGCGTTCCCATCCAGTCGAACGGCCCCTCCAGCAGCGCCCCGGCCCGCTCCGCCACCCCCGGCTCACCACGTGCCAGTGCCACGTACAGCGCGGGCCCCGCGGCGAATCCGGGCGCCGCCGACAGCACCGTCGCGCCGGCGGCGGCCTCGCGCGCGCACTCGTCCCAGCGGCCCAGGGTGTAGAGCACCAGCAGCTGGAGGTAGCGCATCTCCAGCGGATACGTCGAGGACAGCAGCCCCGCCCTTCGGGCCCGGTCCAGACCCTCGGTCAGCCAGTGCAGACACTCCCGCGGGTCGCCGGACTCGAAACAGCCGACGGCGAGGTTGAACAGCGCCCGCAGTTCCACCGGCGCGTGCCCGGCAGAGCGGGCCAGCTCCCGGGCCCGCCGCAGCCGCTCCCGGCCCTCCGGCGCGCGCCGGCCGCCGCCCTCCAGCCCCGCCAGCGAGATCAGGAGATCGGCCTGCGCGTCGGCGGCGCCCAGCTCCTCGGCGACCCGCAGGGCCTGCCGGGCCACCCGCAGCGCGGTCTCGTCCTCCCCGACGTGACGCGCCGCCATGACATGCGTGGCCGCCGCCCACAGCCAGGTGCGCGACGGCGGCTCCGCCGGGATCATCGCCAGCGCCTCGCTGCTGTAGCCGAACGCGGCCGTCAGACTGTCCACGCCCAGCAGGTTGCCCGCGAGGGTGTAGCGCACCCGGGCGGCCAGCTCGGAGTCGGCGTCCTGACCGACTCCCGCGAGCGCGGCCCGCGAGAGGGACACCGCCCGGTGCGCGTCACCGGCATGGGCCGCCGCGGCCGAGGCGCGCAGGGTGAGCGTGACCCGGTCCAGCCCCTCGCCCGAGGGCCGCAGGTCCGGGGCCACCGAGGCCCACAGGTCCAGGACGGTCTCCAGATGGCGCAGCTCCTCGGCGGGCGCGCCGATCCGCTGGGCGTGGCCGGCGGCCTCCAGCGAGGCGGCCAGCGCCTCGGGCAGGTCATGGCTCTCCCGGTAGTGGTGGGCGCGTTCGGCCGCGCCGCGGGCACCGCCGTCGCGTGCGGTCAGCAGCCGGGCGAACGCGCCGTGCAGCCGCGACCGCTCGCCCGGCAGCAGGTCCGCGTACACCGCCTCGCGGGTCAGGGCGTGCCGGAACGTGTACGTGTCCTCGTCCCCGGGGACCAGCAGCTGCCGTCCGACGGCCTCGCGCAGCGCCGACTCCAGCTCCTCCTCGGGCAGCGCGACCGCGTCCCGCAGCAGGCCGTGCCCGACCCGGCGCCCGGCCACCGCGGCGGTGCGCAGCACCTGCTGGGCCGTGTCGGACAGCTGCTCGACCCGGATGAGGAGCAGATCGGCCAGCCCGCTGGGCACCCCGCCGCTGTCCGTGCCGGTGGCCGCGACCAGCTCCTCCGCGTAGAAGGCGTTGCCCTCGGCCCGGGCGACGATGCCGCGCACGGCGGCGTCCGGCAACTGGCGGTCCGTCAGGGCCCGTACCAGCACGGTGACCTCGGTGTCGGGCAGCGGCCGCAGATCCAGGCGCTCCACGGCGGGCAGCCGGACCAGCTCGGCGAGCAGCGGGCGCAGGGGGTGGCGGCGGTGCAGGTCGTCGGCCCGGTAGGAGGCGAACACCGCGAGCCGCCCGCCGGTGCCGTCGCCGGCCGGCCGGTGCGGGATGCCGCGGCTGAGCAGGAACCGCAGCAGGTCCCGGGAGGACTGGTCGGCCCAGTGCAGGTCCTCCAGCACCAGCAGCAGCGGCGCCGAGCGGGCGAGGCCGGCCAGCAGTCCCGCGACGCCCTCGAACAGCCGCAGCCGCCCGTCCGGATCCCGTGTGGCGTCCGTCCCCGCGCCCAGCAGCCGCTCCACCACCGGGTGCGCGGCCAGCACCGGGGCGAACCGCTCGTCGCCGGCGAGCACGCCCAGGATCTCGGTGAACGGCAGATACGGCAGACCGACGTCACCGAGGTCGACACAGTGCCCGGTGACCACGGTCGTCCCGGCCCGTGCCGCCCGTCCGGCGGCCTCGTCCAGCAGCCGGGTCTTGCCGACCCCCGCGTCCCCGGCGATCAGCACGGCCCGCGCCGCACCGCTCCGGGCGCGCTCCAGCACGCCGGTGAGCCGGGCGAGTTCCTCGTCCCGGCCGATCAGTCGTGGCGTGCTGAAAGGGGTCTGCGACACGGCCCCATCCTCACACGGGGCACCGACAACGGGACCGCCGACCCAGGAGGGCTCAGCGCAGGGTCTCCGCCCAGTTCGCCGGCACCCGTCCGGCCGGCCCCGGTGCCGGCTGGTCCGCCGGACGGCTGGCCGGCCCGGCGAGTTCGGGCCCGGACTCGTACAGCTCGTCCTTGCCGAAGTCCCAGAACCACTCCTCGCCGGGCTCGAAGCTGCGGATCACCGGGTGCCCGGTCTCCCGGTAGTGTGCGGTGGCGTGCCGGGACGGTGAGTCGTCGCAGCAGCCGATGTGCCCGCACCGCGCACAGCGGCGCAGGTGGAACCACCACCCGCCGGCCGCCTCGCACTCCACGCAGCCGGTGCCGCTCGGCGGGACGCTCGGGTCGATGGGGGCGTCGCTGCTCATGCTGTCTCCTCGGGGCCCTCGGCGGGCGTCTCGTCAGGGCTCTCGGCGGTCAGGGGCAGCAGCACCTGGAAGCGGGTGTCGCCGGGCACCGACTCGACGCGGAGGCTGCCGTGGTGCTTGTTGACGACGATCCGCCAGGAGATGTCCAGGCCGAGTCCGGTGCCCTCGCCCACCGGCTTGGTGGTGAAGAAGGGATCGAAGATCCGGTCCTTGATCTCCGGGGCGATGCCGGGACCGGTGTCCCGGAACTCCACCAGCACCCGCTCGTGGTCGAGCGCGGTCCGCACGGTCAGCGTGCCCTCCCCGCCCGCGCCGGCGACCGCGGAGACCGCGTTGTCGACGAGGTTCGTCCACACCTGGTTCAGCTCCGCCGGATAGGCGGGGACCGGCGGGAGCGTACGGTCGTACTCCTTGACGACCCGGATGCGCGGGCCGATCTTGGCCGACAGCATCAGCAGGGTGCTGTCGAGGAGTTCGTGCACGTCGACCACCCGGTAGGGGGCCCGGTCCAGCTGCGAGTACTGCTTGGCCGCGTCGACCAGATGGGAGATGCGAGCCGTGGAGTCGTCGATCTCGTTCATCAACAGCTCGGTCTCGATCGTGTAGTTGAGCCAGCCGACCGCGCCGGGCAGGATCTCCTCGCCGACGGCCGCCGCGACCTGCTCCAGCCAGTCGATGTCGAGACCGGCCTGCACGAAGGTGGGCGCGAGCTGCCAGCCGTGGTCGATGCCGTGCTCGCCGAGCCAGTCGGCGAGCGTGTCCTCCCGGTCGGAGGCCTCCAGCGGGCTGAGCACCGGAGCCTTGGCGACCCGTTCGGCGGTGCGCTCCTGGATCTCGATCAGCTCCGCCAACGCCTCCCGGGAGAAGGGGCCTTCGGCGATCACGGCGAGCTTGTGGCGCATCTTCGCCACCCGCTCCCGCAGCGCCGAGGTGGCCCGCACGGCCGCCGCCGCGGGGTTGTTCAGCTCGTGTGTGAGCCCGGCCGAGAGCGAGCCCAGCGCCAGCAGCCGCTCCCGCTGCCCGATCGCGGCCTGGGTGTTCTTCGTACCGAAGAACAGGCCCTCCAGCAGGTGCGAGGCCATCGGGAACCACTCGCGCATCACGGCCGCGAAGGTGTCGGCCGGCAGCACGAAGAACCGCGTCGGCTCCGTCACCCGCATCGAGTTGGTGTACACCTGGCGCACCCGGTCCCCGAGGTGCGCCCGCATGGCGCCCGCGTACACCCCGCGCTGCGAGGTCCGGTTGACCTCCACGTCGTCCCCGCCGACCCGGCGGGAGAGCACCACCGTGCCCTCGATCATCACGTAGAAGCAGGTGGCGGGGTCGCCCTCGGCATACACCGGGCCGGGCCGGAACAGCTCCACCCGCCCCTCGCCGCACAGCCGCCCCAGTTGCTCGGGCGTCAGCTTCTCGAAGAGGAACAGCGAGCGGATCTCCCCCGGGCTGCACGGCATCAACTGCCCGCTCATGACTGCTCCAGGTACCGGTGGACGAGCATCACGGCCATGGCTCCCTCTCCGACGGCGGACGCGACCCGCTTGGCGGACTCGGCGCGCGCGTCGCCCGCCACGAACACCCCCGGAACACTGGTCTCCAGGTGGTACGGCGGCCGGTCCAGCTCCCACTCGGCCGGCGGGCGCCCGTCGACGCCCAGGTCCGGCCCGGCGAGGATGAAACCGCGCTCGTCGCGCAGCACCGTCCCGCCCAGCCAGTCGGTGAGCGGGGCCGCGCCGATGAACACGAACATCCACTGCGCGTCGACCTGTTCCGTCTCCCCGCTCAGTGTGTGACGCAGCGTCAGCCGCTCCAGCCTGCCCTCACCGTGCGCGGCCTCGACCTCGGTGTGACACCGCACCGAGATGTTCGGCGCCTCCTCGATCTGCTGGATCAGGTAGTGCGACATGGACGCCGACAGGTCCGGGCCGCGCACCAGCAGCGTCACCGACTTGGCGCCCCGGGCCAGGTACATCGCCGCCTGACCCGCCGAGTTGGCGCCGCCCACGATGTACACGTCGTGCCCCTGGCAGGAGGCGGCCTCGGTCAGCGCCGACCCGTAGAACACCCCGCAGCCCGTGAGGTCGTCGCAGCCCTGGGCGGCCAGCTGCCGGTACTGCACGCCCGTCGCCAGGATCACGCTGTGCGCCGCCACCGCCGACCCGTCGGCGAACCGGACGACCCGGGCCGCCCCGTTGACCTCCAGCGCCGTCACCTCGCGCGCGGAGAGGATCTCGGCGCCGAACTTGGCCGCCTGCCGCCGTGCCCGGTCGGTGAGCTGGGCGCCGGAGACGCCGTCGGGGAATCCGAGGTAGTTCTCGATGCGGGAACTCTGCCCGGCCTGCCCGCCGGTCGCCGACCGCTCCACCAGGACGGTCCTGAGCCCCTCCGAGGCCCCGTACACGGCCGCGCCCAGTCCGGCCGGACCGCCGCCGATGACGACGAGGTCGTAGAAGTCGGCCGTCGGCGTCGTGGCCAGGCCCACCCGCGCGGCCAGTTCGGGCGCCTCGGGCTCCACCAGGGGCGTACCGTCCGCGGTGATCACCACCGGCAGCCGCTCGCCGTCCTGCCCGGCGGCGGCCAGCAGCCGGCGCCCCTCGGGTTCCTCGGCCGAGTACCAGCGGTAGGGCACCTGGTTGCGGGCCAGGAACTCCCGCACGTCCGAGGAACGCGCCGAGAAGCGGTGTCCGACGACCTTCGTGCTCGGCACCGGCCGGTAGTCGCTGCCGCGCCAGGCCTGCAGCAGGTCGTCCAGCACCGGGTAGAGCTTCTCCTCCGGCGGGTCCCACGGCTTGAGCAGATAGTGGTCCAGGTCGACGACGTTGATCGCGTCGATCGCCGCGTTGGTGTCCGCGTACGCGGTCAGCAGCACCCGCCGGGCGCCCGGGTAGACGTCCAGGGCCTGTTCCAGGAACTCGATGCCGTTCATCTGCGGCATCCGGTAGTCCGCCAGGATCACGGCCACCAGGTCACCGCGCAGCTTCAGCTCGCGCAGCGCGTCGAGCGCCGACTCCCCGGACTCCGCGCGCACGATCCGGTACGACTCGCCGTAGCGGCGCCGCAGGTCCCGGGCGACGGCGCGGGAGACTCCCGGGTCGTCGTCCACGGTCAAGATGACGGTCCGCGCTGCGTCGGCGGCCTGTGCCATACGTCTCCCACCCCGTGTGATCGGACTCCCGCCCATCGTATGTTCGATCGCCCGGCTTCGCCCCGGGACCGCCGAACGGTGCGCCGGGAGTCGGGTGCGCGGTGCGCGGGGCCGGCTGGGGAAGACTGGTCCTCGGACGTGCGGCACGGCCTTCGGCCGGGGTCGCCGCCACGGTCCGGGACTACGAGGAGGACGTGCATGACCCGCCCGATCACGGCAGGTGTCGACGGGACCGAGGAGAGCCTCGCCGCTCTCGCCTGGGCGGCCCGGGAGGCCGTACGGCGGGGGCTGCCCCTGCGGGTGGTGCACGCCTGGCGGGCGCACGAGGCGCTCGCCGACCGGGACACCCAGCGCGGGTGGGTGGCGGACGGGGTGGCCGAGGCCGTGCGCACCGTCACCGGGGCGCATCCGGAGCTGACGGTGGCCACCGACGTCCTGGAGGGTGACGTCGTCGAGTCGCTGGTGGAGGCGGCGGCGACGGCCGAGACGCTGGTGCTGGGCTCGCGCGGGCACGGGGCGGTGGTCGGGTTCCTGCTGGGCTCCGTCGGCCGGCAGGTGATCGCCGAGGCCGTACGGCCCGTGGTGCTGGTGCGTGCCGGGGACCGCCCGGCGGCCGAGGCGGCCGGCCGGGACGTCGTGGTCGGCCAGCACGGCGGGCCCGAGGACAGCGAGGCCGCGCTCGGTTTCGCGTTCGAGGCGGCCGCGGCGCGGGGCGCGGCGGTCCGAGCCGTGCGGGCCTGGAACCTGCCGCCCGTCTTCGCCTACAGCCCCGCCTCGCTCCGGCTCCTCGACGACACCGGCGGCCTGGAGCCGTACGAGCGCAGGGCCCTCGCCGAGGCGCTGAAGCCGTGGCGGGAGCGGTTCCCCGAGGTGCCGGTCGCCGAACAGCTCGAGCTGGGCAGCGCCGGCCAGGTGCTGCTCTCGGCGGCCGGCCGCGCCCAGCTGATGGTCGTCGGGCGCCGCGCCCGCCGCACGGCCGTCGGAGCCCGCATCGGCTCGGTCGCGCACGGGGTGCTGCACCACGCCGACTGCCCGGTGGCCGTGGTCCCGCACGGGTGACCCGGCCGATGCCCGGCCAGGGGCAGGGAAGGAACCTCACCTCGGGGAAGGCCGCGCACGGCCCGTCGAGCAGGGTCCCCCGCCGGTGCCGCAGATGCCGGTCGAAGAAGGCGCGCGGGTAGGCCCGCTGGATCCGCGGCGCCCGCGCCGGATCGAGGGTGCCGATCCAGCCCCGGAGCTCGTCGTCGCTCATGCCGACCGCCTTCGCCAGCTGCGGCATCAGTACCTGGGTGTCGCAGTAGGAGGAGTGGACCGCTCCGTCGGCCTGGATGTTGAGCCGCCATCCGCGAAGGTGCGACCAGAACTGGGCGACGCTCGGCTCGGCGGCCCGGGTGAACACGGCGGTCATCATCATGAACGGCCGGTCCGGATCGGCGGTGATCGTCGGTTCCATCGGGCCGTCGAAGCTGAGCCCGGCCCGTACGCGCTCGTCCTCGAGCATGACCAGCGCGGTCGCCGTCCCGCCCTTCGACCGGCCGAACATGCCGACGCGGTGCAGGTCGAGAGCACCGGACAGGCAGGCCGGCAACGGCCGGTGTCCGGCGTCGGGGTTGCGTCCGGCGTCCAGGTCCTCGACGCGGTCGAGCACGAACCGGATGTCCCTGGCGAAGTCCGCGGGCCCGAGCGCGTGCTGCGGATCGCGCAGCGGGACGATCACCCGGCCGTCGGGGAACTCGCCGAACGCGTCGTCCGTGTGGTCCGCCGTGAGAACGACATGGCGGTGGCCGGCGAGTTCCTGGACGACGACGGTGGTGTCGGCGCGATGGTCGTGGGCGCCGTGCGAGAACACGACGACGGGCAGGCGGCCGCCGCGCCGCACCGGTGCGCCCTCATGGCCGGCCGTGAACGGGGCGAGCACGGCGTCGGCGGCGAAACCGGCGGACGTCAGCAGCGCCCGCACGGGGGCGGCCTCCATCCGGGGCGCCCGGGGGTACCGCTCCACGTCCCGCGCGGGATACCAGACACCGGCCATCAGCTCGCGGTGTCGCCCGGGGCCGGCGCCCGGATCCGCACGTAGCGCCGTCGTGCCCACCGGGTGCGGTCCGCTGGGTCCGGGCAGGACGAGCCGCGCCGGACCGGGAGCGGTCCGGGCCCAGGCGGGGCGGGGCGGCACCGAGCGGGACGGCGGCGCCGGCCGCCGGGGCGGCGGTGAGCAGACGACGGCGCGACAGCCCGTTCCGGCCGCCCCCGTCCAGGTGCGTGTTCGGCTTCGTGTTCATGACCGAACGCTGGCAGTCCGCGCACCCCGGAGGCATCCGACCGGGGAATGGATCCCCGTCGCCCGTGGACCCACGGGTCTACGTCCGTGGGATGAGTGAACGGGCATGCCCTACTCGGGGGTGACCGGCTCCAGTGTCGTGCGGGCCTTGGGCAGCACGTTGGTGATGTAGTCCTCGACCGCCGTGTCGAGGCCTATGTCGTGCTGCGCGTGCTCGGAGAGGTACCAGCGGTGCTCCAGCAGCTCGTGGTAGATCTCCGCCGGGTCCATGGAGCCGCGCAGTTCCAGCGGTACGGCCCGCACGGTGGGCCGGAACACGTCCCGCACCCAGCGGTGGGCCAGCACCTCGGGGCGGGCCGCGAGGGGGTCGCCGGGGGCGTAGTCGTCCTGGGTGGCCATCCAGCTCTCCAGGTCGTTGAGCAGCCGCCGGGCCTGGTTCTCCTCGGTGTCCAGGCCGGTCAGGCGCAGCAGTTGGCGCTGGTGGTGGCCGGCGTCGACGACCTTCGGCACGAAGGTGACGGTGTCGCCGTTGGAGGAGTGCTCGATCTGCATCTCGGCGACGTCGAAGCCGAGGTCGTTGAGCCGTCGTATCCGGCGCTCTATGTAGTGGTACTTGCCCGCCGGGTACACCGAGGTGCGGGTCAGCTCCTGCCACAGGCTGCCGTAGCGGGTGCAGATCTCATGGCCGAACTCGACCGGGTCGACGGAGGGGTGCAGCGCCCCGGACGCCTCCAGGTCCAGCAGTTCACCGCTGATGTTCACCCGGGCCAGGTCGAGGTCGTAGTCCCGCTGCCCGGGGCTGAGCCGGGGGTGCAGGTCGCCGGTCTCGGCGTCCACCAGATAGGCCGCGTACGCGCCCGCGTCCCGCCGGAAGAGGGTGTTGGACAGCGAGCAGTCGCCCCAGGCGAACCCGGCCAGGTGCAGCCGCACCAGCAGCACCGCGAGGGCGTCCATCAGGCGGTGCATGGTGGCCGGGCGCATGGTCGTCTCGAACATCGAGCGGTACGGCATCGAGCCGCCCAGGTGCCGGGTGATCAGCACCGGCTCCAGCGGGGCGTCCTCCTGGTCGGTGCGCCCGGTGACCACGGCGAGCGGGTCGACCGCGGGGATGCCGAGCCGGTCCAGGTCGCGCAGCAGCTCGTACTCGCGCAGCGCGGGCCGCTCCGCCAGCTCCTTGACGGCGATCACCTCGTCGCCGGCCCGGGCGTAGCGCACGACGTGCCGGGAGATGCCCCGGGGCAGCGGGACGAGGTATTCCTCGGGCCACTCCTCCAGGGGCAGGTGCCAGGGGAGTTCGAGCAGGAGCGCGGGGTGCTCCGGGGTGGTCGCGCTGATCTGCAGTGCCATGGGACGAACCTTAAGGGGTCCTCGGGCCCGGCCCGGCGGGCAGGAAGCGCTTCCCTCAGTGCACGCCGTGCGGCCGGAACTGCACGCTGATCCGAGGTCCGGCGGCTCGCGCGGTCTTGGGCACGCAGTGCTCCCAGGTGCGCTGGCAGGACCCGCCCATCACGATGAGGTCGCCGTGCCCGAGCGTATGCCGAATCGTTTCCTCGCCCCGGTGCGCGTGGGCCGGGCGCAGCAGCAGGTCGCGGGGCGCGCCCACGGAGAGGATGGCCACCATCGTGTCCTCGCGCGCTCCCCGCCCGATCCGGTCGCCGTGCCAGGCGACGCTGTCGCGGCCGTCGCGGTAGAAGCACAGCCCGGCCGTGGTGAAGGGCTCGCCGAGTTCGTCGGCGTAGTGCCGGGACAGGGCGGTACGTGCCTCGTCCAGCACGGGGTGGGGGAGGGGGGCGTGCGCCTGGTAGAAGGCGAGCAGCCGGGGGACGGCGACGACGTTGTCGTACATCTTGCGGTGCTCCGCCCGCCAGGGCACGTCCGCGGCCAGCCGTTCGAACAGGGCGTCGGCGCCGCTCAGCCAGCCCGGCAGTACGTCGATCCACGCGCCGGAGCCCAGCTCGGTCCGGCGCAGCCCGTCGAGGGGGCCGAGGCGCAGCTCGTCGGTCTGGTCGAACAGGGAGCCCTGGAGGTGCGTGGCCATGAGGCCAGCGTACCCCCGAATCGAAAGTACGTTCCATTCATGTGGCCCCGTGGGGGCACCACGTGCGAGCCCTTTCGATACATCGGTGTATCCGATACATTGTCGTATCGAACGAAGGGCGGTGACGAGGGACGGTGCCGATGGACGACACACCCAGGCGCGTCACCCGGCGCCGGGGCCGCACCCGGGCCCGGCTGCTCGACGCCGCGTTCACCGTGTTCGCCGCCAAGGGGTTCGGCCGGGTCTCCATCGAGGAGGTCTGCGAGGCCGCCGGCTTCAGCCGAGGCGCCTTCTACTCGAACTTCGCCACCCTCGACGAGCTGTTCTTCGCCCTCTACCGGGAGCGCGCCGACCTCATCGCCGGGCAGGTCGCCGACGCCCTCGCCGGGGACGGACCCGACCTCGACGTGCCCGCTTCCGTGGACCGGGTCACCGAGGTGCTCCTGCTCGACGTGGACTGGCTGCTGGTGAAGACCGACTTCCTGGTGCACGCCGCCCGGGACCCGGACGTCGCCCAGGCCCTCCTCGACCACCGGGCCCGGCTGCGCCGGGCGATCGCCGACCGGCTCTCCCGGGCCCGGGGCCACACCGAACTGCCCGCGGTCCTCGGCGACGCCGGGGGCGCCGCCCACGCCGTGGTGGCCGCCTACGACGGCGTCACCACCCAGCTGCTGCTGGACCGGGACGTCGAGACCGCTCGCGCGTGGCTGAAGCAACTGCTCACCGCACTGCTGACCGACGGCGGTCAGTCCCCCGTATGAGCACCCTCAGGAAGGACACAGTCGTCATGGACGCGGACGTCATCGTCGTCGGCGCGGGCCTCGCCGGCCTGGTCGCGGCGCACGAACTCACCAGCAGGGGCCGGCGGGTCGCCCTGGTCGACCAGGAGAACCCCGCCAACCTCGGCGGTCAGGCGTTCTGGTCCTTCGGCGGGCTCTTCCTCGTCGACTCCCCGGAACAGCGCCGCCTGGGCATCAAGGACTCCTTCGACCTGGCCTGGAGCGACTGGCGGGGCAGCGCCCGGTTCGACCGGCAGGAGGACGAGGACTCCTGGGCGGTGCGCTGGGCGCGCGCCTACGTGGAGTTCGCGGCGGGGGAGAAGCGCTCCTGGCTCCAGGGCCACGGCATCACGCTGCTGCCCACCGTCGGCTGGGCCGAGCGCGGCGACCTCAGGGCGAACGGGCACGGCAACTCCGTACCGCGCTTCCACATCGCCTGGGGCACCGGCACCGGCGTCGTCGAACCCTTCGTGCGCTACGCCCGGCAGGCCGCCCGTGACGGGCTGCTCACCTTCTACCACCGCCACCAGGTGGACGAACTGGTCATCGAGGAGGGCGCGGCGCGCGGGGTGCGCGGCACCGTGCTCGCCGACGACGACTCCGCGCGCGGGGTGGCCTCCAGCCGCGAGCGGACCGGCGACTTCGAACTCACCGCCCAGGCCGTCGTCGTCACCAGCGGCGGCATCGGCGGCAACCACGAGATCGTGCGCCGCCACTGGCCCGAGCGGCTGGGCACGCCCCCCGCCGAGATGGTCACCGGCGTCCCCGCCTACGTCGACGGCCGGATGCTCGACATCAGCGCGCGGGCAGGCGTACGACTGGTCAACCGCGACCGCATGTGGCACTACACCGAGGGCCTGCAGAACTGGGACCCGGTCTGGCCCGGCCACGGCATACGCATCCTGCCCGGCCCCTCCTCCATCTGGCTCGACGCGCTCGGCCGCCGGCTGCCCGACCCCTGCCTGCCCGGCTACGACACCCTCAGCACCCTCAGGTACCTGCGCACCACCGAGGACATCGCCCCGTACGACCACTCCTGGTTCGTCCTCACCCGGAAGATCATCGAGAAGGAGTTCGCGCTCTCCGGCTCCGAGCAGAACCCGGACATCACCGCCAAGGACCGCAAGGCGGTCCTGCGCGACCGCCTGCTCGGCAAGGGCGCCCCCGCACCGGTGCAGGCCTTCCTCGACCGGGGCGCGGACTTCGTGACCGCGTCCAACCTCGAACAACTGGTCGGCAAGATGAACGACCTCACCGACAAGCCGCTGCTGGACGCGGCCGAGGTGCGCCGCCAGATCGAGGCCCGTGACCTGCAGATGGCCAATCCCTACAGCAAGGACTCCCAGGTCCAGGGCATCCGCAACGCCCGCCGCTACATCGGCGACCGCCTCGGCCGCGTGGCCACCCCGCACCGCCTCCTCGACCCGGCCGCCGGCCCGCTGATCGGTGTCAGGATGCACGTCCTGACCCGCAAGACCCTCGGCGGCATCCAGACCGACCTCGACTCCCGCGCCCTGGGCGCCGACGGCCGGCCCGTCGGCGGGCTGTACGCGGCGGGCGAGGTGGCCGGCTTCGGCGGCGGCGGCGTGCACGGCTACAACGCCCTGGAGGGCACGTTCCTCGGCGGCTGCATGTTCTCCGGGCGCGCGGCCGGCCGGGCGGCGGCGAAGCAGACGGCCTGAGTCAGCGCCGCTCGCCGAGGAGGGCCGCCAGCACCGCCGCGTGGCTCTCCTGCGGCGTCTTCGCGGCGGTGAGCAGCGTCACCGGCCCCTCGCGGGCCCTCTCCCGCAGGCCGTCGAGGAGTCCGGCGGCCTGCGGGGCGGCGAGTTCCGCCTCGTAGCGGTGCCGGAAGTCCTCGTAGGTGCCCTCCCGCGCGTGGTACCAGCGGCGCAGCTCGTTCGACGGGGTCAGGGCCTTGGGCCACTCGTCGACGTGCGCCTCCTCCTTGGACATCCCGCGCGGCCACAGCCGGTCGACCAGGACGCGCAGGCCGTCGTCCGGCTCGGGCGGTTCGTAGATCCGGCGCACGCGGACGCTCACGGTCGGGCCCCTCTCGGGTCGCGGACGGTGCCGCGAGCGTACTGTGGACGGCCCGGTCCACCGGCCGCCGACGCGGCGTGACGTGACGTGACCTGATTCGGGGAGGAACCCGGCCGCCCGCGTGTCTAGTCTGTGGGCGTTGATCATCCGATCATCGACCACCCCCCAAGGAGCGCATGTGAGGACCCACCGCCGACAGGCCGCCGCAGGACGACGTACCGCAGTACTCCGCCGAGAGGCGGTCCTCGCCACCGTGCCCGTCGCCGTGGCCGCGCTGCTCGGTGCCGCCGGACCCGCCTCGGCCGGCACCGTCGGCGCCGCCGGCGCGGGCGACCCGTACTTCCCGCTCAGCGGCAACGGCGGCTACCACGTCGCCCACTACGACCTGACGCTGCGCTACGACACCACCACCCGCCATCTCGACGGCACGGCGGTCCTCACGGCCCGTGCCACCCAGCGGCTGACCCGCTTCGACCTGGACCTGTCGGGTCTGAAGGTCACCGACGTCGGCGTCGAGGGCGTCACCGCCGGCTTCCGCCGCAGCGGACAGGAACTCGTCGTCACCCCCCGCCGCGCCCTGGCGAAGGGCCAGGAGTTCCGCGTCACCGTCGCCTACAACGGCACCCCCAAGCCGGTCACCGACCCCGACGGCTCCGCCGACGGCTGGATCCCCACCGACGACGGGGCGTTCGTCGCGGGCGAGCCGCAGGGCGCGATGACCTGGTTCCCGTCCAACGCCCACCCCACGGACAAGTCGTCGTACGACTTCACGATCACCGTCCCCGAGGGGCGCACCGCCGTCGCCAACGGCGTCCTGCTAGGCCGGCGCACCGCCGCCGGCCGCACCACCTTCCGCTGGCGCCAGAGCGAGCCCATGGCCGCCTACCTGGCCACCGCCACCGTCGGCACGTTCCAGGTCGAGCGGTACACCACCCGCGACGGCATCCAGGTGTACAACGCCGTCGACTCCCGCGAGGCGAACGCGGCCGCGCCGGTGCTCAAGCAGCTGCCCTCCGTCCTGGACTGGGAGAGCAAGCTGTTCGGCCCCTACCCGTTCCGCTCCGCCGGGGCGATCGTCGACCACGCCCCGAGCGTCGGCTACGCCCTGGAGACGCAGGGCCGCCCCGTCTACGACGCGGCGCCCGACCTGAACACCCTCGTGCACGAGAGCGCCCACCAGTGGTTCGGCGACTCCGTCTCGCTGACCGCCTGGAAGGACATCTGGCTCAACGAGGGCTTCGCGACCTACGCCGAGTGGCTCTACAGCGAACAGCACGGCGGCGACAGCGCCCAGAAGGCCTTCGACGCCCTGTACGCCAAGCCGGCGAGCGACGGTCTGTGGGCCTACCCGGCCGGCGACCCGGGCAGCGGGCAGAACATCTTCGGCACCCCCGTGTACGCGCGCGGCGCCATGACCCTGCACGAGCTGCGGAAGGCGGTCGGCGACCGGACGTTCTTCCGCGTCCTGCGCACCTGGGCGACCGACCACCGGGCCGGGCACGGGACGACCGCCCAGTTCGTGAAGCTGGCCGAGCGGGAGTCGGGCAGGAACCTCGACGCCCTGTTCCACACCTGGCTGTACACCAAGGACAAGCCGAGCCGGCCGTAGACCCCGTCGGGGCCCCGCGCGGACCCCGTGGCCGAACCTGACGGGTTCCAAACAAGTGTCGGCCAGCATCGACTCATGATCCATCGCAGAACCGCCGTCGCCCTGCTCTCCGCCCCGCTGCTGCTCACCGGCTGCGGCGGTGGCGGGGCCGAGGCGACCGAGCGCCGGGCGGCGTCCGCCGACCGTCCGGCGCGGGCGACCACCCCCGCTGCCGCGCCGGGCGCGTCCGCCGAGGCCGCACCGCAGCGCATACCCGGCCTCGGGCCCGAGCGGTGGGCCGGCCTGCCGGGCCACTCGGAGCAGGCCGTCGTCGTCACCGGACGCGGCCCCGACTCGCCGGTCTCCAGCGTCGTCCTGCACCAGCGCACCGCCACCGGCTGGCAGCCGGGCACCAGTTGGCCCGCCCACAACGCGCTGCGCGGCTGGAGCGACCACCACCTGGCCGGCGACCTGCGCTCCCCGCTCGGCGTCTACACCCTCAGCGACGCCGGCGGGCTGCTCGCCGACCCCGGCAGCCGGCTGCCCTACACCCGTTCCGGCGGGTTCCGCTCACCCGGCACCGGCTTCGAGGGCGAGCCGCTGGACGGGTCCTTCGACTACGTCGTCGCCGTCGACTACAACCGCCGCCCCGGCACCTCGCCGCTCGACTGGACCCGCCCGCTCGGCGCCGGCCGCGGCGGCGGCATCTGGCTGCACGTCGACCACGGCGGCCCCACCCACGGCTGCGTCAGCATCGCCAAGGCCCATATGAAGCACCTGCTGCGCACCCTGGACCCGGCCCGCCACCCGGTCGTCGTCATGGGGCACGCCGACTGGCTCGCCCGCTGAGACCTAGGATCCGAACTCGTGTGCGCACATGTGCTGGTTGCCGAGGACGACGAGATGCAGGCCGAACTCATCCGGCGCTCGCTGCTCGTGGAGGGCCACACCGCCACCGTGGTGCACGACGGGGCGGCGGCGCTGGACGCGGCCCGCCGCCTGTGCCCCGACCTCGTGGTGCTGGACCTGATGCTGCCGGTGGTCGACGGCTTCGGGGTGTGCCGGGTGCTGCGCGGCGGGGACGCCGACATCCCGGTGCTGATGCTGACCGCGCGCTCCGACGAGGAGGACCTGCTGCTCGGCCTGGAGCTGGGCGCGGACGACTACATGACCAAGCCGTACAGCCCGCGCGAACTGATGGCCCGCATCCGTACGGTGCTGCGGCGCAGCGGGCGGGCGGTCGGCGCCCGGGAGGATCCGGTCGTACGGGCAGCGGGCATCGCCGTCGATCCGGTACGGCACGAGGTGCGCTGCGACGGGCGGCCGGTGGAGTGCACGCCGGCCGAGTTCCAGATCCTGCTGGCCATGGCCGGGGAGCCGGAACGGGTGTTCTCCCGGCGGCAGTTGCTGCGCTACACGCACGGCCTGGACCGGTCCTCCACCGAGCGGGCCGTCGATGTGCACATCATGAACCTGCGCCGGAAGATCGAGGCCGACCCGCGCCGCCCGGCCCGGCTGCTGACCGTGTTCGGCGTCGGCTACAAGCTCAGCGGAGGCCGGGCGTGAAGCGCCGGATACCGCTGCGCAAACGGCTCCTGGTGAGGCTGCTGTTCGTCTCGGCGCTGATCGCCGTGTGCTCGGTGGCGGCCACCGCCTGGCTCGCGGTGACCACCACCACCAGCGCGCTGAAGGAGGAGCAGGGACAGGACCTCGCCGCCGACAACACCATCCTCGCCCAGCTCAGCGGCTATGCCGCCACCCACTCGGACTGGACCGGCGCCCGGCGCACGGTCGAGGCACTGGCCGCGCGGACCGGCCGGCGCATCGCCCTGACCACCGCGGACCGCACGATCCTCGCCGACTCCGCGGCCCGCGGCACCCCGCTGCCGCCCAGCCCCGCCGCCACCGTCGACCCGCTGCGCACCGACACCTCCACGGAGCCGGGGGCACAGCTCAGCGGCGTCGACCCACGGGTGGTAGGGCCGTTCCGGCTGACGGCGGCCGAGCGCGCCCGGCTCGCGGGGGAGGCCCGGGTGCGACGGCGGTGCTTCGAGCGCGCCGGTCTCGAGGCCACCATCGAGACGATGCCGAGCGGCCGCCCGGTGGTGCGCGTCCCGGACGGCGCCAGTGGCAGCCCGCGGGCCTCGCCGTGCGAGGACGGACGGCTGAACACCCCCACCGCCACCGAGCGCCTGGCCCTGGGCGTCCTCACGAAGCTGGCCCGGCCCTGCCTGAAACGGGCGGGCGTGGACCTGAACGGCCCGCTCTTCCTCACCTACGACCCCAGCGGGAAGGATCCGTTCGGCGGCGGCTACCTGCTGGCCAGGGACCTCAAGCCGGGCGGGACCACGGTCGACCGGGCGGCGCGGAACTGCCTGCAGGGCGCCCGCCGCACCCAACTGGCGCCGTACGTCGCCCCCGTGGCCGAACTGTTCCTCGGCATCGGCGACCGGAACACCCCCCGCTTCGACATGTCCCCGGCGAACAAGGGCAAGGTCGTCGGCGCGGCCGGGCTGGTCCTCGCCGTCACGGTCGCCGTCACCGCCGTGGTCGCGGTCCGTCTCGTACGGCCCCTGCGCGCGCTCACCGAGGCCGCCCAGCAGCCGCCCGAACTGCATGTGCGGGTGCCGGTGACCACCCGGGACGAGACCGGCATCCTGGCCGAGGCGTTCAACGACCTGACCGAGCGCCGGGAACGCCTGGAGGCCCAGCGCAAGGCCATGGTCAGCGACATCGCCCATGAACTACGCAGCCCGCTGACCAACATCCGCGGCTGGCTGGAGGTCACCAGGGACGGCCTGGTCGACCCCGACCCCGCCCTGCTGTCCTCGCTGCACGAGGAGGCCGTACTGCTCCAGCGGGTCATCGACGACCTCCAGGACCTCGCGGCCGCCGACGCGGGCACCCTGCGCCTGCACCGCGAGCCGGTCCGCGCCGGGGACCTGCTCGACCAGGTGGCCGCCGCCCACCGCGTCGCCGCCGGCACCGCCGGGGTCACGCTGCGCACCGATGCCGACGCCGGCGCCTGGCTGGACGCCGACCCGGTACGGATGCGGCAGGCGCTCGGCAACCTGGTCTCCAACGCCCTGCGGCACACGCCCGCCGACGGCACCGTCACCCTGACCGCCCGCCGGGAGGGCGAGGAGATCGTGTGCACCGTCGCCGACACGGGAACGGGTATCGCCCCCGAGGACCTGCCGCACGTCTTCGACCGGTTCTGGCGCGCCGAGAAGTCCCGCAGCCGCCGCACCGGCGGCAGCGGCCTCGGTCTGTCGATCGTCCGCCACCTGGTCGCCGCCCACGACGGCACGGCGGGGGCGGCGAGCGAACCGGGCGCCGGAGCGGTGTTCACCCTGCGGCTGCCCGGCGCCGCGCCGCCCCCGGACGACGCCTGAGACGGCGGGGCGGCGGGAGGGGGGAACTGCCGGGAATCAGCCGGAACGCGGCCGGGAACCCGCGCGCCGCCTCAGCGCACGGCGCTCCGTCTCGGTCGTACCGCCCCAGATCCCGATGCCCTGGCCGGTCCCCAACGCCCAGTCAAGACACCGCTCCCTGACGGGGCAGCGCCCGCACACCGCCTTCGCCTGCCGCGCCTGCAGCAGCGACGGTCCCGTGGTGCCGATGGGGAAGAACAGGTCGGGGTCCTCGTGACGGCACGCGGCATGGTCGCGCCAGTTGTCCATCGAAGTCTCCTGCGATCGAAGTCGTCGGTGTCCGGTGAATGCGTGCTTCGGGTTCGGGTGACCGGTCGGGGCGCCGTGAAACAACGGAGTGGCCCGGGATCGCGCGAACGTCGGCATCCGGCCACGCCCGAGGTCGTCAGCGCCGCAGGGCCTGCGCCGCCGCCGCGGTCACCGCCTCCGCCACCGCCGCCAGGGCGGGGGAGTCGAGTTTCCACTGCTGCCAGTACAGCGGGACGTCCACCCACTGCCCCGGCGCGAGGTGGACCAGGCGGCCGGCCGCGAGCGGCCCGGCGGCCTGGGCCTCGGGGACCATGCCCCAGCCGAGGCCCGCGCAGACCGCCTCGACGAAGCCCTCCGAGGTGGGCACGTAGTGCCGCAGCGCGCCGGCGGCGCCGGTGCCGTCCCCGAGCCGCCGCACGAACCCGTCCTGGAAGTCGTCCCGCCGGTCGAAGACCACGACCGGGGCTTCGCCCAGCACCCGCGGCAGCGGGCCGGTGACGTACTCCCGCGCGAACTCCGGTTCGGCCACGGGCAGATAGCGCATCCGTCCCAGCGGGCGCACCGAGCAGCCGGGCACGGCGTCGGGCGAGGAGGTCACCGCCGCCATCACCAGCCCCTCGCGCAGCAGCGCCGCCGTCTGGCTCTCGTCCTCGCGCCGCAGTTCGAAAGAGAGCCGCGGCCGGCGGGGCACCCGCCGCAACGAGCCGAGGAACCAGGTCGCCAGCGAGTCCGCGTTCACCGCGACGGAGACCCGCGTCGGCTCGCCCGCTCCGCTCATCCCCAGTTCCCCGCGCGCGTCCCGCTCCAGCCGGGCCAGCTGCCGGGCGAACCGCACCAGGACCTCGCCCGACTCCGTGGGTCTGACCGGCTTGGTGCGCCGCAGCAACACCCGGCCGGTGCGCTGCTCCAGGGCCTTCACCCGCTGGCTGACCGCCGAGGGGGTCACGTGCAGGGCCGCGGCCGCCGCGTCGAAGGTGCCCTCGTCCACCACGGCGAGCAGCGTCCGCACCTGCTCCAGGGGAAGCTCTGTCATCACATCGGCTAATGGTAGGTAAGAATCTTTAGCTGTACGTCGGGTGACCGCTTCCGTAGCTTCACAGGCATGAACCCCGCCCTGACCGCAGCCGCCGCCGGATTCGGCACCGGCCTCTCCTTGATCGTCGCCATCGGCGCCCAGAACGCCTTCGTGCTGCGCCAGGGAGCGCGCCGCGACGCGGTCCTCGCCGTCGTCGGGATCTGCGCCCTGTCCGACGCGCTGCTCATCACCCTGGGAGTCGGCGGGGTCGGCGCCGTAGTGGTCGCCTGGCCGGGAGCCCTGCGCGCGGTCGGCCTGATCGGCGGTGCCTTCCTGCTCTGCTACGGCGCCCTCGCCGCCCGTCGCGTCCTCAGGCCCGGCACCGGTCTGCGCGCGGAGGGTGAGGCCACCGGCTCCCGGCGACGGGCGGTGCTCACCTGCCTGGCCCTGACCTGGCTCAACCCGCACGTCTACCTGGACACGGTCTTCCTGCTCGGCTCCCTCGCCGCCGACCGTGGCGCGCTGCGCTGGACCTTCGGCCTCGGCGCGGCCGTCGCCAGCCTGTGCTGGTTCGCGGCGCTCGGCTTCGGCGCCCGGCTGCTCGGCCGCTTCCTCGCCCGGCCCGCCGCCTGGCGGGTGCTGGACGGCCTGGTCGCCGCCACCATGATCACGCTGGGCGTCACCCTGGCCGCCGGATCCTGAGAGAACCGGTTGGAAGCGGCACGGCCGTTGCTGGGATAGTGAGGCCCGATTCGAAAAGATGTAGCAAGCAACCAGGGGCCCCGTGGACACGAGCGAGAGCAGCAGCGCCGGCACCGAGACCGGAACCGGTACGGCGGAGGGCGCGGCGCCCCCGTCCCCGCGGGGCTGGCGCCGCTGGGCGATGGACACCCGCCCGCTGCGCCGCCCCGCCTACCGCCGGCTGTGGTCGTCGACCATCGTCACCGCCGTGGGCAGCCAGCTCACCACCGTGGCCGTGCCCAAGCAGATCTACGACATCACCCACTCCTCGGCCTGGGTCGGTTACGCGAGCCTCGCCGGACTGGTGCCGATGGTGGTGTTCGCTCTGTGGGGCGGGGCGGTCGCCGACACCATGGACCGCCGCAAGGTGCTGCTCGTCACCAACACCGGCATCGCCGTGACCTCGCTGCTGTTCTGGGCACAGGCCGTCGGCGGGCTCGACTCGGTCGGCGTACTGATGGCGCTGTTCGCCCTGCAGCAGGCCTTCTTCGGCCTCAACTCGCCGGTCCGCAGCGCCTCCATCGCCCGTCTGGTGCCGGCCGAGGAACTGCCCGCTGCGGGCGCGCTCGGCGCGACCGTGCTGCAGACCGGTGCGGTGGTGGGCCCGCTGCTGGCCGGTGTCCTGATCCCGGTCGTCGGTCTGCCCGAGCTGTACCTCATCGACGCGCTGGCCCTGTGCGTCACCGTCTGGGCCGTCTTCCGGCTGCCCGCGCTGCCGCCGCTGGACGCGGGGGCGGCGCGCCGGGCGGGGGTGCGGGAGATAGCCGCCGGGTTCCGCTACATCGTCGGCCACCCGGTGCTGCTGCTGTCGTTCCTCGCCGACGTCGTCGCGATGGTCTTCGGCATGCCCCGCGCCCTGTTCCCGCAACTGGCCGCGCAGACGTACGGGTCCTACGGCGAAGGCCTCGCGCTCGGCGTGCTGTTCGCCGGCATCCCGGTGGGCGCGGTGCTCGGAGGGCTGTTCTCGGGCGTGTTCTCCCGGGCGCGGCGGCACGGCTGGATGGTCATCTGGTCGGTCGTCGGCTGGGGGGTGGCCGTCGCGGGGTTCGGACTGAGCGGCAACCTCTGGGTGGCCCTGGCCTTCCTCGCCGCCGCCGGGGTCGCCGACATGGTCTCCATGGTGTTCCGCGGGGCGATCCTGCTGTCCGCGGCGACCGACGAGATGCGCGGCCGGATGCAGGGCGTGTTCACGGTGGTCGTGGTGGGCGGCCCGCGCCTGGCCGACGTGCTGCACGGCACCGCCGGCTCGGCCTTCGGCCCCCGGGCGGCCGTGGCCGGCGGCGGCGCGCTGGTCGTCGCGGTGATGCTGGCGCTGGCCTTCGCCGTCCCGGCCCTGCGCCGCTACCGGATCTGACCGCCAACTGGCCTCACAGCGGGCCGCGCCGGCGGATCGCGTACTGCTCCAGGAGCTTGCCGCGCGTCGTCTCCAGGCGGCTGGCGAGGATCTCGGCGACCGTGCGCACCAGCGACAGCCCGAGCAGCGGGTCCTCCACGCACAGGGCGAGCACCGCCGCCCCGTCGAACTCGTAGGCGCGCACGTTGCTGAAGGCCACCGCGCCGAAGTCCCACTCGTACGGCGGGAACAGCCATGACCAGCCGAGCATGTCGCCGGCGCCGAGCGAGGCGACGACCACCCGCCGCCGGGACGTGACCTCCTGGTCGAGGTGGACGGCCCCCGAGCGGATCACCCAGAAGCGGTCGGCGGTGCCGCCCGCCTCGAAGATCCGGGTGTCCTCGGGGAAGGAGACCTCGTGGGCCTGTTCCATCAGCCGCTCGCGCTGGGCTTGCGGCAGGGCGGTCAGCAGTTTGATCGCTTTGGTCATGGCGCGGGGCTCCTCGCCGGCAGCGGTTCCGGTGTTCTCCCTACGCCCATTTCAGCCGCTGCCGCCCCGCCGGGCACCTCGAAGCGGGTGCGAATCGCCGGACGCAGGGCCATCAGGGCAGCAAAAAGCCCTGGCTGGACGGGGGAAGCCAGCCAGGGCCGTATGCGGTGGTCCAGGAGGACGCTCAAGGTCGACTCCATGTCCACGTATGCATGAACGATAAACCATCCAGCGGGGATTCCGCCGCTCCAGAGCGGGTCACGTGACCTGTTTCACCCCCGGTTCCCCGGTCCCGCCCTCCCGGCCGCCCGGGGCCACGATCTCCTCCAGCACCTGCAGGACCGCCTCGTAGGCCCCGGCCCGCACCGCCGCCTCCCGCGACCCCTCCGGATCACTCGCCCGCAGTTCCACACCGCGCGCCCGCCAGGCCCGTTCCTCCCGCTCCGCACGGTCCCGGCCGCGCCGGATGCGCCGCAACAGCTCGTCCGCGTCCACCACATCGCTCATGTGGTCCAGGTACCCCGTGACAGCGCCTCGATGACGGTGTGTTTGACATCGCCGGGAAAGGTCAGCCGAAAAGAAGAGATCTGTGCCACTTCCGGCCGCGACTCAGGGAGGGAAGGGATGCGCGAGAGGCACTGGACCGACTCCGCCGTGAAGCCCAGGGAGCCGCGGCGGGCCGAGCCACCGTGGCGGCCGGCCGACGCCCGCAGAACGGTACGGACCGTGGTGGCCGAGCGGTGCCGGGCCCGGGCGATCCCCTGCGACGCCGAGGCCCTGGAGGACGCCCTGCTGGTCACCTCGGAACTGGCCACCAACGCCATTCTGCACGGCGGCGGCATCACCGGATTCGACGTCGACGTGGACAGCCGCGGCGTGGCCGTGTCGGTGAGCGACCGCAGCGACGACGTACCGGTGGCCGCCGCGCCGGAGGACGCCCGGGGCTGTACCCGTCCGGGCGGCCGGGGCTGGCCCATCGTGTGCCGGCTGGCCCGGGACGTCCGGGTGACCGGCCTGCCGTGCGGGGGCAAGCGGATCACCGCCGTCGTACCGCTGCTGTGAACCGGTCCGGGAAGTTGCGGGCGCGGCGTTTGCGGCGGATTCGGCAGGGCAGACGGACTCTCGTGCTTCGGACCGGAGGCGCGCGCCCAGCGGGAGCGACATGGCCGTTCGGGGCCTGCCTCCGGACGGCCCTGGCGAACTCCCGCGGCGATCCCTGAGACCACTGTTCGGGCCGAGCCCGGGACATCTGTTCCGGCGCCGCCCTGTAACCGTTCAGGAGCGATTCCGCATGCTGACCGACCTGTCGACAAGCCGTCCCGGCGCGTCCGACCACACCACCGCACCTGCTACGGCTGCCTCACCCACCCCGCCCGGCCCCTCCTCTTCCGCCGCCACCTCCGCCTCCGCCCGGCGGACCCATGACGACGCCCCCGACACCGCCGCCCTCTTCGCCCGGCTGGCGGAGCTGGAGGAGGGGCCCGAGCGGGACGCGGTGCGCGACGAACTCGCCACCGCGTGGCTGCCCATGGCGCACCGGATCGCCGGCCGCTTCCGTGACCGCGGCGAGTCCGTCGAGGACCTGCGGCAGGTCGCCGCGCTCGGCCTGGTCAAGGCGATCGACCGGTTCGACCCGGAGCGCGGCGCCTTCGAGAGCTACGCCGTGCCGACCATCACCGGCGAGGTCAAGCGGCACTTCAGGGACCGGATGTGGGCGCTGCGGGTGCCCCGCCGGGTGCAGGAACTGCGCAACCGCGTCCGGGTGGCGCGCCGTGAACTCACCCAGAGCCCCGGGAGCCCCGAGCCCACCGTAGCCGCCATCGCCGAGCACACCGGGCTCACCGAGGAGGAGGTCGGCGCGGGCATGGAGGCGCTGGAGAGCTTCAGCACCCTCTCGCTCGACGCCGAACTGTCCGCCGGCGAGGACGGCTACAGCCTCGCCGACACGCTCGGGGCGGCGGACTCCTCGTTCGACGTCGTCGTCGACCGCGAGGCGGCCAAGGAAGGCCTGCGCCGGCTGCCCGAGCGGGAGCGGGCCATCCTCTACATGCGTTTCTTCGAGGACATGACGCAAAGCCGTATCGCCGACCAGCTGGGCATCTCCCAGATGCACGTCTCCCGGCTCATCAGCCGCAGCTGTGCCCGGGTGCGCGACGAGGTACTGGGCCAGCGGACCGGCGGTTCCCGGCCGTGAGACACCGAGCCGCATTGAACGACCGAGGAGTGACGCCGTGAACGCGGGTGCCCTGACCCGGCAGGGGCCGTTCGTGCCCCGGTCCGAAGCCACCGGCGCGGTGACCCGGGCGGCCGCCCGGGCGGGCCTGACCGCCTGGGGCGTGATCTACCTGCTCATCGGCGTGCTGGCGCTGCGGGTCGCCTTCGGTGACCGGCAGCGCCAGGCCGACCGCAGCGGCGCCCTGGCCGAGATCGCCGACCAGCCCTTCGGCGCGGTGCTGCTGTGGGCGCTCGGCATCGGTCTGGTCGGCATGGCGGTGTGGCGGCTGTCCGAGGCGCTGTTCGGCGCGGTGGGCAAGGACGGCCGCAAGCCGCGCAAGCGCCTCCAGGCCCTCGCGCGCTGCGTGTTCTACGCGGTCGTCTCCTGGTCCGTGCTGTCCTTCGCCGCCGGCACGGGCGGCGGCGGCCGCTCCAGCGACACCCAGTCCCGGGACATCACCGCGCAGGTCATGCGGCTGCCCGCCGGACAGTGGGCCGTGGGCGCGGCGGGCGCCGGGATCGTCGTCGCGGGTGTGTGGATCGGCGCCCGGGCGGTACGGCGCAAGTTCCACGCCGAGTTGAAGCTCGGCGAGATGTCCGCCCGGACGCGTCGGCTCGTCGACGTGGCGGGTGTCGGCGGCGGGCTCGCCCGGGCACTGGTCTTCGCCGCCGCCGGGGCGTTCGCGATCCGCGCGGCCGTCGACTTCAGCCCCGACCGCGCCAAGGGCCTCGACGACACCCTGCGCGCCTTCGCCGCGACCCCGGTGGGCCCGTCACTGCTGGCGATCGTCGCGGTGGGACTGGTGCTCTTCGGCCTGTTCGCCTTCGCGCTGGCCCGCTGGCGGAGGGTCTGACCTACATCCCCAGCGGGCGGGCCAGGCCCGCGACCGCCTCGTCCAGGCGTTGCAGATGGCGCAGGACCCGGTCGGTCACCCGGCCGTAGCGGGGGGTGCGCAGGGTGCCGGGCTGCAGCATCGAGGCGATGCTCGGGCCCGTCTCGATGCCGGAGGGGGCCCGGCCGTCCGCCAGGTGCGCGGCGATCGCCGCGATGTTGTGGACGATGCGGCGGCCCGCTCCGCGCAGCCGGGGGTCCGCCGCGATCGCCGGGTGCGTGGGCAGGAGTTCCGCCGTGGCGGCGAGGGAGCGGGCGTGGTACGCGCAGGTCTCCAGGAGCGCCACCACATAGCGGGCGGTGTCCCGGCGGGCCCGCAGCGGGGTGATCGGATGGGTCAGCGGCTGGGTGGCGGCCCGCAGATCGGCCAGCGCCTGGTCCAGGTCGCGTGCCTGTTCCACCAGGTCGGTGGGCGGCCCGCCGCTCAACTGGTCCATCGCGCCCTGGGTGACCTCGGCGAGCCGGTCGAGCACGGCGACGAGCAGGTCGTTGGTACGGCGGTCGGTGTGCACCGGCAGCACCACCGCCGCGGCGATCACCCCGCAGGCCGCGCCCAGCGCCGTCTCCTCCACCCGCAGCACCAGCACCGCGAGGCTGTAGGTGTTCAGCAGCGTGTACAGCAGTCCCAGCATCGCCGTGACGAAGAAGGACATCAGCGTGTAGGACAGCGGCGCCGTGTAGAACATGGCGAAGATGAACAGCAGCACCAGGCCGAACGCCGTCCAGGTGTGGTGTCCGACCAGCCCGGCGAGCCCGATGCCGGCCACCACCCCGAGGACCGTGCCGATCAGCCGGCGGTAGCCCTTGACCAGGATCTCCCCGGTGGACGAGGTGTTGAGGAACACGATCCAGCAGGTCAGCACCGCCCAGTACCAGCGCTGCGTGGACAGCAGCTCACCGCCCACCATGGCCAGCGACGACCCGACGGCCACCTGGACGGCGGCCCGGGTGGTGGGCCGCCGCAGCCCCGTCGCCTCGGCTTCCTGCGGCTCGGTCTCCTCGACGGTCCCGATGGCGGCGTCCTCCGCGTCCAGCTCCTCACGGGAGCGGGCCGTCGCCGGGGTGTCGTCGGACTCGTCCGGGGGACCGTCGAGGGCGGTCCGCAGCCCCAGCGCGGCCCGCGCGGCCTCGCCCAGCCCCCGGAACACGTCCTGTACGGCCGGGGAGGCGGCCGGCAGGTTCTCCTCCTCGCGGTAGCCGAGCAGCCGGTTGCGCAGCTGCGCGAGACCGGTCCCGGACGCCTCGCCGACCGGCCGCAGCACCAGCTGTCGCAGCGCCTCCAGATCCCGTCGCAGTACGGCGCCGGCCTCGTCCGGCACCGGCAGCGCGCCGCCGGAGGGCAGGACCGCGCCCGGCAGGTGCAGGGTGAGGGTGTCCGTCCGCTCGGCGCTGCGCGCGGTCAGCAGCAGCAGACCCAGCCGCTCGGCGGCGATCTCCGCGTCGGCGGTCCGGCGCTGCAGCAGCCGCGCCACCGCCGGGTCGGAGGTGCCGTCCTCCAGCCGGCCCTGGATCATCAGCGCCGCCTCGTGCAGCCGGGCGGTCCCGGTGCGCAGCTCCGCCAGGACCTTCTCCACCTCCTGCGGCCCGGCGTCCAGCAGCTCGATCTGCGTGCCGACCAGCTGGGCGAGCCGGGCGCGAAAAGCCCGCCGCAACCGGTCGAGGGTGCCCGCGGGCGTCTGCGGCAGCAGGACGAAACGCGCGGCGGCGCTGCAGGCGAACGCCACCGCGATCACGCCGTACAGACCGGGCAGCGCGCCCACCGTCGCGTGCACGAACAGCGACAGGAAGTACACCTGGAAGCCGACCAGGCCCAGCGCCGTGCCCCGGTCGCCGAACCGCCGGCCGTAGACCGCGCCGAAGATCAGCGCCACGAAGAACAGGTCGCCCGCCACCACCCGCTGGTTCAGCAGCGCGCCCAGCGACACCGAGGCCAGCGCCACGGGCAGGCCCAGCGCGAGCGTCACGGCCTGCCGGGAGCGCTGCTTCTCGCGGATGGCGAAGGTCGCCACCATCGCCGCCATGGCCCCGGCCACCAGATGGGTCACCGGGGCCCGGGCCACCGCCAGCAGCGCCAGGGCGAGAGCGATCGCGGTCACCGTACGCAGGCCCGCGGTGAGCCGGAGCAGCCCGGGATCGGACGCCGCGAGGCGGTCCCACAGTTGTGCCCGTACCGACCGCCCCGCTGTCCTCACGCGCCGTGCTCTCTCCCGTGTCAGCTCATGATCTCCACCTCAGCATGGCACGACGCCCGTGACGGCGTTACGGCAGCTCGGTCACGCCTCCCTCCACCCGCGCCCGTACCTGCTCAGGCGTCAGATAGGCGTCCGTGAACTCGAAGTCCTTCAGCCGGGCCGGTTTGCGCGCCTGGAATCCGGTGCGCACGAAATCGTCGCCCGCGACCGCGTTGAGCAGCCAGTTGGTCATCACCCGGGTCTTGGCGACGTTGGTGCGCAGCGCCGACCAGTGGTAGCCGCGGGCCACCGCCTGGGCGGGCACCCCGCGCAGCTCGATGCCCAGCGGCTTGGACACCGCGTCCTTGCCGCCGAGATCGACGACGAGGCCCAGGTCCTTGTGCACGTAGGGGTGCAGCGGCTGGTTCCGCAGCGTCGCGATGACGTTGTCGGCGACCTTCCTGCCCTGCCGCATGGCGTGCTGCGCGGTGGGCGGGCAGACCGCGTCCGGCTGTTGCTTGGCCTTGTCCGGGACCGCGGCCGCGTCGCCGAGCGCGAAGACGCCGTCGTTGCCCGGCAGGGTCATCTCGTCGGTCACCGCGAGCCGCCCGCGCACCGTCTCCGCGCCGAGCGTGGCGATCAGCGGGCTGGCGACCACGCCCGCCGTCCAGATCAGGGTGCGGGTGGGCACCACCCGGCCGTCGGTGAAGGTGACCTCCTCCGGGCCCGCCTTGTCGATCGACACCCCGAGCGAGACCTCGATGCCGCGCCTGCCCAGGATCTCCTGGGCGCTGCGGCCGAGCTTGTCGCCCAGCTCGGGCATCAGCTTCGGCGCGATGTCGATCAGATGCCACTTGATCAGGCCCGGGTCAAGGCGCGGGTAGCGCTGTACGGCCGCGTGCGTCAGCCGTTGCAGACAGGCCGCCGTCTCGGTGCCGGCGTACCCGCCGCCCACCACCACGAACTGCAGCCGCGAGGCCCGCTCCGCCGGGTCGTCGCTGGCGTCGGCCAGGTCGAGCTGGGTGATGACGTGGTCGCGGATGTAGGCGGCCTCGGCGAGGGTCTTCATGCCGAAGGCGTGCTCGGTCAGACCGGGGATGTCGAAGGTCCGGGTCACACTGCCCGGGGCCAGGACGATGTAGTCGTACGGCTCGTTGACGATCTTGTCGGTGAGGGTGCGGACGACGCAGACCTTGGCCTTGAGGTCCACGCCGATCGCTCCGCCCGGAATGATCCGGGTGCGGTACTTCTTGCTGCGGCGCAGGGAGATCGCGATCGACTGGGGCGTCAGCACACCCGAGGCGACCTGGGGAAGCAGGGGCAGATAGAGCTGGTAGGCGAACGGCGTCACCAGGGTGACGTCGGCCTCGGCGGGGGCGAGCTTCCGCTCCAGGCGGCGGACGCACTCCACTCCGGCGAAGCCTGCGCCAACCACCAGGATCCTGGGTCGTGTCACGGTGTTTCATCCCTCTCTGCGGCTCCAGGCGGTCCGACTGGACGCCGTTCGCCTGCCCCGGATCTCCGCTTCACACCACATCGATCCCACCGTGCACCGAGCCGTTCCGCCAGCTGGACGCGGCAGTCAGACGAACGCGTGGGCACCAGCATGCCCCTGATGGGACAGGAGTAACCGGCTCTCGCACAGATACACGCCGTACTGCTGTGCCGGTACGGGTCCGGGGCAGCAGGAGAGCCGTGAAACGGCCCCCCCGGGGCGTCCGGTGAGCCGTAAGGTGCCCGCCATGGCCCAGACACAGC
Source organism: Streptomyces sp. NPDC006739 (assembly GCF_042869815.1). Classification (NCBI taxonomy): domain Bacteria; kingdom Bacillati; phylum Actinomycetota; class Actinomycetes; order Kitasatosporales; family Streptomycetaceae; genus Streptomyces; species Streptomyces sp. NPDC006739. Next base: position 155,154 of record NZ_JBIAGM010000019.1, read on the forward strand.
CCGGATCGGCCTTCCAGAAGCGTCATATCGATCCCGGGAGGGTGGCCGCCCTGGCGGGCGCCCTCGACAGCCAGGACGCCAGCCCCGGCGTACGGCGGCTGCGCGCCTGGGCCGGGCGCGCGCTCGCCGTGCGGCCCGGCGAGACGGTGCTCGACGTGGGCTGCGGCACCGGCTCGCAGACCCGGGCGCTGGCCGACGCGGCCGGTCCGCAGGGCTCGGTGGTGGGCGTGGAACCCAACCCCGGGCTGCGCGCCATCGCCGAGGAGCGGGCCGCCGGCGGCCCGGCCCGCTTCACCGACGGCGACGCGTTCGCGCTGCCCGCCGCCGACGCCTCGGTGGACGTCGTCTGGTGCGAGCGGGTGCTCCAGCACCTGGCGGAGCCCGAGCGGGCGGTCGCCGAGATGGCCCGGGTCCTGCGTCCGGGCGGCCGGGTGGCGCTGATAGACACCGACTGGGCCACCACGATCCTGCACCCCTGTGACCCCGAGGTGGTGCGGGCCCTGACGGCGGGCGCCCTCGCCGGTACCGCGAACCCCTACTCGGGGCGCCGGCTGGTGGGCCAGCTGTGCGCGGCCGGGTTCGAGGTGGACGACCGGGGGTCGCAGGCCCTGATCCAGGACCACCGGTCGGTGGCCTGGCCGCTCATCCGGATGCTGGGCGAGTCGGCGGTGCGCGGCGGACTGCTCACCGAGGAGCGGCGGGACGCGGCGTACACCGCGCTGGCCGAGGCCGCCGAACGCGGCGCGCTGCACATGTCCGTGACCATGTTCGGCGTGGTCGCCCACCGCCCCGGCTGACCGGGGCGCCGCTCACCAGGGCAGGAACACGTGGATGTCCTTGCCGTCGTCGGTGACGACCACGCTGACCTGGTCGCACAGGGTGTGCACGAGGTGCCAGCCGATACCCCCGCCGCCCGTCTTCGGGTGGAACGGCCGGGGCCGGGGCTCGGTGGTACTGGTGTCGTGCATCGTCACATGGACGCCGTCGAAGGTACGGCGCATGCTCAGACCGAAGGGCCCGGGCGCGTACTGGATCGCGTTGGCGGCCAGTTCGGTGACGACCAGCAGGATGTCGTCCCAGGACTCGGGGGCGGCGGGTGGCGCGTCCCGGGAGAGGGCGCCGAGGAACTCCTCGGCGGCGAGCCGCGCGCCCGTCACATTGCGCAGCTCACCGGGGAAGGAGAACGTCCGCTCGTGGCTCTCCTCCGAAGGCGGTGTGTTGTCCCAGCGCGGCTCCGTCGCCATCTCGTCTTCCCCGGCCCCGCGAAAGAAGGGGCCGTATCGCCCCGGCCGACCGGGGCTGTCGTAGGTGCTCAGCTTTCCCACCGCTGCGAGTTCCCGTAGGCGAGCAGCGTACGCGCGTACCTCCTCATCGGAAGACGTCGTCCGGCTCGTCCCAGTCGGCCGGCTCCTGAGGGGCCGGTCGGCGTGCCGCGCGGGACCGCGCCTCGTACATGGCGTCGATCTCGGCGGCGTAGTGCCGTGCTATGGCGTCCCGGCGCGGTTTCATCGACGGCGTCAGCAGTCCGTTGTCCGGGGCGAACGGTTCCTGCAGGACACGGTAGACCCGGATCGACTCCGCGCGGGAGACCGCGCTGTTGGCCGAGGCGACGGCCCGCGCGATCTCCTCCCGCAGCGCGTTCTCCGCCCGCGCCTCCCGGCCCGCGGCGTCGCTCTGCGGCGCCAGCACCGCCCGCCAGTGTGCGAGGAACTCCGGGTCCAGGGTGATCAGGGCCCCCACACACGGCCGGTCGTCCCCGACGACCACCGCCTGATGGACCAGGGGATGCATGCGCAGCCGCTGCTCCAGCGGGGCCGGGGCCACGCTCTTGCCGCCGCTGGTGATGATGACGTCCTTCTTGCGGCCGGTGATCGTCAGATAGCCCTCCGAGTCCAGCCGTCCGAGGTCCCCGGTGGCCAGCCAGCCGCCGCGCAGCGCGGCCCGGGTGCCGGACTCGTCGTTGACATAGCCCTGGAGCACCGACGGCCCGTGCACCAGGATCTCCCCGTCGTCGGCCACCTGGATCTCGGTGCCCGGCAGCGCCCGGCCGACCGTGCCCGCCTTCTCCCGGCCCAGCGGCTGCATGGTGATCCCGCCGGCCGTCTCGGTCAGCCCGTAGCCGTCGTTCACCTGGATGCCGATGCCCTCGTAGAACAGGGTCAGCTCCCGGCTCAGCGAGGAGCCGCCCGAGGTTCCCCGCACCACCCGGCCGCCGAGCGTGTCCCGCAGTCTGCGGTACACGGTCCGCTCGTACAGGGCGTGTTGCAGCCGCAGGTCGAACCCCGGGCCGGGTCCGGTGCCCAGCCGCCGTCGCTCCTCGGCGGCGGCGAAGTCCCGCGCCGTCTGCGCCGCCCGCTCGAACAGGGCACCCCGGCCCGCCTGCTGGGCCGTGCGCAGGAACGTCTTGTAGAGCTTCTCGAACACCGACGGCACCCCGTACAGGTACGTCGGCCGGAACGTGCGCAGCGCCGACGACAGCGCGGCCCCGGTCATCTCCGGCTCATGGCCCAGCAGGACGCCTCCGCGCACGCACAGCACCTGGATCATGAGCCCGTAGACGTGCGAGAACGGCAGGAAGGCCAGCACGGACGGCTGTTCGCCCGGCGGCGCCGCGGTGTGTCCCCAGCCCGCCAGCAGGGTGTCGCCGGGGTAGGCCAGGCTCCGATGGCTGAGGGCGCAGCCCAGCGGGCGCCCGGAGGTGCCGGAGGTGTACACGATGGCCGCCGTCGCGTCCGGCAGCACGATCCGGCGCAGCGACTCCACGGTGGTCAGCGGGATGAACCTGCCCCGCTCCACCAGTTCGGCCGGCGCCCCCGTGTCCAGCTGCCAGACGTGCCGCAGCCGTGGCAGCCCCGCGCACACGGTGCCGACGGTCATGGCACCCTGCTCGTCCTCCACCACCACCGCCTCGCAGTCGGCGTCCCGCAGGATCCACTCGACCTGCTCCCGCGCCGACGCGGGATGGATCGGTACGACCTCCGCCCCCACCGCCCACAGCGCGTGGGCGAACACCGTCCACTCGTAGCGGGTGCGGGACATCACGGCCACCCGGTGACCCGGCGAGATCCCGGAGGCGATCAACCCCTTGGCGAGGCCGACCACTTCGTCCCGCAGCTCCAGCGCCGTCACCTCCTCCCACGCGCCGGCGGCGGCGTCCGGGCGGCGGGCAAGCACCGGCAGGACGGGGGTGAGGGCCGCCGTGTCGAAGACGCTGTCGGCGAGGCCGCCGGTCAGGGACAGGGCGGCCGCCGGAGCGAAAGCGACATCGCGCATACGCGGCTCCAGGGTGTACAGAGGGTGACTTTTCCGGCCGGTACGGTGGTCGGCGGTGCTCGAATGTAGCCCAGGCGGAGCCGCGGGGTCCGCCGAACGGGCAACTCAGCCCTGGGTGCGGCGCACGCACTCGGTGACGACGTCCCGCAGGCTGCCGCTGCGTTCCAGCAGCCGCCGCTGTGCCCGGGCACCGGTGCCGCCCCGCAGCAGCTCGGCCACGGCCTCCTCGGCGCGCTCCGCGTCACCGCTCTCGGTGAGCGCGTCCCCCGTGTGCTCCAGCAGGGAGCGCACGACGGCCGGGGCGGGCTCGGGGCGCATCGTCGCCGGGGAGAGCAGGTCGCCTTCCAGGCCCTTGCGGGTGGCCTGCCAGACGGCCAGCCGGAGCAGGCTCACGCTGTGGTCGGGCGGCGGCCGGCCGGCCCGCCACTCCCGCGCGGCCGTCTCCACCAGGGCGCGGGTCAGCGTGGCGATGAGCACCGCCGTGTCGGCGCTCAGGCACACGTCCGCCACCCGGATCTCCACCGTCGGATAGCGCGCGGACAGGCGCGCGTCGAAGTACGCCATCGCCTCGTCCAGGATGACGCCGGTGGCCACCATGTCCGTCACCCGGCGGTGGTATCGCCCGGGGGACCCGAACAGCTCGGTCGGCCCGGCCGACGGCCAGCGTCCCCACACCCGGGTGCGGTAGCTGTGGTAACCGGTGTCGCGGCCCTGCCAGAAGGGGGAGTTGGAGCTGATCGCGGTGAGCACCGGCAGCCAGGGGCGCAACCGGTCCAGGACCGCCACGCCCTCCTCCTCGGACTCCACACCTACATGCACATGACACCCGCACGCCAGCTGGTCCCGGGTCCCCACACCGTACCGGTCGGCCAGCCACTGGTAGCGCTCGTTCACCGTGAGACGGGGGCTGACCGGCAGCGGGGAGGTGGCGAGCGCCGCGACCGCACAGCCGATCCGGCCCGCGTGCCGGGCCGCCTCCTTGCGGCAGCGCACGATCTCGTCCCCGAGGTCCGCCATGTCGGACTGCGGATGCGTGGCGAACTCGAGCATCTGCCCGAACAACTCCTTCTCGAACACGTCCTGTCCGGGATCGTCCCGGGCGGCACGGGCGAGGACGGCAGCCGCCAGCGCCTTCGGGTCGCCGCTCTCGGGATCGACCAGAAGGAGTTCCTCCTCCACTCCGACGGTGCGCACGTGATGCCGCCCTTCTGTCCGTCCACGAGAAGCGGTCGCGGGTCCGTAGACACCCCGACTGCCCCTGGGACGGCCGCCGACACCTGCGAGGTCAGCCCTCGGGCGTCAGCCAGACCGTGGCGAGCGGGGGCAGCGTGATCCGCAGGACGCCGTCCTCGGGCTTGACCGGGCCCGGTTCACCGACGCCGCTGCCGCCGTACCGCTCGGCGTCGGTGTTGAGCACCTCGCGCCAGGCGGACACGGTGTCCGGGACCCCGAGGCCGTAGTCGTGACGGACGACGGGGGAGAAGTTCGACACCGCGAGCAGCGGGGAACCCCCGGCGTCGTAGCGCAGGAAGGCGAAGACGTTGTCGTCCGCCGCGTCGCACAGCACCCAGCGGAACCCGCCCGGGTCGGTGTCCCGCTGCCACAGCGCCGGCGTGGCCACATACCGGTTGTTCAGGTCCCGGACCAGGTCGCGTACGCCGCGGTGGTCGCCGGCCCACGGGTGGCCGGCGTCGAGCAGCCACCACTCGGGTCCCTCGGCCTCGGACCACTCGGCGCCCTGGGCGAACTCCTGCCCCATGAACAGCAGCTGCTTGCCCGGGTGTGCCCACATGAACCCCAGGTAGGCACGGTGGTTGGCGCGCCGCTGCCACCAGTCGCCGGGCATCTTCGACACCAGCGCCCGCTTGCCGTGGACGACCTCGTCGTGGGAGATCGGCAGGACGTAGTTCTCGCTGTAGGCGTACACCATCGAGAAGGTCATCTCGTGGTGGTGGTACTTGCGGTGCACCGGCTCCTTCTGGACGTACTCCAGCGAGTCGTGCATCCAGCCCATGTTCCACTTCAGCCCGAACCCGAGCCCGCCGCTGTCGGTGGGCCGCGTCACCCCGTCCCAGGCCGTCGACTCCTCGGCGATCGTGATCACGCCCGGGCAGCGCCGGTACACGGTGGCGTTCATCTCCTGGAGGAAGGCCACCGCGTCCAGGTCCTCCCGCCCGCCGAAGACGTTCGGCGCCCACTGCCCGGAGTCCCGGGAGTAGTCGAGGTAGAGCATGGAGGCGACGGCGTCCACGCGCAGGCCGTCGATGTGGAACTCCTCGCACCAGTAGACGGCGTTGGCGACCAGGAAGTTGCGCACCTCGGTGCGCCCGAAGTCGAACTCGTACGTCCCCCAGTCCGGGTGCTCGGCGCGCCGGTCGTCCCCGGGCTCGTACAGCGGGTCCCCGTCGAAGCGGGCCAGCGCCCAGTCGTCCTTGGGGAAGTGGGCCGGCACCCAGTCCATGATCACGCCGAGGCCGGCCCGGTGGCAGGCGTCCACGAAGAAGCGGAAGTCGTCCGCGGAGCCGAGCCGGGGCGTGGGCGCGTAGTAGGAGGTGACCTGGTAGCCCCAGGAGCCGCTGAAGGGATGCCCGGCGACCGGCATCAGTTCGACGTGGGTGAAGCCGAGGTCCTTGACGTACGCGGGCAGCTCCTCTGCGAGCTGCCGGTAGGTCGATCCGGGCCGCCAGGACGGCAGATGGACCTCGTACACCGAGAACGGCGCCTGGTGCACCGGTGTGTCCGCGCGGTGCTCCATCCACTCCTGGTCGCCCCACTCGTAGCACGAGGAGGTGACGATCGACGCGGTCGCGGGCGGCTCCTCCGTGCGCCGGGCCATCGGGTCGGCCTTCAGGAACCGGCCGCCGTGGCGGGAGGTGATCTCGAACTTGTACCGGGCGCCGTCGCCGACGCCCGGCAGGAACAGCTCCCACACCCCGGACGAGCCCAGCGAGCGCATCGGGTACTGGGTGCCGTCCCAGTAGGTGAAGTCCCCGGCCACCCGCACCCCCTGGGCGTTGGGCGCCCACACGGTGAAGCGGGTGCCGGTGACGCCCTGGTGGGTCATGGGATGCGCGCCGAGCGCCCGCCACAGCTGCTCGTGCCGGCCCTCCCGGATCAGGTGCAGGTCCAGCTCGCCGAGCGCGGGCAGGAAGCGGTACGGGTCGTGCACCTCCCGCTCACCGTCGTCGTACTCCACGACCAGTGTGTACGACGGCATGTCCGCACCCGGGAGTACGGCCGTGAACAGCCCGTCGCCCGCCGGGGCGAGCGGGGTGCGCGTGCCGTCGGCCAGGACGCTCACCGCGCGCGCGTGCGGGCGCAGCGCCCGCACGACGGTGCCGCCGCGCACCGGGTGGGCGCCCAGCAGGGCGTGCGGGTCGTGGTGCGTGCCGGCGAGCAGACGGCCCCGGTCGGCCGGGTCCAGGGAGCCGGCCACCGAGGGCGGGGGCCCGGCGGATTCGGGCGGTGAGGTGTCGCGCAGGGCCATGGGGTCAGCCTCTCCAGACGGCGAGCCGCTGGATCGCGGCCATCGGAACCGGCAGCCAGTCCGGACGGTGCCTGGCCTCGTACAGCACTTCGTAGACCGCCCGGTCGGTCTCGTGGGCGCGCAGCAGCGCGTGCTTCTTGCGCGGATCCCACCCGGCCCGGGCGGCGTAGCCCGCGCAGAACGCCTCCCGGCAGCGCCGGGCCCACTCCGGGCGCCAGGGGCGGCGCTGCCGGGCCGCGTAGTCGAAGGAGCGCAGCATCCCGGCCACGTCCCGCACCGGGGACTGGGCGCCGCGCCGCTCGGCGAGCGGACGGGACGGCTCGCCCTCGAAGTCGATGACGAACCAGTCCCGGCCGGCCCTGAGCACCTGCCCGAGGTGCAGGTCACCGTGGATGCGCTGGACGGGTGGCCCGGCGTCGCAGCTGGCCAGCGCGTCGAACGCGGTGCGCAGCCCGGGCACGTACGGCCGCAGGGCCGGTACGGCGTGCGCGGCGGCCTCCAGCCGCGCCGACATCGCCCGCGCGGTGGGGCCGGTCTCGTCGTGGCCGCCGGACGGGAAGGCGGTGGCCAGCGCGAGGTGCACCTCGGCCATGGCCCGGCCCAGTTCGTGCGCCTCCCTGGTGAAGTCGTCGCCCGTGCCGAGCGCGTCGAGGGCGAGCGTCCAGCCGTCGGTGGCGTCGGGCAGGAACGGCTGGAGGACGCCGAGCGTCGCCGGGCGCGGCTCGGTCGTGCGGAACCAGGCCACCGGCGCGGGCACCCGGCCGCAGCCCTGCGCGGCCAGCGCCTCCGGCACCTCCAGATCGGGGTTGGTGCCGGGCTGGATGCGCCTGAAGACCTTCAGGATGTACGCGTCGCCGTACACCAGCGAGGTGTTGGACTGCTCGGCGTCCAGCAGCCGCGGCGCGAGTCCGCCGGGCAGCCGCACCGCCGGGTCCGCCTCGAAGCGCAGCGGGCCGGCGGCGCCCGGCTGCCGCAGCCGCTCCAGCAGGAGGTGGGCGGCGCGCGGGTCGTGCAGGGCGTCGTAGACCGCGAGACCGGCCAGCGGTCCCTCCTCGGCCCGGCCGATGAACGCCCGCTCCAGGCGCGGCGCCAGGTGCTCGCGCACCCCGAGCAGCAGCTGGTAGCAGTCGCCGGCCGGGGGAGCGCCGCCGGGGGCCGGCACCGCCGAGTGACCGGCGTGCACCAGCAGGTGCAGACAGCCCGGGAACAGTTCCGTCACGGACAGCACCGACAGGTCGGTGACCGGCCGGTCCTTGCCCGCGAACCAGCGCTGCCCGGGCAGCCATTCCCGCAGCAGGCCGGCCAGCGAGGCCAGGGGCCGGTCGACGCCGCCCGTGGTTCTCGGCCGCAGGGTGGTGATGGTCTTCGGCATGGTGACGCGTCCTTTCCTCGGCACCGCACGCTCAGCGTCGTCGGCCGATGCGGGATGCGACTCGGGTGAGCCGGAACCAGTAGAAGCCGTGGCCCTGGAGGGTGAGGAGGTAGGGCAGTTCACCGATGGCGGGGAAGCGCACCCCGCCGATCAGCTCCACCGGGTGCCGTCCGTCGTAGGTCCGCAGGTCGAGTTCGGTGGGCTGGGCGAACCGGGAGAAGTTGTTGACGCACAGCACCAGGTCGTCCCCGCCGTCCTTCGCGGGGGCCTCCCGGAGGAAGGCGAGCACCGCCGGGTTGGAGGACTGCAGTTCGGTGTACGTGCCGATCCCGAAGGCGGGGTTCTGCTTGCGGAT
>NZ_JBIAGM010000020.1:0-145083 GCF_042869815.1 Streptomyces sp. NPDC006739
ACCACCCACCTCCCCACCCACATGATCCCCACCACCATCACCCCCCTCCCCACACTCCCCACCACCCCCAACGGAAAACTCGACCCCACACGCCTCCCCCCACCTGCCGCTCCGCTTCAGCAACCCACCGGCAAAGAGCCCCGGGACGCCATCGAGACGGGGCTCGTGGAACTCTTCCGCGAGGTGCTCCCGCAGCGGCCCGTCGGGATCGACGACAGCTTCTTCGACCTCGGTGGGGACTCGCTGCTGGCGATGCGTCTGATGGCGCGTGTCCGCCGTGCCTTCGGGGTCGACCTCCGCGTCGGCGCGCTGCTCGAGGCCCCGACCGTCGAGCAGTTGGCGGTCGCGGTGGTGGAGGAACTGCTGAACGAGGTCGACCCGGAGCAGGTGGAGTCACTGCTCACGGGGCAGGAAGAGGAATCGCGTGCGTCGGCCGAGAACCGGCCGGGTCAGGAAAGGTCCGCATGAACATCCGCAACAAGCAGCGCTCGGCCGGCCGGGAAGGGATCTGGGCACTGTTGCGGCAGCGCGAGTTCAGACTGCTGTACATCGGCCAGACGTTCTCGGTCGTCGGGGACGCGATCGTCCCGATCGCCCTGGCCTTCGCCGTACTCGAAGTGACCAACTCGCCTTCGGCGTTGGGTCTCGTGCTGGCCGCCCGGATCCTGCCCACGGTGGTTCTGCTGCTGCTGGGAGGGGTGATCGCGGACCGTATGGCGCGTCGGCTGCTGATGCTCGTGTGCGACGCGACCCGTTTCCTCTCCCAGACGCTGCAGGGTGTGCTCCTGGTGACCGGGCACGCGTCCCTGACGTCGATGATCGTTCTGCAGCTGGTCGCCGGTACCGCGGCGGCCTTCTTCCAGCCCGCCGCCTCCGGGCTGCTGCCCGAGGTCGTCAAGCCGGGGGCGCTGCAACGGGCCAACGGGCTCGTCGGACTCAGCGAGAACATCGCGTGGTCGATCGGTCCCGCCTTCGGTGGTGTCCTGGTCGCGCTCGTCGACCCCGGGTCGGCGTTGATCTTCGACGGTGTGACGTACGCGGTCAGCGCGGTGGCTCTGTACATGCTGCGGCTCGGCCCGAAGAAGACGGCCGACGGCGAGGAGAACTCCAGCGTCCTGAACGATCTGAAGCTGGGCTGGCAGGAGTTCAGTTCCCGCACCTGGCTGTGGACGATGGTGGCCTGGGCCGCGAGCTTCCATCTGCTGGTGCTCCCCGCCTGGCAGATCTTCGGCCCCACCGAGGCGCGCGCCCATCTGGGCGGGGCGCCCGCGTGGGCCGTCATCACGACGTGCAGCGGGATCGGTTCGGTGCTCGGCGGGGTGATCGCCCTGCGCATGCGGCCCCGCTACATCATGCGTGCCTCGTTCCTGCCGCTCGGGCTCTACGGACTGCAGCTGCTGATGCTGGCGTTGCTCGCCCCCGTGCCGGTGATCGCGGCCGCCGCCCTGGTCAGCAATATCGGCCTGTCCATGTTCAACGTCTTCTCGCTGACCGCCATGCAGCAGAACGTGCCGCTCGGTTCGATGGGCCGGGTGAGTTCGTACGAGTGGCTGGGCAGCATCGGCCTGCTGCCGGTCGGTCAGGCTCTCGCGGGTCCGGCGGGCGGGCTGACCTCGCCGGCGACCATGCTGACGATCGGCGCCGTGTGGATGTTCCTCACGCCCGCGTTGCTTTTCGTGGTGCGTTCCGCGCGCATGCTGGAAGCGGTGCACGAGGATCCGGCGGCCGGTGACGGCGAAGGTCACGGCAGTGGCGATGACGGCCGCATCGCGCCGGAGCCGGACGGAAGTGAACCTGCCACGGCCTGATGTGAACCCGCACACCGTGAGACGGCTGGAATGTCCGTATGCCAATTCAAAAGGCCAGCCACTCTTTCCTTCGTCACGTCGGGTTAAACATATTTCATCGACGCTGGCCGAATTTCGTCGGCCCTTGCCTTGAGCCAGGCTATCTGTCAGCCTGAGCCGAGCACCGCACGACCATTCTGAAACGCTTGACTGGCGGCGACAGGGCCAGGAGATCGAAGTCGACCACCCGGGTTCTCTTTCCGCCTGCCTGTACCAGAAGGGGGCACCGCGATACCCGCGTCGCCCCCAAGGGGGATTCTCAGCAATGACCATCAATGTCCTGATATGTGATGAATTGCCAGTGGTACGCGACGGTCTCCGCGCACTGCTCTCCTCGGAGGACGACATCAACGTCGTCGACACGACGGACAGCGGAATTCACGCCATCATGCTGGTCCGGAAACACCGTCCGGACGTCGTGCTCACCGGGCTCTCCCTTCAGGGCCTGTCCGGAATTGAAATGATCCGCAGACTCAGCCAGGAAATCATCGAGCCTTCTCCGCGCGTGGTCGTCTACACGATGAACGACGGATCCGACATTGTGGCCGACGTCATTCACGCCGGGGCATGCGGACTCCTCGTCAAGGAGGTGAGCCGGGAGGAACTCCGCAGCGCCGTGCAGGCGGCGGCGCGCGGGCAGGTGATGCTGGCCCCCCGGGTGGCCCAGCGTCTCGTGCACTGGTTCCGCCGCCAGGACAGCCAGCCCGAGGAACTCCTCCAGCCGGTCCTGACGGCACTGACGCCCCGCGAACGCGAGATCCTGGTCCTCATCGCCAAGGGCATGTCGACCGAGGAGATCGCGGACTCGCTGACGATCGGCAGCGCGACGGTACGCACCCATGTCTACCGGCTGCGCAACAAGCTGGAGTTGAGGGACCGGGCCCAGCTCGTCTCCTTCGCCTTCCGGGCCGGCCTCATGCAGATGTCGATGTCCTAGGGGTTCCGGACGTTCCCGATGTCCTGGCGTCCCGCCGCCCGTCGGAGCCCGGGGCCGGGCCGTCGCCCTCCCGTTCCGCGGCGAAGTGGCAGGCGCTGGGGTGAGCGGTCGGTCCTGCCGCTTCGCGGAAACGATCCGGCACCGCGAGTTCCGGGACCTCGGTCGCACAGCGGTCCTGTGCCATCCAGCATCTCGTCCGGAACCGGCAGCCCGAGGGCGGGTCGGCCGGCGAGGGCACGTCACCGGCCAGGATGATGCGCTCCCGCCGCCGCCCGGCCTCCGGGTCGGGCACGGGAACCGCCGACAGCAGCGCCTGGGTGTAGGGATGGGTGGGGTGGTCGTAGATCTGCGTGACGTCGCCCGTCTCCACCATCCGCCCCAGGTACATCACCCCGACCTGGTCGGAGATGTGCCGGACGACGGACAGGTCGTGGGCGATGAACACGTACGACAGTCCGAACTCCCGCTGCAGCCGGGCCATCAGGTTCACCACCTGGGCCTGTACGGACACGTCCAGGGCCGAGACCGGTTCGTCGCAGATGATGATCTCGGGGTTGAGGGCCAGACCACGGGCGATGCCGATGCGCTGGCGCTGTCCGCCGGAGAACTGGTGCGGATAGCGGTTGACGTACTCCGGGTTGAGCCCGACCACGTCCAGCAGTTCCCGCACCTTGCGGCGCCGGTCGCCCTTGGGCGCGACCTCCGGGTGGATGTCGTACGGCTCCCCGACGATGTCGCCGACCGTCATGCGCGGGTTGAGCGAGGTGTACGGGTCCTGGAAGACCATCTGAACGTTGCGGCGCACGGCCTGGAGGGCCTTGCCGGAGAGCCGGGCGATGTCCTCGCCCTTGTACAGGACCTGTCCCGACGTCGGCTCTTCGAGGCGCATCAGCAGCTTCGCGACGGTGGACTTGCCGCAGCCCGACTCGCCGACGATGCCGAGGGTCTCTCCCCGGTTCAGGCCGAAGGAGACCCCGTCGACCGCCCTGACCGCGCCGATCCGTCGTCTGAGGAGGCCGCCGCGCGTCAGCGGGAAGTGCTTGACCAGATCGCGCACCTCGAGCAGCTCAGTCACCGAAGGTCTCCTTCCAGAAGTGGCAGGCGCTCGTCCGCTCCGGGGCCGGCCGGTCCGGCAGCGGCACCTCGGTGCGGCACAACTCCCTCGCCCGGTGGCAGCGCGGATGGAAGGCACACCCCTCGGGTATCCGCAGCAGACTGGGCGGCAGGCCCTCGATCGACCGGAGCGGGCCGCCCTTGCGGTCCAGCCGGGGGATCGACTCGAGCAGTGCCTCGGTGTAGGGATGAGCGGGCCGCCGGTAGATGTCGCGGACGGGCGCGCTCTCCACGATCCGGCCGGCGTACATCACCGCGATCCGGTCGGCGGCCTCCGCGACCAGCCCCAGGTCATGGGTGATCAGGATCAGCCCCATGTCCGACTCCCGGCGCAGTTCCGCGAGCAGGTCCATCACCTGGGCCTGCACGGTGACGTCCAGGGCCGTCGTCGGTTCGTCGGCGATGATGAGGTCCGGCTCCAGGGCCAGCGCCATCGCGATCATGATCCGCTGGCGCATACCGCCGGAGAACTGGTGCGGGTAGTCGTCCACCCTTGCGCTCGCCGCGGGGATGTGCACCCGGTCCATCAGCTCGATCGCCGCGACCCGGGCGGCTTTGCGGGACATCCCCCGGTGCACCTGGAACATCTCCCCGAGTTGCCGGCCCACGCTGAGCACCGGGTTGAGGGAGGAGAGCGCGTCCTGGAAGATCATCGCGATCCTGCGGCCGCGCAGCCTCCGGCGCTGCTCGCCCGTCATGGTCAGCAGGTCCTGGCCGCGGAAGAGGATCTGGCCGCGGGTGATCCGGCCGGGCGGCATGTCCAGGATGCCCATCACCGCCTGCGCGGTGACCGACTTGCCGGAGCCCGACTCGCCGAGCACGGCCAGCGTCTCCCCGCTGTGCACCTGGTAGTTCACCCCGTTGACCGCCTTGGCGACACCGTCGCGGGTGCGGAACTCGACGTGCAGATCGCGGATCTCCAGCAGGGGCGCCGTCGCCGGCGTCTGTCCGGCCGTGGCCGACGTGTCCAGGATGGCCATGAACGCAGCTCTCCTCAGCGCAGTTTGGGATCGAGGGCGTCGCGCAGTCCGTCTCCGACGAAGACGAAGCCCAGCACGGTCAGCACGATGGCGAAGCCGGGGCAGAGCCACAGGTAGTCCTTGACCCCGACGAACCCGCGGCCGGACGCCAGCATGCTGCCCCACTCCGGTACGCCCGGTGCGACGCCGATGCCGAGGAAGGACAGCGAGGCCACGCCGACGATCGCCGTACCGACGTTGAAGGTCGCGTACACCAGCACCGCGGCCAGGGAGTTGGGCAGGATGTGCTGCCGGATGATCCGCGCCCGGCCGGCGCCCAGGGCCCTCGCGGCGTGCACGTAGTCCATCTCCCGGGTGGTGAGGATGGAACTGCGCAGCAACCGCGCGATGGTGGCCCAGGAGAACAGGGCGAGAGAGATGATCACGGGCGTGATGCCCTGGCCCACCACCAGCATGATCGCTATGGCGCCGATGAGCAGCGGGAAGGCGAAGAAGATGTCCGCGGTCCGCATGATCAGGGTGTCCGCCCAGGTGCCGAAGCAGCCGGCGAGCACGCCCAGCACGATGCCCAGGAAGCAGCTGAGCGCCATGGCGGCGAACCCGACCACCATCGCGATCCGGGTTCCCGCGACCAGGCGGGAGAACAGATCGCGGCCGAGCGCGTCGGTGCCCATCCAGTGCCGGGCGGACGGGCCCGCCAGGGTGTTCCTGAGGTCCTGGGCGTAGGGATCCTGGGGGGCGAGCCACGGGCCGAGGACGGCGACGAGCACCAGGAGGGCGACGATCGCCAGCCCCACCACGGCGAGTCTGTTCTGCAGGAACCGGTGGCGTGCGTCCGCCCACTGCGTGGTGGCGGGGATCGGGGCCTCGGGCGGCGCGACGGCCGCGGCCGCCCCGCCGCCGGAGTGTTCGGTCGGCTCGGTCATGAGTTGGTCTTCCGTCATCGCGGGGGCCGGCTACTCGTATCGGATACGGGGGTCGAGGGCCGCGCAGACCAGGTCGACGAGGAGGTTGAGTACGACGAACACGGCGACGCCGTAGGTCACCACCCCCAGGACGACCGGGTTGTTCTGCTGCTGGACCGCGGAGACCAGTGCCAGTCCGACCCCGTCCCAGTTGAAGATCGTCTCCGCGATCAGCGCGCCGCCGAGCATCAGGCCGAAGGAGATGCCCAGGTAGGTGACGACCGGGATCGCGGAGTTGCGCAGGACGTGCCGGGTGATCACGGTGCGTCGCGGCAGGCCCTTGGCGACGGCCGTCTTGACGTAGTCCGCCCTGAGCACCTCCAGCATGGTGCCCCGCATCAGACGGGCCACCAGGGCCGCGTCGAGGATGGCCAGGCTGAACGCGGGCAGCACCAGCGACTTCAGGTCCCCCTGGCTGAGCAGCGGGAACCAGCCCAGTTGCACCACGAAGAACTTCTGCAGGAGGAATCCCGTGACGAACGTCGGGAAGCCGACGGCGAGCGTGGTCGAGAAGGTCGTCAGAATGTCCCAGACACTGAATCTGAACAGGGCGCCGACCACGCCGACGGACATGCCCAGCACGACGTCGATGACGATCGCGGCCAGGGCCAGTTCGCCGGTGTTCACCAGTTTCGGCCCGAGGATCTCGGTCACCGGGCGGCGCTGGATGAAATCCTCGCCGAGGTCGCCGACGGCCACGTCCTTCACGTAGAAGGCGTATTGCTCGTACACCGGCTTGTCCAGGTGATAGTGCTCCCGCAGCTGAGAGGCCACCACCGGGTCGCTCGCCTTCTCACTGCCCGCCAGGGGTCCGATGGGATTTCCCGGGACCAGGAAGAGACAGGTGAACATGATGACGGTGGCGCCGAGCAGGACGAGGATCAACTGCCCGAGCCTTCGGACCACATACCTTCCCACGAAGGGCCTCTCTGTCGCGCCGCGCGGTTCCGGTCACTTCTTCACCGAGATGTTCTCCAGGTACGGCGTCTCGCCGAAGCTGATGTCGTCGAGCCCGTCGAACTTGTCGGTCCGCACCACGCGGTACTCGGTCCTGGTGAAGGTCGGAATGAGCGCCATGTCGTCCATGGCGAGTTTCTCGGCCTGCTTGTAGATCTCGGTGCGCTGCTTCTCGTCGCGGGTGGCTCGGGCCTTGGTGATCAGCGCGTCGAAGGCGGGATTGGCGTAGCGGGCCCGGTTGTCGCCGACCACCGAGCCGTCCGCCGACCGGTTGATGGAGGCGGTGTCCAGCATCGGATAGAGGTAGTCGTCGGCCGTCGGGTAGTCCGCGCCCCAGGAGTAGCGGAACAGGCCGGTGGCGTTCGCGCTCTGCTCGTCGTCGAAGACCTGCTTGGACGGTTCGCCCTTGATGTTCACCTTCACGCCGAGGACCTGCTCGATCTGCTTGCCGACCGCCTGGATCCAGTCCTCGTGGCCGGCACCGGTGTTGAAGGTCAGGGTCAGCGAGTCACCCGGCTTGAGCCCTGCCTTCCTGGCGTAGGCCCTGGCCTTGGCCGGGTCCGGCTTGAGACAGGATCCGCACAGGCCCGGCTGGTACGACTCGGGCAGAGCAGCGGGGACGAGGGAACTGGACGGCTTCTGGAAACCCTGGTAGACGCTCTGGGCGATCAGCGAACGGTCGATCGAGTAGGAAATCGCGAGCCGGGCGTCCTTGCTCTTCATGGGACCCCGGTCGGTCACCGGCAGCAGATAGTTCATGCCGTTGGTTTCCTTCTGGATCCACTGACCCTGCGGCTTGTACTTCGCCTCGGCCACCTTCAGCTGCGGCGTCGGCACATGCGCGTAGTCGAACTGCCCCGTCTGGAATCCCTGGTACTCCAGGTCGAACACGCTGGTGGGATTGAGCAGATAGATCTCGACCTTGCCCAGATGGGCCTTCTCCAGGCCGTAGTCGTCATTGCGTACCAGCGTGATCAGCTTGTTGTGCTGCCAGGTGCCCTGCATCTTGAACGGGCCGTTGCCGACGGGGGCCGCTTCGAACTTCTTGTTCGGTCCGATTCCGGCCACCTTGGGCATGGGGCTGAAAACGGTGTGGCTGGTCTTCTTGTAGAACTCGCAGTCGGCCGAGCCGAGGTCGACCCGCAGCGTGGTCGCGTCGACGGCCTTCAGTCCGCTGAAGGTGCTGGACCTGCCGTCCTGCAGGTCCTGGAAACCCTTGATGCCGCCGAGGTGGTAGGCCACGTCGGAGGCCATGGCCTTGCTCGCGGCCCGGGTCCAGCCCCGGACGAAGGCCTGGGCGTCCACCGGCTCGCCGTCGGTGAACCGCGTACCGCCCTTGATCCGGAAGGTCCACTGGGTGCAGTCGGCGTTCGAGGTGGCGGACCTGGCCAGCTTGGGTATCAGCCGTCCGTCGGGGGCCACCCGGTACATCCCGGTGAACAGCACTTCCGCGGTCACCATGCCCGGCGTCTCGGCCGCGAGCGCGGGATCGATGGTCCTGGGCTCGGTGAGGCCGAACCGGAAGAGACCGCCGGGCGGACCACCGCCCTCGTCACCGGTCGTGCCGGCGCCGCAGCCGGTCGCGGCGAGTCCGACGGTCAGGACACCGGCGCACCACATCGCACCCATCGAGCCCCGCATGGAATTCCCCCTCAGTCACTACCGCGTCCGCACCGGAACACGGCGCCCACTATCGACCGCTCCCCGACGGCGGGGCGCCCTTTCCTTCATCTCTGTTCGATCACAACCGCCGTGCGTACCAGACCAATTCGCCCCAAAGAACACAGGGCATAAACGAAGCTGCGCATGCGTGCCTCAGCGGACCGACGAGATGTCCGCATCAGCGGGCGCACCATCGGAACACGCGCTAAACGCTGCGTTTATGGCAGGTGGGTCAATTGAGTTGACGTGTCGTCAACGGGGCCGAAAAGAGAGCGGCTCAGTGCGGGAGGCCGGTTAGGCTGCCGGAACGTGGGCGCCGAACCGCCGCGCCCGCCACGGCGGTGTGGACCGCACGCCACGGCGGCTCACCATCCGCCGCCGGACCGGTACTGCGAAGGGTTGCTCTGATGACTGGTCCCACCGACACGCACCCGCTGAGCCCCTACGGCTGGGACGCGGGCGTGGCCGAGGACTTCGCCCCGTACCGCTCACAGGGCCTGGTCCCCGCGCGTGTCGCACGCGTCGACCGGGGGCGCTGCAGCGTCGTCGTCGCGCGGGAGGGGAGCACTGCGACCGTGCACGCCGTCACCGGGCCGGTGGCCGCCGGGGACACCACCCCGTATGTGCCGACGGCGCTCTTCGCGAAGCCGTCGGACGGCAAGCTGCGGACGGTCTGCACCGGCGACTGGGCCGCGGTCGACCTCGAAGCCGATCCTCCCGCCGTACGGGCCCTGCTGCCCCGCCGTACCGCGTTCGTCCGCTCCACCTCCTCCAAGCGGTCCGACGGCCAGGTCCTCGCGGCCAACATCGACCTCGTGGTCATAGCCGTCTCCCTGGCGGTCGAGCTCGACCTGGCGCGCATGGAACGGTTCCTGGCCCTGGCCTGGGAATGCGGCGCCCAGCCCCTCCTGGTCCTGACCAAGGCGGATCTCGTCGAGGACCCGGTCTCGCTCGGCTACCTGGTCTCCGACTGCGAGGCGGCCGCGCCCGGGGTGCCGGTGCTGGCCGTCAGCGCCGAGAGCGGCGCCGGCGTCGACGACCTGGCCTCGGCCGTCGCCGGCGGCACCGCGGTGCTGCTCGGGCAATCAGGCGCCGGCAAGTCCACGCTGGCCAACGTGCTGGCCGGCGCCGACGCCCAGCGGGTACAGGCCGCACGGGACTCCGACGGCAAGGGCCGGCACACGACCACCACCAGGGACCTGATGCCGCTGCCCGGCGGCGGCGTCCTCATCGACACCCCCGGGCTGCGCGGCGTCGGCCTGTGGGACGCCGGGAGCGGCATCGCCCAGGTCTTCTCCGAGATCGAGGAACTCGCCCTCTCCTGCCGCTTCCACAACTGCGCGCATGACGCCGAACCCGGGTGCGCGGTCCTCGCCGCGGTGGCCGACGGCGAACTCTCCGACCGCAGACTGCACAGCTACCGCAAGCTCCTGCGCGAGAACGAGTGGATCGCCTCCCGCACGGACTCACGTCTGGAAGCCGAGGTCCGCCGCGAGTGGAAACGCCGCCAGGTCATCGGCCGCGACCGTGCCCAGCGGGCCGGCGAGGGGCTGGACGACGTGTGACGCCGCGGGGAGATCCGGGGAGGGCGGCGTCGCGCCCGGGATGTGCCGGCAGCGGGTACACCTGATGACACGCCCGCGCCCGCTCCGCGCGCTGTTCCGGCCGGTCGGCCCCACGCTTACACTGGCCTCCCGCCGGAGCGAGGAGCGACCTCCATTGTTCTACTACCTGCTCAAATACGTGCTGTTGGGGCCGTTGCTGAGACTGGTCTTCCGCCCCCGGACCGAGGGCCTGGAGCACGTGCCGGACTCCGGGGCGGCCATCGTCGCGGGCAATCACCTCTCGTTCTCCGACCACTTCCTGATGCCGGCGATCATCAAGCGGCGCATCACGTTCCTCGCCAAGGCCGAGTACTTCACCGGCCCCGGCGTCAAGGGCCGGCTGACCGCGTTCTTCTTCCGCAGCGCCGGGCAGATCCCGGTGGACCGCTCAGGCAAGGACGCGGGGCAGGCCGCGATCCGTGAGGGCCTCGGCGTGCTGGGCAAGGGCGAGCTGCTCGGCATCTACCCGGAGGGCACCCGCTCGCACGACGGCCGCCTCTACAAGGGCAAGGTCGGTGTCGCCGTGATGGCGCTGCGGGCCGGGGTCCCGGTCGTCCCCTGCGCGATGATCGGAACCTTCGAGGCGCAGCCCCCGGGCAAGGTCATCCCGAACATCCACCCGGTCGTCATCCGCTTCGGCAAGCCCCTCGACTTCTCCCGGTATGCCGGCATGGAGGACGAGAAGGCCATCCTGCGTGCCGTCACCGACGAGATCATGTACGCCATCCTGACCCTGTCCGGCCAGGAGTACGTGGACCAGTACGCGGCGGTCGTGAAGGCGGAGCAGGCGGCCACGGCGGAGAGGGAGCGCAAGTTCCCCCGGATGCCGCTGAGTTGAGTCGCGGGCTGGGCGAGGGAGGGGCGGCCGGGGTTTCCGGCCGCCCCTCGTCACCGCCGTGGAGCGGTTACGGCTTGGGCGTGGCGTGCGGGGCGCAGGTCACGTCCGCGGTGTCCAGCTTCCCGGTGAGCAGATAGGTGTCCACCCGTGTGTTGACGCACGGGTGGACCAGGCCGGTCACGCCGTGGGAGCCCGCGTCCCGTTCGGTGATCAGGCGGGAGCCCTGGAAGCGGTGGTGCAGTTCGACGGCGCCGTCGTAGGGAGTGGCGGCGTCCCGGGTGGACTGCACGATGAGCACCGGCGGCAGGCCCTTGTGGGTGGTGACGTCCACCGGCGTCCGCTGCTTGGCGGGCCAGGTCGCGCACGGCAGGTTCATCCAGGCGTTGGCCCAGGTCATGAACGGGTAGTCGGTGTTGAGCCGGGTGTTGTCCCGGTCCCACTTGTGCCAGCTGGCGGGCCAGTGCGCGTCGGTGCACTCGACGGCCGTGTAGACCGCGTTGCCGTTCTCCGAGGCGATGTTGCCGGCGGTGTTCGTGAGGTCGGGGCCGGCCGCGTCGACCAGCGCCTTGGTGTCACCGGCGACGTACTTGGCGAAGACCGTCGCCACCGGCACCCACGAGGAGTCGTAGTACGGGGCGTTCTGGAAGAAGGAGATCAGCTCGGCCGGCCCGACGATCCCGCCGATGGGGCTCTTCCTGGCCGTGGCGCGCAGCTCCAGCCACTTGGCCTGGACGGCGGCGCGGGTGGTGCCGAGGTGGAAGGCGGTGTCGTTGGCTGCGACCCAGTCCTCCCAGTCCTTCCAGCGGCCCTCGAAGGCGACGTCCTGGTCCAGGTTGGCCTGGTACCAGATCTTCTCCCGTGACGGGTCGACCACGCTGTCGACGATCATCCGGCGCAGGTGGCCCGGGAACAGCGTGCCGTAGACGGCACCGAGGTAGGTTCCGTAGGAGACGCCGAGGTAGTTGAGCCGCTTCTCGCCGAGGCCGGCCCGGATGACGTCCAGGTCGCGGGCGCTGTTGGGGGTGGTCATCTGGGGCAGCATCGCGCCGCTGCGCTCGGCGCAGCCCTCGGCGTACTCGCGGGCGAGCTTCCGCTGGGCCCTCTTGTCGGCCTCGGTGCCGGGCACCGGGTCGGCCTTGGGCGCCTTGACGAACGCCTGCGGGTCCTCGCAGGAGATGGGTGCGGAGTGGCCGACGCCGCGCGGGTCGAAGCCCACGAAGTCGTACGCCTTGGCCACGTTGGCCCAGACGGGGTTCTTGGTGGTGACCCGGCGCGGGAAGCGCAGCCCGGAGGCGCCGGGGCCGCCGGGGTTGTAGACGAGCGCCCCCTGACGCTCCTGCGGGGTACCGGTGTTGCCGATGCGGTCGACGGCGAGCTTGATCTGCTTGCCGTACGGCTTGGCGTAGTCGAGCGGTACCGAGACCCAGCCGCACTGGATGGGCTTCTCCAGCCCCCAGTCGGCGGGGCAGTCCTGCCAGTCGATCCCGGCCTCGGCCGCGCGGTCGGCGGCGATCCGGGCGCCCCGGGCCTCGCGGTCCTGTCCGTGGCGGCTTTCGGCGCTGGCCGCGGGTGCCGACACCGCGCCGGCTATCAGGGTCGCGGTGACCAGCACCCCGGCCGAACCGAGCGCCAGCACGCGGCTCTTCGCTCTGTTGTCCCTCAAGTGGGCTCTCCCCCTGCGTCGCTGCGAATGGTCAGGGGGGATCCTCGCGGCTGTGGGCAGCCCGGGAACAGGGGGCGTGTTCCTTCTTTGCCAATCCGATAACCGGACGATCTTGTACCGCTGAGCGGAGAGTCCTAGTTCCGCTCGCCGAGCCGGGCCAGTGACTCGTCCAGCACCCGCCGCAGCCGGAGCGCGTCGGCCGCCACGGCGGTCACCAGGACGGCGGGCCCGGCGAGCGGGACGAGCGCCGCGGACTCGCCCAGCATCCGTGCCGCGGCGGCCTGCTCGGTGAACTCGGGTCTGACGACGACGAGTTGGCCGACGGCGCGGTGTCCCGCCAGTACGGCCGGACCGTCCCAGCCGCCCGGCGCGCCCGGGCCGCAGGCCAGCTCCTGGTCGAGTACGGTGCGGCCCGCGATCCGCACGGTCAGGCGGCTGGTGAGCCGCCCGGGCTCCTCGCCGGTCCGCCCGAGCACCTGCTCCTCGCGCAGCACCAGCCGTGCCCCGGCCCCGAGTTCGGCGCGGGTGGTGACGTACAGGTCGCTCCCCGCGGCGGAGATCAGCTGCTCGGGCAGCCAGCGCAGTTCGCCGTCGTCGTCCACCCGCAGCCGTACGTCGTAGCGCGCCTCCCCCTTCGCCTGGCCCGGCAGCGCGATGGTGGCGGCGGCCGAGCCGATGTGCAGCCGGGCGCCCCGCTCCACCCGTGCGTCGACGGCGAACCGGTCACCGCCGAGCGGCCCGCTCATCGCCCCGACGACCATGACCCGGGCCTCGCCGCCGCTCGCCCGGGTGCGGCGAAGCGCCAGCGGCCCCTCGCCGTCCAGCACGGGCAGGGCCGTACCGCCGCGCCCGTCGTCGCGGGCGACGATCCGGGCGCTCGCCCGTACCCCGGACGCCGTCACGCGGTCCACGCGGCCAGCCGCCCGCGCACCCAGGCGGCCACGTCGGCGACCCCGTCCTCGCCGCGCAACGACTGCAGCACCACCGGGAGTTCGGCGCGCTGCGCCTTGGCGTCGGCGGCCATCCGGGCGAGGTCGGAGCCGACGTACGGCGCGAGGTCGGTCTTGTTGACGACGAGCAGGTCGGCGGTGGTGACGCCGGGGCCGCCCTTGCGCGGGATGTCGTCACCGCCGGCGACGTCGATCACGAAGATCTGTGCGTCCACCAGCCCCTTGGAGAAGGTGGCGGTGAGGTTGTCGCCGCCGGACTCGAGAAGGATCAGGTCCAGCGGCCCGACCGCCTCCTCCAGGTCCTCCACCGCTTCCAGGTTGGCGGAGATGTCGTCGCGGATCGCGGTGTGCGGGCAGGCGCCGGTCTCCACGGCCGTGATCCGCTCGGGCGGCAGCACGGCCTCCCTGAGCAGGAACTCGGCGTCCTCGCGGGTGTAGATGTCGTTGGTGACGACGGCGAGCGACAACTCGTCGCGCAGCGCCCGGCACAGGGCGGCGACGGTGGCGGTCTTGCCCGATCCGACGGGGCCGCCGAGCCCGATGCGCAGCGCGCGCCGTGATCCGTCGGGCCGGTGGGCGTCGGCGCTCACGGCGGCGGGACCGGGATGGGTGTGGTCGAGGTGCATGGATACGGCTCCAAACTTTGTTACGGGTACCCGGGGGGTGAGCGTCCTTACGAGGCGAACAACCGCACCGGCCAGGCCGCGTGGGCCTCGGCGCCGATCTCCAGCACGGGCGCCGAGGTGGCGGGCAGGGCGTCCACCCCCTCGTCGGCCACTCGGCGGGCCGCCTCCACCGCCCGGTCCGCGACGCGGTCCAGCTCCGGTGCCAGCCCGGCCAGCACGGCGGTCGCGTCGAACGGATCCAGGCTCAGCAACCGCACCGTCGCGGTCGCCGGCCCGCTCACGCTCTCGTACGCCGCGCAGTACGCCGCGTCCAGGGGGTCGAGTCCGGCCGCCCGGGCCGCGAGGCCGAGGACCACCGGCTGATGCGCGCCCTTGGGGAAGTCCCGTACCAGGGCGTCGAGTTCGGGTGCGGGCCAGGCGACCCGGGCCGCCCGCACCAGTTGCCGCCCCAGCCGCCGCGCGGCCGTCCGCAGCGCGGGCGACG
Organism: Streptomyces sp. NPDC006739; assembly: GCF_042869815.1. Taxonomy (NCBI): domain Bacteria; kingdom Bacillati; phylum Actinomycetota; class Actinomycetes; order Kitasatosporales; family Streptomycetaceae; genus Streptomyces; species Streptomyces sp. NPDC006739. The sequence continues at coordinate 14,627 of NZ_JBIAGM010000020.1, forward strand.
GCGTCCGGGCGTCCGCCGCCGCGTCCAGTTCCCCGGGATCCAGTCCGAGGACGGCCGACGCGGCGAGCGCCGCCGCCACCAGCCCGGCCGTGTGCAGCCGCCCCCGGCAGAAGTCCGCCAGGTCCGGGGCCCCGGTGATCCGCCCGGCCCTGACGGCCGCCTCCGCCCCGCCGGAGTGCGCGTGCCCCCCCGCGGGAAAGCGGCCGTCGGCCAGGACGAGCAGTGCAGCCCTGGACATCAGAAGAGGAAGTAACGCTGGGCCATGGGCAGTTCGGCGGCCGGCACCGCCTCGACCAGCTCGCCGTCGATGTGCACGGCGAAGCTGTCGGGGTCGATCCGGACGTGCGGCCGGGCGTCGTTCTCCCGCATGTCGGCCTTGGTGACCCCACGGGTCGACTCGATCGCCACGAACCTCTTGCCCAGCCGCAGCCGCTCCGGCAGCCCGTCCTCGATGGCGAGCGGCGCCACGAAGTTGACCGAGTTGGCGGCGGGCGCCCGCCCGATCGCCCCGTACATCGGCCGGGGCAGGATCGGCTGGGGTGTGGGGATCGACGCGTTGGCGTCGCCCATCTGCGCGTACGCGATCTGTCCGGCCTTGAGGACGAGGTGCGGCTTGACCCCGAAGAACGCCGGCTCCCACAGCACCAGGTCGGCGAGCTTGCCGGTCTCCACGGAGCCGATCTCCCGGGCCAGCCCCTGGGCGAGCGCCGGGTTGATCGTGTACTTGGCGACATAGCGACGTACGCGCCGGTTGTCGGCCCGCCCGTCCCCCGGCAGTGCCCCGCGACGCCGCTTCATCACGTGCGCGGTCTGCCAGGTGCGCAGGATCACCTCGCCGACCCGGCCCATGGCCTGGGAGTCGGAGGAGATGATCGAGATCGCGCCCAGGTCGTGCAGGACGTCCTCGGCGCCGATCGTGGACGGCCGGATCCGGGACTCCGCGAACGCCAGGTCCTCCGGCACGGCGGGGTTGAGGTGGTGGCACACCATCAGCATGTCGAGGTGTTCCTCGGCGGTGTTCACGGTGTACGGCCGCGTCGGGTTGGTCGAGCTGGGCAGCACGTGCGGCTCGGAGACGACGGTCATGATGTCCGGCGCGTGTCCGCCGCCGGCTCCCTCGGTGTGGTACGCGTGGATGCCGCGTCCGGCGATCGCGGCGAGCGTGTCGCCGACGAACCCGGCCTCGTTCAGCGTGTCCGTGTGGATCGCGACCTGGATGCCGGTCCGGTCGGCCACCGTCAGCGAGGCGTCGATGACGGCCGGCGTGGAGCCCCAGTCCTCGTGCAGTTTCAGGCCCAGCGCGCCGCCCCGGATCTGCGACAGCATGGCCTCGTGCGAGACGGTGTTGCCCTTGCCGAGGAAGCCGATGTTGAGCGGGTACTGCTCCATCGCCTCCAGCATCCGGGCCAGGTGCCAGGGACCGGGCGTCACGGTCGTCGCCTTGGAGCCCTCGGCCGGTCCGGTGCCGCCGCCGACCAGCGTGGTGATGCCGGCGGACAGCGCCTCGTCGGCGATCTGCGGGCAGATGAAGTGCACATGGGCGTCGATCGCGCCGGCCGTCAGGATGCGTCCGTTGCCGGCGATCACCTCGGTCTCCGGGCCGATGACCAGGTCGGGGTGGACGCCGTCCATGGTGTCCGGGTTGCCGGCCTTGCCGATCCCGGTGATCCGGCCGTCGCGGATCCCGACGTCGGCCTTGACCACGCCCCAGTGGTCGACGATGACGACGCCGGTGATGACGGTGTCGGGGGTGCCCTCGGCGCGCGTGGCGCGGGACTGGCCCATGGACTCGCGGATGACCTTGCCGCCGCCGAAGACCGCCTCGTCACCGGCGAGGCCGGGGCCGCCCGAGCGGTCCTCCTCGATCTCGATCAGCAGGTCGGTGTCGGCGAGCCGGATGCGGTCGCCGGTGGTCGGCCCGAACAGGTCCGCGTACGCGGCGCGGGAGATCTCAGGCATCGAGGGCACCTCCGGTCTCCCCGCGCAGCCCCGGCACGATCCGGGCGCCGGCCAGCGGGACGAGTTCCACCTCGGCGGGAATGCCCGGCTCGAAGCGCACGGCGGTGCCGGCGGCGACGTTCAGCCGCTTGCCGCGCGCCGCGGCGCGGTCGAACTCCAGGCCGGGGTTGGCCTCGGCGAAGTGGTAGTGGGAGCCGACCTGGACCGGCCGGTCGGCGGCGTTGAGCACGGTGAGACGGATGGTCTCGCGGCCCGCGTTGTACACGATCGGGCCGTCGGCGAAGAGGATCTCCCCGGGAATCATCGACGGCCCCCTCAGACGATCGGGTCGTGGACGGTGACCAGCTTGGTGCCGTCCGGGAAGGTGGCCTCAACCTGCACGTCGTGGATCATCTCGGGGATGCCCTCCATGACGTCGTCCCTGGTCAGGAGCTTGCGACCGGAGGACATCAGCTCGGCCACGGTACGGCCGTCCCGCGCGCCCTCCAGGATGTGCGACGTGATGAGGGCGACGGCCTCCGGGTGGTTGAGCCTGAGCCCGCGGGCCCGGCGCTTCTCGGCCACGTCGGCCGCCACATGGATGAGCAGCCTCTCTTGCTCGTGCGGGGTCAGTTGCACGTCCCACCTCACAGTCCTCGCTCCGGACCGTGCGGGGTCCGGTGGCCGCCGCCACCGCGACGGGGAGAGCGATGCGGGCACGAAAACCCCTGGTGGCGTGGATCGGCAGGCTAGTTCGCCGGGGTTTCAACGACGTTAACCAGCCCTTGATCGCCTGTGGCTCAGGTCGGGGTGGGTCCCCGGTGCTCCGCCGCGATGCCGAAACGCTGCCGCTCCCGGGCGGCGGGCGCCACCTCGCGGACCCCGGAGACCGAGCTGATCACCTGCTCCTGCCCCGGCTCCTCGCGCTCCTGCAGTGCGTCGAGGGCGTCGAGCCGTTCCAGGTCGGCGGCGGAGACGAGGGCGACCAGCGGCTTGCCGTGCCGTGTCACGACGACGCGCTCGGCGCCGTACACCACCCGGTTGATCAGGTCGGCGAGTTCAGCCCTGGCTTGCGTCACCGGAATCTCGTAGGCCATGCACCCATCATAACGTCACGTACGTACTGTACATTTTGTACAGACGCTGAGCCGTAGGAGGCTCCGCCCGAGGAGGGGTATGCCATGCCCGCACCGTTCACCCGGCCGTCCGCCCGCTACGTCCTGCCCGAGTTCACCGAGCGCACGAGCCAGGGACAGCGCACGCTCGACCCGTACGCCAAGCTGCTCCAGGAGCGCATCGTCTTCCTCGGCACGCCCATCGACGACATCTCGGCGAACGACGTGATGGCACAGCTGATGTACCTCGAACACGCGGATCCGGACCGGCCCGTCGCGCTGTACATCAACTCCCCGGGCGGCTCGTTCAGCGCGATGACGGCGATCTACGACACGATGCGGTACGTCACCTGCGACGTGGACACCCTCTGCCTGGGGCAGGCCGTCTCCTCGGCCGCGGTGCTGCTCGCGGCCGGCACACCGGGCAGGCGGCAGGTGCTGCCGGGCGCCCGCGTGGTCGTCCAGCAGCCCTCGCTGGACGAGCCGGTGCGGGGCCAGCCCAGCGATCTGGTCCTGCAGGCGGAGGAAATGGTGCGGGTCCGCGCACTGCTGGAGGAGATGCTCGTCCGGCACACCGGGCGCACCCCGGAGCAGGTGCGGGAGGATCTTGAGCGGGATCTCGTGCTGGACGCGCCTGGCGCGTTGGAGTACGGGGTGGTGGATGGGATCGTCCCCAGCCACAGGATCCCGCCCGGCACCCCGGACGCGAGGTGAGCCGCAGATGCTGCCACCGGAACTGCCGCCGCTGCCCGCGCTGACCCGGGCCGAGGGTGAGTTGATCGACCGTTACCTTGAGGCGGTCGACCTGCTGGGCCGGATCAACCCAGCTCAGCACGGCGACACCTACAGCGGTCTGCGGGCCGCCCAGGCGCTGGTGCGCAAGGCGGCCGAGCTGCGCGACGCGCTCGCCCTGATGCACCGGCGGGGCGAGGCGGAGTTGCACGCGGCCACCTTGGCGCGGGCGCTGCGGGTGCTGGACGGCGAGCGCCGTACCGCGCGCGTCACCGTGCCCCCGGACGGCGCCGGTTGACGCTTGCACCCGCGCCACTGAACTGAAACGACCCAAAAGACGTACCCCTGTTCGGACTAGCCGCGCATCCTTTTTCCGGTGTTCCGATGTTGCGAAGAGGCCCGTACGAAAACCGCGGGAAGCGACATCTGCCCTGGTCAGAGGCTGCGCTGCCGTCCCGTCAGGGGCTCGCACCCAGTGCTGTCCACCCAATTGGGCGAGTGGTGAGTAACACCACAAATCCCCGGTTGCGTTGGGATTTTCGTACAGCTGTGGGTGAAGATCCCTGTCTGACGACAAGCCCCCGCCACAGCGGCGGGGCGGTCCGTGCGGACGCCGAATCCTGCCGCCGCCCGGATGACCGGTCGACAGGAGTGGATCGGCAGGAGTGGAGGACCCAGGCAAGACGGGTCGCCGGAACGGACGTTCACCAGTCCATCTGTTCGTTCCGAGCGGTCCTTGGGGTGAAGCCGTGGCAACGCGGCCGGGCAACTTCGCCAGCCCGAATCCGACAGGTCATCCTTCACAGGCGGCTGACGAAGGGTTGCGCATGACTGCGCTCAATCGTGTCCCGTCGCTGATGGTCCGGGCCGGTACGGCCTCGGCCTTCGCCATCGCCGCCGTCGGCGGCTCGGTCGTGGTCCCGGGTGTCGCCACCGACGCCTCGGCCGCGACCGTGGCCACCAAGGCGCTGCAGATCGCGGCGTCCAAGAAGGGATCCCCGTACGCGTGGGGCGCCACCGGGCCCCGCAGGTTCGACTGCTCCGGGCTGACGCTGTACTCGTTCAAGAAGGCGGGCAAGACCCTGCCCCGGACGGCCGCCCAGCAGTACAACAAGACCCGCCACATCTCGGCCGGCAACCGCCAGGCCGGGGATCTGGTGTTCTTCCACTCGGGGTCCAGCGTCTACCACGTCGGCATCTACGCCGGGAAGGGAAAGATCTGGCACGCCCCGAGGACCGGGGACGTGGTGCGGCTGCAGAAGATCTGGACCAGCAGCGTCTGGTACGGCCGGGTGAACTGACCCGGACGGGCCGTCACGGGCCCGATGAGCAAGGGGCGGCGGAGCCAGGGCCCGGCAAGGCCCTACGGCTCCTGCTGCCCCGCCGTCGTCACCGGGTGGGCGCGGACGGTCCAGGGCAGTTCGATGGAGACGGTCTTGCCCCCTTCACGGGTCGGCCGGACCCGCATCCGGCCGCCGCACTCCGCGGTGAGCCAGCGGATGATGACCATGCCGCGCCCGTTGTCCTGCTGCACCGCGGCGGGAAGTCTCTTCGGGAAGCGCGGGTGACTGTCCGTCACCCCGATGCGCAGCTGTTCGTCGCGGTGGAGGGCGATGTCCACCGTGAAGGTGGGCGACTGGCCGAAGGTGTGCTGGACGGCGTTGGTGACGAGCTCCGAGACGATGAGCCGTACGGTGTCGGCCGCTTCCGTGTCCGAGGGCAGGCCCCATTCGGCGAGCGTGCCCACCACGTACGAACGGGCCGCGGAGACCGAGGCGGGATCGCTCGGCAGGGTGACGGATGCTTCCAGATGGTCTGCCATGGCGACGTCGTCCCTTTCCCGCGGGACCGCAGTCCACAAGCAGCGGATGGTTCGAGTACGGTCCCGGACTGGTGCTTCGCCGCCAGACTGCCATCAGCGGACGGTCACGACGAGCGATCCACCGAGATATGCATATATCTGTCGCTCGAAGCGGTGAACTCTGCGACGGCAGACGGTATTCGGGCGGCCCGTAAGGAGTAATGGCGAGTAAGGAGTTGGCCCCATGCAGAACGGTCCCGCGGTGCGCCGCCGGAAACTGGGCGCGGAACTGCGCGCGCTGCGCACCGGCGCGGGTCTCACCAGCGGTGAGGCGGCCCGTCTGGTGGGCTGGCACCAGTCGAAGGTCAGCCGTATCGAGACCGGCGCCAGTGGCGTGAAACCGGCCGATGTGCGGTTACTCCTGGACGCCTACGGGGTCCGCGACGGCCAACTGCGCGAGTTGCTGCTGGTGTTGGCGGGTTCGGAGGACAGACGCGGCCGGCATCACTGGTGGCACGCCTACCGGGGGGTGCTGCCGCCCACCTACCGGGACTTCATCAGCCTGGAGTCGCAGGCCGGCGGGATGCGCACGCTGGAGACCTCGGTCGTCCCGGGGCTGCTGCAGACGCCCGAGTACGCCCGCGCGGTGACCCGGGCGGCCGTGGACGCGCTGGACGAGGAGGGGCTCGACGCGCTCGTCGAGGTGCGTCTGGCCAGGCAGGACGTGCTGCGCCGGGATCCTCCGCTGGTTCTGGACGCCGTACTGGACGAGGCCGTGCTGCGGCGCGAGGTCGGCGGTCCCGAGGTGATGGCGCGGCAGCTGGAGCGGCTGATGGAGGCGGCGCGGCTGCCCCAGGTCAGGCTCCAGGTCCTGCCGTTCGCCGCCGGGGCACACATCGGCCTCACCGGCCCTTTCGTTATTTTCTCATTTCCGAGCACTTCTGATCTGGACGTGGTTGTTCTAGACCAGTTGACGAGTAGCCTCTACCTCGAACGGAAAGAAGACCTCCAGGCCTACTCGGAGGCCTTCAACGCTCTTCAGGCCCTGGCCCTTTCACCCGAGGACACGTTGGATCACATCGCCGGGATAGGTGACGGCGCGTAAGGAGGCACCATGACCGCAATGCCTCGGAACGTACCTTCCAGTACCGATCTGCACGACGTGCGCTGGCTGCGCAGCAGCTACAGCACGGGAGCGAACAACTGCGTGGAGACGGCCCGGCCGCACTCCGGTCCGCTGACCGGGCTGCTCGCCGTGCGCGACTCCAAGGACCCGGCCGGACCCGCGCTGCTCTTCTCCCCCGGGAGCTGGGCGGACTTCGTCGCCGCACTCCGATGACCGGGTACTGACCGGTTCCCGCCCGGGCGACGCACGGCCGTGTCACGCCGACTCATGGTCGCGTCTCGCCGATCACACGTACAGCGCGTTCGATCTCGGCCCCGGAGAGGTCCGCGCGGGCGGTCAGCCGCAGCCGTGAGATGCCGTCGGGCACGGAAGGAGGACGGAAGCAGCCCACGGCCAGGCCTGCCGTACGGCAGTCGGCCGCCCAGCGCACGGCCCCCTCCGGGGACGGTGCCCGCACGGAGACCACCGCGGCGTCCGGACGCACCGCCTCCAGACCCGCGGCGGTCAGGCGCGCGTGCAGTTCCGCGGCCACCGCGCGGGCCCGCGCCGCCCGCTCCGGCTCACGGCGCAGCAGCCTGAGCGCCGCCAGCGCCGCGCCCGCCGCCGCCGGGGCCAGACCGGTGTCGAAGATGAACGTCCGGGCCGCGTTGACCAGGTGGTCGACGACCCGGGCGGGGCCGAGCACCACACCGCCCTGGCTGCCCAGCGACTTGGACAGCGTGGCGGTGACGACGACGTCCCCGTCCCCGGCGAGTCCGGCCGCGTACGGGGCTCCCCGGCCGCCGTCGCCCAGCACGCCGAGCCCGTGCGCGTCGTCCACGACCAGCCCCGCGCCGTGTTCCCGGCACGCCCGGGCCAGCTCGGCCAGGGGCGCCGCGTCTCCGTCGACCGAGAACACCGTGTCGGAGACGACGACCGCGGGTCCCTCGTGGGTGCCCAGCACCTTGCGCACCCCGTCCGGGTCGGCGTGGCCGACCACCTGGGTGGCGCCCCGGGCGAGCCGGCAGCCGTCGATGAGCGAGGCGTGGTTGCCCGCGTCGGAGACGATGAGCGAGCCGTGCGGGCCCAGCGTGGTCACCGCGGCGAGGTTGGCGGCGTAGCCGGAGGAGAAGACCAGGGCCGCCTCGAAGCCGCAGAAGTCGGCCAGCTCGCGCTCCAGCTCCGTGTGCAGCTCGGTGGTGCCGGTGACCAGGCGGGAGCCGGTGGAGCCGCCGCCCCAGGTGCGGGCGGCGGCGGCCGCGCCCTCGGCGACCTCGGGATGGCGGGCCAGGCCCAGGTAGTCGTTGCTCGCGAGGTCCAGGAGCGGCGAGCGGGCCGCCCGGGGCCTGAGGGTCCGCACCAGTCCGGCGCGGCGGCGCTGCTCCGCCTGGTCGTCGATCCAGCCGAACGCCATGGGTCCTCCGGGGCTTTGTAGGTAGCGGACAGACACTAACCGGACGGACGGCCACCCACTGTGTGGCAATACCCACACGTCGAACCGTCTCTGTTGTGCAAACTCTCCTTGGCCCGGAGCGCTCGCGTAGGACAGGATCGGGCCTCATGGACCTGCTGAACACGCTGGTGGACAAGGGGCTTCGGCGCGAGCTGCCGACCCGCGAGGAAGCACTCGCCGTACTGGCCACCTCCGACGACGACGTGCTCGATGTGGTGGCCGCGGCCGGCAAGGTGCGCCGGCACTGGTTCGGCCGGCGCGTGAAACTGAACTACCTGATCAACCTCAAGTCGGGCCTGTGCCCGGAGGACTGCTCGTACTGCTCCCAGCGGCTCGGCTCCACGGCCGACATCCTCAAGTACACCTGGATCAAGCCCGACGAGGCCACCCAGGCCGCCGCCGCGGGCCTGGCCGGAGGCGCCAAGCGGGTGTGCCTGGTGGCCAGCGGGCGCGGTCCGACGGACCGGGACGTGGCCCGGGTCTCCGAGACCATCAAGGCCATCAAGGAGGGCAACGAGGGCGTCGAGGTGTGTGCCTGTCTCGGGCTGCTCTCCGACGGCCAGGCCGAGCGGCTGCGCGAGGCGGGCGCGGACGCGTACAACCACAACCTCAACACGTCCGAGGGGACGTACGCGGACATCACGACCACGCACACGTACGCCGATCGGGTGGACACGGTGCAGAAGGCGCACGCGGCGGGTCTGTCGCCCTGCTCCGGCCTGATCGCGGGCATGGGCGAGAGCGACGAGGACCTGGTCGACGTCGTCTTCTCGCTGCGCGAGCTGGACCCGGACTCGGTGCCGGTGAACTTCCTGATCCCGATGGAGGGCACCCCGCTCGCCGCGGAGTGGCACCTCAGCCCACAGCGCTGTCTGCGGATCCTGGCGATGGTCCGGTTCGTCTGCCCGGACGTGGAGGTCCGCATCGCGGGCGGCCGCGAGGTCCATCTGCGCACCCTGCAGCCCCTCGCCCTGCACCTGGCCAACTCGATCTTCCTCGGGGACTACCTGACCAGTGAGGGCCAGGCGGGCAAGGCCGACCTGGAGATGATCGCGGACGCCGGGTTCGAGGTGGAGGGCGCCGACGAGGTGACCCTGCCGGAGCACCGGGCGGCGGGCGGCTGCGGCTCCCACGAGGGCGGCGGTGTGTGCGGTTCCGCGCAGGCCGCACCGGCGGGCGAGCCCCGTACGGATCTGGTCGCGGTGCGCCGGCGCGGCGCCGGGACGGACCTCGCGCCCAATGCCTGACCTGCCCGTCGACGTGCTGCTGGCGCTGGACCGGCAGCACGTCTGGCATCCCTACGGCCCGATGCCCGGCCGGCAGGAGCCGCTCGTCGTGGAATCGGCGAGCGGGGTGCGGCTGCGGCTGGCCGGCGGGGCGGGCGAGCTGGTCGACGGCATGTCGTCGTGGTGGTCGGCGATCCACGGCTACAACCACCCCGTGCTCAACGAGGCGGCGCGCGGGCAGCTGGCGCGGATGAGCCACGTGATGTTCGGCGGGCTCACCCACGAGCCCGCCGTGCGGCTGACGAAGCTCCTTGTCGACATGTCGCCCGAAGGTCTCGAGCACGTCTTCCTCGCCGACTCCGGCTCGGTGTCGGTCGAGGTCGCGGTGAAGATGTGCCTGCAGTACTGGCGTTCGCTGGGGCGGGGCACCAAGCGTCGTCTGCTGACCTGGCGGGGCGGCTACCACGGCGACACCTGGCAGCCCATGTCCGTGTGCGACCCCGAGGGCGGGATGCACGAGCTGTGGAGCGGTGTGCTGCCCCGCCAGGTGTTCGTGGACGCGCCGCCGGCCGGGTACGAGGAGGCGTACGCGGAGCGGTTGCGCTCGGCGATCGAGGAGCACGCCGACGACCTGGCCGCGGTGATCGTGGAGCCGGTGGTGCAGGGCGCGGGCGGGATGCGGTTCCACTCCCCCGAGTATCTGCGGGTGCTGCGCGAGGCGTGCGACGCGCACGACGTGCTGCTGGTGTTCGACGAGATCGCGACCGGCTTCGGGCGCACGGGCGCGCTGTTCGCGGCGGACCACGCGGCCGTGGTGCCGGACGTGATGTGCGTGGGCAAGGCCCTGACCGGCGGTTACCTGACGCTGGCGGCGACGCTGTGCACGCCGCGCGTGGCCGAGGGCATCTCGCGGGGCGAGGTGCCGGTGCTGGCCCACGGCCCCACCTTCATGGGCAACCCGCTGGCCGCGGCCGTGGCCTGCGCCTCGATCGGGCTGCTCCTCGGCCAGGACTGGCTCGCGGAGGTCCGGCGCGTCGAGAGGGGCCTGCGGGACGGGCTGGCGGCGGCCGCGGAGATGCCGGGAGTGCGGGACGTACGGGTGCTCGGCGCCATCGGGGTCGTCCAGCTCGACCACGAGGTGGACATGGCGGCGGCCACCCGGGCGGCCGTGCGGGAGGGCGTGTGGCTGCGGCCGTTCCGCGACCTGGTCTACACGATGCCGCCGTACGTCACCTCGGACGCGGACGTGGCACGGATCGCGCGCGCGGTGTGCGCGGCGGCACGGGAGGGATGAGATGCCGGTACTGGTGATCACGGGAACGGGCACGGAGGTCGGCAAGACGGTGACGACCGCCGCGGTCGCCGCCGCCGCGGTGGCGGCCGGGAGGTCGGTGGCCGTGCTGAAGGCCGCGCAGACGGGCGTACGGCCCGACGAGCGCGGGGACGCCGACGAGGTGGCGCGGCTCGCCGGGCCGGTGACGACGGCCGAACTGGCCAGGTACCCCGAGCCGCTGGCGCCCGGTACGGCGGCGCGGCGGGCGGGCATGGAGCCGGTGCGTCCTCGGCAGGTGGCGGAGGCCGCCGCCAAGCTGGCGGCCGAGCACGATCTGGTGCTGGTCGAGGGCGCGGGCGGGCTGCTGGTGCGCTTCGACGCGGCGGGCGGCACCCTCGCGGACGCGGCCGGACTGCTGGGCGCGCCGGTACTGCTGGTCGCCTCGGCCGGGCTGGGCACACTGAACACCACCGAGCTGACGGCCCGCGAACTGCGCGGCCGGGGCGTGGAGCTGCTCGGGGTGGTGATCGGCAGCTGGCCCGGCTCCCCCGACCTGGCCTCCCGGTGCAACGTCGCCGATCTGCCCGAGGTCGCCGCGGCCCCGCTGCTCGGCGCGCTGCCCGAGGGGGCCGGGGCGCTGCCGCCCGCCGACTTCCGCAGGGCGGCGGCGGGTTGGCTGGCGCCGCGCCTTGCCGGGACATGGCAGGCGGAGGCGTTCCGGGAGCGCGAGGCGCCCTGAGTCCCGGGCCCTCAGGTCCTCTCGGCCCCTCCCAGGTCCTCCCACGCACCCTCAGTCCCGCTCCGCGAGCAGGCGTACGAGTTCGATGCGCGAGCGGATGCCCAGCCGGGCGAAGACGCCGCGCAGATGGTGGTCGATGGTGCGGGGGCTGAGGGCGAGGCGGTCGGCTATCTCCCGGTTGGTGGCACCCTCGGCCGCCATCCGGGCGACCGTCAGCTGCTGGGCGGTCAGCAGAGCGGCCGGATCCGCGCCGGAGGGAGCGGCGGCCGGGGCGCCCAGGGCGCGCAGTTCGGCCCGGGCCCGGGCCGCGCACTGCGGGGCGCCGAAGGACTCGAAGGCCTCCAGCGCGCTGTGCAGCCGGTCGCGGGCCTCGGTACGGCTGCGCAGCCGGCGCAGGGCACTCGCGAACAGCAGCTCGGTGCGGGCGCGTTCGAAGTCACGGGTGCCCCGGGCGTGCAGGTCGAGCGCGGTGCGGTAGTGCTCGACGGCCTCGGCGCCGGGTGCGAGCAGGGCCCGGCAGCGGGCGCTGAGAGCGAGGTCGTCGGGGCTGCGGACGGCGTCGGCCCAGCGGTGGTAGTCGGCGAGGGCGGCGCGGGCCGCGCGGGTGTCGCCGGTGCGGACGGCCGCCTCGACGTAGTGCGGGGTGGCCAGGTGCCGGATGGCCCGGTGGCCGTGGCCGGGGCCGGAACAGGCCAGGGCGCGCAGCCGGGCCGCCGCCGCGGGAAAGCGTCCGGCGTCCAGGTCCAGGAAGGCGAGCGCCCACTGGGCGAGCGCGGCGGGCAGACCGAGGCCGTGCGCGAGGGCGTGGGCGCGGGCCGCCCGGGCGTGGTCCCGGCAGGCGTGTTCGTCGCCGGTGACCGCGGCGAACATGGCGAGGGCGGCGCGCAGATGGCAGGCGCCGTTGTCCTGTCCGGTGGCGTACGCCTGCTCCAGCGCGTCACGGGCGGCGGCCTCGGCGGCATGGGTGCGGCCGGTCCAGAAGTCGGCGTAGGCGCGGAACTCCAGGGCCTGCGCGGCGGTGACGGGGGTGCCGTGGGCGCGGGCGGAGGCGGCGGCGCGCAGGGTGGCGGTGGCCGCGTGGGTGTGGTCGCCGAGCATGAGGGCGGCGATGCCGGCGTGGATCAGCAGGGTGGGGTCGCCGCCGGGTCCGCAGCGGCCGGCGGTCGCCCTGAGCAGATCGCGGGCGTCCCGGTAGCGGCCCTCGACGGCGGCGGCCAGGCCGGGCAGGGCGCCGGGAGGGGCGAGGCCGCGCCAGTGGGCGGCCAGCCGTGCCTCCCGGCACCGCCTCAGGTCACCGGTGTAGACGGCGGCCTCGGTGGCCAGCGCCAGCAACTCGGCCGCGTCGGTGTCGCGGTCCTGCCGGACCGCGGCCGTGAGCAGGGCGTCGAAGGCTTCCGAGGCGTTGCCGCAGCGCAGGGCGAGCAGACCGGTCAGGGCGGGGTCGTCGGTGCGGGCGGCCAGTCGGCGGGACCGGTCGGACTCCCCCGACCGCCAGGCGTCGGCGGCGGCACGGGCCGTCAGCCGGGCCGCTTCGCCCGGGTCGGGGCAGAGCGCGGCGGCGCGTTCGGCGAGCGCGCGGGCCAGCGCCGGCTGACCTGCCGTGCGGGCTCGCCGCGCGGCGGTGCCCAGTTCCGCCGCGAGCCGTGCGCTGGGGCCGAGCGCGCCCGCTCCCCGGTGCCAGGAGCGGCGGGCCGTCTCGCCGCTGCCGCCGAGCACCCGGGCGAGCAGCCGGTGGACGTCGCGCCGGTCGGCCGGGGAGCCCGCCTCGTACGCGGCGATCGTCGTCCAGTGGTCCCGGAAGACCACCCCGCCGGCCCCGGCGTGCGCGACGCCCGCGGCCTCGGCGGCCTCCAGCGGGCGGGTGTCGAGGCGGGCGGCGGCGACCGCGCGCAGGAAGGCGTGGGTGGCGACGGGGTACTGGTCGGCGGCTGCGAGGAGCAGCAGCAGCCGGGTGTCGTCCGGCAGCGCGCGGATCTCTTGGCGGTGCGCGCGCAGCAACTCCGGGGCAAGCAGGGCGGGTTCGGTGGGCAGCGGGTCGAGGCCGGCGGCCTGCCGGGCGGTCAGGCGCAGGGCGAGTTCGGCGCCGGCGCGCGGATCGCCGTACGCGAGGAAGGTGATGCGCGCGCGGGGGCCCGGCCGGAGCGGGGGATCCGGGGACGGCGCCACGTGCGGGGGCGGCGGTGGCGAGGTGCGGTTTCGCGGCGGGGGGTTGGCCGGAGTCACCACCCCATTGACGTTACTGGCGGGTTAGTTGACTCGTAAAGACTGGCGACTTCACCGATGCGGCGCGCGTAGACCCCTTCGACACTCCTGGCATCCCCCTTCGTCTCAGGAGGCATCATGCAGCGTCACAAGCGTCGCATCGCCACGGCAGCGTCGGCGATGACCGCATCGCTCCTTCTGTCCCTGCCGCTCACCGCGTCCCCGGCCCACGCGGCGAGCCACGACCCGATCGTGTTCGTGCACGGGATCAGCAGTTCGGCGAGCACCTGGGACGACTGGGTCGCGGACTTCGAGGCCGACGGCTACTCCTCCTCGCAGCTGTTCGCGTGGTCGTACGACTGGACTCAGTCGAACGCCACCACCGCGCGGCAACTGGCCACCGAGGTCAAGACCGTGCTGGCGAAGACCGGGGCCGCCAAGGTCGACCTGGTGGTCCACTCGATGGGCGCGCTCAGCGGCCGGTACTACCTCAAGAACCTCGGCGGGACGGCGTACGTCGACCACTTCGTGTCGACGGCCGGGGTGAACCACGGCACGTCGGTCGCCTCGCTGTGCGGGTGGCTGTACACCTCGTGCGAGGAGATGGAGACGGACAGTTCGTTCCTGAAGGCGCTGAACTCCGGTGACGAGACGCCGGGCAGCGTGGCGTACGCCGCCTACTGGTCGAACTGCGACGCGGCCATCGACCCGGACAGCTCGGCGGAGCTGAGCGGGGCGAGCGACGTGGGCGTCGGCTGCGTCTCGCACGAGAACATGAACAACGACCACGGCGTCTACGAACAGGTGCGCGCCTTCCTCGGGTGAGCGGGGAGGCCGACGGCGGGTGGGGCGGCGGCGGGTGGGGCGGGGCCGTGCGGGGGACAATCCCAGCAGGGGCGGGGAAGACCCGACGTCCGGGAGGTGCCCATGCGACCACGGTCCGGCACGGCCGCCCGAGGCCCTGTCCACCATCCGCTGTTCGCCCGCTGCTACGCCCGGCTCAGCGTCGGCGCCGAGTCACGGCTCGGCATGGCCGCCGTGCGCGAGCGGTTGCTCGGCGGGCTGTCCGGGCGGGTGATCGAGATCGGCGCGGGCAACGGCCTGAACTTCGCGCACTATCCGGGCACCGTCTCGGAGGTCGTCGCGATCGAGCCGGAGCCGTTGCTCAGGCGGCTGGCCCGGCAGGCCGCCCTGCGCTGCCCGGTGCCGGTCGACGTGGTGCCGGCCGCGGCGGAGGCGCTGCCGGTCAAGAGCGAGGCCTTCGACGCGGCCGTGCTCTCGCTCGTGCTGTGCAGCGTGCGGGACGTGCCACGGGCGCTCGCGGAGGTACGGCGGGTGCTCCGCCCGGGCGGTGAGGTGCGGTTCTTCGAGCACGGGCGGGGCGGTGGCCGCGCGATGACCCTGACCCAGCGGGCGCTGGACCGGACGCTGTGGCCCGCGCTGAGCGGCGGCTGCCATCTCGCCCGTGAGCCGGTGGCCGCGCTGCGCGGGGCCGGGCTGGAGCTGGGCCCGTACCGCCGGCTGCTGATGCCGGAGACCGGCCCGGCCCTGCCCACCTCGTACTGCGTCCTGGGCACGGCCTGGCGCCCGGCCGCGGACGACCCGGCGGCGCCTGCCTGACCTGGTGCCGCGGCAGGCAACGTTTGCCCGTCAAGGAGCGGCGTCCGGTGCGTGCTCTGGGGGTCCCCCGGCCGGAGGCTTGGGGAGTGCCGGCCGGAAGGCCTCGTACTGGACGTACTTGGACTTTCGGCCGGCGCGGCGAAGGGGGTCCCCCGCCCGAGGCCGCGAAGCCGGTTCGGGCGGGGGCGCGTGCCGGGCGTCGCGACGGGGCGAACGTTGCCTGTTGCGGCACCAGGCCGCACATCCCGTTCGCCGCGGGTCACAGGCTCCAGCGGCGCAGTTCCCGGGCGATCTCGTCGACCGTCGCCTCGCCGCTCTTCACCAGACGAGCCAGGTCGCGCACCTGTTCGGGCGAGGTGACGATCTTCAGACCGCTGGCGACCAGATAGGCGTAGGCGACCGCCGAGGCGAACAGGGCGTTGGAGCGCTCCAGCGCCGGTACGTGGATGAGCAGCTGCAGCAGGGCGGCGGCGCGGGTGTACGGGGTGTCGTAGACGGGCACGCCGAAGATCTCGGCCCGGTGGCGGGCGACGGCGGCGACCAGGGCGCCCCAGTCGCTGACCTGGGGGTCTCCGGGCGTCTTCTGTTCGGCGAGCATGAGCAGCCAGGCGAGGTCGATCGTGAGGTCGCTCAACGGATCAGCCGCGCGCCTCGCCGGTTTCCTCCGCGAAAACGGCCTCGTACTGCTTCATGAAGTCCGCGGCGGCCTCGACGAAGGTCCGGCCCGCCTCCCCGGCGTCCTGTCTCACCAGTTCCTCTATGTAGCGGTTGACGCTCATGCCGCGCTCCAGGGCGCGTTCGCGGGCCGCCTTCGCGGTGTCCTCGTCCACGCGCACGTTCAGCTGGGTCTTCGCCATACTCCGACGCTAGCGCCGGGGCGCTAGCACGGCAAGGGACGGCTCGTGTGGGAAAGGCGACTCGGGGCGCCGGGGGATACCGGGTGTGCGCCCGCTCACACTACGCTCGGCCGGGAGGGACGAGAACGGAAGCCGGCACGTCGGGTGAGCGAGGAGGCGGCCTTGTCCACAGTTGCTGCGGAGCACGCGCACGGCCGGGCGCCGGGCGACGGGGTCGCGGCCCGCGCGCGCGGGCTGACCAAGGCGTACGGCTCGGGCGAGACGACGGTGCTCGCGCTGGACTCGGTGGACGTGGACGTCGCGCGCGGGCGGTTCACGGCCGTCATGGGCCCCTCCGGTTCCGGGAAGTCCACGCTGATGCACTGCCTGGCCGGCCTCGACAGCGTGTCGGCCGGCCAGGTGTGGCTCGGCGACACCGAGATCACGGGCCTGAAGGACCGGGAGCTGACCAGGCTCAGACGGGACCGGATCGGTTTCATGTTCCAGTCGTTCAACCTGATCCCGACGCTGAACGCGGCCGAGAACATCACCCTGCCCATGGACATCGCGGGCAAGCGGCCCGACGAGAAGTGGCTGGACCAGGTCATCGACACGCTCGGGCTGCGGGACCGGCTGCGGCACCGGCCCGCCCAGCTCTCCGGCGGCCAGCAGCAGCGCGTCGCCTGTGCCCGGGCGCTGGCCTCCCGCCCCGAGCTGATCTTCGCCGACGAGCCGACCGGCAACCTGGACTCGCGGGCCGGTCTGGAGGTCCTGGGTTTCCTGCGGGAGGCCGTGGACGCGCTCGGGCAGACCGTCGTCATGGTCACCCACGACCCCGGTGCCGCCGCCCACTCCGACCTGGTGCTCTTCCTGGCCGACGGGCGCATCGTGGACGAGATGGAGCGGCCCACGGCAGAGGCCGTACTGGAGCGGATGCGCCTCTTTCCCGGGGGGAACCCCCGGCCCCCCGGCTCCGACGTCCCGCGGGGACCGTTCGACCGCGACGCCGCCGCCGAGGAGGACTGACCGAGGTGCTCAGGGCGACACTGAGGAGCTTCCTCGCGCACAAGGGGCGGCTGATGCTGTCCGCGCTGGCCGTGCTGCTGTCCGTGGCGTTCGTCGCGGGCAGCCTGATCTTCTCCGACACCGTCACCCGTACCTTCGACCGGCTCTTCGCCTCCACCTCCGCCGATGTGACCGTGGAGCCCAGGCAGGACCTGAAGTCCTCGGTGCCGACCGGCGCGGTCCAGACCGTGCCGGCCGCGCTCGCCGGCCGGGTCGCGAAGGTCGACGGGGTGGCGGCGACCCACGCGGACGTGTCCGTGCAGAACATCGTGGTGGTGGACGGCCACGACAGGTCCGTCGGCCCGACCACCGGTGCCCCGACCATCGCCACCGACTGGCACCTCACCCACCGCAGCCCGGTGAAACTGACCTCGGGGCACGCGCCGCGCGGCGCCGGGGAGGCGCTGCTGGACGCGGACACCGCAGGCAAGAAGCACGTGCGGATCGGGGACCCGCTGAGGGTGCAGGCGCAGCCAGGAACGTTCCGGGTGCGGGTCGTCGGCATCGCCACCTTCACCACCACCAACCCCGGCGCGGCCCTGGTCTTCCTCGACCCGGCGGTCGCCGCCAGGGAACTGCTCGGCTCGGCGGCCCGGGCCACCAGCATCTCGGTGGACGCGGCCAAGGGCGTGACCGACGCCCAGCTCAAGCACCGTGTCGGCGAGGCGATCGGCACCGGCTCCTACGACCTGAAGACGGCCGGCGAGCAGGCCAAGTCGTCCGCCGCCGCCCTCGGCGGGTTCCTCGACGTGATCAAGTACGTGATGCTCGGCTTCGCGGGCATCGCCGTCCTGGTCGGTGTCTTCCTGATCGTCAACACCTTCTCCATGCTGATCGCCCAGCGCACCCGGGAACTGGGCCTGCTGCGGGCGCTGGGCGCCGACCGGCGGCAGGTGCGGCGGTCGGTGCTGACCGAGGCGGTGCTGCTCGGACTGGTCGGCTCGACGCTGGGACTGGCGGCCGGGATCGGTCTGGCGTTCGGGCTGATCCGGCTGATGACGGCGTTCGGCATGAACCTCAAGACCACCGAGATGGCCATCGGCTGGCCCACGCCGGTGGCGGCCTACGCCGTCGGTGTCGGCGTCACCTTCGTCGCCGCGTACCTGCCCGCCCGGCGCGCGGCGACCGTCTCGCCGATGGCGGCGCTCGCGGACGCCGAGGTCGCCGGGGTGGGCAAGCCGTTGAAGGTGCGGGCGGTGGTCGGCTGCGTCGTCGGGGCGGCCGGCGCGGCCGCCCTGGCCGGGTGCGCGGCGGCGACGAGGACCGCCTCGGCGGTCTCCCTGCTGGGCCTCGGGGTCGTCCTTTCGCTGATCGCGACCGTGATCGCCGGGCCGCTGCTGGTCCGTCCGGTGATCCGGGTGCTGGGCGCGGCCTTTCCCGCGCTGTTCGGCCCGGTCGGCCGGATGAGCCAGCGCAACGCCCTGCGCAACCCCCGCCGTACCGGCGCCACCGCCGCCGCGCTGATGGTGGGCCTGGCCCTGGTCGGCGGGATGTCGGTGGCGAGCGCCTCCATGTCGAAGTCGTTCGACCAGCGCATCGACAAGACGCTCGGCGCCGACTTCACCGTCCAGAGCGGCAACTTCCTGCCCTTCACCCGGGAGATCACCGACAAGGTGCGCGGCACCGAGGGCGTGGGGCTCGTGGTACGGCAGCGGTTCGCGCCCGTGGCGCTGCGGCTGCCGGACGGCGAGCGGGTCACGACGACCGCCACCGCCACCGACCCGCTGCTCGACCAGGTCGCCCATGTCACCTACCGGGCCGGCGACACGTCGGCGGCGCTGGCGGACGGGCACCTCGGCATGGACGCGGACTTCGCCAAGGACCACGGTGTGCGGCTGGGCAGCACCCTCCCCGTGGAGTTCCCGGGCGGCCGGACGTCCCGGATGACGGTCGGCGCCCTCACCGACCAGGGCGGCTCCGGCGCGTTCGGGACGCAGGGCGGACTGTTCTTCGGCCTGGCCACCGCGCAGAAGTACCTGCCCGGCGGCCAGGACTCGGCGCTGTACGTCAACCGGGCTCCCGGCACCGACGCCGGCCGGCTGCGCGCGCACCTGGAGCGGACGCTGAAGCCGTACCCGCAGGTGCAGGTCCGCGACCAGGCCGACTACAAGAAGCTGGTCCACGACCAGATCGCGGTCCTGCTGTACCTGGTGTACGCGCTGCTGGGGCTGGCGATCGTCATCGCCGTTCTGGGCGTGGTCAACACCCTGGCCCTGTCCGTGGTCGAGCGCACCCGGGAGATCGGTCTGCTGCGCGCGATCGGTCTGGCGCGGCGGCAGTTGCGCCGGATGATCCGGCTGGAGTCGGTGGTGATCGCGGTGTTCGGCGCGGTGCTGGGGCTGGCGCTGGGGCTGGTGTGGGGTGTGTGCACCCAGCGGGTGCTGGCGTTGCAGGGCATGACGGCGCTGGCGGTCCCCTGGGGCACCATCGTCGCGGTGGTGATCGGTTCGGCGGTGGTGGGCATCGTGGCGGCGCTGCTGCCCGCGCTGCGGGCGTCCCGGATGAACGTACTGGCGGCCATCGCGCACGAGTGATGGAATCACGGCGAGGCTCAAGTCGCTTGTCACCGAGGAGAGTTCATGCCGCGTCCGTTCCGCTTCGGGGTCATCCTGTTCACGACGGCGCCGGGCGCCGAGTGGCGGGCCAAGTGCCGTCGCGCCGAGGAGCTGGGCTATGACGTGATCCTCCTGCCCGACCACCTCGGCCTGCCGGCGCCGTTCCCCGCGCTGGTCGCGGCGGCCGAGGCGACCGAGCGGCCACGGCTCGGCACGCTCGTGCTCAACGCCGGTTTCTGGAACCCGACGCTGCTGGCCCGCGAGGTGGCCACGACGGACGCGCTCACCGGCGGCCGGCTCGAACTCGGCCTCGGCACCGGCTACGTACGGGCCGAGCACGACACGGCCGGACTGCCGTACGGCTCCGCGCGCGAACGGGTGGACCATCTGCGGCGCACGGCCGGGGAGGTGGCGCGGCTGCTCGGCTCCGAGGAGCACCTGCCCCGCCCGGCCCAGTCCCGGGTGCCCCTGCTGATCGGCGGGAACGGCGACCGGATGCTCCGGCTGACCGCCGAGCACGCGGACATCGCCGGTTTCACCGGGGCACGGCCGGTACCGGGAAGCACGACGGGGGCCCTGCGACCGCTCACGGCGAACGAGCTGGACGAGCGGGTGGGCCGCTACCGGGAGTTCGCGGCGGACCGGGCGGAACCCGCCGAGCTGAACCTGCTGCTGCAGTTCGTGGCCGTCACCGACGATCCCGAGGCCGCGATCGCGCCGATGCTGAAGCACGAGTCGCAGCTGACCGTGGAGGAGCCGCTGGCCCTTCCCATCGTGCTGGTCGGTCCCCTGGAGGACCTCGTCACGAAGGTGCGGGCGCAGCGGCAGCGGTACGGGTTCAGCTACCTGACCGTGATGGAGCCCTTCATGGAGGAGTTCGCCCCGGTGATGGAGAGGCTGCGCGCACGGTGATCGCGGACCTGCCTCGACGGCCCGCGCCTACGACCCTCCGCCCACCGGCCTCCAGCGCTGGCCGGCGCTGCCCGTGCAGGTGGCGATGGTCAGCTGGGTCTTGTCGGTGGCACCGTTGCTCGCGTCGGTGAGGCAGAGGCCGGAGACCGGGTTGACGATCTCGCCGGACGAGTTCGCCTGCCACTGCTCGGCCTGGGTGCCGTTGCAGGTGTGCAGTTGGACCTTCGTGCCGGAGGCGGTCGCGCCGCCCGTGACGTCCATGCAGTCGTCGAGCACCTGGAGGGTGAGGTCCGGGGCGGCCTTCCAGGTCTGCGCGGTGGTGCCGTTGCAGGTGTAGATCTGGATGGCGGTGCCGTTCGAGGTGCCGGAGCCGGCGTCGTCGGCGCACTTGCCGGTGGCGGTCTCGACGAGCGGGCCGCGGGGCTGCGCCACTCCGGTGCCCGGGGTGCCGTCGTAGGACGGCGGAGCGGCGGAAGGGGCCGCGGCCCAGGAGGTGTTGGCGGACGAGGAGAGGGTGAAGTCCAGCTGCGCGGAGCCGCTCAGGTAGGAGGCCGGTACATAGGCCTTGTTCCAGGAGCCGCCGTTGAGGCTCAGCGACTGGACGTAGGGCGAACCGTCCGCCGCCGCCGGGGCGTTGACCGTGAGCGTGTGTCCGCCGGCCGTGACGACCGCCGAGGTGAACATCGGGCTGCCGATGGCCAGGTCGGCGGTGCCCGGGATCTCCGGGTAGAGGCCGAGGGCGGACCACACGTACCAGGCGCTCATCTCGCCGAGGTCGTCGTTGCCGGGCAGCCCGCCCGCGGTGTCGGTCCACAGCTGGTCCTGGACCGCCCGCACGGTGGACTGCGTCTTGTACGGCTCCCCCACCCAGTCGTACTCCCAGGGCAGCCCGCTGCTGGGTTCGTTGCCCATGTTGGACTGGGTGCCGATGACACTGCCCAGGCCCTGGAAGCCGCCGAGCACGCTGTCCAGGTAGGACGCCAGGGACGAGGTGCCGCCCTCCAGGGACGCCAGCCGGGCGAGGTTGAAGGGGATCATCGGCGTGTAGGTGAAGGCGTCGCCCTCGGCGAAGTCGTTGGACGAGGTGCCGGTGATCAGCTTGGCGTTGAAGCCGTCCATCCAGCGGCCGTTGGAGTGCCGGGGCTGGATGTAGCCGGAGGACGGGTTGTAGATGTTCTCCCAGTCCTGCGCCCGGTCCTGGAACTTCTTCTGCGTGGCGGTGTCGCCGAGCGCGCCGGCGAACGCCGAGAGCGCGAAGTCGTCGGTGTCGTACTCGAGTTGGGTGGAGGTCGTGGCGTATTCGTGGCAGCAGCCGTAGAGCGAGTTGGTGGGCAGGTAGCCGAACGAGTCCAGGTAGGTCACGCCCGGTGTGACGTCCGTGTCGGTCGTCTGTTCCCTGACCATGGCGGACAGGGCCGTCGCCGTGTCGAAGTTCCGCGCGCCGAAGGCGTGGTAGCCGGCGAGCAGCGGTACGGCGGAGTCGCCCACCATGATGTGCGTCTCGGCGGTCTCCATGCCCCACTTGGTGAGCGTGCCGCCCTGCTGGTAGTCGTCGACGACCGACTGGGCCATGTCGGACGCGGCCGACGGGTCGAGCAGCGCGGTGAGCTGGGCCTGCGAGCGGTAGGTGTCCCAGGTGGAGAAGTCGGCGTACTTCGCCGAGTGACCGCTGCCCACCGTGTGCACCGCGCCGTCGAAGCCCCGGTAGGAGCCGTCCGTGTCGCTGATGACGGCGGGGAACAGCGAGGCGTGGTAGAGCGCGGTGTAGAAGACGTGCTGCTGGTCCGGGGTGCCGCCGGTGACGGCGATCTTCGACAGCTCGGTGTTCCACGCCGACGCGGCCGCCGACCTGACGGCCGCGAAGGACTTCCCGGTCACCTCGGCGTCCCGGTTGGCCGCCGCCTTCGCCACCGAGGTGTAGGAGATGCCGACCCGGGCCTCCACCGTCCTGCTGCTCGTGGTGTCGAACGTCAGGTACTCGCCGCCGGTGAAGGTGCCGGTGGCGGTGAAGGGGTGGTCGAAGGTGATCGCGTAGTAGAGCGTGACCGGGGTGGTGTCCTCGCAGAAGCCGGTGCTGGTGATCGACCCGGTCACCGTGTCGCCGCCGGACAGCCCGAGCGTCGACGAGGTGTACGGCGTCTGGGTGTCCTGCACCTTCAGGAGCAGGCTCGCCCGGGTGGAGGACGGGAAGGTGAACTGGCCGATGCCGGCCCGGGTGCTGGTGGTCAGCGCGACGCCGGTGCCGTTGCCCAGGCTGACGGAGTACGACCCGGGCGTGGCCGTCTCGCCGGAGTGCGAGAAGGACTCGGTCGTCGAGGCGGGGTCCGAGCCGAGCGAACCGACCACGGGCAGGATCGGCAGGTCCCCGGCCGCGTCGCAGCCGACGCCGGAGACATGGGTGAGGCTGAAGCCCGAGACGGCCGAGTCGGAGTAGTCGTACCCGCCGCCCTTGGGACGTGAGGAGGTGTCGGGCGACCACTGGAGCATGCCGTGCGGCACGTCGGCGCCCGGGAAGGTGTTCCCGGCGCTGAAGTCGCCGTTGCCGCCGGTGCCGATGTAGGGGTTGACCAGCGACACGGGGTCGGTCGCGGCCGCGGCCCCGGCCGCGCCGGCCAGTTGGCCGGACACGGCGAGCGCGAGGGCCGCGGCACCCGTGGTGAGGACTCGAAGGAGCGCGCGCGGGCGCCGGGCGTCAGCCACGGACCAGGACATCGCCGAGGGCTCCGTCGGCCGGGGCGGTGATCCAGTCCGAGGAGATGTACGAGGCCCCGTCGGCGGCGAGCAGGGCGATCCGGGCCCGTGCGTCGGCCAGTGACGGCGCGGAGGAGCTGAGCGCCGGCGAGACGTCGTAGGCGTCGGTGACGACCGTCAGATAGTGGTTGGCGTGGTACCACTCGGTGTTGCCGTCGCCGACCCAGGCGCCCGCGTCCGCGTCGAACACCACGAACCAGGGGCGCAGCGTGGTGTCGCCGTAGCGGGTGCGCGGGTCGACGGCCTGGGCGCCGAGGACGCTCGGGAAGACCGCCGCCTGGCCGATGTTCCCGGCGGCGGCGAGGTCCTTGAGGTGCTGGGCGTAGACCACGTCCGACCACGAGGAGGCGGGGCTGACGGCCTGCTCGAAGGTGCCGGGGATGATCTCCACGATCGCCCGGCCGGCGAGCGAGCCGTAGGCCGCCCAGTTGTTCGCCCTCGCGGCGGTGTCGAGATCCGCGTACCGCGAACCGTCGCTCTTGGTGAGCAGGTCGGCGGGTGTGTAGAGGACGCTGCCGAGGTGCGTCTTGACGTAAGCGTCGAACGTGGTCGGCGTCATGCCGAGGGTGCCGTAGAACCCGTTCTTCATCTCGATCTTGACCATGACCGGGTGGCTCGTGGGGTGAGCCTGGAGCCAGATCCGGATGTCGTCGAGGCAGCTGTCGAGGTTCTGGTTGCGGTTGCCGGTGTAGAGGTCGGCGGCCGTGTTCGCCTGTACGCAGTTGTTGTCGCTGCCGAGCGGGTTGCCGTGGCTCACGTCCCACTTGCCGTTGACAACGTTGTGCCAGGTGTCGAGTTCGACCAGGGAGGTGCCGGTGTCCAGGGCGTTGGCCAGGTAGGTGTACGTCGACTTGTCGTTGTACGTGTTGTGGATGCCCGTGCCGGAGACCCCGGCCAGCGTCTGTCCGCCGACGTCGTCGGCGTGTGCGGCGGGCACCGCCACCGCACCGAGCAGCAGGGCCGAGGCCGTCAGGAGCGCGGCCCGGATTCTTCGGCGGATCATGAGCATGCCAGGTCCCTCTCATGGTGCTCGGTGGACGCGCAGAGCCTAGAGGGGACAGGTGGACATCCGCTACGCCTGGGTAACAAGTTGCCGTCGTCACCCTGAAACCCCGGCGCCCAAAGGGCAGTTGGCTGGGTTTGGTCCGGGTGGGCCGGAGGGGGAGCCGACACGGAAAACCCGCTTGTCGGACAGGCGGGGACTCTGGTGGGCTCCCCTCATGTGTGATCTCCACATCCGCCACGCCACCCATGCGGACATCGACACCGTGCTGCGGTTCTGGCGCACCGCCGCCGAAGGCACCAGCATCAGCGACGACCACGAAGGAGTTGCCCGACTCGTCGGACGAGACCCCGAAGCCCTGCTCCTCGCGGAGTGCGACGGCCTGCTCACCGGAACCGTCATCGCCGGCTTCGACGGCTGGCGGTGCTCCGCCTACCGGCTGGCCGTACACCCCGGCCACCGCCGGCAAGGCATCGCCACCGCCCTGCTGGCGGCAGCCGAACGACGATTCGCCGCCCTGGGCGGGCGACGCGTCGACGCCATGGTGCTGGAAGCCAACGAACAGGCCCACCACACGTGGGCCGCCACCGGCTACCACCGCGAGGACCACTGGCGCCGCTGGGTCAAACCGCTGTAGCCCCTCGGCCGCGAGGCGGCCCGGGTTCGGCACGCGACGCGGAGACGCGGGCGGGGACCCCATGGGGCCGGCCGGTCCGCGACGAGACCGCCCCGCATGCCCGGCATGCCCGGCGGGCCGCCGGGTACGCGCCCGAGGAGCACGGGCGACCGGGCGAAGCCGCTCACCGGACCGGGAGCCGCGACCCTTTGCTCGTCCTTTACCATTGAGGGAGCATCCGGTCCTCCATGAAAGGTCGTGAGCGTCCGCCCATGGGCGAGCCTCCCAGTCCGCGACATCGCGCGTTCCCCCCTGCCCTGTCCGACGATGGGACAGAGGTGACCCGATGACCGAAGTGCTCCTCCTGCTGGTGGCGGTCCTGCTGTCGTTCGCCTGCGGGGCCTTCGTCGCCGCCGAGTTCTCGCTGACCACGGTCGAGCGCGGCGAGCTGGAGCGGGCGGCGGAGCGCGGCGAGCGCGGCGCGCCGGGCGCCCTGAAGGCGGTACGGAACCTGACGTTCCAGCTCTCCGGCGCACAGCTCGGCATCACGGTCACCAACCTGGTGGTCGGCATGCTCGCCGAGCCGTCGATCTCCGTGCTGCTGGCGGGCCCGTTCGAGGCGCTGGGCCTGTCCGCGACCACGGCGAGTTCGGTCGCCCTGGTGCTGGGCACGGCCCTGTCCACGGTGTTCCTGATGGTCGTCGGCGAACTGGTGCCCAAGAACTGGGCGATCTCCGCGCCGCTGACCGTCGCCAGGCGGGTGGGCAACGCCCAGCGCTGGTTCAGCGCCGCCTTCCGGCCCTTCATCACCCACCTCAACAACATGGCCAACCGCGTGGTGCGCCGTATCGGCCTCGAACCCGCCGAGGAACTGGCCTCGGCGCGCGGACCGCAGGAACTGGCGGCCCTCGCCCGGCACTCCGCCAAGCAGGGCGCCCTGGAGCCGGACACCGCGGAGCTGTTCGTCCGGACACTGAACCTCGCCGACCTCACGGCCGAGAACGTGATGACCCCCCGGGTCCAGGTCATCGCCCTGGACATACAGGCGACCTGCGAGGACGTGGCCAACGCGACCCGGGCGACCGGACTGTCCAGGTTCCCGGTCTACCGCGGCAGCCTCGACTCGGTCGTCGGCACCGCCCACATCAAGGACGTCCTGGCCATGCCGGCGCGGCACCGGGGCCTGCGCACCGTCGCACAGATCATGCGCGAACCGCTGCTGGTGCCCGAGTCCCTCACCGTCGACCGGCTGCTGGACCGGCTCTCGGGCAGGCGCACGATGGCCGTCGTCATCGACGAGTACGGCGGCACGGCGGGCGTGGCGACCCTGGAGGACATCGTCGAGGAGGTCGTCGGCGAGGTGCGCGACGAACACGATCCGCACGAGACGCCCGACCTGGACCCCGCCGGGGCCGACGACGAGGGCCGGGCGCTGTACTCGGCCGACGGCGCGGCCCGCGTCGACCAGCTCGCGCGGGTGGGACTGCGCGTGCCCGAGGGACCGTACGAGACGCTGGCCGGGATCGTCGCCACCGAGCTGGGCCGCATACCGCGGGCCGGGGACACCGTGACGGTGGCCGGCTGGCGGCTGGACGTGGCGGACGCCTCCGGGCACCGGGCGGCCCGGGTGCTGCTGCACGCCCCCCTGGACGACGCGGAGGGCCACGAGGAGTCGGACGGGACGAGGAGGGGGGCGCGATGACCGCCGTACAACTCCTGATCGGTCTGGCGACCCTCGTCGTCAACGCCTTCTTCGTGGGCGCCGAGTTCGCGCTCATCACGGTGCGCCGCTCGCAGATCGAGCCGTACGCCGACCAGGGCGACCGGCGCGCCAAGAGCGTCCTGTGGGGCCTGGAGCACGTGTCCGCGCTGCTGGCCGCCGCCCAGCTCGGCATCACGCTGTGCACGCTGGTCCTCGGCGTGGTCGCGGAACCGGCGATCGCGCACCTGCTGGAGCCGGTGTTCCACGCGCTCGGCGTGTCCAAGAGCGCCGGCCACGGCGTGTCCTTCGTGATCGCGCTGGCGCTGGCGACGTATCTGCACATGCTGCTCGGGGAGATGGTGCCGAAGAACATCGCGCTCGCCGAACCGGTGCGCAGCGCGCTGCTCCTCGGCCCTCCCCTGGTCACCCTGTCCCGGGCCCTGCGCCCGGTGATCTTCGCGGTGAACGCGTTCGCGAACGGCCTGCTCAAGCTGTTGCGGGTGGAGGCCAAGAGCGAGGTCGCGGCCACCTTCACGGACACCGAGCTGGCCGAGATCGTCAAGGACGCCAGCGAGGCGGGCCTGATCGACGACCGGGCGCAGGAGCGGCTGCACGACGCGCTGGAACTGGGCAGCCGGCCGGTGCGGGACGTGGTGGTGCCGCTGGAGCGGGTGGTGTACGCGCGCGTGGGCGTCACCCCCGAGAAGCTCGAACACCTGGCTGCGGAGTCGGGTTTCTCCCGCTTCCCGGTGGTCGACGAGGGCCGGCGGATCGTCGGCTATCTGCACGTCAAGGACGCGCTGGACACCTCCCCCCGGGATCTGCCGTTCCGGCTGCGGGACATGCGGCCCATCGCGCGCGTGCGGGAGAACACACCGCTGGACGACGTGCTCACCGCGATGCGCGGCAGCCGTACGCATCTGGCGGGCGTGCTCGGCGACGACGGGCGGCTGGCGGGGCTGGTGACCATGGAGGACGTCCTGCGGGAGCTGTTCGGGCAGCGTGCGTGAGCTTTCGGGCAGCGTGCGCGAGCCGAGTGGTGCGGCGGGGACGAGGGTGACCGACCGGCGGGTATGGAGCCGGGATACCATCGCTGTCGCCATGCAGACGAACCCCACACCTTCCGCGGCCACGCCCGCGCGCGTTCCCGCCCACACCAGCCTGGTGGCCGTGGGCGACTCCTTCACCGAGGGCATGTCGGACCTGCTGCCCGACGGCTCCTACCGGGGCTGGGCCGACCTCCTCGCGGCGCGGATGGCCGCCCGCACGCCCGGCTTCCGGTACGCCAACCTGGCCGTGCGCGGCAAGCTGATCGGGCAGATCGTCGAGGAGCAGGTGCCCGTGGCGGCCGCGATGGGGGCCGACGTGATCACGCTGGTCGGCGGGCTCAACGACACCCTGCGGCCCAAGTGCGACATGGGCCGGGTGCGGGGTCTGCTGACGGAGGCGGTGGAACGGCTGGCGCCGTCCTGCCGGCAGCTGGTGCTGATGCGCAGCCCCGGCCGCCAGGGCCCGGTGCTGGAGCGGTTCCGGCCGCGCATGGAGGAGCTGTTCGCCTGCGTCGACGACCTCGCGGCGCGGCACGGCGCGCTGGTGGTCGACCTGTACGCCGCCCCCTCGCTGGGCGACCCTCGCATGTGGGACGTGGACCGGCTGCATCTGACGGCCGAGGGGCACCGCCGGGTCGCCGAGGCGGTCTGGCAGACCCTCGGGCACGAACCCGAGGACACCGAGTGGCACATCCCGATGGCGGCCACGCTGCCGCCGGGCTGGGCGGCCCGCCGGATCGCCGACGCGCGGTTCGCCCGGCAGTACCTTCTGCCCTGGATAGGCCGCCGCCTGACCGGCCGCTCCTCGGGAGACGGCCGGGCAGGCGCCCACTTCAGCGCCGAGCTGGGCAAAGCCTTCTGGGTCACCCCTGCGGACCACACGGATCCCGGCCCGGTGACGGACTGGCGACCGGTGTGGCCCTAGGCCGGATGAGCGATCCCCAGGCCTCCGAAGCCCCGGCCTCCGAGGCCCACGTTTCCACCAGCGGACCGTCGCCGCAGGCCACCAGCTAGTGCCGCATCAGGCAACGTTCGCCCCGTCGCGACGCCCGGCACGCGCCCCCGCCCGAACCGGCTTCGCGGCCTCGGGCGGGGGGACCCCCTTCGCCGCGCCGGCCGAAAGTCCAAGTACGTCCAGTACGAGGCCTTCCGGCCGGCACTCCCCCAGCCTCCGGCCGGGGGGCCCCAGAGCACGCACCGGACGCCGCTCCTTGACGGGCAAACGTTGCCTGCCGCGGCACTAGCGCCGCTTGCGCTTCTTCCTGCTCCGGTTGCCGGCGCCCGGCTTGGTACCGCTCGGCCGGCCGGGCGGTACCGGGTTCGCCGCGGCCTCGCGCAGGCCGATCCGGCGAGTCCGCCGGACAGTCAGCTCCCACAACCCGATCGCGACGCCGACTCCTACGACTCCGGCGGGGAGGGAGCCGAAGTCGGCGTCGGCGGGCTGCGGGGCCAGCCAGCCGCTCGGGTCGACCAGCAGGTCCTCGGTGGTGCCCGCGTCCCTTGTGCCGTCGCAGCCCATGCCGACGATGTCGGCGTGGGCCATCGGCCTGCCGTCGGTCCGCTTCAGCCTGCAGTGGTAGACCGGGCCGGTCTTGCCCCTGGTGGTGTACACCGAGGTGATCCGCACCTCGGTACGCTGCCCCTGGCTCCGCATCAGCGCGGCCCGGAAGACCAGCCCGGAGCCGAGCACGACGGCCAGTCCGATGACCAGCCCGGCGAAGAACACCCACCCCTTGGTCGCGATCGCCATCAGCACCGAGATCGCGAGGGCCACGGTCAGCACTCCGAGGATCAGCGCCGCCGGAAACCAGTCCGGGCCGGTACCGAGCACGCCGATGCCCACCATCAGCAGCGGGGCGAGGGCGGCTGTGCGGGCGAGCCGCCGCACCACGTGCGGGGGCCAGGCCACGTTCTTCCGGGACCGGGGCGCCATCAGCGGCCCTCGAACCGGCGCAGCCCGAGCCGCCGGGACAGCCAGACCAGCAGTTCGAAGAGCACCAGGACCACCGGCAGGGCCCACGCGGCGATGTCGATCCCGCTGTAGTCCGTCTCGGCCGGCTCCGGCGCCGTCCAGCCGTGCGGGTCGACGAGCACGTCCTCGGACTGCCCGACCTCCATCGGCCCGTCGCAGGAGTCGTTGCCCAGCTCGGCGTGCCGGAGCGGCTTGCCGTCCACCCGCTCCAGAAGGCAGGTGTACTCGGGCCCGCGCTTGCCCTGGTACGTCTTCACCGAGGTGACCCGCACCTCCACGCGCTGCCCCTGGTGCGCCATCACCTCCGCCTGCAGCACCGGTCCCGGACCGGACAGCGCGGCGATCCCCACGATCACCCCGCCGACGATCAACCACCCGTTCGGCGCCGCGATGATCATCAGCGAGAGAGTCGCGATCAGCGCGACGGTCCCGAGCACCAGTCCGAGCACGCTCCAGTCCGGATTGGCGGCCAGCAAGGACAGGCCGACGATCACCGGCGGACCGAAGAACGCGATCGTGGTGAGGCGGCGGACCTGCCGCGACGAGGCGGCGGTGGCTGTTCGAGGCACGGCGTCAGTGTGACGAACGGGATCACGGGGCTGAAGAGCGGGGTTGGCTTTGCATAGGCCCGGTCGCGGGCTCCGCCCCGGCGGCTGGCTCGGAGTGCGCGGGTCCGCCTGGCGCGCCAGGCTGAGCGTATGGCTTCCGTGACGCCCGTCATCGTGTACCCACCCGCCGGGGACGGCGGCCGCCGCGTCCGCATCGGCGATCACTTCGTCGGGATCGCGTACGGGGTCACCGACATCGCCGCCTTCGTGCAGGAGGCCGGGCTGCAGGACTGGGACGAGATGGATGTGGTCCGGTCCGCGCTCATCGAATGGCGCGGCGGCGGGCCCGAGGGGTGGGAGCACTGACCAGTCCGGCGAGGGGGCAGCCATGAGGCGATCGAACGCGGGCCTCAGCGTCTGGGCCGCATGACCCCAGGGAGCCGGACGGCCTCCGAGCAGCGGGTACGGGCACGGCTCGCCGCTGGGCGCCCCGTCACGGCGTCAGCCAGAGCGTGCACGCGACGGGGTCGTCGATGTTCTGCGTGCCGAGCGCCGGTACCGCGATGCCTTTGCGGTACTTGGGCTTGAGGGTGTCCACGGCGTGCACTCCATAGCCGCATGCCCGAACCGCGAAGACTTCGCTGGAGTTGATCGGGAGCGTGCTGAACGCGGCGGTGTACGAGCTGTCGTTTCCGGAATGCACATACCGGTAGTTGGTCTCCCCGAGGCTGACGGTGACTCCTCCGTCATAGGAGATGTCGAGCCACACGGCAGGGCTTTCGAAAGTCTGCAGGTAGCTCGTCGCCCAGCGCCGGTCCAGTGCGATCAGTCCCCAGGCGCAGTGCCTGTCCGCCGAGTAGCGGAGCGTGATGCGGGCAGCGTAGTCGGTGACTCCCAGTGAGATCGGGTCGTTCCAGTCGGGCGTGCCGTTCCAGGCGGAGGCCACGGGTCCCCACGGCTCCGTGAAGTCACCGTCGGCGGCTATCGCCTTGGCCTGGTCCCTGGTTTCGTCGCAGAGCGGGTTCGGGGCGGCGGATGTCGGGGGTGCCGCGACGACTCCGGCGGCAGTCAGTGCCGCCGATGCGGTGAAAGCGATCACGCAACGGCGGATCTTGCGGGTGAACGCCATGTCTGTGCGTCTCCAGTCCGATGCCGTGCCAGTTCACGGTGAAAGCAGCTTCACCCGGTCCAGGCTCCGGCGGCATCGCCTGAATGTACTAGTTAATGCTCTATGAGAGCTTTTTCTTCATCGTCTGGAACACGGAGACTCTCACACCTCTCCGATGGCGAATTCGGTTCACCGCGCGCCTTTCACACAGGTGCGCCGCCACGACCGTACGGACGTCACGGAGCCCCCGTGGCTGCCGGGTAAACTCCCTGCACGTGACTTCAGCGCCCGCCAAGCCCCGCATCCCGAACGTCCTCGCCGGACGCTACGCCTCGGCCGAACTGGCCACGCTCTGGTCGCCCGAGCAGAAGGTGAAGCTCGAGCGGCAGCTCTGGCTCGCCGTGCTGCGGGCCCAGAAGGACCTCGGGATCGAGGTGCCCGACGAGGCGATCGCCGACTACGAGCGGGTCCTCGACACCGTCGACCTGGCCTCGATCGCCGAGCGCGAGAAGGTCACCCGGCACGACGTGAAGGCGCGGATCGAGGAGTTCAACGACCTCGCCGGGCACGAGCACGTGCACAAGGGCATGACCTCGCGCGACCTGACGGAGAACGTCGAGCAGCTGCAGATCCGGCTCTCCCTGGAGCTGATGCGCGACCGTACGGTGGCCGTGCTGGCGCGGCTGGGCCGGCTCGCCGGGGAGTACGCGGAGCTGGTCATGGCCGGCCGCTCGCACAACGTCGCCGCCCAGGCCACCACCCTCGGCAAGCGCTTCGCGACCGCCGCCGACGAGCTGCTCGTCGCCCACGGCCGGGTCGAGGAACTGCTCGGCCGCTACCCGCTGCGGGGCATCAAGGGCCCGGTCGGCACCGCGCAGGACATGCTGGACCTGCTCGGCGGGGACGCGTCGAAGCTCGCCGAGCTGGAGCAGCGGATCGCCGGGCACCTGGGCTTCTCCCAGGCGTTCACCTCCGTCGGCCAGGTCTACCCGCGCTCGCTGGACTACGAGGTGGTCACCGCGCTGGTGCAGCTGGCGGCGGCACCGTCCTCGGTGGCGAAGACGGTCCGGCTGATGGCCGGCCACGAGCTGGTCACCGAGGGCTTCAAGCCGGGGCAGGTCGGCTCCTCGGCGATGCCGCACAAGATGAACACCCGCTCCTGCGAGCGCGTCAACGGCCTGATGGTCATCCTGCGCGGCTACGCGTCGATGACCGGCGAGCTGGCGGGCGACCAGTGGAACGAGGGCGACGTGTCCTGCTCGGTGGTGCGCCGGGTCGCGCTGCCGGACGCGTTCTTCGCCCTGGACGGTCTGCTGGAGACCTTCCTGACCGTCCTCGACGAGTTCGGTGCCTTCCCCGCCGTCGTCGCCCGTGAGCTGGACCGCTATCTCCCGTTCCTCGCCACCACCAAGGTCCTGATGGGCGCGGTGCGCGCCGGTGTCGGCCGGGAGGTGGCGCACGAGGCGATCAAGGAGAACGCCGTCGCCACCGCGCTGGCGATGCGCGAGCAGGGCGCCGAGCGCAACGACCTGCTCGACAAGCTCGCCGCCGACGGGCGACTGCCGCTGGACCGGGCCGCGCTGGAGGCGCTGATGGCGGACAAGCTGTCCTTCACGGGTGCCGCCGCCGACCAGGTCGGTGTGGTCGTCGCGCGGATCGAGGACATCCTCAAGCAGCACCCCCAGGCCGCGGGTTACACCCCCGGAGCGATCCTCTGACCCGCTTCACCCAGGCCGAGCTGGAGGCCGCCCGCGACCGTCTCGTCCCGGACGTGGTCGCGGACGGCCTCCAGGTGCTGTTCTGCGGCATCAATCCGGGACTGACGACGGCGGCGACGGGCCACCACTTCGCCCGCCCCGGCAACCGGTTCTGGCCGGTGCTGCACCTGTCCGGTTTCACGCCGAGGCTGCTCAGGCCGGCGGAGCAGTGGGAGTTGCCGGCCTACGGGCTCGGGATCACCAACGTGGTGGCGCGGGCGTCGGCCCGGGCCGACGAGCTGACGGCCGAGGAGTACGCCGAGGGCGGCCGGCTGCTGGCCGCCAAGGTGACCCGGCTGCGGCCGGCCTGGCTGGCGGTGGTCGGGGTGACGGCCTACCGGGCGGCCTTCGGGGACCGCAAGGCCCAGGTGGGGCCGCAGGAGCGGACGATCGGGGACACCCGGGTGTGGGTCCTGCCCAACCCCAGCGGGCTGAACGCGCACTGGACGACGGCGACGATGGCGGAGGAGTTCGGGCGGCTGCGGAGCGCCGCCCGGCACCGGGCGGACTGACGCCCCCTGCGCCCGTACGGCGTCAGACGTCCCGGCGCCGTACGCTCCACGCCCCGGCCAGCAGGGCGGCCCCGGTCCACAGCGCGGTCACCGCGAGACCGGTCCACGGGCCCGGGGTGCCGTCCGTCGTGCTGTGCAGGACGACCTGACCGGCGCGGTCGGGCAGGAAGTCGGCGGCGCCGCCGGACAGGTCGCCGATCACGAAGGACACGATCAGCAGGAACGGGATCAGGATGCCCAGCGTCGCCGCCCCGCTGCGCAGCACGGCCGCCAGTCCGGCGGCGAACAGGGCCATCAGCGTGAGGTAGACGGCACAGCCGAGGGCACCGCGCAGTCCGGAGACGGTGAAGTCGCATGTGAGCGCCGTACTGGCGAAGCTGGGGGCGCGGGACCGCACCCAGGCGGTGATCGCCGCGTACGAGTCGGGGTTCGTGGCCCCCGGCTGATCCGGCGGGGCCTCGCGGGCTGATCCCGGCTGTCGGCGGGCGGGGGCGCCCGGCACTCGCCCGGTGCGCCCGCGCCGAGTACGATCCGCCCCACACGCGCACGAGCTGGGAGGACGGACGTTGGGGCAGCTGACCGGCGGCGATCCCTCGCTGCTGCGAAGGATCAATTCCGCCGTGGTGCTGCACGCCCTGCGGGCCACGGACTGTGCGACGCTCACCGAGATCACCCGGGTGACGGGGCTGTCCCGGCCGACGGTCGAGGGCGTCGTCGAGGGGCTCATCGAGGCCGGGCTGGTGGTGGAGAAGGCCGCCGAGGAGGGTGCCGCGCGGCGTCAGGGGCGGCCGGCCCGCCGGTTCCGGTTCCGGGCCGAGGCCGGGCATCTGCTGGGCCTGGAGATCGGGGCGCACCGTGTGGCCGCGCTCCTCTCCGATCTGGACGGGCGGGTGCTGGGCGCGCAGGCCAAGGAGGTCGACGAGACGGCCGACCCCGACGAGCGGCTGGAGCGGCTGCGGGGCGCGGTGGCGGAGCTGCTGCGGCGGGCCGGGGTCGCGCGCGGCTCGCTGCGGGCGGTCGGCGTGGGCACGCCGGGCATCGTCGAGGCCGACGGCACCGTGCGACTGGGGACCGCGCTGCCCCAGTGGACGGGGCTGCGGCTCGGCGAACGGCTCAGCCGTTCCTTCAGGTGTCCGGTCCTGGTGGAGAACGACGCGAACGCGGCGGCCGTGGCCGAGCACTGGAAGGGCGCCGCGACCGACTCCGACGACGTGGTGTTCGTGCTGGCGGGGCTGAGCCCGGGCGCGGGTTCGCTGATCGGCGGGCGGCTGCACCGGGGGTACGGCGGGGCGGCCGGGGAGATCGGCGCGCTGCACCTGCTGGGCCGGGAGGTCACCCCGGAGACGCTGCTCTCGACCACCGGCCGGCCGCTGCACCCGCTGGACGAGCAGGCGGTCGCCGAGGTGTTCACGCTCGCCCGCAAGGGCGACGAGCGGGCCCGGGCGGCCATGGACCGCTTCATCCAGCGGCTCGTGCACGACGTGGCCGCCCTGGTGCTCGCACTGGACCCGGAACTGGTCGTGGTCGGCGGCTGGGCGGCCGGTCTCGACGGCGTCCTGGAGCCCCTGCGCGGCGAACTCGCCCGCTACTGCCTGCGCCCTCCGAAGGTGACCCTCTCCCTGCTCGGCGAGGCGGCCGTCGCCACCGGAGCGCTGCGGCTGGCGCTCGACCAC
The DNA here is from genome assembly GCF_042869815.1 of Streptomyces sp. NPDC006739. Taxonomy (NCBI): domain Bacteria; kingdom Bacillati; phylum Actinomycetota; class Actinomycetes; order Kitasatosporales; family Streptomycetaceae; genus Streptomyces; species Streptomyces sp. NPDC006739. The sequence continues at coordinate 49,890 of NZ_JBIAGM010000020.1, forward strand.
GTGGAGGAAGAGTTGTTCGCGGTCGAGGGAACGGTGACGGCGCGCCGCTGAACCGCGCACCCGCGCGGGCGCCGCCTGCGGGACAGGCGGCCCCGGCCTTCGGTCGGACGGCAGACCCGGGCGGCAGGCCCGGACGGCGGGATCTAGGAGGCCTGCTGTTCGGGGCCGTGGTGGATCTCCACGCCGCCCGAGTCGCCGAAGGTGAGCCGGCAGGTGTCGGCGCGGTAGGTGGCGACGGAGAGCGCGGCGGTGCGGCCCCGCGCGAAGAAGCGGGTGGTGACGACGAGGACGGGCGCGCCGGGGAGCCGGTCGAGTTCCTTGGCGTCGTCCGCGCGGGCCGAGCCCAGTTCGACGGCGCGGTCCTGGCCCTCCAGCTCCAGGCGCTGCAGCTCCCGCAGGACCGCACGCGCGCGTGCCGTACCCGACGGCGCGTCGATCGCGGAGAGGTCGGGCACCGAGGACGCCGGGATGTAGAGCAGCTCGGCGGCGACGGGCTGGCCGTGGGACACCCGGGAGCGGCGCACGGTGTGCACGCTCTCCTCGGCGCCGGTCTCCAGGGCCGCGGCCACAGCCGAGGGCGGTACCGCCCGGGTGGAGTCGAGGGGCTGCCAGGCGTCGTCGCCGGCCCCCGGCCAGGCATGCTGTTCGGTGCCGACGGCCACGCCCATGCGCGGGGGCGCGACGGTCGTCCCGACGCCGCGCCGGCGCTGCAGCCGGCCCTCCAGCTCCAGCTGTTCGAGCGCCTGGCGCAGGGTGGCGCGCGCGACGCCGAAACGGGCCGCGAGATCGCGCTCGTTGGGCAGGATCTCGCCGACCGAGAACTCCGAGTCGAGTGCCTCACTGAGCACGGTCCTGAGGTGCCAGTACTTCGGTTCCGGCACCGATTCCAGCTGCGTGGTCCCCACCCTGTCCTCCGCAATCGCCGTGGTCCGGCGGCTTTTTAGCGCCCTTGTTTATTAAAGGTTGTTGCACTTGTCTGCGACCATAGGACGGCCCCCACCCTTGGTCAAGACCAATCCTCGGTCGCCGGCGCACCGGGCGGGACCGCCGCCACCGAGCGTTCACGAGCCGTTCTCAGTGGCCGGTCCCGGACCTGAGCGACGCCGCGGAACCGCCGCTGACCTCGGCGGACCCGCCCTCGGCCGCTGCGGCCCGGAACCGCTCGGCGGGTTCCCGGCGCCGCTTCGGATCGACCGCGTGGTGCGGGCGCCGCTCATCGGCGTGTCCGCGGGCCGGCCGGGGAGTGGCGCGCTCGGTACTCACCCGGCCATCCCATCCGACACGACCGGTCGTGTCCACGGAATCGAACCTGCCGGCACCCGCCCGGTCGACAATGTTGGCGGGCCGTCAGCGGTCGGTGGCCGGAAACGGGCCGCGCGCGGCGCGGCGCGACACCCGCGACACGCCCCGCCAGGGGCTACCCGCCGGTAGCAATTGCTGACAAGCTGTCTACGGCGTCCTTCAGCAGCCCCATCCGAGGAGCACCCCATGTCCGCCACCGTCTCCTTCCCGGTCCCCACCCCCCAGGGCCCGAAGAGCGTGACCGTCTCCTACGCGCGCGCGGGCCGCGGGGATCCGCTGGTGCTGTTGCACGGCATCGGCCACCACCGGCAGGCCTGGGACCCGGTGGTGGACATCCTCGCGACCGAACGCGACGTGATCGCGGTGGACCTGCCCGGATTCGGCGCGTCCCCCGCGCTGCCGGACGGCCTGGCCTACGACCTGCCGACGACCAACACCGTCCTCGGCTCGCTGTTCGAGGCGCTGCGACTGGAACGTCCGCACGTGGCGGGCAACTCGCTGGGCGGCCTGCTGGCCCTGGAACTGGGCCGGGAGAAGCTCGTACGGTCCGTCACGGCCCTGTCCCCGGCCGGGTTCTGGTCACAGGCCGAGCGGCGCTACGCGTTCGGCGTCCTGCTCGCGATGCGGCGGATCTCCGAACGGCTGCCGCTGCCACTGGTCGAACAGCTGTCCAGATCCGCCGCCGGCCGTACGGCTCTGACCAGCACGATCTACGCCCGCCCCGCCCGCCGTTCCCCCGAGGCCGTGGTCGCCGAGACCCTCGCCCTGGCCCAGGCAACGGGGTTCGACGCGACGCTCAGGGCCGGTGCCACCGTGCGGTTCACCGACGGCCTGGCGGGCCTGCCGGTCACCGTGGCCTGGGGGACCCGCGACATGCTGCTGGTGCGCCGCCAGGGCGTCCGCGCGAAGCAGGTCATCCCCCACGCGCGGCTGGTACGCCTGCCCGGCTGCGGCCACTGCCCCATGAACGACGACCCCGCGCTGGTCGCCCGGGTCATCCTCGACGGCAGCCGCTGACGGCCGCGACGGCGGTGCGCGGCCGGGCCGTTGTGGGCGTCGTGCCCCGCTCCGGGCCTCCGCGCACCCCAGGACCCCGCCCGTGCGGCCAGTTGTTCACTCGGGGTTTCCGTGGGCGCTGCGGCGCCCCAGTAGTTGTGGCACTGCACACCGGCCGGATCCCGTCCCTGGAGGCGCAGCCATGTCACACCGTCCGTTCCCCGGCCGCCGCAGCGTCCTGCGCGGCTCCCTCGCCGCTTCGGCGGCCCTGGCCCTGCCCACGGGGCTCGGGGCAGCACCGGCGTTCGCCCTGTCGGGACGCCCCCGGGCGGGCTGGGGCGTTCAGGCGGGTGACGTGACGTCCGAGTCCGGGCTGGTGTGGGTGCGTTCGGACCGGCCGGCCCGGATGGTCGTGGAGACGTCGGCCACCGACACGTTCCGCAACCCGCGCAGATGGCACGGTCCGCTGCTGGGCGCGGACTCCGACTTCACCGGCACCACCCGGCTGCGCGGCCTGCCGGCCGGCGAGCAGATCCACTACCGCGTGCTGCTCGCCGACCCGGACGATCCGCGCCGCACGAGCGAACCCGTGGCCGGGACCTTCCGCACCGCCCCCGCCGAGCGGTGCCACGGCGTGCGCTTCGTGTGGTCCGGCGACCTGGCCGGACAGGGCTGGGGCATCAACGAGTCCATCGGCGGCTACCGGATCTTCGACGCCATGGCGCAGGTCGACCCCGACTTCTTCCTGTGCAGCGGCGACAACATCTACGCCGACGGCCCGATCTCCGCCACCGCCGCCCTGCCCGACGGCAGCGTCTACCGGAGTCTGACCACCGAGGAGAAGTCGCACGTCGCGACGACCCTGGACGACTACCGGGGCAACTTCCGCTACAACCTGCTGGACCGGGCGCTGCGCCGGTTCAACGCCCAGGTGCCGAACATCATCCAGTGGGACGACCACGAGGTGCGCAACAACTGGTACCCGGGCGAGGTCATCGGCGCCGGCACCCCCTACCCCGCCGGCACCAGGCTGGACGACCTGGCGTCGCGCTCGCGGCAGGCCTTCTCGGAGTACTTCCCCGTCTCCACGATCAGCGGGCGCCCGGACGGCCGGATCTACCGGGTCGTCAACCACGGTCCGCTGCTGGACGTGTTCGTGCTCGACATGCGCACCTACCGCGACGCCAACTCACCCGACGACCAGCCGACGGACCCGGTGGGCATCCTCGGCCGCGAGCAGCTGGAGTGGCTCAAGCGCGAGCTGGCGAAGTCCCGCGCCGTGTGGAAGGTGATCGCCAACGACATGCCGCTCGGCCTGGTCGTGCCCGACCCGGTGGAGGGCAAGCCCGACTTCGAGGCCGTGGCCCAGGGCGACCCGGGCGCCCCGCTCGGCCGGGAGCTGCAGATCGCGGAACTGCTGCGGTTCATCAAGCACCGGAGGATCACCGGCACGGTGTGGCTGACCGCCGACGTGCACCACACCTCCGCCCAGCACTACGACCCGTCGCGGGCCGCGTTCAAGGACTTCGAGCCGTTCTGGGAGTTCGTGTCGGGGCCGCTCAACGCCGGCGCCTTCCCGGCGAACGCGCTGGACGGCACGTTCGGCCCGGACCGGGTGTTCCTGAAGGCGCCGGCCGTGGCGAACGTGTCACCGGCCGAGGGGTACCAGTTCTTCGGCGAGGTCGACATCGACGGCGACAGCGGCGAACTGACCGTACGGCTGCGCGAGTACGACGGCACCGTACTGTTCACGCAGACGCTGCAGCCGGGCCGCGTCGGCCAGTAACTCCCGTACGCTCAGGTCAAGGCCCCGCACCGGCGTCATCCCCCGGTGCGGGGCCCTGTCGTTCCCCGGCTTAGTAGAAAGCGGAACATAAACGGCGTAAGCATGCTTTACCCATCAGTCACAAAGAGTTCGTGATCACGCAACACGTTTCCTTCACAGTGGGTGCATGACTCGAGACATGTCTGATGTGACGCGTGCGAAGCACGGCCGTCCGGTGCACCACTGGCGGCGGGACGTCGTCGAACTCGCCGCGATGTTCACGGCCGTCGCGGTGGCGGACGCGGTGGCGAACCTGGTCGGGCACGGTCCCGGCGGGCCGGCCCTGCTGGTGATCTCGGCGATCGCGCTGGCCGCGACGGCGGGCTTCCACACCTGGTGGGCACGGCGCCACGGTCACGCGCCCCCGACCGGTGATACCGGTGCCCGGTCCGCCGCCACGGTGGGGCGGGCCGGGCCGTCCGAGGAAACCGCGCCGGACCCGGAGGCGGTGGCCGGGTCGAGCACGCTGTGGCGGATGCGGACGACGGTGAGGGACGAACCGGGATCGCTGGCCGTGCTCTGCACGGCCCTCGCCGGACGGCGGGTGGACATCCTGAGCCTGCAGACGCATCCGCTGGCCGACGGGACGGTGGACGAGTTCCTGCTGCGGGCGCCCGGAGAGCTGACGGCGGCCGAGATGACCCGTCTGGTCTCACGGGCCGGCGGTGCCTCGACGTGGATCGAGCGGGCCGATGCCCATGACCTGGTCGACGCCCCGACCCGGGTGCTCGGGCTCGCGGCGCGCACCGCGCTGGACGCGGCGGAACTCCCGCTGGCGCTCAGGCAGTTGCTGGGCAGGTGCACGATCCGTTCGCTGCCCGCCGCGCCGGTCGGCGGGGGCCGGGCACCGGAGGCGGTGCCGGCCGAGGGGGTGCTGGAGGAGACCGTCATGCGGCTGCGGGCACCCGAGGGCGGGGTGATCACCGTCGAGCGGCCGTATCTGCCGTTCACGCCGACCGAGTTCGCGCGGGCGCGGGCGCTGGTGGAGCTGGACAGCCGGCTGGGGCCGCGCGTCCCGCGCGGCCAGGACGTGCTGACGCTGCCGGAGGGCAACGCCATCACCGTGCGCCGGGCCGACATCGGCGATCTGGAGGCGGCGAAGGCGATGCACGAGCGGTGCTCGCCCCGCACGCTCGGCATGCGCTACCACGGGCCCGTCGGTGACGCCGACCGCTATCTCAACCACCTGCTGAGCCCGCGCTTCGGACGGACGCTGGCGGTGCAGACCGCGTCGGGCCGTGTCGTCGGCCTCGGCCATCTGCTGTGGGACGGCGACGAGACGGAGGTCGCGCTGCTCGTCGAGGACGACTGGCAGCGGCGCGGCATCGGCGGCGAACTGCTCGGCCGCCTGGTTTCGATGGCGGTGGAGGCCGGCTGCGAGAGCGTGTACGCGGTGACCCAGGCCTCCAACACCGGCATGGTCGCCGCGATGCGGGCCCTCGGCCTGCCCCTCGACTACCAGATCGAGGAGGGCACCCTGGTGATCACGGCCCGTCTGGCCGCGAGCCCGGACGACTCGCGGCCGCCGTACGACGACGCTCAGGAGCGGCTGGGCGGCTCGGTCCGCCGGGACTGAACAGCGCGAGGCCCCCGCACGAGTCCCCGCGCGGCCGGTGCGCCCCGCCGGGCCGTGCGGGGCGCACCCCGCCGTGCCGTGCCGGGCGCACCCCGCCGTGCCGTGCCGGGCGCACCCCGCCGTGCCGTGCCGGGCGCACCCCGCCGTGCCGTGCCGGGCGCGCCGGCCGTGGCCGGCTCAGCGCGCCGCCTCCATGAGGGGTGCCCGGGTGCGCGTGGGCTCGCCGAGCGCCGTGTCGAGGTCCGCCCACAGGTCGTCGACGTCCTCCAGGCCCACCGACAGGCGCAGCAGCCGGTCGCTCACCCCGGCGCCACGGCGGTCGTCGGGGTCGACGATGCGGTGGCTGATGGACGCCGGGTGCTGGATGAGCGTGTCCACGCTGCCCAGGCTCACGGCCGGGGTGATCAGACGGACGGCGGAGATGACCTCGTGCGGGTCGCCGTGCACCTCGAAGGCGATCATCGCGCCGCCGAGACGGGGATAGCGCACGCGGGCCACCCGGGGGTCCGCGGCGAGCCGGCGGGCGAGTTCGGCGGCGTTCGCGGAGGCGGCACGCACCCGCACCGGCAGCGTGGACAGCCCCCGCAGCAGCAGGTAGCCCGCCAGCGGGTGCAGCACTCCACCGGTGGCGAACCGTATCTGCCGTAGCCGGCCCGCGAGTTCCCCGTCGCAGGCCACCACCCCGGCCAGCACGTCGCCGTGGCCGCCGAGGTACTTGGTCGCGCTGTGCAGGACCAGCCGGGCGCCGTGTTCGGCCGGGCGCTGCAGGACCGGGGTGGCGAAGGTGTTGTCGGCGAGCAGCGGGACCGTGCCGCAGGCGTGGGCGACGGCCCGCAGGTCGAGTTCGGCGAGGGTCGGGTTGGCGGGGGTCTCGACCATCACCAGCCCGGTGTCGGGGCGCAGCGCGTCCGCGATTCCGGCCGGGTCGGTCCAGGTCACCTCCGTGCCGAGCAGTCCGGCGGTCAGCAGGTGGTCGCTGCAGCCGTACAGGGGCCGTACGGCGACGACGTGCCGCAGGCCCGTGGCGGCGCGGGCCAGCAGGACGGCGCTGAGCGCCGCCATGCCGCTGGCGAAGGCGACGGCCTCCTCGGTGCCCTCCAGACGGGCGAGGGCGGTCTCGAAGCGGGCGACGGTGGGGTTGCCGAGGCGGCCGTAGACGGGCGGGCCGGCCGGGTCCGCGCCGTCGGTGGCGAAGGCGTCGATGCGGGCGGCCTCGGCGCGGCTGTCGTAGGACGGGTAGGTGGTGGACAGGTCGATGGGCGGGGCGTGCAGTCCCTGCCGGGCGAGGTCGTCACGGCCGGCGTGCACGGCCTCGGTGGCCAGTGCCCGGGGTGCGGTGGGCGCGATGTCCTGTGCGCGGGTGCTCGCTGTGTCCATGGGCGGAAGAGTGAACACCGGGCGGCCCACGTGGCCGGAACTCCGTGTTACGTTCGGGCCATGGCCGAATCTGTCGTACTGGATCCGGTGGACCTCCATCTGCTGCGGCTGCTGCAGAACGACGCCCGGACCACCTATCGCGATCTCGCCGCCCAGGTGGGCGTGGCGCCGTCGACGTGCCTGGACCGGGTGACGCGGCTGCGCCGCAGCGGTGTGATCCTCGGGCACCAGCTGCGGCTCGATCCGGCCAAACTCGGGCGCGGCCTCCAGGCGCTGCTGTCGGTGCAGGTCAGACCGCACCGGCGGGAGTTGGTGGGGCCGTTCGTGGACCGGATCCGGGCGCTGCCGGAGACGCTGACGGTGTTCCATCTGACCGGCCCGGACGACTATCTCGTGCATGTGGCGGTGGCGGACATGGCGGACCTGCAGCGGCTGGTGCTGGACGGGTTCACGGCACGGCGTGAAGTGGCCCGGGTGGAGACCCGGTTGATCTTCCAGCAGTGGGACTGCGGGCCCCTGCTGCCACCGGCCACGCCCACAGCTGAATCGCCCGTACCCGGGTGACGCGGGCCCGGGCGCCGTATGAGGATGGGCGGCATGTCTGAGACCAAGAGCCCGCTGCCCCGTGCGGTCGCCGACGCCTACGTCGACGACCTCATCGCCCTCGATCCGGTCACCGGTACCTACCTCGGCGTCAAGGAGAGTTCGAGCAGGCTGCCCGACTACTCCCCGGCGGGCCAGGAGGCGCTCGCCCGGCTGGCCCGGGCCACGCTCGCGAAGCTCGACGAGGCGGAGCGGCAGCCGGGCGCGGAGCGGGACGTGGAGCGGCGCTGCGCGCGGCTGCTGCGGGAGCGGCTCACCGCCGAACTCGCCGTGCACGAGGCCGACGAGCATCTGCGCGCGGTCGGCAACATGCACACGCCCGGGCACTCGGTGCGGGACATCTTCACGGTGACGCCGACGCAGACGGACGAGGACTGGGCGGCGATCGCCGAACGGCTGCGCGCGGTCCCGGGCGCCCTCGCGGGCTACCGCGAGTCGCTGGCGCTCGGTCTGGACCGCAAGCTGTACGCCGGTCCGCGCCCGACCGCCACCTTCGTCGAGCAGCTCACCGAGTGGTCCGACCCGGAGGGCAAGGGCCGGGGCTGGTACGAGGACTTCGCCTCGGCCGGCCCCGAGGCGCTGCGCACGGAGCTGGACGACGCCGCCCGTGCGGCGACCGCGGCCCTGGTGGAGCTGCGGGACTGGATGCGGGACGTGTACGCGCCGGCGATCGAGGGCGCCCCGGACACGGTGGGCCGCGAGCGGTACGCGCGGTGGTCGCGCTACTTCAACGGCACCGACCTGGACCTGGACGAGGCGTACGCGTACGGCTGGTCGGAGTTCCACCGCATCCTCGGCGAGATGCGGCAGGAGGCCGAGAAGATCCTGCCCGGCGCCGAGACTCCGTGGGTGGCGCTCGCGCACCTCGACGAGCACGGCAAGCACATCGAGGGCGTCGAGGAGGTCCGGCAGTGGCTGCAGGACCTGATGGACCGGGCGATCGAGGAACTCGACGGCACCCACTTCGAACTCGCCGAGCGGGTGCGGAAGGTGGAGGCACGCATCGCGCCGCCCGGCGGTGCGGCGGCGCCCTACTACACGGCCCCCTCGGAGGACTTCTCCCGTCCCGGACGCACCTGGCTGCCGACCATGGGCCAGACCCGGTTCCCGGCCTATGACCTGGTGTCGACCTGGTACCACGAGGGCGTGCCCGGCCACCACCTCCAGCTCGCGCAGTGGGCGCACGTGGCGCAGGACCTGTCCCGCTACCAGGCCACGGTCGGCGGGGTCAGCGCCAACGCGGAGGGCTGGGCGCTGTACGCGGAGCGGCTGATGGACGAGCTGGGCTACCTCACGGACCCGGAGCACCGCCTCGGCTACCTCGACGCGCAGATGATGCGGGCCGCCCGGGTCATCGTGGACATCGGCATGCACCTGGAGCTGGAGATCCCGGCCGACTCGCCGTTCCACCCCGGCCGGCGGTGGACGCCGGAGCTGGCGCAGGAGTTCTTCGGGGCGCACAGCAGCCGGCCGGCGGACTTCGTGGAGAGCGAGCTGACCCGCTATCTGACCATCCCCGGACAGGCGATCGGCTACAAGCTGGGCGAGCGGGCCTGGCTGCTGGGCCGGGAGAACGCGCGCCGGCGGCACGGCGACTCCTTCGACCTGAAGGCCTGGCACATGGCGGCGCTGTCGCAGGGGTCGCTGGGCCTGGACGTCCTGGTGGACGAGCTGTCCCAGCTCTGAGCGGCGCGCCCGGCCGGGGCCGCCGCGGTGGCGGCCCCGGCCGTTCGGACGCCCCCCGCTGGCGGCCCCGGGCCGGAGACGGCTTGCTGGTGCCGGGGGCCGTCGACGGCGAGGGAGCGAGCCGCGTATGCAGGCAAAGGGGCCGGGGCGGCAGGCGCTGGAGACCCCGCGGGCCGCCGGGGCGGCCGGAGTCGTCTTCGCGCTGTTGCTGGCGGCGGCGATCGTGCTGATCAGACTCGGTGTTCCCGAAGGCGCCGCCCCGGTCACCGCCGAGGGGGCCACCGGCGCGACCCGACGTGACGCGGTGCGGGCGGCCCTCGCGCTGGTGCCGTTCGCCGGCGTCTTCTTCCTGTGGTTCATCGGCGCCGTACGGGCCCATCTCGGGCAGGCCGAGGACAAGTTCCTCGCCACCGTGCTCCTGGGCAGCGGACTGGTCTTCACGGCCACCATGTTCGCGGCGGGCGCGGCGGCCGACGCGGTCCTCACCGTCGCGAACCCGGCCGGGGCCTCCCTGGGGCCGGCCGCCTGGGACTTCGGCCGACACCTGGCCTACACCCTGATGACCTCGTACGCGACCCGGATGGCGGCCGTGTTCGTGTGCTCCATGTCGGTGATCGGGCGTCGGCTGGGGATCCTGCCGCGCGGCCTCACCGCACTGGGCTTCCTCACCGCCCTGACACTGCTCTTCGTCGCGTCGAACGTCCCCTGGGCCGAGCTTGCGTTCCCGGCGTGGTCGCTGGTGCTCGGCATCCACATCCTCCGGGTGGGCCGCCGCGCGGCGGCCCGGGCCGCGGCGCCCGGGTGAGGCGGGCCGGGCCCGGCGCCGCTCACCCGATCGGCGTCTTCCGGCACGCACCGGGCGTCCACTCGCTCGCATGCTGGCGTGCGGGAGTTGACCGCCGTCCGGAGGTGCCCGCGCGCGAGCGGTGGAGCGCACCGGACCTGGCCACCGGAAGGGCGGAGCGTCGATGAGGCTCGTCGTCGATCTCAACAAATGTCAGGGGTACGCGCAGTGCGCGTTCCTCGCGCCGGACGTCTTCGCCATGCACGGCGAGGAGTCCCTGGTGTACAACCCGCGCGCCGGGCAGGAGCAGCGGGAGCGGCTGGCGCGGGCCGTCGCCGCCTGTCCCGTGCAGGCGATCACGGCCGACGGACTGGACGGCGCCGCCGGGGCCCCCGCGGGATCCGCCGAGGAGGCGTCCGATGCCCGTTGACTACCTCGACTGGCTCAGGCGCGAGGGCCGGATCGTGATCGTCGGCGCCTCACTGGCCGGCCTGCGCGCCGCCGAGACGCTGCGCGCGGAGGGCTTCGCCGGTTCGCTGACGATGATCGGTGACGAGCCGTACGAGCCCTACGACCGGCCGCCGCTGTCGAAGGCGGTCCTGCTGGGCAGGGCGTCCGCGCACCACACCGAACTGCCCCGGCGCCGGGAGATCGACGCGAAGTGGCGTCTCGGGGTCGCGGCGACCGGGCTCGACATGACGGCCAGACGGGTGCGGCTGGGCGACGGCGACGAGGTCGAGTACGACCGGCTGCTGATCGCCACCGGGGTCCGCGCCCGCCCCTGGCCGAAGGAGACGGAGGCCCGGCTGGACGGCGTCTTCGTGCTGCGGACCCGGGACGACGCGGCCCGGCTGTACCAGCGGCTGAAGGCGGCGCCCCGCCGGGTCTTCATCATCGGTGCCGGCTTCGCCGGTTCGGAGGTCGCCTCGGCATGCCGGGAGATGGGCATCGCCGTGACCGTGGCGGAACGCGCGGACGCGCCGCTGGTGGGCGCCCTCGGCGGGGTGATCGGCGCGGTCTCCGCCGAGCTGCACCACGAGAACGGCGTGGACCTGCGCACCCGGGTCACGGTGACCGCCCTGGAGGGCGACTCGACGGGCCGGGTCAAGGCCGTGCACCTGTCCGACGACAGTGTGGTGGAGGCGGACGTCGTCATCGTCTCGCTGGGGTCGATGCGCAACACCGAGTGGCTGACCGGCTCCGGGCTCGGCGCGGGGCCGCGCGGAGTCGCCTGTGACGCCGGGTGCCGGGCCTTCGACTTCCGGGGCATCGTCACCGACGACATCTTCGTGGCGGGCGATGTCGCGCGCTCCCCGCACGCCCTGTTCGGCTACCAGTTCCTCTCGCTCGAACACTGGGGCAACGCCGTCGCCCAGGCCGAGGTCGCGGCGCACAACATGATCAGCCCCAGCGCGGAACGGCGCCCGCACCTGTGGGTGCCGGCGTTCTGGTCGGCGCAGTTCGGGGTGAACATCAAGTCGGTCGGCGTCCCGCCCATGGGCGAGGAGATCATGATCACGCAGGGGTCGCTGGCCGAGCGCCGGTTCGTCGGGGTCTACGGCCACCAGGGCCGGATGGTGGCCGCCGTGAGCTTCGACAACACGCGATGGCTGGAGTTCTACCAGCGGCAGATCGAGCGGGGGGCGCCGTTCCCGGTGGAGTTCCCGACGGTGGACCGCCGCCCGGAGGGCCGGCGGCCGGTCGACGCCGACTTCCCCGACCCGTCGCTGCCGACCCACGGCCCGACCGTGACCCTCAGCGGCTACTCGCCGGCCGACCAGCGGCTGGTCTTCACCCCTGCCCGTCACTGACCGCCAACCATTCCTGGGGACCCCCATGACGGAAGCCTCGCTCCTGAGCCGGATCATCGACTACGCCCACCGTGCCGACCCGTATCCGCTGTACGAGGAGCTGCGCAAGACACCGGTACTGCACGAGGAGGAGGGCGGCCCGTACGTCATCAGCTCCTACTGGGACATCGAGAGCCTGCTGCACGACCCTCGGATCAGCTCCGACGCCGCCAACCTCGCCGCCGCCGGCGACGACGAGCTGTCCGGGGGGGAGTCGACGGGACTGCCGCCGTCCTTCATCCGGCTCGACCCGCCCGAGCACGACCGGCTGCGGCGCATCGCCAACAGTTCCTTCGGGCCGCCGCACCGGCCGCGCCGGATCGAGTCCATGCGCGGCGAACTGACCGAGATCGTCACGGGTCTGATCGACGGGTTCGGGGACGCGCGGCAGATCGATCTCGTCGACCGGTTCGCCTACCCTTTCCCCGTCACGGTGATCTGCCGGCTGCTCGGGGTGCCCCGGGAGGACGAACCGCGCTTCCGGGCCTGGGTCGATCCACTGGTCGCGAGCCTGGATCCGGAGACCCGTACCGGCGCCGACGACGAGTTCCGCAGGACCGCCCAGGAAGCACGGATGCAGCTGGGCATGTACCTGGCCGGGCTGGTCGAGCAGCGCACCAAGGAGCCGCGCGACGACATGCTGTCCGACCTGGTCGGCAGCCGCGGCCCGGACGGCGCGATGACGATGATGGAGGTGCTCAGCACCGCGGTGCTGCTGCTGATCGCGGGGCACGAGACCACGGTCAACCTGATCACCAACGGCATGCTGACCCTGCTGCGCCACCCGGAGATCCTGCGGCGGCTGCGCGAGGATCCCGGACTGTCCGTCAACATCGTGGAGGAGCTGCTGCGGTACGAGCCGCCGGTGCAGCTCGTGCCGCAGCGCACCTGCATCACGGACATCGAGGTGCGCGGGGTGACCATCCCCGAGGGCTCGCGCATCTGGCTCGTGCTGGCGGCGGGCAACCGGGACCCGGAACGCTTCCACGACCCCGACCGCTTCGACCCGTTCCGCGGGGACATCCAGCACCTCGGCTTCGGCAGCGGCATCCACAGCTGCTTCGGCGCGCCGCTGGCCCGGCTGGAGACCCAGATCGCGCTGTCCGAGCTGGCCCGGCGGCTGGAGAACCCGAGCCTTGTCGAGGACCCGCCGCCCTACCGGCGCAACGCGGTGCTGCGCGGCCCGCGCCACCTGAACATCGCCTTCGACGCGCTGAGGTGAACCGACGACGGTCGCGGCGGGCGTCGGCGGCGACGGCCGTCGGCGGTGGCTCTCAGCGGTGGCCGTCTCCCGGCGCGAGCCGTCTGAGCTGGACCAGGCCGACCCAGGTCTCCGGGCCGGGTCTGGCGTAGGCGGCACGCACGGCGTACGCGCCGGGCTCCAGCGGGACACGCAGGTGTTCCGTGCGGTCCGCGTCCTCGCCCGGCCAGGCCGAGTCGAACAGGACGACCGGGCCGGGCACGTTCCAGCGGATCTCCTGGTCCCACACGGCCGCGTCGAGGGCGGCGGGGACGCCGGCGAGGAGTTCGTCCTCGGAGTTCGCGGCGGACCACCGCACGAAGGTGCCGTGGTCCGGGAGGAAGGAGGTGGAGGCCGGTTCGTCACCGAGGACCAGGGCCGCGCTGTCGCCGACCGGGAGCAGGCCCACGTACCCGTCGACCTCGCAGGCCCGGTCGTAGTCCGTGGCCAGTTCCTCGCTGTCGGCCCCCGCCCAGAACGCCAGCACCGTCTCCGGGACCGCTATCAGGGGGCCGCCACCCGACTCCACCCACCGCACCGCGCCTGGATCCGCATCACGAGCCATGGGCAGAACCTACACGCAGTCGGGGTGGGCGGGTTCAGCAGCCGCAGTCGCCGGACACCGGCGCCGTCAGCGGATCGGCCGCGCGGCGGGCGGGCCCCTGCCAGGTCTCGTACGCGAAGCCCTCGCGCGCCCAGTACTCGAAGCCGCCGAGCATCTCCTTGACCCGGTAGCCGAGTTCCGCCAGGGCGAGCGCGGCGCGGGTGGCGCCGTTGCAGCCGGGCCCCCAGCAGTACGTCACCACCGGCACGGCGGGGTCGAGGAGCTGTCCGGCCTGTTCGCGGATGAGCGCGGTCGGCAGGTGGACGGCACCGGGCACGTGGCCCTGGTCCCAGGACTCGGTGGAGCGGGGGTCGAGGAGGACGAAGCCCGGGTCGCCGCCGGCGGCGAGCGCGGCGGCCACGTCGGAGACGTCGGCGTGGAAGGAGAGGCTCGCCCTGAAGTGGGCGGCGGCCTGGGCTGGGGCGGCCGGCGGGACGCGCAGGACGGGGTTCACGGAGGCGGTGGTCATGACTCGAACCTATGGCCGGCTGCCCGCTCCCTGAAGGGGGGTTCCACGGCTTCCCCGTTGCCCTGCCGGGGATTTCCCTGCTATCCATCCCGGATGACCGTGTATTCCCCGGACGCCACCGACTGGCGCATTCTCGAGGTTCTCCAGCGGGACGGACGGGCCAGCTACGCCGAGCTGGCCCGTGAGGTCTCCATGTCGCCGAGCGCCGTCACCGAGCGGGTGCGGCGGCTGGAGGAGGCCGGCGTCATCCAGGGGTACGCGGCCGTCGTGGACCCCGACCGCCTCGGCCTGCCGATCCTGGCCTTCGTCCGGCTGCGCTATCCGAACGGCAACTACAAGCCCTTCCACGACCTGGTCGCCGCGACCCCGCAGATCCTGGAGGCGCACCATGTCACCGGTGACGACTGCTTCGTCATCAAGGTCGCCGCGCGTTCCATGTCCCATCTGGAGGAGATCTCCGGGAAGATCGGCGCGCTGGGGTCGGTGACCACCAGTGTCGTGTACTCCTCGCCGCTGCCCCGGCGTCCGCTGGGGCGCTGACCGCGTCACACGCCGCGCTGCCGCAGCACCGACCCCGACCTGTCCTTCAGGACCTCCAGCTGGGCGTGGACGCGGCGCCGCAGGTCGCCGACATGGCTGACGATGCCGACGCTGCGGTCGCGTTCGCGCAGCGAGTCGAGGACGTCGAGGACCTCGTCGAGGGTCTGGTCGTCGAGGCTGCCGAAGCCCTCGTCGATGAAGAGGGTGTCCAGCCGGACCCCGCCGGCCTCGTCGGTGACGACGTCGGCGAGGCCGAGGGCGAGCGCGAGGGAGGCGAAGAAGGTCTCGCCGCCGGAGAGCGTCGCGGTGTCCCGCTCGCGGCCGGTCCAGGCGTCGACGACGTGCAGCCCGAGCCCGCTGCGGCCGCGCCCGGCGCGGTCGTCGGAGTGGACGAGGGTGTAGCGGCCCGAGGACATGCGCCGCAGCCGTACGGTCGCGGCGGCGGCCACCTGCTCCAGCCGGGCCGCGAGCACATACGACTCCAGGCGCATCCTGCGTTCGTTGTCGGCGGAGGTGCCCGCGGTGAGGGCGGCGAGACGGGCCACCCGGTCGTACTCCTCGCGCAGTGGCGCCAGCCGTCGTACGCCGTCGGTGGCACGGGCGGAGAGCAGGTCGAGCTGGCTGGTGCAACGGGCTGCCGCGTCGCGCGCGGAGGCGGCCTCGCGCACCCGGCGGGCCGCCTCGGCCGCGGCCCGCTCCGCCGCCGGGAGGTCGGCGGGCGGCTGCTGGGCGGCCCTCGCCGCGTCGGCCTCCGCGAGCAGGGCGCGGACGGCGGACTCCTCCGAGTGCCAGGCGTCCAGGCGCCGTTGGAGTTCACGGTGGGCGGTGGCGTCGAGGAGGGCGGCGGCCGCGGCCTGCGGGGTGTCGAACCCGGCGCGGTAGGCGGCGTCGGCGAGGCGGGCGTCGGCGTCCTTGAGCCGCTGGGCGGCGTCCTCGGCGGTCCGCGCGGTGTCGGCGGCGTCGGTGAGCAGCGCCACCCGCCGCTCCAGTTCGGCGGCCCGCGCGGCCACGCTGCCGGCGCTCCCGCGCGCCTTGGCCAACTCGCCTTCCAGGGACGCCCTTTCGCCCTCCAGGGACTCGCGCCGGGTGAGCCGGGAGGCGGCCCGGACGGCGGCCTGCTGGCGGTCGTCCAGGCGCCGCTCGCGCTCCTGCTCGGCGCGCCTCAGCTCCTCGTGGGCGCCGTGCAGGGCGGAGGCGTCGCGGTGGGCCCGCGTGTACTCCCGCTCCAGTTCGTCGGCCTCTGCGGCCAGTCGGCCGGTCGGCGTGTCGCCCGCCTCGGCGGTGGCGGCGGCCAGCGCCTCCCGTACGACGCCGAGGCGCCGTGCGTCCTCGGCGCGCCGCTCCTCGGCGCGCTGGTGGGCGGCGAGGGCGTGTTCCTCGGCCTCGCGGTCGACGTGCCCGGCGTCCCTGCGGGCGGGCGCGGGGTGCTCGGTGGCCCCGCAGACCGCGCAGGGTTCGCCGTCGGTGAGGTGCGCGGCCAGTTCGGCGGCGATGCCGTTCAGGCGCTGTTCCTTGAGGTCGAGCCAGTGGGCGCGGGCCTCAAGGGCGCGGGTCTCGGAGGCGAGGGCGATCCGCCGGGCCTCGTCGGTGTCCGCGGCCAGCCGGTCACGCGTCCGGGCCGCGTCGAGCCGCCGCACGGCGGGCTCGCGCCGCACGGCGAGCTGTTCGGCGCGGGTGGCGGCCTCCTGGGCGGAGTCGATGCGGGCCTGGAGTCCCGCGCGCAGGGTGTCCCAGCCGTCGAGCCAGGCCTCGGCCTCCCGCAGCACCTCCTCGTCGGCGCGCTCCTGCCGGTCGAGCGTCGTCCGCTCCTCGACCAGGCCGGCGAGCCGGCGCTCGGCGCGGCGGGCCGACTCCAGGGCGCCCAGTTCCTCGGCGCCGCGCCGGGCGGCCGCCGCGAGCCCGGCCGGACCGGCGTCGGCGAGGGACGCGGGGAGCAGGGCACGCGCGCGTGCCTCGGCCCCGGCGGCCCGGCGGTGCCTGCTCTCCTCGGTGTCCCGCTGCTCCAGCGCCGGCGCCACCGCCTCCGCCTTGCGGGCCCGCTCCATCCGCGCCTGCGCCTCACGGTGGGCGCCGGCCCGCTCCTCCAGGGCGGCGGCCCGCTGCCTCGCCTGCGCGAACCTGCCCTGCAGCCGGGCGAGTTCGCGCACGTCGGCCAGGGTGCGCTCGGCCGCTGCCTGGGCGGACTCGGCCGCGGTGAGGCGGCAGTCGGCGACGGTGAGCCGTTCCCGGGCGGTGCCGCGGGCCACGGCCGCGGCGACCAGGACGGCCTCGGCGAGGCCGGGGTCGCCCGGGGTCAGCTCCGGCAGCTCCATGGCGTCGCCCGCCTCCTGCTGCATGCGGTGCGCGTCGGCCAGCAGCGCGGCGTCGCCCTCGCGCACCCGGTTCTCGGTCGCCCGGCGGCGTTCGGCGAGGCGCTTCTCCACGTCGGCGAAGCGCTGGGTGTCGAAGAGGCGGCCCAGGAGTCTGCCGCGTGCCTCGGCGTCGGCGCGCAGGAAGCGGGCGAAGTCGCCCTGGGGCAGCAGGACGACCTGGCAGAACTGCTCGCGGCTCATGCCGAGCAGTTGGCTGATCTCCTCGCCGATCTCCTGGTGGGAGCGGCTGAGGTCCTTCCAGGCGCCGGCCGGGGCGTCGTACTCGCGCAGCCAGGTCTGGGCCTTGTCCAGTGTCGTACCGGACCCGCGCTTCTTGGGGCGTTCCCAGGGCGGTTGCCGGGTGACCTCCAACCGGCGCCCGGCGACGGTGAGTTCGAGGCGGACCTCGGTGCGGGTGGCCGGGTCGGCGTGGTCGCTGCGCAGGGAGAGGCCCTGGCCGCTCTGGCGGGCGCCGGGGACCGAGCCGTAGAGCGCGTAGCAGACGGCGTCCAGGACGGAGGTCTTTCCGGCGCCGGTCGGTCCGTGCAGCAGGAAGAGGCCGGCGGCGGAGAGGGCGTCGAAGTCGACGCTCTGGGCGTCGCCGAAGGGGCCGAAGGCGGTGAGGTCGAGCCGGTGCAGCCTCACCGGGCCGCCTCCTTGACGGTGTCGGCCGCGCGCACGGTGTCGAAGGCGTCCCGCAGGACGGCCGTCTCCCGCTCGTCGGGGCCCGCGCCGCGCACATGGGCGACGAAGTCCTGGGCGATCTGCTGGTCGCTGCGGCCCGCGAGACGCGTGGCGTACGACACCTCGGGGTCGTCCGGGGAGCGCTCGGGGGCGAAGACGAGGCTGAGGGTGTGCGGGAAGCGGTCGGTGAGGCGGGCCATGGGGTCGGCCGGGCGGACCGGGTCGGTGAGCGTGGCCTCGACCCAGGCGTCCTGATGGCGGGCGAGTGCCGGGTCGGCGAGGAGGTCGTCCAGGGTGCCCCGGATGCGGGCGAGCGGGCGCGGCACCGGGCAGTCGAGGCGCTCGGCGGTGACCGAGCCGTCCCGGTCCAGGTCGACCAGCCACATGCTCTTGCGGTGGCCGGCCTCGGAGAAGGAGTACGCCAGTGGCGAGCCCGAGTAGCGGACGCGCGCGGTGATGGTCTGGCAGCCGTGCAGATGTCCGAGTGCCGCGTAGTCCACCCCGTCGAAGACGCCGGCCGGTACGGAGGCGACGCCTCCGACGGTGATGTCGCGTTCGCTGTCGCTGGCCTCGCCCCCGGTGACGAAGGCGTGCGCGAGGACGACGGAGCGGGTGCCGGGCGGGCGGGCGGCGAGGTCGGCGCGGACCCGGTCCATGGCGGCGGCCAGCACGGTCTCGTGTCCGGCCTTCTCCACCGCGAACTCGTCCTTCACCAGGGCCGGTTCGAGGTACGGCAGGCCGTAGAAGGCGACGTCGCCGAAGGCGTCGGTCAGGACGACCGGGGTGCCGCAGGCGGCCGGCTCGGTGCGCAGGTGGATGCCCGCGCGGTCGATGAGGCCGGCGCCGACGCCGAGGCGGCGGGCGGAGTCGTGGTTGCCGGAGATCATCACCGTGGGCACGCCCAGCTCCGCCAGGCGGTGGAGGGCGTCGTCGAAGAGCTCGACGGCGGCGAGCGGGGGCACCGCGCGGTCGTACACGTCTCCCGACACGACCACCGCGTCCACGGCGTGCTCACGCACGGTCGCGACGAGGTGACCGACGAACTCGGCCTGGGCACCGAGCATGTTCACCCGGTGGAACGCCCGGCCGAGATGCCAGTCGGAGGTGTGCAGGAGTCTCATGATCCTCGAGACTAACCGCCGGGTCCGACAGCACGGGCGGTTACTCCCGTATCGCCCGCCATGGGGCGCTGCCCTATGGGGTGTTATGTCCGCTTAGCCCCGAACCTCATGCATCTCCGTAGGCCTCGCCGCCCAGTTCCAGGGCCGCCGTGCCCGCCGTGGCGTCGGCGAGCCAGGCACGGAAGGCCTCCACGTCGGCGTCCGGGAGGCCGATCTCCAGGGTCACGGCCTCGCCGTAGCGGACGTCCCGCACCTCGCGCCCGGTGCCGCGCAGGTCGTTCCGGAGCCGGCCGGCGCGCTCGTGGCCGACGGTGACGGTGGCCAGTCTGAAGCGGCGCCGGGTCAGGGTGCCGAGCGCGTCCAGGGCCTCGCCGACGGCTCCCCCGTAGGCACGGATGAGACCGCCGGCGCCGAGCTTGACGCCGCCGTAGTAGCGGGTGACGACGGCGACGACGTAGCGCATGTCGCGGCGCAGCAGCATCTGCAGCATCGGTACGCCCGCGGTGCCGCCGGGTTCGCCGTCGTCGCTCGCCTTCTGGACGGCGGCGTCGGCGCCGATGACGTACGCCCAGCAGCTGTGGCTGGCGTCGGCGTGCTCCTTGCGGACGGCGGCGAGGAAGTCCTGGGCCTCCCGCTCGGTGGCCGCCGGGGCGAGGGCGCACAGGAAGCGGGAGCGGTTGAC
The DNA here is from genome assembly GCF_042869815.1 of Streptomyces sp. NPDC006739. Classification (NCBI taxonomy): domain Bacteria; kingdom Bacillati; phylum Actinomycetota; class Actinomycetes; order Kitasatosporales; family Streptomycetaceae; genus Streptomyces; species Streptomyces sp. NPDC006739. Next base: position 69,580 of record NZ_JBIAGM010000020.1, read on the forward strand.
CTCGGTCTCGTGCACGCCCGCGCGGGCGACGGTGCGGTACTCGTCCTGCATCGGACCAGCCTATGCGGGGCGGCCGGAGGGGACGGCGACTACCCCTTGCGCCCGCGCGGCACGACGACCGAGGTGAGCAGGGCCGTGCCCGGGCCGAGGGCCGGCCAGCCGGTGCCGCGCCAGTCCAGGACGGCGATCGCGGCGGTCGGGAACTTGTCGCGCACCCGGTCGAGCGTGTCGTCCAGTCCGTCGCCGGCCAGCTCCAGGACCAGTTCCTCCAGCCCCGGGTTGTGCCCGACCAGCAGCAGAGTGGCCGCCTCGGACGGCGCCTCGCGCACCACCTCCAGCAGGTCCCGGGCGTCCGCCGCGTACAGCCGCCGGTCGTAGCGCATCGGGGGTGGCGTGCCCCATTCGGCGGAGGCCAGCTCCCAGGTCTCGCGGGCGCGTACGGCGGTGGAGCACAGGGCCAGATCGGGCAGCCAGTCCCCCTCGGCGAGCGCCCGCCCGGCGGCCGGGGCGTCGCGGCGCCCGCGCGGCGCGAGCGGCCGCTGGTGATCGGCGACACCCTCCGGCCAGGCGGACTTGGCGTGCCGGAGGACGACGAGCCGCCGCAGCGGTCCCGCTCCGACGCGGTCGTTCATACGAGGCCTTCTCTCATATGAGGCCTTCTCTCATGTGAGGCTCCCGATGTCACGGGTGAGGTCGAGGGCGAGGAGACGGTCGGCGTAGGCGTACGTCTCGAACCGGGCGCCGTCCGACAGGTCGGGGGCGGTCGCCACCGAGCGCAGGGCGGCGAGTACGCCGGGTGCGTCGAGGTCGTCCTCGCAGGCGGCCCGCAGCCGTGCCCGGACCGGTTCGGGGACCGGCCGCGACGGCTGCCGCGCCCACCCGGCGACGTCCCGCCGCCACCCGTCCAGCCGGCGTCCCGCCTCACCGAGTACCCCGGTGTCCAGCCGCACCGGGGTACCGCGAGGCACGGAGAGCAGCGCCAGCCTCAGCGCGGCCGGATCGGAGAGCGCGAGGAGGACACCGTGTTCCGCCACCGCGCCACCGGCCCCGGGGCCCGGCTCCCCCGGCTCCCCGCTCCGACCGGCCGTCCGGGCCGCCCCGGCCCGCGGATGGTCCGGCGCCCACTCCACCGGAGCCACTCCCACCGCCACGCCGTCCCCGGCCACGTCCAGGGACGCGCCCTCCGCCATCACATGGACGACCTGCGCCTCGCCCAGGCCGGAGGCCAGGTCGCGGGCGTCCTCGAAGGGGCGGACGGCGAGGGAGGTGGCGGCCGTGCGGAGTTCGGCCTGGTGGCGGGGGGCGCCGAGGATCGTCCAGACGGGCGTGCCGCCGAGTTCCAGGGCACGGACCAGGAGGTCGGCGGTGAGCAGCACGCGCAGGGCGGTCAGGTCGAGGCCGTGGGCGTGGGCCTCGACGCGGGTCAGGCCCCGGCGGGCGGGGGCGGCGTCGACGGGCTGGCCGGTTCGGGCGTCGAGGATGCGCAGCACGGGGCGAGCGTAGGCGGACGGACAGTCCCGCGCAGGCATCTCGCGCCGATTCCGGACACCGTGGCGGGACGGGCCGCCGGGCGCGGAGAGCGGCCGGGACGGGGAATCAGGTCCCGGCGGGCGCTGTTGCCCCCGACGACAGTTCTCCCGAAGGCTCCCCCGGCCGCACCGCCGGGCGGTGCCGCAGAGCCCATGGAGGCCCGCCGTGTACGGCGACGAAGCGACGATCCGCAGGATTCTCACCGAGCTGGGCGACACCTGGGCCGTGGTCGGCCTGTCCGCGAACCAGCGGCGGGCGGCTTACGGGGTGGCCGGGGTGCTGCAGAGGTTCGGCAAGCGGATCGTCCCCGTGCACCCGAAGGCGGAGACGGTGCACGGCGAGCGGGGGTACGCCCGTCTCGCGGACATCCCCTTCGACGTGGACGTCGTCGACGTCTTCGTCAACAGCGAGCTGGCCGGCGCGGTCGCCGACGAGGCCGTGGCCAAGGGTGCCAGGGCGGTGTGGTTCCAGCTCGGCGTGGTCGACGAGACGGCGTACGGGCGGGCCCGGGCCGCAGGGCTGGAGATGGTCATGGACCGGTGCCCGGCCATCGAAATTCCGGCCCTGCGCCGGTAGCCTGTCTCACATTCTTCTCAGTCAGGGCAACTGAATACGGACATTCTGTATCCGCTTGTGACCTGTACAAAGACTCAGACCAAGACAGACAAGATCGAGGGTCAAAACTTGGGCAACAGTCTTTTGCGGATGCGGAAAGCCTCCCTAACCTGTGGCCTCCTTGCCCGTTAATTCTGCGTTCATGATCTGAGAGGCCACTTGACATGGCGAAAGTCGATGCCGTGCCGGAAGCCACAAGCGGCCGGGACGGCCTGCGGAGAGACGTCGGGCTGATCGGCCTGATGTGGGCCTCCGTCGGCTCCATCATCGGTTCCGGCTGGCTGTACGGCGCCGAGAAAGCGGTCGGCGTGGCCGGCCCCGCGGCGATCATCTCGTGGGTGATCGGCACGGTCGCGATCGTGCTGCTGGCCCTGGTCCACGCCGAGCTGGGCGGCATGTTCCCGGTCGCCGGCGGCACCGCCCGCTATCCGCACTACGCCTTCGGCGGCCTGGCCGGTCTGTCCTTCGGCTGGTTCTCCTGGCTGCAGGCCGCGACGGTCGCCCCGATCGAGGTCGAGGCGATGATCGGCTACGCCGGTCACTGGCACTGGGCCCAGGGCCTGCAGAACAGCGACCAGACGCTGACCGCCTCCGGCATCGTCACCGCCGTGCTCCTGATGGCCGTCTTCGTCGCGGTCAACTTCTTCGGTGTCCGGGCCCTGGCCCACACCAACAGCGCCGCCACCTGGTGGAAGATCGGTGTCCCGCTGGGCGCCATCTTCATCATCGCCGCAGGCAACTTCCACGGCGGCAACTTCACCTCCGAGGGCTTCGCGCCGTTCGGCGCCAAGGGCGTGCTCAGCGCCATCAGCGGCAGCGGCATCATCTTCGCCCTGCTCGGCTTCGAGCAGGCGATCCAGCTCGCGGGCGAGAGCCGCAACCCCAAGCGCGACCTGCCGCGGGCCACCCTCGGTTCGGTCGCGATCGGCGCGGTCATCTACATCCTGCTGCAGGTCGTGTTCATCGCCGCCCTGCCGCACAGCGCCTTCGCGCACGGCTGGGCGAAGCTCGACTTCCCCGGCATCAGCGGCCCGTGGGCGGGCCTGGCGACCCTGGTCGGCCTGGGCTGGCTGAGCGTGGTGCTCTACATCGACGCCGTGATCTCCCCCGGCGGCACCGGCCTGATCTACACCACCGCCACCTCCCGTGTCTCCTTCGGCCTGGCCAAGAACGGCTACGCGCCGAAGATCTTCGCGGCGACCGACAAGCGCGGCGTGCCGTGGTTCGGTCTGATCATCTCCTTCGTGACCGGCGTGATCTGCTTCCTGCCGTTCCCGAGCTGGCAGACGCTGGTCAACTTCATCACCTCGGCGAGCGTCCTGATGTACGCGGGCGCGCCGCTGGCCTACGGCGTCTTCGCCGACCGGCTGCCGGGTCACGAGCGTCCCTACCGGCTGCCCGCCGGCAAGGTCGTCGCCCCGGTGTCGTTCGTGGTGGCCAACCTGATCATCTACTGGGCCGGCTGGGACACCCTGTGGCGGCTCGGCGTCGCGATCGTCCTGGGCTACGTGCTGCTCGGCAGCTACGCCTGGTGGGCCAACTCCACCAACCAGCCCGACGCCCCCCGCATGGACTTCAAGGCCGCCCAGTGGCTGCCGGTCTACCTGCTGGGCCTCGGGGTCATCTCGTGGCAGGGCGGCTTCGGCGGCTCGGGCAACATCGGCCTGTGGTGGGACATGCTGGTCATCGCCGTCTTCTCGGTCGTCATCTACTACTGGGCGCGGGCGACCGCGTCCAAGACCGAGGACATCGAGCGCAGCATCGAGGAGGTCGTGGTCACCGACGCTCCGGTGCACTGACCCACCGCCGTCACACAGCGACACCCGTGTCCCGTCAGCCCCGGCCATCCGGCCCGGGCCGGCGGGACACCGTCGTGTTCCCCGGCGGAGGCCTCAGCCCTCTGTTTCGGTGAGCCGGTGGTCGGCCACGCTCAGCGCCTCGTCCACCAGACGGCGCAGATGCCCGTGGCGCAGGGAGTAGATCACCCGGCGTCCCTCCTTGCGCGTGTTCACCAGCCCCGCGAGCCGCAGCCGGGCCAGGTGCTGGCTGACGGCGGGCCGGGCCACCCCGACCGCCTCGGTGAGCGTGGTGACGTCGGCCTCCCCCGCCGCCAGGGCGTGCAGCAGGGCGAGGCGGGTGCGGTCGCCGAGCAGGGCGAGGAGTTCGGCGGCCAGCGCGAACTGCTCCTCGCCCGGGCTGTGCGCATGCGCATGATGCGCAGGTGATAGGTGCATGCGTGCGCTCATACGCACATAATGGCGTCATGGGCGTCCCGCGTCCACCACCGCGTACCGGAAGGGGATCCTCGTGAACGACCGGCACCCTCACCAGGAGCACGAACACAGTCACGGGCACCGGCACGCCCCCGAGTCCGGGCACGCGCATTCCCATCAGCACCCCGCTCCGGGCCTGAGCCGCCGCCTCGCCCACCGCCTCGCCCATGCCCTGACCCCCCACTCCCACGAGACCGCGGACAAGCTCGACCCGGCGCTGGAGGCGTCGGCGCGGGGGCTGCGGGCGCTGTGGGTCTCGCTGGCCGTGCTCGGCGTGACGGCGGTCGCGCAGGGCACCGTGGTGGCCGTGTCCGGGTCGGTCGCGCTGCTCGGGGACACCGTGCACAACGCGGCCGACGCGCTGACCGCCGTACCGCTGGGCATCGCCTTCGTACTCGGCCGCCGTGCCGCGACCCGCCGTTTCACCTACGGTTACGGCCGCGCCGAGGACCTCGCGGGCATCGCGATCGTGCTGACCATCGCCGCCTCGGCGGCCTTCACCGCCTGGGCGGCCGTCGAGCGGCTGCTGGACCCGCGCCCGGTCGGGCATCTGCCGGCCGTGGCGGTGGCCGCCCTCGTCGGGTTCGCGGGCAACGAGTGGGTGGCCCGGTACCGGATCCGGGTGGGCCGGGCGATCGGCTCGGCCGCGCTGGTCGCCGACGGGCTGCACGCCCGTACGGACGGCTTCACCTCGCTGGCCGTGCTGGCCGGCGCCGGGGGCGCGGCGCTGGGGTGGCGGCTCGCCGACCCGCTGGTGGGACTGGCGATCACGGCCGCGATCGTGCTGGTGCTGCGGGACGCGGCGCGCGAGGTGTTCCGGCGGGTGCTGGACGCCGTGGACCCGGCGCTGGTGGACCGGGCCGAGCGCGCGGTGCGGTCGGTGCCGGGCGTGCACGGGGTGGGCGAGCTGCGGCTGCGCTGGATCGGCCACCGGCTGCGGGCCGAGGTCGCGGTCGTGGTGGACGGCGAGACGACGGTACGGCGGGCCCACGCGATCGCCGTCGAGGCGGAGCACGCGCTGCTGCACGCCGTACCGAGACTGTCCGCCGCCCTGGTGCACGCCGATCCGGCGCCCGTGCCGGGCGAGGCCGACCCCCATCTGGCGCTGGCCCACCACCGCACGGCGTGAGGGCGCGACACATCGACGTCGACGCGGGGGCCGCTCAGCGGACGGGCGGGACCGAGACGGCCATCACCATCTCCATCGGGACCTCGCCGTCGTTGCCGTAGACGTGCGGGGTGTCGGCCTCGAGGGCGGCGCTGGCGCCGGACGGGACGCGGTGCTCGGTGCCGTCGACGGTGAGGGTCAGCTCGCCGGCCGTGACGTGGACGAGTTCGACCGTGCCGGCCGGGTGCGGGTCGGAGGGGCTGCGCTCGCCGGGCATCAGACGCCAGTCCCACATCTCCAGCGGGCCGGGCGCCTCGGTGCCCGCCAGCAGGCGGTTGTAGCTGCCCGCGTCGGTGTGCCAGAGCCGTACGGCCTGTTCGGCGGGGACCACCCGGACCTTCGGCCCCTGCGCGTAGTCGAGCAGGGTGGTGACGCTGACGCCCAGCGCGTCCCCGATCTTGACGACCGTGCCGATGCTGGGGTTGGTGCGGGCCTGCTCGATCTGGATGAGCATGCCGCGGCTGACGCCGGCCCGGGCGGCGAGCACGTCCAGAGTGAAGCCGCGTACCGCCCGCCAGTGCTTGACGCTGCGCGCCAGGGTCCGGGTCAGCAGGTCGAGGTCCGTCACTCACGCCCCCTGTTCTGGATGAGGGGGTGCACCTCGCGGCACTACGGTCCGGTGCACCCGATCGTGCACCGAACTGTACTGCGCGGCGGACCGGCCGGGCCGTCCCTCAGCCCTCGGCGTCCAGCTGGGCCAGTCGGGCCACGCTCTCCTCGTCCAGGTCCGCCAGGGCCAGCAGCTGCTCCGGCGTGACCCCGTCCGGGATCGGAACGGGGGCGGGGGTCCGCAGCGGGGGCTGCCAGCCGTCGTCGGGCGTCCAGCGTCGTACGACCCTGGCGGGCGCCCCGGCCACCACGGCGTGGTCGGGCACCGCGCCGCGCACCACCGCGCCGGCCGCCACGACGACGTTCCGGCCGATGCGGGCGCCCGGCAGGATGACCGCGCCGGTGCCGATCCAGCAGCCCGGGCCGATCTCCACCGGCTCCATGCGCGGCCACTGCTTGCCGATGGGCTGGTGGGGGTCGTCGTAGGAGTGGTTGGTGGAGGTGACGTAGACGTACGGGCCGAAGTAGCAGTCGCTGCCGATGGTGACCGTCGTGTCGGCGATGACATGGCTGCCCCGGCCGAGGACGACGCCGTCGCCTATCCGCAGGATCGGCTCCGGGCCGAGGTCGAGGTCGGGCATCAGGCCCGCGGTCAGGGTGACCTGTTCGCCGACGATGCAGTGCGCGCCGAGGTGGATCCAGGGCTCGCCGAAGACGGTGCCCAGCGGGAAGGCGAGCCTGGTACCTGTTCCCATGGCGCCGAAGCGCAGCCGGCCCGGGTGCTCGGCGGTGACGGAGCCCGTGCGCTGCAGCCATGCCCAGCCCGCGTGCACGGCGCGCTGGGCGAGACGGCGCCGCCGGGATGAGAACGTGTTCTTGGGCTTGGGCACCCGCTCACCGTACTCAGCGCCGACGGCGCCCCGGCGCGCCGACCGCTGTGATCTTCGCCCCACCAGGTGGCGTACGGTGCGGGTGTCTACGACGGTTCTGCGGCGAGGAGAGGACGATGACGCACAAGGCGTTGATCACGGGTATCGGTGGCCGGGAGCCGCGGATCGACGAGCAGGCGTTCGTGGCGCCCACGGCGTCGGTGATCGGGGACGTGGCGCTCGCGGCCGGGGCGAGCGTCTGGTACGGCGCCGTGCTGCGCGGTGACGTCGAGCGGATCAGCGTCGGGGCCGACGCCAACGTGCAGGACAACGTCACGCTGCACGCCGATCCGGGGTTCCCGGTCAGTGTGGGCGAGCGGGTCTCCATCGGGCACAACGCGGTGGTGCACGGGGCGACGGTCGAGGACGACTGTCTCGTCGGGATGGGGGCGACCGTGCTCAACGGGGCGGTGATCGGCGCCGGTTCGCTGGTCGCGGCGCAGGCGCTGGTGCCGCAGGGGATGGTGGTGCCGCCGGGGTCCCTGGTCGCGGGGGTGCCGGCGAAGGTGAAGCGGGAGCTTTCCCCGGAGGAGCGGCAGGGGGTCACGCTCAACGGCACGCTCTACGCGGAGCTGGCGAAGGCGCACCGTCAGGTGCACGAGGAGGCCTGATCGCCTACTCGGCGGCCGGTACGGGCTCGGGCTCCGTTTCGCTCCGGCCGGCCGCCGCCTTCTTCGCCTTGCGCTTCAGCACGAGCAGGGAGGCCAGACCGATCAGGAGCGCCACCACCAGGCCCAGCCAGGAGAACTTCTTCAGCCAGCCCTCGGCGACGATGCCCACGTAGTAGATGACCGCGGTCGTGCCGCCCGCCCAGCAGATGCCGCCGAGGACGTTGGCGATCAGGAACTTCCAGTACGGCATGCGCAGCACGCCCGCGAGCGGGCCGGCGAAGATGCGCAGCAGGGCGACGAAACGGCCGAAGAAGACCGCCCACATGCCCCACTTCTCGAAGGACCGCTCGGCGGTGGCGACATGGCCCTCGCCGAAGTGCCGGGGGAACTTCCGGCCCAGCCAGGCCAGCAGGGGGCGGCCGCCCTTGCGGCCGATCGCGTAGCCGATGGAGTCGCCGATGACGGCTCCGGCGGTCGCGCACACACCGAGGACCACGGGGTCGATGCCGGAGTGCTGGGCGGACAGCAGCGCCGCCGAGACCAGGATGATCTCGCCGGGCAGCGGGATGCCCAGGCTCTCCAGACCGATGACCAGGGCCACCACGCCGTAGACGGCCACCGCGGGCACCGTGTCGAGCCACCCCTGCACGTGCACCGCGGGTTCCTCCCTGTCGCGTCCTGGCTGTCCGTCCGGACGTTCCCGAAGGCGCGCCCACCGGAAGGCTACCCGGTCGGCGGTAAGGGCCGGGTTTCACCGGTCAGTCCCGGCGGGCCACCAGACGGTAGGCGTTGGCCAGCCGGAGGCGGTGGGCGAGCGGGCGGATCGCGAAGCGGTCCAGGAGGGTGGCCAGGGCCAGGGGCGGGACGGCCGTGAGGACCAGGGCGGTGCGCAGGGCCCGGCGCAGCGGCCCGGGGCGCCGGGGCAGCCAGGGGGCGTCCTCGCGGGGCGCCGTGTGGTCCACGGCCAGCCAGACGGCGGCCAGGAGATCGACCGGGTCGTGCGGTTCGGCGTGCTGTTCCGCGACCACCGTGAACCCCAGCTCCGTGAGCCGCCGCCGCAGGTTGGCGACCGGCACGAAGTGCAGGTGCTGCGGCTGCAGCCAGGGCAGCCACCAGCGGCCCAGCAGCCGGGCGTACCGGCTCTGCGGGTCCGGCACCTCGATGAGGAGGTGGCCGCCCGGGCGGAGCGCCTCGTGGGCGGCGCGGAGTTCCCGGCCGGGGTCGGTGCTGTGCTCCAGGTAGTGGAACATGCTCACCACGTCGTAGCGGGCGGCCAGGTCGGGCGCCAGGTCCGGGAAGGCGCCCCGGTGGGCGTGGTCGACACGGCCCTCCCGGGCGGCCAGTTCGACGCCGTCGGTGAAGTCCAGCCCGTCGAAGGAGGTGCCCGGCAGCACCTCGCGGGCCGCCTCGCAGAAGTGTCCGTGGCCGGTGCCGACGTCCAGCCAGTTCTTCGGGGTGGGGTCGTGCGGCAGCATGGACCGCGCGCGCCCCCGGTACATCGCGGTGCGGCCGCCGAAGGTCCCGCTCATCTTCTTCTCGCCGAGGCCGTCGTAGAAGTCCCGGTAGTAGAACTCCAGGCCCGTCTCGTTCAGCCGCGGGTTCTGGAAGGTGTGCCCGCAGTCCCGGCAGTGGTCGAGCGTGAAACGCCCCGGCTTGTGCTGGAGCAGGTCGGTGGTGCGCAGCCGGGTGGTCAGCCGGTCCGAGGCGCACCAGGGGCAGGTGGTGCGCCGGGGTTCGAAGAAGCGCTCCACGCCGTCGGCCAGATCCGCCTGGTAGGCGGGGCGCAGGGCGGCGATCCGCGCGGTGCGGTCGGGGCCGTCGGTGTCCTCTGTGCGGTCGGTGTCCTCGGTGCGGTCGCTCATCGGCTCTCCTGCGCTGCGAGTCGTTCCAGATGGTCCGCCGCCGCCCGGGCGCCGCCCGCCGCCCGGAACTCCGCCCGGAGGCGGCCGGCGGCGGCGCGGTGGCCGGGTTCGTGCAGGACGGTGTCGAGCGCCGCCCCGAGACCGGCGGCGGTGACGCGGCCGAACCTGACCCTGAGGCCGGCGCCCGCGTCGACGACCTGCCCGGCCACCACGGGCTGGTCGTCGCGGATCGGGGCGACGACGAGCGGGACGCCGTGCCAGAGCGCCTCGCACACGGTGTTGTGCCCGGCGTGGCAGACCACGGCCTCGGCCCGCGCCAGCAGCGGGAGCTGGGGCACGGACGGCAGGATCAGTACGTCCTTGTCGTCGGTGCCGGACGCGAGCGTGCCGGACGGGTCGACCAGGACCGCCTGCACCCGGTCGGCGCGTTCGCGCAGCGCGGCCAGGCACGCGGCCAGGAAGCGTCCGCCGGCGTCGGCGTTGGCCGTGCCCAGGGTCACCAGGACCTTCGCCCGGCCGGGATCCAGCCACTCCCAGGGGAAGCCGGGGCCCGCCGGGCGGTCGGCGATCGAGGGGCCGACGTAGCGGAACCGCTCCCCCGCCGGCGCCCGGGGGCCCACGAGTCCGGGTGTGGTGAAGGCCAGGACGAGGTGCGGGGAGAACCGTGGGTCGGCGGCGCCCGCCGGGTCCCCGATCCTGCCGCGCAGCGCGGTCAGCCGCTCCAGCAGCCACTCGGCGACCTTGGGCAGACCGTCGTAGGCGCCGGCGAACTCGGCCGAGGTGGTGGCGGAGGTCGCCCAGGGCAGGCCCAGCCGCTCGGCCACCAGCGCGCCCGCGAAGGCCTGCTGGTCACTGACGACCACGTCCGGGCGGAACACGCCCGCGGCCGCGCGGACGCCCGGCGCCATCGCGTCGGCCAGGGGCAGCAGGAACCCCTCCCACAGGAACTTCAGCGCCTCCGCGCCGCGCAGCCCCGGCGGCCGGGCGGCGCCCTCCGCACCGGGCACCGGACCCGCGCAGGCGAACACCTGCGCCCCCTCGCCCGCCAGCCGGCGCACCAGCGCGGGATCGGCACACGCCCAGGCCACCCGGTGCCCGAGCGCACCGAGCCGGGCCGCGACCCCGACGGCCGGGTTGATGTGCCCCACCAGCGGCGGCACGACGAACAGGAACCCGCTCACCGGGCCCCGGCTCCCGCCACCGGCGCCCCCTCGACGGACCGGATCAGCTCCAGGACGTGCCCGCCGACCGTGGCCGCCGCCTCCACCAGGACGGAGTGCTCGTGCCCCGGCAGCACCACCGACCGGAAGTCGGCCAGCAGCGCCTCCTTCACCGGTACCAGCTCCGCCAGGTCCGAGTCACCGCCGTACACCCCGAGGACCGGGCAGCGTACGGCCCTGACCTGGTCCTCCGTCAGCACCCGGCTGGCCGGGATGTCCCGGCCGAGGGTGGTCTCGCGGGCGAGCCGGGCCGCGCCCCTGGCCAGGCGGGCCGTGTTGCGGCCGCGGTGGGCGGTGATCCAGGCGATCGCCTCGGACTCGTTGTGGGCGAGCTGGGTCACCACCCGGTGCAGGATGCCGCCGAGCTTGTGCGCCCAGGCGGCGGTCGCGGGCTCGGACTCGATCAGGGTGAGGCTCGCCGCACGCTCCGGGTGGCGGGCCGCGTGTCCGAAGGCGATGGTGCCGCCGTAGGAGTTGCCGACGAGGTGCACGGGCCCGGTGAGGTCCAGCCGGTCGAGCAGCGCGTCGAGGTCGTCGATGTTGTGGTCGAGGGTGTAGCCGTCCGGCGGGCGCTCGCTGCGGCCGTGTCCGCGCAGGTCGTACATGACCACGTCGAGGCCGGCCGCCGCGAACCGGGGGGCCACGGTGAAGTAGTAGCTGGCCAGGCTGTCGGTGAGCAGCCCGTGCACCAGGACCACGGTGGCGACCGGGGTACGGCCGTCGGCGGGGCCCATTCTCTGGACGTGCAACCGGATGTCCCCGGTGTCCACCATCGCCATCGCTCAGCCCGCCTCCGCCGCCTTCAGGCTGGCCACGACGAACTCGACCAGCCGGCCGACGGTCAGCTCGATGATCTCGTCGAACTCCATGCCGGCCAGGAACTCGGCGAAGTTGACCCGCCGCCCGTAGCGCTCCTCCAACCGGCCCGCCAGCGTGACGAGGTCGATGCTCTCCAGTTCGAGGTCGCGGTTGAAGGTGGTGGTCATGCCGATCTCGACGTCGTCGTCGCCGTACTCCTCCAGGAGGGCCAGCAGCATGGCCCTGAGGTCGGCGAGCACCTCCTCCTCACCGGCCGCGGTGACCGGCTCCGTCGTCGGCTCCGTCGTCGGCTCGGTGGTCGGCTCCGTGTTCGGCTCCGTGGGATTCATCGCTGGTGCTCCTCCTGGTCGTCTCCGGCTTCGGTGACCGGGCCCGTCGTCCAGGCCACGACGTAGTCGCGGTCCGGCAGCGCGGGGGGGTTGCGGACGGGTTCGCAGTGCACGGTGTACGCCCGCTCCAGGCGGCCCGAGACCAGCAGCCGGCGCCCGTCCGGCGCCGCCTCCAGCACGGTGAAGTCGCGGGGGCGCCCGCCGAACCCGGTGCCCTCCGCCTTGGCGACCGCCTCCTTGGCGGACCAGAACCGGGTGAACCACAGCGCCCGGGGGTCACCGCCGTCCGCGCACAGGGCGCTCAGGAGCGCGAGTTCGTCCGGGCCGAGGGCGGCGGTGAGGGTCCCGGGGTCGCGTGCGGTGACCTCCTCGATGTCGATGCCGGGGCCGGGACCGGGCGCGTGCGGCCGTACGATCGCCACGGCCGCCTCGGCGCGGTGGGCCAGCGAGACGTCCAGCGGGGGCAGTGCGCGGCCGTGCACTCCGGTGACGTACGGGCGGCCCAGGTCGTCGTTGTGGACCTGGAGTTCGGCGGGGAAGACGGGTCCCTCGCCGTGCCGCCACAGCCACTGCCGTACGGCGTCCTTGGCCGCGATCCGGCCGAGCAGCCACTGTCTGCGGCCCCGGGGCGCGTGGGCGGCGTACCGCGCCCGCTCCTCGCCGCCGAGCGAGTTGCGCATGATCAGCTCGCGGGAGGCCAGGTCCGGCCATCGCTCGAACAGCAGTACGCGGTCGCCCGGCCGGGTCTGCGAGAGGGTGTTGCGCTCGGGGAAGCGCTCGACCGGCCGGGTCTGCGGGTCGTTGTCGAACCGGCGGTCCTGCCAGCCGGTGAGGACCGCCCACACCCGGCCGCCGACCGCCAGTTCGACGTCGGCCTCCAGGAGCGTGTCGGTGAGCGAGGTGATCCGCACCAGGCACTCGACCTCGGTGCCCGGGGCCGGGTGCGGTCCGTGGAACCGCATCTGCCGCATCTGCACGGGGAAGACGACGGTGCGCTCGGTGCGGGTCGCCATGATCCAGTAGCCGAGGACCTGGCCGACGTTGTCCAGCAGGGCGCCGGGTGCCGCCGGGGTGGTGATCACCCCGCGTACGTGCCGGTCGCCGATCGCGGTCAGCTCGGTGACGCCCTGGAACGCCGGGCCGTGGAACATCCAGCGCTCGGCGTAGAGCTGGGCGGCGGTGTGGTCCGGGGTGCGTTCGGGGGCGTCCGGGCGGAGGCGGGAGGGGGGCGGTTCGGGGTGGTGGGCGGCGAGTTCGACCTCCGCGCGGGCGGTGGGACCGAAGGTGACGGCGAGGCGGTTCGGGTCGTGCGGGGTGCGGGTGACGGTGACCGGCACGTCGACGGGGGGTGTGGCGGTGAGCCAGCGGTCGAAACGGGCCGCGTGCACGGCTACCGCACGCAGGCCGGGGGCCGCCGCCTCGGCCGCGTCCATCATGTGCCGGACGATCGTGGTGGCGGGGACCACCGGCCAACGGTCGCTGATGTCCGGCCAGTCGGGCCGTTGCGGGAAGAAGCAGTGGTCGAGGAGGTGGGGCATCGTGTGGGGGGAGACGTGCAGGGTGGTGTGCCAGGGGGCCGGGGGGTGGGCCGGCGGGGCGGAGGTGAGCTGCGGGGGCTCCGCCCGGGGAGGCCGCCGGGCGCCCGCCGAGGCCGTGGCCGCCGCGGTCATCAGTTCGGCGGCGGTGTCCGCGGTGTCGCGCAGCAGGGCGCTCAGCTCGGCGGCCGCGGGAAGGCGTCCGGCGAGGGCGTCCAGCGGTGCCGGGCCGACGGTGGTCCCTGGTGAGGGGGGCGCCGGGGCCAACTCGGCGCGCAGTTCCTTCAGCACCTGGTCGTCGAGGGAGACCAGCGCGCCGCCGAGGTCCAGCCGCAGGGGCCGGCGGGCGGCCGGGCCCCGAGGTCCGGGCACCCCGGGTGCCACCCGCGCCCCGGCCGCCCACAGGGCCGTCGCCACGCGGCGGAGCTGGGCCATTCCGCTGCGGCGGGGCGAGTTGGCGGCGACGGCCAGGTGGTCGCGGTGGCCGAGGGTGTCGTCGATGAGGGAGCCGAGCTGTCCGGGCCCCGCCTGGACGAAGACGCGGTGGCCGGCGGCGTACAGGGCCTCGGTCAACTGCCGGAAGCGGACGGGTTCCAGCAGGTGCCGTACGAACAGTTCGCGCACCGCCGCCTCGTCCGCCGGGAAGGGCGCCGCCGTCGTCCCCGACCACACCGGGACGGTCGGCGGGTGCAGCCGGAACGTGTCGGCCGCGTCCTTGATGGGTGCCAGGTACGGTTCGAGCATCGGCGTGTGGAAGCCGGACCGGAACGGCAGCACCTGGCACAGGACGCCCCGCGCGCGGAAGGACCGTACGAACTCCTCGACGGCCGTGTCCGGTCCGCAGACCATCGACTGGTGGGGCGCGTTGTCGTGGGAGAGCACGATCCCGGACCCGGCCCAGCCGTCGGCGAGAGCCGCGAGGACCCGCTCGGCGGACGCCCCGACGGCGCCGAAGGCGAGGCCCGGGACGGACACCGAGTCCGGGTCGAAACCGGCCATGAACGCGTCGACCTGCGCTCCCGAGTAGAGCCCGGCCACCGCCATGGCCGTCCACTCGCCGACGCTGTGCCCGGCGACGGCACCCGGTACGACCCCCATGCGGCGCAGTGCCGTGTCGAGGAGCCGCCCCGCCCCGACGACGGAGAAGCCGTGCCGGCCGACGTCACCGACCCGTACGTCCGCGCCGGCGCCGGTGACGGGGGCCAGGCCGAAGTGGTCGGCGATGTCGTCGACGCGCGGGGTGAACTCGCCCTCCAGACCGGGGAAGACGAAGACCGGCCCCGCGCTGCCGCCACCGAGCAGTGGTGTGGGCCGGAACCACAGGTCGCTACGGCCCTGCCAGGCGTGCCCGGTGCCGACCGCGCGGCGGGCCAGGGCGAGCCGTTTCGCGGTCGGGGCGACCACCCCGAGCCGGACCGGACCGGCGTCGGGGTGCGCGTGCCCGGCGTCCAGGCCCGCGGCGAGAACGGCCGAGTCGTCGGCGTCCAGGAGCGCGGCGAGCCGGCCCGGGGTGTCGGCGGCGAGCAGCAGCACCCGCTCGGGCTCGGCCACCGCGACCGTGGCGGGGGTCGCAGAAGTGGCCGTGGTCCGGGGGCGTGCGGGGGCGGACGGCGCCGGTTCGGTGCCGGGCGCCTGCTCCAGCACCACATGGGCGTTGATCCCGCCGAACCCGAAGGCGTTCACGGCCGCCCGCCGCACCGGCTGTCCGGGTCCGGTCTCCCAGGGGACCGCCCGGTCCAGGGTGCGGAACCGGGTGGCCGCGAGCGCGGGGTGCGGGTCGTCGCAGTGCAGGGTGGGCAGGAGGGTTCCGTGGTGGACGGCCAGGGCGGCCTTGACCAGGCCCGCCACCCCGGCGGCCGGCATGGTGTGGCCGATCATGGACTTCACCGAACCGAGAACGGCCCGTTCACCGCCGTCGGGGACGGTCCCGAACACCTCGGACAGGGTGGTGAGTTCCGCCGCGTCCCCGGCCGGGGTGGCGGTGCCGTGCGCCTCCAGCAGGCCGACCGAGTGCGGGGCGGCGGGGTCGAGCCCGGCGGTCCGCCAGGCCTGGCGTACGGCGTGGGTCTGGCCGCCGGGATCGGGGTTGACGAGTCCGGCGGTCCGGCCGTCGCTGGCCACCCCGGTGCCCCGGACGACCGCGTAGACGCGGTCGCCGTCGCGTTCGGCGTCCGCCAGCCGCTTCAGTACGACGACCCCGGTGCCCTCGCCGATGAGGATGCCGTCGGCGTCCCGGTGGAAGGGCCGGATGCGCTCGGTCGGGGAGAGCGCGCGCAGCTGGGAGAAGACGCTCCAGAGGGTGATGTCGTGGCAGTGGTGCACTCCCCCGGCCAGCATCACGTCGCAGCGGCCGGAGGTGAGGGCGGTGACCGCCTGGTCGACGGCGACGAGGGAGGAGGCGCAGGCCGCGTCCACGGTGTAGGCGGGGCCGCGCAGGTCGAGCCGGTTGGCGATCCGGGAGGCGGCGAGGTTGGGCACCAGGCCGATCGCGGACTCGGGGCTGTCGGGGCCCAGGCGCTCGGTGAAGGCCGCACGCACCCGCTCCAGCTGCCCGGGGCTGAGATCGGGCAGCAACTCGCCCAGGGTGCGCACGAGCTGCCCGGCGGTCCGGACCCGCTGGTCGAGCCGGACCAGGCCGGGGGTGAGGTAGCCGCCCCGGCCCAGGACGACACCGACCCGGTGCCGATCGGGCAGCCGGTCCGTGCCGCCGGCGTCGGCGAGGGCGGCGGCGGCCACGTCGAGGGCGATCAACTGGTCGGGCTCGGTGCCGGGCACCGAGTTCGGCATGATGCCGTACCGGGTGACCTCCACCTCGGCCAGCGCGTCGACGAATCCGCCGCGCCGGCAGTACACCTGGTCGGCGACGGCGGGCCCGGCGGCGGTGCCCGGCCGGTAGTAGTCGGTGTCCCACCGGCCGCCAGGGACGTCACCGATCGCGTCCACTCCGTCCCTGAGGTTGCGCCAGTAGGCGTCGAGGCCGGGCGCGCCGGGCAGCAGGACCGCCATCCCGGTGATGGCGACCGGAATCTGACGTTCCGTCATGTCACCAGCCCGAGGCGGTGTAGACGACGGCACGGACCGACTCCGCACCCCAGGCGAGTTCCCGCAGCAGGGCCGCGGTCCCCTCCTCGGGGTCGATCAGCCGTACTCCGCGCCGGGCGTACTCGCGGCCGAGTTCCTCGCTGACCATCCCGGTGTGACCGCCGGTCGGTGCCCAGGGCCCCCAGTGCACGGTCAGCGCGCGGTGGCCGGTGCGGGCCGCCCAGTCGGCGCCGAGGCGTTCCAGGGCGTCGTTCGCGGCGGCGTAGTCGCACTGTCCCCGGTTGCCGAGGACGGCCGAGACACTGCCGAACAGCACCGTGAACGCCGGCCCGTCGGGCAGCTCGTCCAGCGCGGAGAGCAGGGTGGCGGCCCCGGCCGTCTTGGTGCCGTACACCCGTTGGAAGGACTCGGGGGTCTTCTCCGCGATCAGCCGGTCCTCGATCACCCCGGCCGCGAAGACGACCCCGTCGAGCCGGCCGTGCTCCGCGTGGATCTCCTTGACGGCCTGGAGGGCGGCGTCCCGGTCGCGGAAGTCGACGGACCGGTAGCGGACCTGGCTGCCGAGGGCGGTGAGTTCGTCGAGCGTGGCGGTGATCTCGCGCTGGGCGAGGATCAGTTCTGCCGCGCGGTTGACCTCGGCGGGACGCGGGGAACCGGTCGCGGCGAGGGCGGCGCGCAGTGCGGCCGGGGTGCGGGCGGCGGCGGTCTCCGGGGTCTCGGGGCCGGTGGGCGCGGGCGTCCTGCCGATCAGTTCGATACGGCAGCGGCAGGCCGAGGCGAGCGCGTGCGCGGCCTTCGCGGTGATGCCCCGGGCACCGCCGACCAGAAGCACCACGGAGTCCCGGTCCAGACCGAGCGCGGCGGCCTCGGCGGCCCCCTCGCCGGCCGGTCCCGCGCCGGTGCTGCCGAGCGGGCCCAGCGGCGCCTCCACCAGTTGCGGAGCGTGCCGCCCGGCAGCCGTGCGCAGCACGACGGGCGCCGGGTGCGGGGCGAGCAGCTCGGCGACGAGGGCGTCGGCGACGGCGGCCGGTGAGGTGTCGCCGAGGGCGACCACGCGTGCGACGGTGTCGGGGTACTCGCGGACGACCGTGCGGAACAGTCCGTCCAGTCCCGCCGAGCGGGGCGCGTCGTCGCCGTCGGCGGGGCGGGCGGCCAGCAGCCAGCGCGGCTCGCGCGCCAGGGCCGCCCTGAGCACCGGGAAGGCGTCCGGGAGCACGGGCAGGTCGGAGCCGGGGAGCGCGCCGAGGTGCAGCACGCCGTCCACCGTGCCGTCCGCCGCGGCGAGCAGGTGGTCCTCGTCGACGGCCACCGCCTCGGCGCCGTACGAGGCCAGGCGGGCCTCGATCTCGGGGGCCGCGCCGCCGCCGCCGAGGAGGAAGAAGCGCCTGCCGGACAGGACGGGGGCGGGGTCCGCCACGGGCTGGTCCAGTGGCACCGGGCGCAGCTCGCACCGCTTGGGCGCCTCACCGGCCGGTGCTTTTCCGGTAGGCCCCGCCGCGAGCGGCTCCGCACCGCCGGCTCCGGTCACTCCCGCTCCGGTCCCGTCGGCTCCGGTCCCGTCGGCTCCGGTCCCGTCGGCTCCGGCGCCGGCGATCCGGGCGGCCAGCCAGCCGGTCACCGCGGCCGCGGTACGCGCCTTGGCCAGTTCCTCCAGTTCCGCGTCGTCCAGGACGTCCGCGCCGCCGGCGATGCCGAGCCGTCTGGCGAGTTCGCCCGCGATCTCGGCCCGCTTGATGGAGTCGATGCTCAGGTCCGCCTCCAGGTCGAGGTCGGGCTCGATCATGTCGACGGGGTATCCGGTGCGCTCGCTGATGATCTCCATGACGAGCCGCCGCACGTCCGTCTCGGACCCGGCCCGGTCCGCCTCGGCGGGGGCGGGGACGGGGACGGGCGACGCGGGTTGCGGCGCGGTGGGTTCGGCGGCCGGAAGCTGCCGCGCCAGCGGGCCGACGGGCGCCGGTGCCGGGAGGGGGGCCGTGCTCGGGGCCGCGCCCGGTGCCGCTCCGAAGTAGGTGAGCAGCACGTCCCGCTGGGCGGCGATCATCTCCCGGCTGGTGCGCAGGAACTCGGAGATCAGGGCGTCCCGGTCGGCCGGGGCGCCGTTCGGGTGGTTCGTGGTCACGGTCGTCTCCACGATGCGTCGGGCCGGTGCCAGCGCACCGGGCAGGAGGTCTCCGGCGGCGGTGCGGACCAGATGTCCGTCGACCGTCCAGCCGGGTCGCTTGGGCGCCGGCGTCCGGGCGGCGTCCACGGCGTCGCGCCCGCGCAGCAGCCAGGCGGTGCGCACCGGCCGTCCGGCCACGGCCAGCCGGGCGAGCGCGTCGAGCCAGCCGCGCAGGCCGCTGTCGGCGGTGGGCTCGCAGACGACCGTGCGGTGCGGGCGGCCGCCGAGGATCTGTCCGACGAGGCGGGTGAGGACGGTGCCGGGTCCCGCCTCGACGAAGATCCGCGCGCCGGCCTCGTACATCGCCTCGATCTGTTCGGCGAAGGCGACCGGCGCGCCGATCTGGGCGGCGAGTTCCGCGCGCACGGCGTCGGCGTCGGCCGGGTAGGGGGCCGCCGTGCGGTTGGACCACACCGGGAACTCCGGCGCCCGTACGGCCTTCTCCGCGAGCACCTCGGCGAACCGTTCCCCGGCGCCGGCCACGACAGGGCTGTGGAAGGCGCAGGCGACGGGGATGCGCCGGACGCCGTAGCCGGCCTCGCGCAGCATCCGTACGGCGACCGCGATGTCCTCGGTCGGTCC
The DNA here is from genome assembly GCF_042869815.1 of Streptomyces sp. NPDC006739. Lineage (NCBI taxonomy): Bacteria > Bacillati > Actinomycetota > Actinomycetes > Kitasatosporales > Streptomycetaceae > Streptomyces > Streptomyces sp. NPDC006739. The sequence goes on from NZ_JBIAGM010000020.1 coordinate 88,808, forward strand.
CGAGACCACGGTCTGCTCGGGCGAGTTGCGGTTGGCGACGACGACGGAGGCGGGGGCTCCCGCCGTGCGCAGGGCCTTGTCCACGTCGTCGGCCGCGGCGGCGACCGCGGCCATGGTGCCGGGCTCGTCGCCCGCCGCCGCCAGGATCGCGGCGGCCCGCTCGGTGCTGAGCTCCAGCAGTGTCTCGGGGGCGAGCGCGCCGGCCGCGCTCAGGGCGACCAGTTCGCCGTAGCTGTGTCCGGCCGCCAGGTCCGGCCGGACGCCCGCCGCGGTGAGGAAGGCGTGGGCGGCGAGGCCGGTGATGCCGAGCGCGGGCTGGGCGGCCCGGGTGTCGGTCAGCGCGGCCCGCTGCCGTTCCCGCGCGCTGTCGTCGAAGGCGGCGGGCGGGTAGAGGGTGCCGGCGAGGGCGGCGTCCGGGTGCAGGTGGTCGCGGAGTTCCGGGAGGGCGACCAGGAGCTCGGCGAGCATTCCGGGCCGCTGGCTGCCCTGGCCGGGGAAGAGGAAGGCGACCTTGCCGGTGTCGTCGCCCGTATCCCGGCCGGCGGCCGGTCCGGCGCTCCGGCCGGCCTCGCCGGCGTCGGTCAGGTGGATGCCGTGGGCCGGGTCGTGCTCCCCGGCCAGGACCCTGCGCAACTGGCCGGTCAGACCGTCGACGTCCGTCGCCACGACCGCCGCCCGCACCGGGTCGTGGGAGGCGTCGGCGCGGCGGGCGGCGGCGAGGGCGAGGTCGCGCAGCCGCCAGGGCCGGCCCTCGGCCTCGGCGGCGCGCAGGATCTCCTCGACGCCTCCGCGGGCCGCCGCCGGGTCCTTCCCGCGGAAGACGAACAGTTCGGCCGGCCAGGCGTCCAGCGTCTGCTCGGGTGGCACCGCGCCCTCGTGAGCGCCCAGCACCACATGGAAGTTGGTGCCACCGAATCCGAACGCGCTGACCCCGGCGATCCGTTGTCCGGCCGGTGCCGCCCAGGGTCGTGCCCGGGTGTGGAACGCGAAGGGGCTCCTGTCCTCCTCCCAGGCCGGGTTGGGCCCGGTCAGGTGCAGGGTGGGCGGCTTGACGCCGGTGTGGAGGGCGAGGGCCGTCTTGATCAGGCCCGCGAGCCCGGCGGCGCACTTGGTGTGCCCGATCTGCGACTTGACCGAGCCGAGCACACAGCCGCCCGGTTCCGCCCCCGCCTCGGCGAACACCTCTCCGAGGACCGTGAGTTCGGTGCGGTCGCCGACCACGGTGCCGGTGCCGTGCGCCTCGACGAGGCCGACCTCGGCGGGCGAGACACCGGCGTTGCGGTACGCCCGCCGCAGCGCGGCCCGCTGCCCTTCGGGGCGGGGTGCCGTGAGCCCCAGGGAGCGGCCGTCGCTGGAGGATCCGAGCCCCTTGATGACGCCGTAGATCCGGTCGCCGTCGCGTTCGGCGTCCGCCAGCCGTTTCAGGACGACGCAGGCGACACCCTCGCCGAGGGCGATGCCGTCGGCCGAGCCGTCGAAGGCGCGGGAGCGGCCCGTCGGGGACAGGGCGTGGACGGAGGAGAAGAGTACGTAGTCGTTGATGCCGTTGTGCAGGTCGGCTCCGCCGCACAGCACGACGTCGCTGGTGCCGGCGAGGAGTTCCTTGCAGGCGACGTCGACGGCCGCGAGGGAGGAGGCGCAGGCGGCGTCCACCGTGTAGTTGGCGCCGCCGAGGTCGAGGCGGTTGGCGATGCGGCCGGAGACGACGTTGGCGAGCATGCCGGGGAAGGAGTCCTCGGTGAGCCGGGGCAGCTGCTCCTCGAGTCCGTCGGGCACCTTGCCGTAGTACGACGGCAGTACGGCGCGCAGGGTGGCCGCGTTGGAGAGGTCGCTGCCGGCCTCGGCGCCGAAGACGACGGAGGTCCGCGCGCGGTCGAACTCGCGGCCCCCGTCGCCGTATCCGGCGTCCTCCAGGGCGCGCCGGGCGGCCTCCAGGGACAGCAGCTGGACCGGCTCGATGCTGCGCAGGGAGGCGGGCGGGATGCCGTAGCGCAGCGGGTCGAAGGGGATGCGGGGCAGGAAGCCGCCCCATTTGGAGGTGGTGCTGCCGTCGGCGTGGTGCACGGCGGGGTCCCAGCGGTCGGGCGGGACCTCGGTGACGGCGTCGTGTCCGGCGACGATGTTCGCCCAGAAGGTGGCGAGGTCGGGTGCGTCGGGGAACATGCAGGCCATGCCGACGACGGCGATGTCCAGCGGGGCCGGGGGTTCTGGTTCGGCCGGCTGCCGGGCGCCGAGGGCGGCCCTGACCTCGTCCGCACGGGCGGCGAGGAAGTCCGCCGCGCCGTCGGTCACCGAGCGGTGGAGGCCGGCGACGGTGGTGGTGGCCGAGCGCAGCACGGCGACCTGGCCGGCCATGAACATGCCGTCGGCCAGCTGGCGTTCCTCGTCGACGGCCGTGAGCGCGCCGTCCGCGTCACGGTCGACGCCCTTGCTGGCGAGGCGCAGCCGGCCGACGTTGAGTCGCTCCAGTGCCTCCCAGACGCCCCGGTCCGAGGTGCCGGCCGCCCGTAACGCGGCTTCTCTGTCGCGGTAGTCGCGGGTGAACGGGCTGGGGACGCAGCGGGTGGCGTGTCCGGGCGCGGTCTCCAGCAGGGCGGTCGCGGTGGCCGTCACGACCTGCCACTGGAAGAGGGGCTGGATGGCGCCCCGCGCCACGGCCTCCTCGGTGAACAGGTAGGCGGTGCCCATGAGGAGGCCCACGGCGGCGCCCCGGGCGGTCAGCGGTGCGGCGAGGGCGGCGACCATCGCGGCCGACCGCGCGTCATGGACGCCGCCCGCGAAGAACACCTCCAGCCGCCCGGCCGTCTCCTGGTCCGTGTCGGCCAGGAAGTCCTCCAGGACGGCGAGTTGGGCCTCCCACAGCGGGAACGAGGCGCGCGGCCCGACATGCCCGCCGCACTCGGAGCCCTCGAACACGAACCTGCGGACGCCGGCGTCGAGGAACTGCCGCAGCAGCCCGGGCGAGGGCACGTGCAGGAAGGTGGCGATCCCGGCCCTCTCCAGGGCCTGTGCCTGGGCGGGCCGTCCGCCCGCGATGACCGCGTGGCTGGGCCGCAGCTCCCGTACGGCGTCGAGCTGTGCGTTCCTGACCTCCTCGGGCGCGAAGCCGAGCACCCCGACGCCCCAGGGCCGCCCGCCCAGCGCGGCCCGGGCCTCGGTCAGCATCGCCCGGGCCCGCTCTCCGTCCGCCAGCGCCAGCGCCAGAAAGGGCAACGCCCCGTCCTCGGCCACGGCGGCGGCGAACGCGGCCTGGTCGCTGACCCGGGTCATGGGCCCCTGCGCGACGGGCAGCCGGGTCCCGAGGGCACGGCTCATCCCCGCCCCCGGCCGCAACGCCGACCCGGGTCCAGGCCCGGGGCCTCCCCCCTCCCGGCCGGCCTCCGCGGCTGCCGCCGACCGGGCTTCGCCGGGCACCTCGCGCGCGGTCGGCGCCAGCGTCTCCCTGATCGCCGCCCTCATCTCCCGCAGGGTCCGGCGGGTGTCTCCCCATCGTTCGGCGAAGCGTGCGGCCAGGAAGGCGTCCTGGCCCGCCGGCAGCAGTTGGGTGCGAAGGTCCTGGGCGCCGAGGAGGGCCGCGACCGCGCCGGGGTCGTCGGCGGGTGGGCGTGGGGTGTCCGGGCCGCGGCGGCGCAGCACCCGGTGGCCGGCCACGACGACCGTTTCCGAGCCGTCCAGGGAGCGCAGCGCCGCCGCCGTCGGCTCGGGAAGCCGTGACTCGGCCAGCAGTGCCAGCTGGCTGTCGAGGACCACACCGGCCGCCCCGCCGGCCACGGCGGCCGCCGCCGTACGCGGTCCGATGCCCCCGCAGGCCCACACGGGCAGGGACGACTCGCTCAACTCCCCGTCGGCGAGGAGTTGCTGGAGCAGGACGAAGGTGCTCAGCTCGCCGACGCGGCCGCCGCTCTCACCGCCCCGGGCGATCAGTCCGTGCACCCCGGCCCGAGCGGCCTCCCGGGCCTGCGCGAGATCGGTGACCTCGACCAGCACCCGGCAGTCCGGGGGGAGTTCGCCGACGCTCCGGGCCGCGTCCGCCGCCAGGACCACGGTGTCGGGGCCACGGGCGCCGTCCGGGGCCAGCTCGTCGGGACGCATCGCACAGCGTCCGTCCACCCGCACGCCGAACGGCCCGGGGGCCAGGCGTCTCAGGCGTGCCAGCGCCTCGCGGGATGTCCGGTCGCCGATTCCCAGGTCGAGGACACCGAGGGCGCCGGCGCCGCAGACGGCCGCGGCGAGCTGGGCGTCCGGTTCTCCGAAAGGAGTGACACACATGATCAGGTCGAGGGCGCGCACTGAGGAGGTCATGATGCTCCGAATAATCGGCAAGACAGCACGGTGGGGGTGTGCGGCAGAAAACTCCGGTGCGGGGCCACCGGAAACTAGCGAGATACTTACTCGCGGGTCAACAAGCGCGCATCCCTCGCCTCACCAGGCGCATCGATTCGGCCAGCCCCAGCCGCCCCTGATGAACGCGCCCCTCACGCCACACAACGCCACAAGCCCGTCAAAGGGTGCGGACATTCACCCCGCACTCACCCGCCCGCAACGCACCGAACCACGGAGCCGACGTCTGTAAATTCCACATGACTTCGACTCCGTGGCCGGATCGGAAACCCCTCGGCAATCGAATCCCCGTCAGTAAAACGCCGAGCGGGAAAAAGTTTTCGTAAATCCTTGAAGTACCGCTAGCCGAGGAGCGATCCGACGGCCGTCACGGCCCCGGTGGGGGTGGACCGCACGGCCTTCAGGGCACCGTCCGCCGGAGCGGTGAGGGTGCTCTCGGCGCCGTCGTCCGCGGGCGGTTCGACGGGCCGGGGCTCGTCGTGGGAGCCGGCCTGCGCGATCCGGGGGCTGTAGTCCTCGCTCGGTGGCTCGGACCTGTCCGCCGGCCCGCTCGGGGCGGTGTCCGTCCCGGGCACCGGAGTGTCGGCGCCCGCCGGCCCTCCGGGCGACGCCGGGCGCCGCGCGTTCGGCGCCTCTCCCTCCGGCCGCCCGGACCCGGCCGGCTCCAGCCCCCACCGCTGCACCTCGGAGCCGTCCCGCGCGGCCACCACCACCTCGGTGGAGGTACCGGAGGCCGGCGCGAGAGCCAGCCCCTTCGGTCCCCGGAGCAGGAGTTCACCGCGGACCGTCAGGTCGTAGAGGACGTCACCGTCGTGCACGAGACAGCCGGCCACCGCGACCCTGCGCGCGCCGGGGTCGGCGGCCAGGCAGAGCGCCGGGTCGGCGGCGCTGCGCAGCAGTCCGTCGTCGCGGTACGACCACTGCTGGGACCCGGCGGAGGAACACTCCGCCAGCCGGGCCTGCGCGCCGGCCTCGACCCGCCCGCCGCGCACGTCCAGGCAGAGTCCGGCGGCGAGGCTGCGCAGCCGTCCCTCGGCGACCTCGACGGGGTCGCCCACGGAGGCGACGGACGGGGAGGAGGTTCCGGAGGACCGCTGGTGAGCGGTGCCGGGGTGGGGGATCCCGGTGCCGGGGGCGCCCCAGGCGGTGGCGCCGGGCCTCGGGACACCGTTGTCATCGGTCCAGCCCCTGGCCACCAGGACGGTGCCGAGCAGCGCCAGAGCGGTCAGTCCGACGCCGACCGCCAGGGCCGTACGGCGCCGGCTCTCGGATTCCGTGCGATGCCGTCCGCCGGCGGCCGGGCGCGTCGTCTCCCGCGGCTGCGGCCACTGGTCGGGGGCGCCCCGGCCGGGCCTTGCGTCGAGATAGCGGCGGGCGCCCCAGCCGAGCACGGTCTCGGCGAGCAGGACGTCCAGTCCGCTCTCGAAATGGCTGAGCTGTTCGGCCGCGTACCGGCAGTGGCGGCACTGCGTCAGATGGTGTTGCACATCCGGGAGCAGAGTGCCGCCCCGGCGAATGGGGACATCGAGGAGCCGGTTGTAGAAGCGGCATTCCCTGGAGGGCGCGAGTTCCCGGTGCGCGCGTACACAACCCGCCCGGAATTGCTCGCGCGCCTGCTCCAGGGCGGTCGTGGCGGTGCCGGCGTCCACCCCCAACAGACCAGCCGGTATGGTTATCGGTTCCGCTTCCACCTCGGTGTGCCACAGAAGACATTGGGAGGCCCCGGGGAGCGCCCGGAATGCGCGCTCGGCGATCTGCCGCCTTTCCGGTGTGCCGGGCCTCGCCGCGCGTAGACCACGCCCGCCGGTGGGTTTGCGCAATTCCGGCAGGACCAGGCAGACGACCTCGTCGTCCGCCCAGGCGCGCACGGTCTCCCGGACGGCGACGAGGAGTTGCGGGCGCAGCGCGCCACCCACCGCGCCGCCCGAGAGCCGGGCCAGGACCTGCTCGAAAGCGGTGGAGGCGACCAGCTGTGCCGCGCCGCCGGCGGAGGCGAGACAGACGACGGCGTAGTCGCAGGTGGCCCGCCAGTGCCGGGCCAGCAGCAGGGCCACGGCGTGATGCCGGCCGTCTCTTTTGCCGCCCAGCCGGGCGACGAGATTGCGGTCGGACTCCCCCGGCGTCGATCCGGGGCGTGGCGGGTAGGGCGGGCGTGGGGGGTAAGGGGACTGCACGGGACCATTTCCTTCCCAGCCGCAGGACGGCACACGAATGGCGTCCTGTCGGAAAAAAGCGGTGCCTGACGGGTCTGTTCCTCAAAGGGCCCGGCCGGTCTCACCGTTCACTCCCGGCCCCCGCGCGGGTGGCTCACCTTCGCACATGCGTAGCACAAGAAACAAGAAGTGCGAGTGACCGAAGTTCAAAAGGGAGGAATGAGAGAACAGTTACCGGCGGTATCCGTACCGGTATTCGAAGCGCCGGTTGCACGACGGTCAAGTTCTGTGCCGCGAAGGCCGGATGGCACACGGAATCTCCAACTTCCCGGCGAACGCCGTCGTGCGTCGGGCGTCCCACAGCCCTCTCCCATGTTCCTCTCGGCGCGCTCTCATCCGGGTCCGCCAGCATGGGCCGCATGATCGCCCCCCGCTCCGCTCCCGCCCCCGTCCCCCCTCGCACCGTGCGCAAGGCGGTCGTCCCGGCCGCCGGGCTCGGCACCCGGTTCCTGCCCGCGACCAAGGCGACGCCGAAGGAGATGCTGCCGGTCGTCGACAAGCCGGCCATCCAGTACGTCGTCGAGGAGGCCGCCGCGGCCGGGCTCGACGACATCCTGATGGTCACCGGCCGCCACAAGCGGGCCATCGAGGACCACTTCGACCACGCCTTCGAGCTGGAACAGGCGCTCGCGGCCAAGGGCGACACCGTGCGCCTGGACGCCGTACGCGACCCGGCGCGGCTCGCCGACATCCACCACATCCGCCAGGGCGACCCACTGGGCCTCGGCCACGCCGTGCTGTGCGCCCGCCACCACGTGGGCGACCAGCCCTTCGCGGTGCTTCTGGGCGACGACCTGATCGATGCGCGCGAGACCCTGCTCAGCCGCATGCTGGAGGTCCGCGACCGGTACGCGGGCAGCGTGGTGGCGCTGATGGAGGTCGACCCCGCCCAGGTCCACCGCTACGGGTGCGCCGCGATCGAGCCGACCGCCGAGGCCGGGGTCGTCCGCGTCACCGGCCTGGTGGAGAAGCCGTCCCCCGAGGACGCGCCCAGCAACTACGCGGTGATCGGGCGGTACGTCCTCGATCCGGCCGTCTTCGACACGCTGGAGCGCACCCCGCCCGGCCGGGGCGGCGAGATCCAGCTCACCGACGCCCTCCAGGACCTCGCCGTGGGCGGCACGGTCCACGGTGTGGTCTTCGACGGCCTGCGCTACGACACCGGCGACAAGGCGGACTACCTGCGCACCGTGGTCCGCCTGGCCTGCGAACGCCCCGATCTGGGGCCCGGGTTCGCGGCCTGGCTCAAGGAGTTCGTCGCGGGACTGGAGACCGGACCGGAGGCCGGACCGGGGGCCGGCGCGGTCTCCCGCGAGGAGCGACGGCGCACGGCCGCCTGAGGACCACCGACGGGGTGAGGGGCCCGACCGCCGAAGACCGCCGGACGGCCGGGCCCCTCACCCCGCGACGGCGCGGGTCAGCCGTTGGGCCGAAGAGTCCAGACCACCGTCATCTCGCTGGTCACGGCGCCGTCCTCGCGCTGGATGGCGACGGTCACCGGGAACTCTGGCCGCCTGCCCTCGTCGAGTTCGGCGACGACCTCGGCGATCGGACGGCCGAGCGTCGCGGTGGCCTTGACCGGGCCGAGGGCGATCTTCTTGAAGGCGATCTGCGCGTTCACCGGCAGCGGCACGGCACGCGCGAGCTGGTCGCCGAAGGCGGCGAGGACGATCGCCCCGCTGGCGGACTCGCCGAGGGTGAACATCGCCCCGGCGTGCGGCCCGCCGACGTGGTTGCGGTACTCGCCCTGGTCCGGCAGGGCCAGCACGGCCCGCTCCGCGGTGGTCTCCAGGTACTCCAGGTTCAGGGTCCGGACCATCGGGACCGTGGCGGCGAGCAGCTCGCCGATCGACATCTGGTCTGTGCTCATGGCCGCCATGTTACTCACGAGTAGCGAGAGCTGGCCAGACCCGGCACGGTGTGGTGATCTGAGTTCGGTACGTCCCTGACAAGGGGCTGTGACCGAAAAGCGTCCCGGGCGGCACTAGGGTTACTGGCCATGTGGCCAGGACAGCAGCCGCCCGGGGGCGAGCAGAACCCGCAGAACAACCCGTACCAGCAACCGGGTTACCAGCAGCCGAATCCGTATCAACAGCCGGGCTACCAGCAGTACCAGCAGCCGGCTCCGTACGGGCAGCAGCCGCAGTGGGGGCCGCCCGCGCCCGCCGGCGCGCCCGAGCCGCCCAAGGGCGGGGGCGGCCGGACGAAGGTGGTCGCGATCGTGGCCGCCCTCGCGGTGGTCGTCGCGGCCGGCGTGACCGGCTATCTGGTCCTCGGCGGCGGCAAGGACGACAAGGCGGCCGGCGGCAAGAACGGCAAGGCCACCGGGTCGCCCTCCGCCGGAGCCGACTCCGCAGGGCCGGGCTCCTCCCCCTCGACCGACAATCCGCGCGGCGACGAGACGGAGAAGCCGACCGTCGCCGGCTGGAAGACCGTCGTCAACCCGCGCTGGGGCACGGCCTTCGACGTGCCCGCGGACTGGGAGATCGACTCCCCCGGCACCCAGGTCGCCTTCGTGGACGAGAAGGGCGACGGCACCAAGCCGCTGGTGACGATGTCGGCCCCGGCCGAGTACAAGTCGAAGTGGTGCACGTCCGACGACGACAAGGACGGCCACAGCGAGGACACCGCGCTGGCCGTGGTGGGCACCAAGGGCGCGAGCGGCGCCAAGAGCGCCGGGGACGCCGCCGTCAGGGAGGTGCCCTGGTGGGTGTACGGCGGCTACACGCAGCCGGACAAGAAGAGCATCACCTACGACAAGAAGGCCACCGCGTACACCACGAAGGCGGGCGTCGTGGGGGCCTATGCCTGGGCGCAGTCGACGCACACGCCGAAGAAGGGCAAGTGCGTCAGCGACGGAAAGGCGATCACGTTCGGCTTCAAGAACTCCGCCGACGATTTCGTGACGTGGAACCTGTACGGCGCCAAGGGCGTGAACGGCGAGGTCGACAAGGCGACCGTCATGAAGATCCTCAGCACGGTACGGCTGCACGGGGACCCGACGGCGAGCTGAGCCCGGGCGGCTCAGCCCACACCGAACGCCCCCTCGGGAGGCACCGGTGACGGCACCGCCTCCTCGTCCCGCACGGGGTGGGCGGTGCCGATGAAGTCGCGTACCGACGGGCCGTGTTCGACCCTGGCCGGGAAGGCGTCGGAGGCCGTGCGGCGGACCAGCGGTGCGAGGTCGAGGGGCTGGTGGGAGGCGATGAGGACGGCGTTGCCGAAGCGGCGGCCGCGCAGCACGCCCGGCTCGGCGATCAGCGCGAGTTCCTCGAAGACGGCGGCGAACGTGGCCAGTTGGGAGCGGAGGAAGGCGAACGGCGCGGAGTCGGCCAGGTTGGCCAGGTAGACGCCGTCCGGGCGCAGGACGCGCCCGGCCTCACGGGCGTACCCGAGGCAGGTGAGGTGCGCCGGGACGCGTGAGCCGCCGAAGACGTCGGCGATCAGGACGTCGGCCGAGTCGTCCGGGGCGGTCTCCAGCCAGGCGCGGGCGTCGGCCGGGTGAAGGGTGACGCCCGCGCCCTCCGGAAGGGGCAGGTGCTCGGTGACCAGCTCCAGCAGGCCCCGGTCCGCCTCCACCACGTCCTGCCGGGAGCCGGGCCGGGCAGCCGCCAGGTACCGGGGCAGGGTGAGCGCACCGCCGCCGAGGTGCAGCACGTCCAGCGGACGTCCCGGCTCGGCGACGGTGTCCAGCACGTACCCGAGCCGCCGCGCGTACTCGAACTCCAGATGCGTGGGCGCGTCCAGGTCGACGTACGACTGCGGCGCCCCGTCGACGGTGAGCAGCCAGGCCCGTTCCCGGTCGACGTCGGGCATCAGCTTGGCGGTGCCGTGATCGACGACACGCGTCACGGGTATGGCTTCGGTCACCCCTCCATTCTGCGCCCCGGCCCTGGGGCCTCACTCCACGGCGGTCACCGTGCCGGCCCCGACGGTCCGGCCGCCCTCCCGGATGGCGAAACCGAGCCCCGGCTCCAGCGGCACCTCCCGCCCCAGCTCCACGGTCATGGCGACCGTGTCCCCGGGCCGGGCCACCGCCACCTCCCCGAGGTCGACGTCCCCGACCACGTCCGCGGTACGGATGTAGAACTGCGGCCGGTAGCCGGTCGAGACGGGCGTCGTACGGCCCCCCTCGCGCGCCGACAGCACGTACACCCGCGCCGAGAAGCGACGCCGGGGAACGACACTGCCCTGCGCGGCCACCACGTGCCCGCGCCGGACGGCGTCCCGGGGCACGCCGCGCAGCAGCAGCGCCACGTTGTCCCCGGCCTGCGCCTCCTCCATCGGTTTGCCGAAGGTCTCCAGGCCGGTGACGACGGTCTCGACGCCCGCGCCGAGCACCTCCACCCGGTCGCCGACCCGGACCACGCCCCGCTCCACCGCGCCGGTGACGACCGTCCCCCGCCCGGTGATGGTCAGCACGTTCTCCACCGGCAGCAGGAACGGCGCGTCCAGGTACCGCTCCGGCATCGGCACATAGGTGTCCACCGCGTCGAGCAACGCCTCGACGGACGCCGTCCACCGGGGGTCGCCCTCCAGCGCCTTGAGCCCCGACACCCGTACCACGGGCGCCGCGTCCCCGCCGTAGCCGTGCGCGGTGAGCAGGTCGCGTACCTCCAGCTCCACCAGGTCGGTCAGTTCCTCGTCCCCGGCGTCGGCCTTGTTGAGGGCGACGACGATGTGGTCCACGCCCACCTGCCGGGCCAGCAGGACGTGTTCGGCGGTCTGCGGCATGATCCCGTCGAGCGCGGAGACGACCAGGATCGCCCCGTCCAGCTGGGCGGCGCCGGTGACCATGTTCTTGACGTAGTCGGCGTGGCCCGGCATGTCCACGTGCGCGTAGTGCCGGGTGTCGGTCTCGTACTCGACGTGCGCGATGTTGATGGTGATGCCGCGCGCCGCCTCCTCCGGGGCGCGGTCGATGCGGTCGAACGGCACGAACGTGCCGGTGCCGCGCTCGGCCAGGACCTTGGTGATGGCGGCGGTCAGCGTGGTCTTGCCGTGGTCGACATGACCCATGGTGCCGATGTTGAGATGCGGCTTGGTGCGGACGTACGCGGTTTTGGACATGGCGGTACCTCGAAGCCTCTTCCGAAGTGAATGCGGTGAGCGCGCCGACGTGCTGGACGCGGGGACCCCGGGGATTCGCCGACCCTCCCCCTGCGGGGTCCGCCGGACGATCCGGAGAGGGTCAGCTTCGGGCGCCGTCGACAGCGGCCAGGAGGATCCGGGCGGCAGCCTTCGGGGCATCCGCGACCGCGGATGCTGCGAGGAGGAAGGCGTGCCGGAACATGACGCAGATCATGTCCGACGCTTTGTCCCACGTCGAATGGTTTTTCGCGGTCCGTTCGTCCCGGCGGGCCGCGTGACGGGCGGGATCCATACGGCGATCACACATGCCCGTCGATTACTGTCACCGGATGCTCGATGCCACCAACCGCTCTGGGGGCACCGCCACGGCCTCTCCCCGGGCCGCCGCCACGGAGTTCGCCCTGGTCGTCCCCGCGACCGCGCCCCTCGCGCCGCTGCCACGCACGAGCGGGGCCGCCCGCTGCACGCGCGTGTTGCTGTCGCCGTGGTCGCGGCTGTCGCTGCTGCTGGTCCTGCTCGCGGGCGCCGGAGCGGGCGTGCTGCTGTTCCAGCCGCAGCGGCTGCTGACACACGGTTGGCCGCCGCAGCTCGGAGGGGCCACGGCGGCACTGGTGTTCACGGTGGCGTACGGGCTGTGCACGGTGGCCTTCGTGCCGCGCCCCCTGCTGAACCTGGGGGCGGGCGCGCTGTTCGGCTCCCAGCTGGGGCTGGCCACGGCGCTGGCGGGCACGGTGCTGGGGGCCGGGGCGGCCTTCGGTCTGGGCCGGCTGCTCGGGCAGGAGGCGCTGCGCCCGCTGCTGCGCGGCCGCTGGCTGAAGGCGGCCGACGGGCAGCTCAGCCGGCACGGGTTCCGTTCGATGATGGTGGCGCGGCTGTTCCCGGGCGTGCCGTTCTGGGCCGCGAACTACTGCGCCGCCGTCTCCCGCATGGGCTGGCTGCCGTTCCTGCTCGCCACGGCGCTCGGCTCGGTCCCGAACACCGCCGCGTACGCGGTCGCCGGCGCCCGCGCCTCGGCGCCGACGTCGCCCGCCTTCCTGCTGGCGATGGCCCTGATCGCCGTACCGGCGCTGGTGGGCGTGGTGGTGGCCTGGCGCAAGCGGCATCAGCTGCGCGGCCGGTGAGCCCTCGGGTCCGTCAGACTCCTTCCAGGATCATCGCGTTGGCGAGTCCGCCCGCCTCGCACATGGTCTGCAGGGCGTAGCGGGCGCCGCGTTCGCGCATGGCGTGGACCAGGGTGGTGGTCAGGCGGGTGCCGCTGGCGCCCAGCGGGTGGCCGAGGGCGATGGCACCGCCGTGCACGTTGACCTTGGCGAGGTCGGCGCCGGTCTCCTGCTGCCAGGCCAGGACGACGCTGGAGAAGGCCTCGTTGACCTCGAACAGGTCGATGTCGTCGAGGGACAGGGAGGCCCTGCGCAGCACCTTCTCGGTCGCCGGGACGACACCGGTGAGCATGAGCTGCGGGTCGGAGCCGGTGACGGCGAAGCTGTGCAGCCGGGCGAGCGGGCGCAGGCCGAGGCGTCGGGCGGTCTCGCCGGAGGTGATCAGCACGGCGGAGGCGCCGTCGTTGACCGGGCTGGCGTTGCCGGCGGTGACGTTCCACTCGATCTGCGGGAAGCGTTCGGCGAAGCCGGGGTCGTAGTAGGCGGGCCGGAGTCCGGCGAGGATCTCCGGGGTGGTGCCCGGCCGTACGCACTCGTCGCGGCCGACGCCGTCCAGCGGGGCGGTCTCGGCGTCGAACAGTCCGGCCTCCCACGCGGCGGCGGCCTTGTGGTGCGAGGAGACGGCGAAGGCGTCCATCCGCTCGCGGGTCAGGGACCACTTGGCGGCGATCAGCTCGGCGCTGATGCCCTGCGGGACCAGCCCGTCCGGGTAGCGCGCGGCGACTCCCGGACCGAACGGGTCCTTTCCCTCGGGCACGTTGGACCACATCGGGACCCGGCTCATCGACTCGACGCCGCAGGCGACGACGATGTCGTAGGCGCCCGCGACGACGCCCTGGGCGGCGAAGTGCACGGCCTGCTGGGAGGAGCCGCACTGGCGGTCCACGGTGGTGGCCGGAACCGTCTCGGGCAGACCGGCGGACAGGACGGCGTAGCGGGTGGTGTTCATGGCCTGCTCGCCGACCTGGTCGACGGTTCCGCCGATCACGTCGTCGATCAGCGCCGGGTCGACGCCGGAGCGGTCGACGAGGGTGCGCAGGGTGTGGGCGAGCAGTTCCACGGGGTGGACGTGGGCGAGGGAGCCGTTCGGCTTTCCCTTGCCGATGGGGGTGCGTACGGCTTCGACGACGACGGCGTCACGCATGTGCGGGCCTCCAGGACTACTGGTGAGTAGGAAATCCGAACTCACCTTAGCTCCGCGAGTTGGAAAATCAAACCTTCCTTTAGACTGGTCCGCATGGCCGCCCCGAGAGATCCGCGCCCCTGCTCCATCGCCGACGCCCTCGCGCTCGTCGGCGAGAAGTACTCCCTGCTGGTGCTGCGGGAGGTGTGCCTGGGCAACAGCCGCTTCGACCAGCTGGTCCGCAACATCGGCGCCCCGCGCGACGTGCTGACCACCCGACTGCGCCGGCTCGTCGACGCCGGGATCCTCACCAGGCGCGCCTACAGCGAGCGCCCGCAGCGCTTCGAGTACCGGCCGACACAGGCGGGCCTGGAACTGGAGCCGGTCCTGATGACCCTCATGGCCTGGGGCGACCGCCATCTGCGCGCGGACGACGACCGTCCCATGGTGGTCGAGCACGTCTGCGGCAACGAACTGGTCCCGGTCGTCACCTGCTCGGCCTGCGGCGACCAGGTGCGCCACGAGGACCTGACGGCGCACCCCCAGGTCCCCGGCTGGACGGTCACGGGCCCGACGGCCGCGTAGCACCCGCCCACACCGCCTGCGCCTCCTAAGGCCCTGTCGTCACATTCCCACCTGTCCGGCGCCGCCTGGCGGACGACGGGAATGTGATGCCCAGGACCTAGGCCCCCTGCCGGTACACGTCGAGCCGTCCGCACATCCCGAACCGGCCCCGCTCGTAGGGCTGTTCGGCCCGGACCACGGCAGCGGCCAGGTGGGACGCGTCTCCCCGGCCGAGCCGGTCGAGCTGCTGCTCCGTCGCCGCGGCGGCGGCCTCGGCACCGCGACGCCAGCGCTCGCGCCACTCGGCGATCCGGGGCCGTACCAGCGCGGCGGCGGCCCGGTGGAAGGCGGCCAGCGCCTCGGGCCCGCCGGCCTCGCGCAGCTCCCGGTAGCCCTCCAGGGCCAGGTCCCGCCGGGCCCGGGCGATCCGCTCCCGCTCCGCCTCCGCGGCGTCCGCCGGGATCGCGGTCGCGGCGGCGTAGGTCTCCGGGTCGGTCAGGTACCGAGGGGGCAGCGTGAGCACCGCGTCACCGGCCTCCGGCAGCCCGCTGTTCTGCATGAGGACGGTGATGCGCAGATCGTCCTCGTTGACCAGCCGGTGGACGGTGCCCGGCGTGAACCAGGCCACCGTGCCGGGCTCCAGGGGCGTGACCCGGTACCCGGAGGTGGTGAGCGTCTGCACGGCACCCCGCCCGCCGGTGACGACGTACGCCTCCGAACAGGCCAGGTGCAGATGGGGGGTGCCGCCGCGCACCCCGTCGGCGGCGGGCCAGTCGTAGACGCACAGCCGCGAGACGGCGACCCCGCCCGGCAGGCCGGTGAACACCGGCTCCCCCGCGCTCACCACGGATGCGCCTCCAGGTACCCGGCCACGTCCTCCCGCTCCCACGCCCCGTCCGCGACGACGACCCGGTAGCGGCGGCGCAACGTGTCGCCGGGGGCCAGCTCCAGTTCGTCGAAGAAGGCCCAGGAGGGGGCGATGGCGGCGAACGGATCGTTGCGCACGAACCAGTGGGCCGGGTGGGTTCCCTCGGCGCCGGAGTGGTCGTTCTCGGGGGCGTGCTCGAAGACGACGGTCGCGTGCCCGTCGGCGCCGTCGTGCTCGCCCGAGAGCGCGAGCCACGGCGCCCGCGTGCCCATCAGGTCCGGTCCCTCGCCGTGCGGTCCGATGATCCGACCGCCCCTGAAGGCCCGCGGACCGCGCCAGAACAGGCCGGTGTAGCCCGCCAGTTCACGTCCGGCGGTGGTCGGGCTGCCGAACCGCAGCGGCTCGGCCCGGCGGTTGGTGATGGCGCTGGTCCAGGTCAACGCCCAGGAGCCGGACGCGGGATCGACGTCGTGCACCTCGATCCGCCGCTCCTCCCCGGCCCACAGCTCACCGTCGTACGGATGCCAGGTGAGCCGCTCGGCGATCACCACCCGGTCGCCGTCCGCCGTCACCTCGTCGAACCCCACGTGGGCCATGGAGCCCACGCGCTCGGGGAGTTCGAGGTATCCCTCGCCGTGCACATAGCTGTTGCCGCCCCACAGATTGGCGCCGGAGAGGTGGGAGGCGGTCAGCTGGAGCCCCTTGTGCCAGCGGTGGTCGTTGGGCCGGTAGTCGGTGACGACGTCCCCGGCCAGGGTGCGCACCGGGTGGAGGTACGGCTTGGGCGCCTCCCAGGCCGCCTCGGGACGGTAGACGTACGCGAACAGCTCGACGCCGGTGGACGGTTCGGTCACCGTGATCCGGTCGCCGTGGGCGTGGACGACCCGCGGTCCCGCGCTCATGCGGACACCTCCTCGGGCTCGGCGGGCCGGCCGGACACGACGGGTGCCCAGCCGGGGGCGCCTCCGTGCAGGGCGGTGTAGTACGGGTCGCCGGGACCGATCTCGCCCGCCCGTACGGTCGTGTCGGTGAACGCCGCCTTGTACAGCGCGGTGATCAGCTCCAGGCTGGTGCGCCCGTCCGCGCCGCTGCCGCGCGGACGCCGCCCGGCGCGCATGCTCGCCACCAGGTCCCTGAGCTGGGCCAGATGCGAACTCGGCACGTCCGGGCCGAAGTCCCGCCAGGCGGCCACTTGTTCGGCGGGCACGTCCGGCGCGGGGGTGATGCGCCAGTCGGCGTTGGCGTGGCCGTAGAGGTGGGTGAGTTCGACGGTGGCGCGTTCGCAGTCGATGCGGATGCGGCTGGTTTCGTCGGGGCTGAGGACGCTGTTGACGACCGTGGCAAGCGCGCCGTTGTCGAAGCGGACCAGCGCCGTCGAGACGTCCTCGGTCTCCACGTCGTGCACCAGCCGTCCGGCCATCGCGCGCACCTCGCTCCACGGCCCGAGCAGATCGAGCAGGAGATCCATCTGGTGGATGCCGTGGCCCATGGCCGGACCGCCGCCCTCGGTCCGCCAGCGGCCCCGCCAGGGCACGGCGTAGTAGGCGGTGTCCCGGTACCAGGTGGTCTGGCAGTGCGCCACCAGCGGCCGGCCCAGCGCCCCCTCGGCGAGCAGCCGGCGCACGTGCCGGGAACCGGAGCCGAACCGGTGCTGGAAGACGATCGCCGCGTACGGGCCGCCGTCGGTGCCCTCCTCCGCCTCGACGGCGGCGTAGTCGGCGAGGGTCGGCACCGGCGGCTTCTCGCACCACACCCAGGCGCCGGCGCGCAGCGCGGCGACCGTCTGCTCGCGGTGCAGAGTCGGCGGCGTGCCGATGGTGACCAGGTCGGGGCGCTGCTCGCGGAGCATGCCGTCCAGGTCGGTGAAGGCGTGCGGGATGCCGGCCTCGGCGCAGAACGCCTCGACCGCGCCCGCGTCGACGTCGACGGCGGCCACGACCTCCACCTCGCCCTCCTCGGCGAGGCGGGCGAGCGCGGGGAAGTGGGAACCGCGCCCGATGGCGCCGGTGCCGACGACGGCGGCCCTGATGCGCCGGCCGGTGAACGGGGCTGTGGAGCGGGGCATGGGGGTGATCAGCACTCCTCCGGGACGGCGGGCTCACCGTCGCGCACCAGGCGCGCAGCAAGCGCTTTCTCCTGCGGAAACTATGCGGAGCCGCCCGGACCGGTCAACACCCCCGGGGCGGAAGCCCCGCGACCGCACGCGGCGGAGCGCGCGAACCGGCCCCCGCGGTCGGCCACGGGCCCGGCGCCGACGGTGACCAACCCCATACGGTCTCCGTAGCCACCCGGTAGCGCAGTGTCAGTGCTTGCCCCTAGGCTTGTCGGCATGTCCCCCGATTCCGTGACCCCTGGTTCCGTGCGGTCTGCTGCCGAGGTGAACGAGCAGATCCGGGCTCTTTGGCTGCGCGCGGGCGGAACGCTGTCGTCCCAGGAGCGGGCGGAGTACGAGCTGTTGGTGGTCGAGTGGGCCGAGGCGATCCGGGGAGCGGTCATCGAGGCGGCCTGAACCGGCCCCGGCCCGCTCACCGCACCGAGTTCGTGCTGCCCGACGGGCTCTGCGGCGCGCCCGACGAGGACCGGAGCCGGACCGAGCGGGGTGCCGGCGGGGTGCCGGGCCCGTGGTGCGCCGCCGTCGGCACCACCGCGGTCCACTCGCGCCCGGGACGCTGACCGGTGGCCGGCACCGCCCCGCTCACCCCCGGGCACCGGCACCCGCGCCGCCCGGCGGTCCGGCACCGGCGCCGAACACCCCCGCGCGACGCCCCCGCAATCCCCGCACGCCTCTTGGCTCCGCCCGCGCCGTGCCCAACACTTGCCCGATGACGCAGCGTGTGGAGCTGGCGACCGTAATGGACCGACTGGCCGTGGACGAGCTGATCACCGAGTACGCGGTGGCGGTGGACGACGGTGACTGGGGGGCGTACCGAAGGCTGTTCACGGCGGACGGGCGGGCCGACTACCGCTCGGCGGGCGGCATCGAGGGCGAGGTGGGCCGGGTGGCCGGCTGGCTCGCCGAGAGCATGGCGCTGTTCCCCGTGCGAC
Source organism: Streptomyces sp. NPDC006739 (assembly GCF_042869815.1). NCBI lineage: Bacteria > Bacillati > Actinomycetota > Actinomycetes > Kitasatosporales > Streptomycetaceae > Streptomyces > Streptomyces sp. NPDC006739. The sequence continues at coordinate 107,213 of NZ_JBIAGM010000020.1, forward strand.
AGCACCTGATCGTCAACCGCCGGGTGCGGTTCGGGGTACTGGAACAGGACACCGGGGACACCGCGCGGGTCCAGGCCGACTACGTCAACCCGATGCGGTTCACCGACGGCGGCGGCGGTGCGCCGGACTTCGTGTGCGGCGGCCGGTACGCCTTCGGGCTGCTGCGCACCGCGGACGGCTGGCGGCTCAGCGAGGTGGTCGTGCGGGAGAAGTGGCGCCGGCTGCCCGACCCGCGCCCGGCGGCCGTGACCGACTGAGCGGGCCGCGCCCCCGGTCCAAGGCCCCCTGTCAAAGATCCCTTTCGAGGACGCACACTGGAAGGAACGCTGGGCAGGAAGGCATGTATGAGGACCTTCGACCGCTGGCTCGTCTCCCCCTGGCGTCGCTCCTGCGTCGCCGCGTTCGCGGGCGCCCTGCCCGTGTTCGCCTTTCCGGCGCCCGCGTTGTGGTGGTTCGCCTACCTCGCCCTGGTCCCGTGGATCCTGCTGGCCCGCTCCGCGCCGACCGGGCGGCGGGCCGCGTTCGACGGCTGGAGCGGCGGGTTCGGGTTCATGGTGGCCGTGCACCACTGGCTGCTGCCCAGTCTGAACGTGTTCCTCTTCGTCCTCGCCGCGCTGCTCGGCCTGCTCTGGGCGCCCTGGGGCCTGCTGGTGCGCCGCCTGCTCGGCGGTGTGCCGTCACCGGGGCGCTGCGCCGCCGGGCTGGTGGTGCTGCCGTCGGGGTGGCTGGCGGTGGAGCTGGTCCGCTCCTGGCAGGGGCTCGGCGGTCCCTGGGGCATGCTCGGCTCCAGTCAGTGGCAGGTGGAGCCGGCGCTTCGGCTGGCCTCGGTGGGCGGGGTGTGGCTGCTCAGCTTCCTGGTGGTGGCCGTCAACGTGGCGGTAGCCCTGCTGGTCGCGGTGCGCCGGGCCCGGGTGCCCGCCGTCGCCTCACTGGTCGCCACGGCCGCCGCGACCTCGGCCGCCTGGGCCTGGGCGCCGCAGCCGCAGGTGGACGGCCGGGTCCGGATCGCCGTCGTCCAGCCGGGCGTCGTCGACGGCGACGGCAGTCCCATGAAGCGCTTCGACCTGGAGGAGCGGCTCACCCGGCGGCTGGTGGGACAGCACGTCGACCTCGTGGTGTGGGGCGAGAGCAGCATCGGCTACGACCTCGCCGACCGCCCCGACCTGTCCCGCCGGGTCGCGGCGCTGTCCCGGGCGACCGGCGCCGACGTCCTGGTCAACGTGGACGCCCGCCGCTCCGACCGGCCCGGCATATACAAGAGTGCGGTGCTCATCGGCCCGGCCGGCCCGACCGGCGACCGCTACGACAAGATGCGGCTCGTCCCGTTCGGCGAGTACATACCGGCCCGCTCCCTGCTGGGCTGGGCCACCTCCGTCGGCAGGGCGGCCGGCGAGGACCGGCGGCGCGGCTCCGCGCAGGTGGTGATGAACGTCGGGCACGGGCTGCGGATCGGCCCGCTGGTGTGCTTCGAGACGGCGTTCCCCGACATGAGCCGCCATCTCGCCGAGCACGGCGCGGACGTCCTGCTCGGGCAGTCGTCGACGTCCACGTTCCAGGGCAGCTGGGCGCCCGCGCAGCACGCCTCGCTGGCCGCGCTGCGGGCCGCCGAGACCGGCCGTCCGATGGTGCACGCGACCCTGACGGGCGTGTCCGCCGTCTACGGCCCGAGCGGTGAGCGCCTCGGCCCGTGGCTCGGCACGGACGCGAGCACCGCCCGCGTCTACGACGTACCGCTGGCGCACGGGGTGACGCCGTACGTCCGCCACGGCGACTGGCCGGCGCACGCCGCGCTGCTCGTGCTGGCCGCGTTCGGCGCCGCCGAGGGCGTGCGGGCGTTCAGGACCCGCCGGTCCGGTCCTGAACCGCTCGGACCACCCGCTCGCACAGTTCGTGAGTCGCCAGTGCGTCCCGGGCGCTGAGCACCTTCCCGGCGCGTACGGCGTCCAGGAAGGCGAGGACGGCCTGTTCGACACCGCGCTGCCGGGCGACCGGCACCCAGTCGCCGCGCCGGCGCACCGTCGGCTGCCCCTTGTGGTCGATCACCTCGGAGAGGTTGACCACCTGCCGCTTGGTGTCCTGCCCGGAGACCTCCAGGATCTCCTCGGCCGAGCCGCTGAGCCTGTTCATCACGCCGAGCGCGGTGAAGCCGTCCCCGGAGAGCTGGAGCACGACGTGGTGGAGCAGGCCGCCCTCCGAGCGGGCCCGTACGGTCACGTCGTCGACGGGGCCCGGGACCAGGAACCGCAAGGTGTCGACGACGTGGATGAAGTCGTCGAGGATCATCGAGCGCGGTTCCTCGGGCAGTCCGACGCGGTTCTTCTGGAGGAGGATCAGCTCGCGCGGGTGGTCGGCGCACTGTGCGTAGCCGGGGGCGTGGCGGCGGTTGAAGCCGACCGCGAGCGAGACTCCGTGCTGTTCGGCGAGGTCCACCAGCCGCTCGGAGTCGGCGAGCCGGTAGGCGAGGGGCTTGTCGACGTAGGTCGGTACGCCCGCCTCCAGCAGCCGGGCGACGATCTCGGGGTGGACGGAGGTCGGCGCGTGCACGAAGGCCGCGTCCAGGCCCTCGGCGAGCAGGGCGTCCAGGGTCTCGTGGCGCCGGCCGGCCGGGAGGTGGAGCGAGTCCGCGATCCGGGCGAGGGTGGCGGGCGTCCTGGTCTGGAGGTGCAGCTCGACCCCGGGCTGGGTGCTCAGCACCGGCAGATAGGCCTTCCGCGCGATGTCCCCGAGTCCGATGCAGCCGACCTTCACGTGCGCTCCCCTGGCCGTGCCTGTGCGTGCCCTGGGCGGAAGCATAGTGCCGCGGGGCCGAAAACTCCTGGTGGTGGCGGGTCCGTTGGGCGAGGATGCGGGCATGACGATCAAGCGGGAAGAGCCCGCCCTGGACGCCGGCGAACGCGACATGCTGGAGGGCTGGCTGGACTACCACCGGCAGACGCTGGCGTGGAAGTGCGAGGGCCTGACCGACGCACAGTTGCGGACGGCGTCCGTGGAGCCGTCGGAACTGTCGCTGCTGGGGCTGGTGCGGCACATGGCGGAGGTGGAGCGGTTCTGGTTCCAGGAGGTGCTGCTGGGCGAGGACCTGGGAGTGCTGTACTGCAGTGAGGAGGACCCGGACGGCGACTTCCACTTCACCGACGCCGACACCTGGGACGAGGCGTACGGCACCTGGCGCGCGGAGGTCGACAGGGCCCGGCGCAATGCCGCCGGCCTCGCGCTCGACGCCTTCTCCCGGGGCCGGAGCAGGTCCACCGACCAGCCCTTCAACCTCCGTTGGATCTACACCCACATGATCGAGGAGTACGCCCGGCACAACGGCCACGCCGACCTGGTCCGTGAGCGGGTCGACGGCACCACCGGCGACTGACGTCAGCCCCCATGCTCGCCTGCCCCTCGTACGGGGCAGGAGATCACCCGTGCGGGGCATCAATCGCCCAGCCCTGATCCCGGCAGGCGCACCGGGCCAGCAGAGTGGCGCGCGTGCATCGAACGACGACGACCGCAGCGCTCCTGGTCACCGTGACCGTCTCGGCCCTCTCCGGGTGCGTGACGGTCCAGCGCCCGGCGACGCCCGGCCCCGTGCCGGGTAGGGCACCCTCGTGGCCGTCGGCGCCCCGTACGGACGGCAGCGCCGAGCCGCGGGTGGTGCAGGCGCCGGCCCGGGAGGCGCTGGAGATGGTCGGCCCCTCCCCGCGTCCGGAGAACCCCGGCCCGGCCGCCGCGCACCCGCCGCCGGCCGCACCGGTCACCCGTCGGCCGCCGGCTCCGCCGTTACGGCCGCAGCCCCGGCCGCGCCCGGAGCACCCCCGGCACTCGCGCACCGCCGTCCCCGACGACCCGCGGTCCGTTCCCGGCAGCTCCGACGTGTGCGCGCTGGGCAGGCAGTACGGCGGCTGGCGCCCGGACAGCCCCGAGGCGGTGATCTGCCGCCAGACGTACGGCGGTTGAGGCATGGCCGGGGCCGGGCTTCAGTACGGCCGCTGGCGCGGCGGCCCCCAGGAGTCCCCGCCGCCCCGGCCGGCCGGACCGTCCTCCCCCAGCCGCAGCTCGAGCCGGATGATCTCCGCCCGCACCCCGTCGCCGTATCCGTCGTCGACGAGCGATCCGGCGGTACGGCGGGCCCGGTGCAGGTGGACGCGGGCGGCCTCGGAGCGGCCCAGCTTGACGTAGTCGGCGGCGAGGTTGAGGTGCAGGGAGGGGAAGAAGGCGCGGAGCCGCGCCGGGTCCCCCTCGCTCTGCCCGGCGGTGAGTTCCTCGGCGGCCGACAACGCCCGCAGGTCCCAGGCCAGTTCGTCGGAGGGGTCGTCCTGGGTGTCGGCCAGGTAGTGGGCCAGCGTGCAGCGGTGCAGCGGGTCGCCGTCCTCACCCAGCTCCGCCCACAGGTCCAGCAGTCGGCGCCGGGCCTCCTCGCGGTCGCCGCCGTGGTACAGCATCACCATCTGCCCGATTCGCGTCAGCACGGCATCCGGCGCCGCCTGCTCCTGTCGCTCCGCCACCACGACCTCCGCGCGCTAGGGGCCGCACCCGGGCCCTGTCCCCGACGACGCTAACCGGCGGCAGGGACAAACCCGGTCAGGCGGCCCCGTACGACACGACCGCCGCGCGCCGGTCAGCCCAGGTTGGGGATGCTCCAGTCGATCGGCTCGTGGCCCTGCCCGGCGACCGCCGCGTCGATCTGGGTGAAGGGACGGGAGCCGAAGAACTTCTTGGCCGACAGCGGAGAGGGGTGCGCGCCCTTGACCACCACGTGCCGGCTCTCGTCGATCAGCGGCAGCTTCTTCTGCGCGTAGTTGCCCCACAGGACGAACACCGCCGGATCGGGCCGGTCGGCCACCGCGCGGATCACCGCGTCCGTGAACCGCTCCCAGCCGCGCCCCTTGTGCGAGTTGGCCTCGCCGGCCCGGACCGTGAGCACCGCGTTGAGCAGCAGCACGCCCTGTTCGGCCCATGGCATCAGATAGCCGTTGTCCGGGACCGGCGTACCCAGCTCCTCGTGCATCTCCTTGTAGATGTTGCGCAGCGACGGCGGGATCCGCACACCGGGGCGGACCGAGAAGCACAGGCCGTGGCCCTGGCCCTCCCCGTGGTACGGGTCCTGGCCGAGGATCAGCACCTTCACCTGGTCGTAGGGGGTCGCGTCCAGCGCGGCGAAGACCTCCTCGCGCGGCGGGTAGACGGGGCCCTTCGCCCGCTCCTCCTCGACGAACTCGGTCAGCTCCTTGAAGTAGGGCTGCTGCAGTTCGTCGCCCAGAACCCCGCGCCAGGACTCGGGCAGCATGGCGGTGTCGGTCACGTCAACGTCCTCACGATGTGCGGTCACTTCCAGACCACTGAACCTACAGGCGGGCACTGACAACGGGCCCGGCCGCCGGTGAACGGACCGCCCACCAGCTGGTCTTGCGGTGCAGTTCCCACATCATCATGATCGTCGAGGGGTCGAGGGCCTGCTCGCCGCCGGAGATGTCGTCGCTGGCGGCGACGTACTGCCGCCCCTGCCACAGCGGCAGCAGCCGGGCGTCGTCGACGAGGATCTGCTGGGTCTGCTGGAACTCCTTGACCACCTGGGCGCGGTCGCTCTCACGGCGGGACTCGGGCAGCAGCTCGCCGGTGATCTTCGGGGAGGGGTAGGGCGTACCGAGCGCGTTCCGGTCGCCGACGAACGGGGCGGTGAAATTGTCCGCGTCCGGGAAGTCCGGGAACCAGCCGCGGCCGAACACCGGGTACTCGCCCTGTTCGTGGCCGACCACGTAGGTCTTCCACGGACGGCTCCCGAGGGTGACGGTGAACAGCCCCGAGTCCTCCGGCTGCCGATTCAGCTCCTGGAACATCCCGGCCGTCCATGAGCCGTAGCGGTCGGCGGTGTACCAGAGGGTGAGCGGCACCCGCCGGGTGATGCCGGCGTCCGTGAGGATCTTGCGGGCCTTGGCGGGGTCCGGGTCGCCGTAGTCGTCGAAGAAGCCGGTGGTGTGGCCGGTCAGGCCCTTGGGGACCATCGAGCACAACGGGTACACGGTGTCCCTGTACACCTTGTGCGCGATGGCGGAGCGGTCGACGACCTGGGCGAAGGCCTTGCGCACGGCGGGCCGCCCGGCCCACGGGTCCTTCGGGTTGGACACCAGGCCGTCCGGGCGCCGGATCCCGTGGGGGACGGGCGCCCGGAACGGGCCGTCAGGCCACGCCGGCGTTCAGGAAGAGGCCGCCGTCCACGACGAGCGTCTGGCCGGTGACCCAGGCGGACTGCTCCGAGGTGAGGAACGCGGCGGCGCCGCCGATGTCGGAGGGCACGCCGAGCCGGGCGAGCGGGTAGGCGGCGGCCGCCTCCGCCTCCCGGCCCTCGTACAGGGCCTCGGCGAACTTGGTCTTGACGACGGCCGGGGCGATCGCGTTGACCCGCACCTTCGGCGCGAACTCGTGCGCCAGCTGCTGCGTCAGGTTGATCATCGCGGCCTTGCTGATGCCGTAGGCGCCGATGAACGGCGAGGGCGCAAGACCCGCGACCGAGGCGATGTTGACGATCGCGCCGCCGTTGTCCTTCTGCCAGGCGTGCCAGGTCTTCTGGGCCAGGCCGAGCGCCGAGACCACGTTGGTCTCGAACACCTTGCGTGCCACGTCCAGGTCGAGGTCCGCGATCGGTCCGAACACCGGGTTGGTGCCGGCGTTGTTCACCAGGAAGTCGACGCGGCCGAAGGCCTGCATGGCGCGCTCGACCACCTCGCTCTGGTGGGCGAGGTCGTGGGCCTTGCCCGCGACGCCGATGACCCGCTCGGCGCCGAGCTTGTCGACGGCCCCCTTGAGGGCGTCCTCGTTGCGGCCGGTGATCACCACGCGGTCGCCGCGCGCCACCAGCGCCTCGGCGACGCCGTAGCCGATGCCGCGGCTGGCGCCCGTGACGAGGGCGACCTTGCCGGAGAGTTCAGGCAGTTCAGTCATGTCCGTGTTCCTCGAGATCCCCTGTGACGACTAGTCGAGCGGTCCGCCGGCGACGTACAGCACCTGGCCGGAGACGAAGCCGGCCGCCTCGCCGGTGAAGAAGGCGATGGCGTTGGCGATGTCCTCGGGCTCACCGACGCGCTGCACGGGGATCTGGGTCGCGGCGGCGGCCTTGAACTCCTCGAAGCCCATCTTGACGCGGTCCGCGGTGGCCTTGGTCATCTCGGTGGCGATGAAGCCGGGGGCGACGGCGTTGGCGGTGATGCCGAACTTGCCCAGCTCGATGGCGAGGGTCTTGGTGAAGCCCTGCAGACCGGCCTTGGCGGCGGAGTAGTTGGCCTGGCCGCGGTTGCCCAGCGCCGAGGAGGAGGACAGGTTGACGACGCGGCCGAAGCCCGCCTCCACCATGTGCTTCTGGACGGCCTTGGTCATCAGGAAGGAGCCGCGCAGGTGCACGTTCAGGACGGTGTCCCAGTCGGAGACGCTCATCTTGAACAGCAGGTTGTCGCGGAGCACGCCCGCGTTGTTGACCAGGATCGTCGGGGCGCCCAGCTCCTCGACGATCCGCGCGACGGCCGCCTCGACCTGCGCCTCGTCGGAGACGTCGGCGCCGACCGCGATCGCCCTGCCGCCGGCCGCGGTGATCTTCTCCACGGTGTCCTTGCAGGCGGCCTCGTCGAGGTCGATCACGGCGACCGCGCGGCCCTCCGCGGCCAGTCGTACGGCGGTGGCGGCGCCGATGCCGCGCGCCGCGCCGGTGACTACCGCGACCCGCTGCTCAGTGGTGGACATTGCTGGTTCTCCTCGCCCTAGAGAAAGTGCGCCCATCTGGTGAGCGACCGCTTAGTACCTTCAGCAGACGTGACGCTAGAAGCCCTGGCACGCGGTGTCAACGGCACACCGCGTGCGTGTGATCCATTACCTCACCAGGAGGTCCAGCAACCGCTCCGTCTCGGCCGCCGGATCGGTGGTGAGCCCCGTGTGCACCGGTCCGGGCTGCACGACCGTCGAACGGGGCGCGATCAGCCAGCGGAAGCGCCGCCCGGCGTCGTCGCCCGCCGCCTGGCCGGCCGCCGCCCCGCCCGCGCACACCCGTTCCACGGCACCGAGCGCGGCCCGCACCCCGCTCACGTCCGCCGCCGGGTCCAGCGCGAGCAGCCGGGCCTCGTCCAGATGGATGCGGGCGCCTACGTAGGACCGGGCGCGGCAGTAGACGACCACGCCCGCGTTGACGCACTCGCCCCGCTCGACGCGGGGTACGACGCGCAGCAGCGCGTACTCGAAGACGTCCCGGCCGCCGCCCTGGCCCGTCCTGGTGATGTGGCGCTCGGTCACTTGGCCCCCTCGATGCCGTGGATGCGCTCATGGATGACGGCCGCGCGCGCGAGCAGCGGCCGCGCGTAGGCCCGCCGGAGGTCGTCCGGCATCTCGAAGCCGGGCTCGTCGGCCAGCCAGGCGTCCGGGATCTCGGCGGTGACCTCGGCGAGGAGTTCCTCGGTGACCCGGGGTGCCAGCTCGGCGGCTGCCTCGGTCACCTCGGGGGCGAAGCGCGCGAGGGCGTGGTCGCCGGCGTCGTAGGGGCGGGCCGCGGAGGTCTCCGCGAAGGGCCAGTTGTGGTGCCAGATCATGGTGGCGCCGTGGTCGATGAGCCACAGCTCGCCCCGGTGGACCAGGAGGTTGGGGTTGCGCCAGGAGCGGTCGACGTTGTTGATCAGCGCGTCGAACCAGACGATCCGCCCGGCCTCCGCGCCGCCCACCGGGAAGGCGAGCGGGTCGAAGCCGAGGGCGCCGGAGAGGAAGTCCATGCCGAGGTTGGTGCCGCCGCTGGACCTCAGCAGCTCCTGCACCTGCTGGTCGGGCTCGCCGAGCCCGAGGACCGGGTCCAGCTCGACCGCCACCAGCCGGGGCATCCGGAAGCCGAGGCGGCGGGCCAGTTCACCGCAGACGACCTCGGCGACCAGCGTCTTGCGGCCCTGTCCGGCGCCGGTGAACTTCGTGACGTACGTCCCGAGGTCGTCGGCCTCGACGAGCCCCGGCAGCGAGCCGCCCTCCCGCAGGGGCGTGATGTAGCGGGTCGCGGTGACTTCCTTGAGCATCGCCCCAGATTACTGGCGTGGGGCGGGCGGCCGGCCGACAGCGGATCGACAGCCGTGGTTTACCGCCCCCTCATCTCCGGGAGGCCAGGATCTGGATGCCCGTCTGAACAGGTGGTGCCCAAGGACCGTACCCCTGGACGGATCGCCAAGAAGCTCTCCGAGAAGCTCTGTGGAAGGGAACCCCCACATGACCAGCGCATCGCTCAACCCCTCGGCAGGACCGGCCCGCCGTACCGTCGTGGCGGCCGCCGGAGCGGCCGGGCTCGCCGCCGCGCTGACCGCCTGCGGGTCGAGCGACAACTCGTCCGGCTCCACGACCGGGTCCGGGTCCTCCGGCACCACGGGCTCCACCGGGACAACCGGGACCACCGGCTCGACCGGATCGACGCCCTCCGGCGCGGCGGGGGGCGGCTCGGCCGGTGGCACCGCGCTCGCCAAGACCTCCGACATCCCCGAGGGCGGCGGCAAGATCTTCAAGGATCAGGGTGTGGTGGTCACCCAGCCCACGGCGGGCACGTACAAGGCGTTCTCGTCCAAGTGCACGCACGCGGGGTGCGCGGTGGGCAGCGTGGCCAACGGGGTGATCGTCTGTCCGTGCCACAACAGCCACTTCTCCGCCGCGGACGGCAGTGTGAAGCAGGGGCCCGCGACCCAGCCGCTGCCCGCCGCCAACATCACCGTCTCCGGCGAGGACATCAAGCTGGCCTGAGCCGGGGGCCGGATCCGCCGGCGGCGCGCCGGAGGCAACCGAGCACGTCGTCGGTGGTGCTGATCGTGGCGACCAGCGAGAGGGTGTTGCGGATCATCGCGGGGGTGTAGTCCGACGGCACCCCCGCGATGGCGTCCGCCGGGAGGACGACGGTGTAGCCGCGGTTCACCGCGTCGAACACCGCGTTGGGAACGGCCACGTTGGCCGAGACGCCGGTGACGACCAGGGTGCGGCAGCCGAGATTGCGCAGCAGCGCGTCGACGTCGGTGCCCTGGATGGGGGACAGACCGTGCAGCCGTCGGACGACGATGTCCTGGGCGGCGACCTCGATGGGCGGGGCCACGCGGACCGCCGCCGTGCCGGACAGCTGCCGCACGGGCAGGCGTTCGGCGGCACGGAACAGCCGGGCGTTGCGGTTGGCGCCCCGGCCGTCCGGACGGCGCTCGGCGACGGCGTGGACCACCTGGACGCCGCTGTCGTGGGCGGCGGCGACCAGCCGGGCGATGTTGCCGAGGGCGCCGCCGGAGCGGGCCTCCTCGGCGAGTTCGGGCAGCGCGCTGTCCGGGCCGACGACGCCCTGCTGGCACTCGACGGTGAGCAGTACGGTGCCGGCGGGCTCCAGAAGCTCACCGAGCCGCTCGTGCGACGGCATGACGCCCCCTTTCGCCGGGGTGCGGGGCGGCCGAGACTAACCGGGACGGCATGGGAGCGGAAGACGGGCCATTCCCTTTTCTGACGTGATGTCAGAGGATCTCTGGGTCCGCACGGGACCCGGGGACGAACCTCTGGCACGACGTGGGAGAAGAGGGGGCCGCATGACCGTCACTCAGCGCCGGGGCCGGAAGATCATGATGACAGCCGGGGAGCTGGACGAGTTCCTCACCAGCCAGCGCACCTGCCGGGTGGCGACCGTCTCGGCGGACGGCGCACCGCACGTGAGCGCCCTGTGGTACGCCTGGGACGGCGTCTCGCTGTGGCTGTACTCGGTGGTGCGCAGCAAGCGCTGGACCGATCTGCGCCGGGATCCGCGCGTGGCGGTGGTGATCGACTCGGGCGAGGAGTACGACCAGCTGCGCGGCGTGGAGCTGTCCGGCGCCGTGGAGTTCGTCGGCGAGGTCCCGCGCACCGGCGAGCTGTGCGCGGAACTCGACACCGCCGAGATGCTGTTCGCGCGCAAGAACTTCGGACTGGAGGAGATGCCGCACGACGGCCGGCACGCGTGGGCCCGGCTCACCCCGCACAAGGTCGTGTCCTGGGACTTCCGGAAGCTGGGCGGGGTGTGATTCAGGCCGACTTCTCGGCGGCCTCCCGCAGTGCCTCGACCGCCGCGCGGATCGAGGGACGGCGGTCGGCGTCCGCTCGCCAGACGACGTAGACATGGCGGCGGACGCGCTGCCGGAGCGGGACCGTGACGACGCCCGGGGGCACCGGGTGACGGCCCAGCAGCGGGACGATGCACACACCCAGCCCGGCGGCGACCAGGCCGAGTTGGGTGTGGGTCTCGGCGGCGCGGTGGCCGACGATCGGCTCGACGCCGCGTGAGCGCAGGGTGAACATCAGCCACTCGTGACAGAACTCGCCCTCCCCCCAGGTGATCCACTCGTCCTCGGCGAACTCCCCGAGGTCCACCTCGTCCCGGTCCGCGAGCCGGTGCGCGGCCGGCACGGCCACCTCGGCCGGGTCGTCCAGCAGGGGCGCCTTGACCAGGCCGTCGGGCACCGGCATCGGCTTGTTGTACCAGTCGAGCACGACCGCGAGGTCGAGATCGCCGCGGACGACGCCGGCGACGCCGTTCTCGGGTTCGAGTTCGCAGGAGCGCACGCGCAGCGCCGGGTGCCGGCCGCGCAGGGCGGCCAGGGCCGTCGGGAACAGGCCACGGGCGGCGGTCGGGAACGCGGACAGCCGGAGTTCGCCGACGACCTGGCCGCGGTGCGCCTCCAGGTCGGACTGGGCGAGTTCGACCTGGGAGAGGATGCGGGCCGCGTGCTCGGACAACAGCCGCCCCGCGTCGGTGAGCCGGACACCCCGTCCGTTCTTGGCCAGGAGCTGCTGGCCGGCCTCGCGCTCCAGCTTGGCCAGCTGCTGGGAGACGGCGGAGGTGGTGACGTGCAGCGCCTCGGCCGCGCCGCTGACCGAGCCGTGCCGGGCGAGGGCGTCCAGGGTCCGTAGGCGCTCCAGGTTCAACATGTAAGGAATCCTACGAGATACCCGGTGAGAAATCTCGATTGTGCTACGACGTCGGCTCGCCGATCGTGGACGGCATGAGCACGGTCACCACGCCCCGCACCGAGTCCCCCGCCCCTGCCCGCCCCCGCGCCCGCCTCGACTGGCGGCTGCGCTTCGGGGCCCTCTCGCTGATCTGGGGCTTCAGCTTCCTGCTCATCAAGGTGGGCACCGAGGGCTACGCCCCCTTCCAGGTCACCCTGGGCCGTCTGGTGTTCGGTACGGCCGTGCTCGCGGCGGCGATGGCGGTGAAGCGGGAGCGGCTGCCGCGCGGGGCCCGGACCTGGGGCCATCTGGCGGTCGCCGCCTTCCTGCTGAACGCCCTGCCGTTCTCCTTGTTCGCCTACTCGGAGCTGACGATCCCGTCCACGCTGGCCGGCATCTGCAACGCGACCTCCCCCCTGTGGGGCATGGCGCTGTCCCTGGTCGCGCTCTCGGAGGACCGGCCGACCCGGGTGCGCTTCGCCGGGCTCGGAGTGGGATTCCTCGGGGTGCTCACGGTGCTCGGCGCGTGGCAGGGCTTCCACGGCCTGGACACCAGGGGTACGGCGATGGCGCTGCTGGCCTCCCTGAGCTATCCGGTCGGATGGATCTACGTCCGCCGCACGCTCGCCGGTACCGGGCGGTCCCATCTGTCGATGACGGGGGCGCAGCTTCTGCTCGCCACGGTGCAACTGGCCGTCGTCACACCGGTGTTCACCTCGCTCCCGGGCCACTTCTCCGCCGTTCCGCTGCTGGCGGTCGCCGCGCTGGGCGCGCTGGGGACGGGGCTCGCGGTGCTCATCCAGTACGGGCTGGTCGCCGAGGTGGGCCCCACCACGGCCCAGATGGTCACGTACTTCATCCCGGTGATCGCCACGGCTGCCGGCGTCGCGGTCCTCGGGGAGTCGCTGCGGTGGACCACACCGGTGGGGGCCGTGATCGTGCTGGCGGGGGCGGCGCTCACCCAGGTCCGGCGCGGGTGAGGCCACGGGTCCGCCGCTTCCCGCGCCCTTGGGTCCGCCACTCCCCGTTCCTGTGCGGCCGCCACTCTCCGCGCCTGCGGGAATCGCGCCCGGTGGAGCCCCGCCCCCGGGGCCCGCGCCCGCCGGGGCCCCGCCCTACCCGTAGGTACGCGCCGGCGCCGAGCCCACCGCCAGGGCCATCGCGTCCGCCAGCGGGGCCGTCTCCTCGGGGGTCAGCGTCGAGACGGTGATGCGGACGGCCGGTGGAGCGGCGAGCCGGAAGCGGGCCCCCGGGGCCACCCCCCACCCCGCGTGCAGCAGGCGGGCCACCGCCCCGGTCTCGTCGGGCACGGGTACCCAGACGTTCATGCCGCTGCGGCCGTGGGAGGCCACCCCCCGCCGCGCGAGCGCGTCGATCAGAAGATCACGGCGGCTGCGGTAGGCCGCCGCGACCGCCGGGCCGTCCACCGCGCCGTCGGTCCACAGCCGGACCACGGCGCGCTGCAGCAGGCAGCTCACCCATCCCGGGCCCAGCCGCTGACGGCCCCGTACCCGGTCCACCGTGACGGGGTCGCCGGTCAGGACGGCCAGGCGCAGATCGGGGCCGTACGCCTTGGCGACCGAGCGGATGAACGCCCAGTGCCGGGTGCCGCCGGCAAGCGGGTGCAGCGGCAGGTCGACGATGCCGTGGCCGTGGTCGTCCTCGATCAGCAGGGTCTGCGGATGCTCGTCGAGCACGGAACGCAGGGCACGCGCGCGTGGGCCGCTGACCGAGGCGCCGGTGGGGTTCTGCGCGCGGTCGGTGACGAGCAGGGCGCGCGCCCCGGACTCCAGGGCGCGGCGCAGCTCGCCGGGGAGCGGGCCCTCGTCGTCGACGCCCACCGGCAGCGTGCGCAGCCCCAGCGCCGGCACGAGGTCGAGGGTCCGGCCCCAGCCGGGGTCCTCCACGGCGACGGCGTCCCCCGGTCTGAGGTGTGCGGCCAGGACACGCTCCACGGCGTCGAGGGAGCCGGAGGTCACGATGACCGGTCCGCCCGGCACCGAGTCGGCGTCCAGTTCGGCCCGTGCGATGCGGGCCAGCTCCGGGTTTACCGGGTCGGCGCCGTACAGGACCGGCGCCCGGTCCGCCTCGGCGGCGACGGCGGCCAGCGCGGGGGCGAGGGACGGGAGCAGCCCGGGATCGGGGTTGCCGGTGGACAGGTCACGCACCCCGGCGGGCATCTCCACCGGCCGCAGGTCCCGGCCGGTGGTGGCCGGTTTGGGGCGGATCCGGCTGCCCCGGCGCCCGGCCGTCTCGATCACCCCGCGTTCGCGCAGGGTGCGGTAGGCGGCGGCCACCGTATTGGGATTCACTCCGAGCCGGGCCGCCAGCTCCCGCATGGGTGGCAGCGCCTGCCCGGGGTCCAGCTCCCCGGCGCCCACCGCGCGTTCGACGCTGGCCGCGATGTCTGCTGCGCCGCGCCCTTCGATCGGATACTCTCCTAGCACAAAACTCATTATGCACTAGTGCAATGGAGGACGCCATGCAGGGGACCGGGGAGACACAGCCGAAGGCCGCCGCCTACGTCCCGACCGGCCGCACCGTGCCCACCCGCGCACAGGACCGGGCGTCGTACGACAGGGACCTGGTGCACTCGATACTCGACGAGGGCTACCTCTGCCACCTCGGCTTCGTGCGTGACGGCGCCCCGGTGGTGCTGCCCACCCTGTACGGCCGGGTCGGCGAGCGGCTCTACGTCCACGGTTCCACCGGCTCGCGTCCGCTGCGGATGACCGGCCAGGCCGACCCCGGGCTGCCGGTGTGCCTGACGGTCACCCATGTCGACGGTCTGGTCCTGGCCCGCTCGGCCTTCCACCACTCGGTCAACTACCGCTCGGTGGTGGTGCACGGCGTCGCCCACCAGGTCACCGACCCCGAGGAGCGGCGGCTGGCGCTGGACGCGCTGGTGGACCACGTCGTACCGGGCCGGGCCGCCGACTCCCGGCCCGCGAACAAGAAGGAGCTGGCCGCCACCGCGGTGATCCGCCTCGACCTGGACGAGGTGTCAGCCAAGGTCCGGGCCGGCGGCGCCAGTGACGAGCCCGAGGACATGTCCCTGCCGTACTGGGCCGGCGTCGTCCCGCTGCGCAAGGGCTACGACGCCCCCGTCGCCGAGACCGACCTGGCCCCCGGCGTCGGCCTTCCGGACTACCTGGCGGCGCCCCGGCCGAGGTGAACACCGGCGGGCCCCGCGCCGGGGGCGGCCGTCTCCCGGGCGGACGGCGCGCCCTCCGCGCCGCCCGCCGCGACCGGCTCGGACGAGCCCCTGGCGGGCGTGGAGGACTGCGCGATGAACGCGCCGACCAGCACCACCGCACCGCCGACGACCTGCGGCGCCGACAGGTGCTCACCGAGCAGCACCCAGGCCAGCACGGTCGCCACGACCGCCTCCAGACAGGCCACCACGCCGGCGACCTGCGGGGAGAGCCGGCGCACCGACAGCACACCGGTGACGTACGCGACGACCGTGGCGACGAGCACGATCCAGGCGAGCAGCGCGACGGCCGGGACCGAGGTGCCGTCCATCCGCGCCGAACCCGCCAGCACCGACCAGCGCAGGTGCCACGGGCGGGCGACGAGGGTGAGCACGGCGGCGCCGGCCAGCAGGCCGTATGCGATCACCCCGAGCGGGTCGGGGGCCGCCTCACCGGCGTCGCCGCCGTGGTCGGACAGGACGAAGTAGCCGACCTGGCAGCAGGCGGCGCCGAGGGCGAACAGCAGGCCGAGCGCGTCGAAGCCCAGCCCCGACCACACCTCCACCACACAGGCGAGCCCGCCGGCGGCGAGGGCAACACCGAGCGCGGCGGCACGGGTCACCGGCCGCCGCTGCACGAACCGCACCCAGCCCAGCACCAGGGCCGGGGCGAGGTACTCCACCAGCAGCGCCACGCCGACCGGGATCCGCGAGAGCGCGGCGAAGTAGCAGGCCTGGACGCCGGCGACGGCGAGCAGTCCGAACCCGGCGAGCAGCGCGGGGCGGCGGCGCGGCAGGTCGCGGTGCCGCACGGCGAGCGGAAGCATCACCAGGGCGGCGCCCGTCACCCTCAGCCACACCACGTGCAGCGGGTCGAGACCCGCCTCGATCAGCGGCTTCGCCGCCACGCCGGACCCGCCGAAGGCGAGCGCCGACGCCAGCGCGAGACCGAGCCCGGCCCCCTTGCCGTGGCCGCCCTGACTGCTCCCAGAGGTACGCACCGGCACATGATGGCAGGCGAGGACATGACCGTCACCCCCGTTGACACCTGTCTCACGGGATGGACCTCGTGGCTTCGGCGCGCAGCGCCAGTTGGCGGGTCGCGACGCCCGCGCGTTCGAGGACCTCGACGGCCCGGGACCGCGGGTCCCCGACGATCGCCGCGAACAGATCGATGCCGTCGGCCCGTTCGGCGCCGCGCCGCAGGGCACGGGCGCGGGCGTCCTCCAGGGCGGCCGCCGCCACCGGCGACCAGCCGCCGGCGTCCCTCGCCCCGTCCCCGTACGCCACGGCGGCCGTCATCGCGGCGACGGCCCCGGAGTCCTCCACGCTGCCCTGCCAGCGCAGCCCGTAGCCGATGCTGCGCTGCACCAGATAACCGAGCAGCCGGGCCAGCCGCGGGGCGTCGCCGACCAGGGCGCGGACCTCGGGGTCGGACTCCAGGAGCGAGTGCAGCAGATGGGCGGTGTCGATCTGCCGGTCCCCGTCCCGGACGGCCCGGCGGCGGGCACCGGCGACCGTCGCCGCCAGTTCGGCACTGAGCCCGGC
Source organism: Streptomyces sp. NPDC006739 (assembly GCF_042869815.1). Taxonomy (NCBI): domain Bacteria; kingdom Bacillati; phylum Actinomycetota; class Actinomycetes; order Kitasatosporales; family Streptomycetaceae; genus Streptomyces; species Streptomyces sp. NPDC006739. The sequence goes on from NZ_JBIAGM010000020.1 coordinate 123,894, forward strand.
GGCGTCATCCGCGCGGAGGCTGCCCTGGTCATCGGCGGGCCGGCGGGGAGTACGGGGTTGCACTCCCCCACCCCATCAGCCTCAGGACGACGGGGCATCGGCGACAGGAACCATTTCCGCGTCCCACGGAGAGTGGACGTCGGGGGCCCGCATCTCATCCCTACGGAGGACGCCGATTTCTGACTGTTCATCAGTATTGAATGTTGGCGGCCCTGCGGCTACTTTCCGCGACACCGAAGCCCGACACGAAGGGGTGGTCGCATGGCCGAAGTCAGCGCGGAGGCACGCATCCAGGCGCCGGCCGAGAAGGTGTGGGCCCAGCTCACCGACTGGTCGGCGTACGGGGAGTGGAACGCGACCCACACCAGTTTCCCCAAGGGCGGCCCCGAGGCCCTGGAGGTGGGCGGGACCTTCCAGGAGAACATGAAGCTGATGGGCTTCCCGGCGGAGGTCGAGTGGACCATCGACGAACTGGAGCCGGCCCGGCTGCTCCTCATCCGGGGCAAGGGCCCGATGGCGGTCAGCCTCGCCACCCGCTACACGCTCGTCCCCGACGGCGACAGCACGACGGTCCGCATCGACGGCGAGTTCACCGGCGCCGCCGTGTCCCTGATGGCGGGCAGGCTCAAGGACTCCGCGACGGCCGCCCTGAACGAGTCACTGCGCAAACTGGACGGACTCCTGTCCTGATCCGACCTGACCGGAACGCACGCGAAGGCGCCCCGCGGGAATCCGCGGAGCGCCTTCGCACCGTCACCACGCCGTGGCTGGGCCGTCGGCCGTCAGTCCTCGTCGGCGAGGATCAGATACAGCTTCTTGCGGGCGTCGTTGATGACGGTCAGCGCCTTCTCGCGCTGCTCCTTGCTGCCGGCCTTCCAGACCTGCCCGAAGGCCTCCATCAGGCCGACCCCGGCCTGGCGGATCTCGCCGAGCGCCTCCCAGTCGACCCCGCGAGAGGCCTCCTCCCAAGGCGCGTCGGGACCTTCGGCCGCGGCCTCGCGACCGCTGTCGGTCAGCGCGAACAGTTTCTTGCCGCCCTCGCTGGCACTGGCGATCAGACCCTCGTCCTCCAGCAGCTGCAGGGTGGGGTAGACCGAGCCGGGGCTCGGCTTCCACGCGCCCGCGCTGCGCTCGGCGATCTCCTGGATCATCTCGTAACCGTGCATCGGCCGGTCCTTCAGCAGCGCCAGGATCGAGGCGCGTACGTCACCGCGCCGTGCCCTTCCCCTCGGGCCGCCGCGCCCTCGTGGGCCCCAGGGGCCCGGTCCGAATCCCGGTCCGCCGGGGCCGAAGCCGGGGCCGCCCGGCCCGAAGGGGCCGAAGGCCGCGCGCCGGCCCTCGACGCCGCCCCAGCCGCGCCGGCCCGGGCCGTCCTGACGATGTCCACGCTCGAATCCGTGGGTACGCATCGTGACCACTCCATTTCCATCAGTTCGATTTGCGTTGTCCGGTTCGTTCTTTCGCTCGGGTCGGTTCTGTTCGACCCGAACACCGCTACGATCATCGTTGATCCATCGCGATGCTTCAACGATATATCGGAACCGATCGCATGACAACCCCCTCCCAACCTCCGCCGTTGTCCTGTCTCACTCAATCGAGTCGTTTTCTCAACGAACCGAGTCGTTCGAGCTTCTGTCTCAGCGAACCTAGTCGCGCCGCTGAGGGCGCTGGGGGTGCTGGGGGTGCTGGATGGCTGTACCGGCTGGGATGGATCAGGCGGGGCCGTGCGTCGAGTTGTCGTACGTGGACGCGGTTCGCGGGCGTCGCCGACGTCCGCTGCGTGACTGCGTGACGGGACGGTTCGAGGATGTCGATCCGGTACGTACGTTCCGCTGGTCGCGCGGTGAGCGTCACTTCCCGGGGTGGTACTGGGCGGCAACGACCGGCCGGCACGTGGGTTTTGAATCGTGGCTGGAACGCGACCGACTGCTGCTGATGGACTTCGATCCGAGCGTGGTGGGCATCGGCTCGCAGCCGTTCTGGCTGCACTGGCATGACGGCGAGCGGGAGCGTCGGCACGCCCCGGATTACTTCGTGCGCCGCATGGACGGCTCGGCGGTGGTCGTCGATGTCCGTGCGGACGGGCAGATCGAGCCGAGGGACGCCGAAGTGTTCGAGATGACGCGCCTGGTCTGTGCCCAGGCTGGGTGGAGGTTCGAGCGGGTAGGGACGCCAGACGCGGTGCTGCTCGCGAATGTCCGGTGGCTGTCGCGCTACCGGCACCCACGGTGTCTGCACTACCCGGCGGCCGCGCGGCTCCGGGAGGTCTTCGCAACCCCGGGACCGCTCATGGTGGGGGCGGACGCGGCCGGGGATCGGCTGTTGACGCTGCCGGTGCTGTTCCACCTCCTCTGGCTCCAGAAGCTGACCGCCGAGGAGATGACGGTCGAGTTGCTGGGTCCGCGCACGATCGTCCACTTGGCCAACGGAGCTGACCGGTGACCGGGACGAGGCGGGTTCCACCGACGTCCCGGATCGCGGAGTTTCCCGAGGCCGCCGCTGAACAGGCCCGCTGGTGGGAGAAGCACATCCTGGAGGTCTTGCACGGTCTTCCGCCAGATGCTCCGGAAGGGACCAAGCCGCGGCCGGAGTTCGATCCGAAACGACGCTCGTTGGCCCAGCGCGAGCGGGCCAAGGCTGCGGAGCTGACGGCAGACGGGCATCAGGTGTCAGCCAGCGGCATCAAGCAGCGGCGCCAGCGCTACCAGCGGGATGGGCTGGTCGGGCTGGCGGACCGCCGGTCGGCCAAGCAGATGCAGGCCTTCGGCCAGGTCGAGCCGGCCGTGGTGGAGGCCATGCGGCAGGCGATCGCCGAGACCGCCGATGCGTCGTCGAGGACTATCGGCTTCGTCATCTGGCGGACCAAACAGATCCTGTCCGACCGGGAGGAGACCGCCGGCTTTGAGCTGCCGTCGCGGGCCACGCTCTACCGGCTGTTCGACAAGCTCGCTACCGGCACCCACGCCACCGGGTCGGCCCGCACCCGCCGCTCGATCGGTGCACGGCCGTCTGGGCCGTTTGGCGAAGTGCCGGCGAGTGCGCCCGGCGAGCTGATGCAGATCGACTCCACACCGATGGACGTGCTGGTGCGGCTGGATGACGGTGTCGCCGAGAAGGTCGAACTGACAGCCATGGTCGACATCGCCACCAGGTCGATCACTGCAGCGGTGCTGCGGCCCTCCACGAAGGCCGCGGACGCCTCCGCGCTGCTGGCCCGCAGTGTTACCCCAGAGATGATGCGTCCTGGATGGGCGGAAGCCCTGCGGATGTCCCGGTCAGCGTTGCCGCACCGACGGCTGCTGAGCATCGACGAGCGGCTGGAGCACGCGGCCGCCCGCCCGGTGATCGTGCCGGAGACGATCGTCTGCGACCACGGCAGCGTCTTCATCTCTCACGCCTTCCGCGCGTCCTGCCGCTATTTGGGCATCAACCTGCAGCCAGCGCACAAAGCGACGCCGACCGACAAGGGAACGATCGAGAAGACCCTGGGCTCCGTGGCCACGCTGTTCGCTCAGTTCGTCGCGGGATACACCGGCTCGACGACAGACCGCCGCGGCCGGGGCCTGGAAGAAGGGCCGTTGTGGTCCCTGCCCGAGCTTCAGAACCTCCTTGACGAATGGATCATCGCCGTCTGGCAGACCAGGCCCCACGACTCTCTGCGCGACCCGGACGCACCGGCGCGGGCCTTCTCACCGAACGAGAAGTACGCCACGCTGCTCGAATCCTGCGGATACGTCCCAGTGCCGCTCGGCAGCGAGGACTACGTCGAGCTGCTGCCCGAGCGCTGGCAAGCGATCAACGCCTACGGCATCCGCATCAAGCACCGCACCTACGACAGCCCCGAGTTGAACCCGCTACGCCGCCTGCGCTCCGGGGTGACGACGAAGAAGGGCCTGTGGGAGGTCCACTACGACCCATACGACGTCTCCCGGATCTGGGTACGCGACTCCCGCGCCGATCGGTGGATCACCGTGTTCTGGAAGCATCTGCACCGCGTCGGAGTCCCCTTCGGCGAGCTCGCCTGGGACCACGCTCGCGCCCAGGTCCCCGGCGGCACCGAGGAACAGATCGCCGATGCGGCTGCAGCCCTGCTGCGGCGGGCCCACGGCGGTCCCGCTGCGGAGCAGGACCGTCCGGCCAAGCGCTCGAAGCGCGACCGCCGCGTCGCCGCTCGCACTCGAGCCACCACGACCGACCGGCCGGTCCCCGATCCGCCCGCCACCGAGCCCGAACACAACGATGAGTCGGACACCGAGCTCGCCGACGTCATCCCGCTGGGCCTGTTCGACCCGCTCGCCAACCCCTGGAGGCCCACGTGACCCCCTCCTGCCCAGCGGCCGGGCCCACGACAGTGCATGAGGCCGACGCCGAAGCGAACCGGCAGCTGACCACTTTGGCCGGCTGGCGGAAGTTCATCGGCGGTCCGCCCCCGCCCCCGGTCCGACTGTCCTCGAGTGAACTGCAGCAGCTGCCACCGACCGAGCGGGACCTTTACGACGAAGACCGCCTCGACCATCACGCCCGGATACTCACGGTCTCCACGTCGTTCGTCGAAAAAACGCGGATCTGCGGCCGTCGCCTGGTCCTGCTGAACCGGCACGCGATCAGCGCCCGCCGCGGACTCATGGTCTCGGGCCTTCCGGGCACGGGCAAGACCAGCGCCATAGCCCAGCTCGGTCGCGCCCACGAACTCCTCGACCGGGCCCGTCACCCGAAGGTCGGCGACCGCATCCCGGTCCTTTACATCACCGTTCCGCCCGCTGCGACCGCCCGCATGGTCGCAGCAGAGTTCGCCCGGTTCCTGGGGCTGCCGGTCCGTCCCCGGTCGAACATGACCGACATCATCGAGGCCGTGGTGGGGGTCTGCACCGATGCCCGCACTGGCCTTGTGCTCGTCGACGAGATTCACAACATCTCGCAGAGAACTCAGGCCGGCGCCGAGGTCTCCGACACCTTGAAGTATTTCTCCGAGCGCATCCCCGCCACCTTCGTCTATGCGGGGATCGACTTGGAGACCAGTGAACTGCTGGTGGGCACGCGGGGCGCTCAGATCGCGGGCCGATTCACTCTCGTCCCCACCGGCCCGTTCCCCTACGGCGAAGAGTGGAAAGGGCTGATCGCGACCATGGAGGAGACCCTGATCCTGCACGACCATGCACCGCGCAGCTTGGTCAAGCTGGACCGCTACCTGCACAACCGCACCGACGGGATGATCGGCGCGTTGTCCCACGCCATCCGGGGCGCCGCGATCGACGCGATCCTCAACGGCACTGAGTGTGTTACCAAGGAGGGCCTCGACACGATTCCTCTTGATCACGCGGCGGAGTCCGTCCGTCCCGCTCGAAAGCCCGCCAGACAGCGATGACCGCCGTCCCTCGCCTGCCGATCTACGTTCGCCCCGCTGACGGGGACACTGTCGCCTCCTACATCCGTCGCCTCGCGCATGCCAACCACATCGCTCCTGCCGATCTACGTTCGTATCTCTGCGAGGAGGGCTCGTCGGGTCCTCCGAGCGTCGAGAAGCTCGCCGAGGTCGCCGGGCGTCACCTTGCTGACCTGCAACGGGCGCTGACGGACACCCGATGCGAAGTCTGTCGCCAGCCCATGCGCGCCCGGAAGGCCAGGGGTCGCCCAGCGAAGTGGTGCTCCGCCCGCTGCCGGGTGATCGCCCGCCACAAACGCGCCCCGCTCTCCCGCCGGGGCGCCCGCCGACACGCTCTCCGCATCGCGCCCTGTGCTCAGTGCGGCACCGTCGTCGAACGCAACCGCCCCTTCCGCTGGTGCTCCCAGCCATGCCAGCGAGCCGCCTACGAAGCCCGCTGGTCGAACAACCAGTGCGGGCAATGCGGCATACAGCAGGAAGCAGAGCTGGTCCGCGATGGTGAGAACACGCCGGTGTGGTGCTCACACTTCTGTCGCGCTGCTGCCGGTCGCGAACGTCTCAGACCACGTCCGGCTTCCGGTCCTCCGCAAGAACGCGGGACCTGATGTCTCGGCGGCAGCCGCTTCCCCGGGCCGTCTCCCCGTTCCACGACGAGACCGTGGCTTCCTTCCTCAGCCGGCTCGCCGATGCAAATCATCTTCCCGCCGATCAGCTGCTGCCTCTCCTAGAAATCCGCCGCACCAAGAAGACCCCCGTCAGCTCGCTTCTGGAGCCGCTCGCCAGCGCGGTCGACATCCCCACCACGACCCTGAAACTGGCTCTTCCCGAATTCCTCGATCCAGACACCCCAGGCTGTCCCGGCGCCGTCGGCCGTCCGCGAAGCACTCTGCACACTGCTATCCAACGTCCCGCTTGCCGCCGCTGCACCAGCGCCGCGGGGATCACGTCGCCCGTGTCCTGCTGGACCATCCACGACCGCAACGTCTGTCTTCGTCACCGCCTCTGGATCGGCGACGGGATCACCCGCGTCGACGAGCAAGTCGACGTTTCCAGGCTCCCGGACACGCTGAAAGCCCAAAGACGCCATCGGAACTTGATCACCCGCCATGGCCGCCGCTGGGTCCGGAACGCCTACCGCAATGCGCGCAAGATCTACTTCAGCTGGATGCAAGAGACCGCCGATCCATTCGACTTGCTCGACACAGCGCGTCGCATCCTCTTCGATGGCACCGGCAAACCACCTTCCCGAGACCTGCCCTTCTCCATGGTCTTTCACCCCCAAGTCGTGGCGCTCACTGGACTCCTCGCAAGCCAGGAGTGGGAACGGCACGCCGTCTCGACCGGCCACGTCGCTTGGCTCGTCGAACAGATCACGGACCGAAACATCCTCATCGGCTACATCCCCAAGGAACGCACGGACCCCCTGATCCAGTGGGTCGAGCAGTACTTCTCCCTCCACAAGTTCGTCGCTTTCCACCGCAGCCGGCGGATCGATGACGCGTTCTTCCCACGCGAAGTCATCCCGCCACCACGCGCCCCCGGGGACACCGGCCCTGAAACAAGACGGAGCCTGGTTACTCCGTACTTGCTCTACTGATGTCCCGTCTCGAAAGATCTGGTCTCCGTCTCAAGTGACCTGGTCTGATTCGTCGTTGATCTCAGTTGATCTGGTTCGTCATCCTGATCGCTGCACTACTCTGTCGAGCCATGAACGCGGACCGCTGGTTGGCAGACACCCGGACCTCCTACGACACGGTCGCGGTCAGCTATGCCGACCAACTACGCGAGGCTCTGGCCGGGGCGCCGTATCTTCGGGCGGCTCTGGCGTTGTTCGCCGACTTGGTGCACACCGCTGGCGACGGGCCCGTGGCGGACGTGGGCTGCGGACCTGGACACGTCACCGCTCACCTCCACGAGCTGGATGTGGACGCTTTCGGCATCGACCTTTCCCCCGCGATGATCGACGTCGCTCGGCGTGACCACCCGCGCCTGCGGTTCGAGGTGGGCTCGATGACGGACCTCGACCTAGCCGATGCTTCAGTCGTCGGCCTGCTCGCCTTTTGGTCGTTGATTCACGTCCCCGACGAAGCAGTCCCCACGATCTTCGTCAACTTCCGGCGCGTGTTGCGTCCCGGCGGTCCACTGCTGCTCGGCTTTCACGTCGGCAACGAGTCGCGGCTGAAGACGCAGGGCTACGGCGGCCACCCGATGAACGTCCACGTTCACCGCCGCCAGCCTGACCAACTGGCGGCCTGGCTACGCGATGCCGGGTTCACCGTCGAGGCCCAAATGCTGATCGCCCCCGACGAGAGCGTTCCAGGTGCGGTCCTCTTCGCACGCCGTCAGTCCTAGCCACGCCAGCGGTCCGGTTGCGGACGACGGCACAGCGAAGTCGGACCACATCAACTGAGACAGCCTCCGGCATCCGCTCGCCCGGGACCACATCACTTGAAATTCCTGGCTTCCCCACGTCTCAACTGAACTGGTCGCCGCAGGTCAGCGACCCGCCTCGGAACCAGATCATTTGAGACCGGACAACTGAGTCGCTATCGGACCAGCGACGATCTTTCGTCTCAACAAACCGAGTCGACCTGTCTCATCCAACCCAGTCCGCGCAGGTCAGCGTCATGCGGACGACTGACTTCGTTGAGACAGGACAGCCGTCGGCAGCAGACCTACCGATGGCGCGTGAATCGATGGGGGCGGAACCCGGTCAGAGCCGTGCGGCCGTGCGGACCAGCCCGGCCAGGGCGAGGGAGCGGCTGTGCGCGGGCCAGGCGAGGTGGGTCACGACGGAAGGTGCGTCGACCAGGGGGACGGCCGCGTGCTCGGCCCACAGCCAGGAGCGGGCGGAGTCGGGGAGGACCGCCACGGTGCGTCCGAGGGCGATCAGCTGGGCCAGTTGCGTCTGGTTGTGGATCTCGGGGCCAGGGCCGGGCGCGTAGACACCGCGGCTGGGCCAGCGGGCGAGCGGCAGATCGGGGACGTCCCCGACATCGGCCAGGGACAAGGTCTCGCGGGCGGCGAGGGGGTGCCCGGCCGGCAGCACGGCGACCTGCCCCTCGGTCGACAGTGCCTCGCTGTCGAACCCGGCGAGGGAGTTCCACGGCGTGTGCATGAGCGCGACATCGGCGCGTCCGTCGCGCATCAGCTCTTCCTGCTCGCAGATGCCACACGGCAGCACCTCGATCTCGGCGCTGTCGGGTTCGGCCGCGTAGGCGTCGAGAAGCTTGCGCAGCAGTTCGTGGGACGCGGCGGCCTTCACCGCGAGGACCAGCCGATCGCGTGGACCGCCGGGGCTGTCGGCACCGCCGGCGCGCCGGGTTCGGCGAGCGGCGGCGGCGGTCGCGTCGAGGGCCGCCCGGCCCTCGTGCAGCAGCACCTCTCCGGCACCGGTCAGGCGGACACCACGGCGGTTGCGCTGCAGCAGGCAGACCCCGAGGCGCCGTTCGAGCTGCTGGATCGCCCGCGACAGCGGCGGCTGGGCCATGCCGAGGCGCTCGGCGGCGCGGCCGAAGTGCAGTTCCTCGGCGACGGCCACGAAGTACCTCAACTCGCGGGTTTCCAGGGTGTCCACGGCCGCAGCATACGTGGTGATACCCGGCGGGTATGACAGAGCACCGGATCGGTATTGGCCGCGCCACTCGTCCGAGGGCCACCATCATCGGCATGAGCGAAACGAAGATCGCGCTGGTGACCGGCGCGAACAAGGGCATCGGGTACGAGATCGCGGCCGGGCTGGGCAGCCTCGGGTACCGCGTGGGTGTGGGGGCCCGCGACGAGACACGCCGCGAAACCGCCGTCGGAAAGCTGCGCGCCCTCGGATTGGACACGTTCGGGGTACCGCTGGACGTGACCGACGACCGGAGCGTCACCGAGGCCGCGGAACTCGTCGAACGGCTGGCCGGGCGGCTGGACGCCCTGGTCAACAACGCCGGCATCTCCGGCGAGACGGGCCCGGGGTGGGAGCAGGACCCGACCGCGCTCGACCTGGAGGTGCTCCGCCAGGTCGTGGACACCAACGTCATGGGTGTCGTCCGGGTGACCAACGCGATGCTGCCGCTCCTGCGGCGCTCGGCCTCGCCACGCATCGTCAACGTCTCCAGCAGCGTCGGCTCCCTGACCCGGCAGGCGGACCCGGACACCGAGATCGGCCCCGTCATGGCGGCCTACGCGCCGTCGAAGTCCTTCCTCAACGCCCTCACCGTGCAGTACGCCCGGCAGTTCGCCGGTACGAACATCCTGATCAACGCGGCCTGCCCGGGCCTGGTCGCGACCGACTTCACCGGCTTCCACGGACCCCGCACCCCCGAACAGGGCGCGGCCACGGCGATCCGGCTCGCCACGCTGCCCGACGGCGGCCCGAACGGTTCGTTCTTCGAGGACGACGGCGTCGTCCCCTGGTGATCACGAACTGCCCTGGGCCGGCGTAGCCCCGGCGGGTCCACGAAACGGTGCGGACGCACCGGATCGGATGAGACAGCGGGAGGCATCCGTCCGACCAGGACCGGATCGACCGGGACCGGATCGACCGGGACCGGATCGACCGGGATCCCCGGCGACGCGACGTCTCGATCGATCCGGTCGCCGCAGGCGACGGCCCCGCTCCCGGACCGGCCCAGCGGAGACGGGACGGGAAAACGGGCCAGGACTCCCGGATTGGCCTTGGCCGACGGCGCCCCCGGCCCCCTAGCGTCGAGGTCATGCGGATTCGAATCGTCGATGCCTTCACCGACCGCCCCTTCGCCGGCAACCCGGCCGGGGTCCTGCTCCTGGACGACGGCGCCTTCCCGGACGACGGCTGGCTGGGGAACGTCGCCATGGAGGTCAACCACGCCGAGACGGCGTTCGCACACCGGCTGCCCGAGGGCGGGGACGCGGACTGGGCGCTGCGCTGGTTCACCCCCGTCGCGGAGGTGGCGATGTGCGGCCACGCCACGCTCGCCACGGCCCACGTCCTGCACACCACCGGTGCCCACCGGGGACCGGTGCGCTTCGCCACCCGCAGCGGGGTGCTCGTCGCGACGCCCGCCGCCGACGGTTCGATCACCCTGGACTTCCCGACCGCCCCGCTCACCCCGGTGGAGGTCCCGCCGGGGGCCGCCGAGGCGCTGGGCGCCGAACCGGTCGCGGCCTTCGACACCGGACCCCACGTCGGTGACCTGCTGCTGGAACTGGCCGACGAGAAGACGGTGCTGGGCCTCGGCCCCGACCACAGGGCGCTCGCCGCCCACTCCACGCGCGGCGTCATCGCCACCGCCCGCGCCGACGACCCGGCCCGCGGCTACGACTTCGTCTCCCGCTGCTTCTTCCCGAACGTCGGCATCGACGAGGACCCGGTCACCGGCAGCGCCCACACCGCCCTGGCCCCGCACTGGTCGGCACGGCTGGGCCGCCCCGACCTCACCGGACTCCAGGCCTCCCGGCGCACCGGCCTGGTCCGCACCGGCCTGCGCGGCGACCGCACCCTGCTCACCGGCAGCGCGGTCACGGTCATCGAGGGCGAACTGTCCGCCTAGTGCTGTGGCCGGAAAGGTTTGCCGAGAAGCTCGCGGCGTCCGGTGCTGGGGACACCTCCCACGCCGTTCAGGCAGTGGGGGAGCCTCGCAAGGCGGAGCGTCGCCCGCGTACTGGATGTACTCGGGTGATGCGACAACGCGGCGTGGGGGTACCCCCGGCCGAAGGCTGGGGGAGTGCCGTGCCGGGCGTCGCGAGCCGGTGAACCTTTCCGGTCGCAGCACTGGGCCACGCCGAGGTCACGCCCAGGCCGCGCCGGGGCCCGGTGCGTGCCTCAAGCCGTCGGCAGCCAGCCCACCTTGCCCGCCAGCAGCGCGTAACCGACGAAGGCGCCGATGTCGAGCAGGGAGTGCGCCACCACCAGGGGGCCGACCCGGCCCCAGCGCCGGTACAGGTGGACGAAGACCACACCCATCACCATGTTGCCGACGAAGCCGCCGATGCCCTGGTAGAGGTGGTAGGAGCCGCGCAGGACGGCACTGGCCACCAGGGCGGTTCCCGGGCTCCAGCCCAACTGGCCCAGCCGGCGCAGGAGGTAGCCGACGACGATGACCTCTTCGAGGATCGCGTTCTGCATCGCGGAGAGGATCAGCACCGGGTACTTCCACCACACCCCGGGCAGCGCCTCGGGCACCACCGTGAGGTTGAAGCCGAGGCCGCGCGCGGCCAGGTAGAAGGCGATTCCGGTGCTGCCGATCACGGCCGCGATCCCGGCGCCCCTGGCCAGGTCGGGCCAGGGGCGGGTGCGGTCGAAGCCGAGGATGCGCAGGCTGCCGCCCTCGCGCAGCAGGAGGTGGGCGACCAGGGCGACGGGCACCAGGGCGGTGGCGATGCCGAAGAGCTGCCAGGCGAGGTCCAGCCAGGGGCGGCCCGGGGCGGCCGAGGCGTTGAGGGTGGCCGCCTGGTCCTTGAGGCCACCGGGTTTGGTGACCGAGCCGACGAAGCTGATCAGGGCGGACAGTCCGCTGGCACCGAGCGAGAGGCCCAGGACGAGAAGCGTCTCGTCCCGGAACAGCCGCCGCGAGGGCCGTTCCAGCGGGTACGTGTCGGCCACCGGGTCCGCTTCCACCTGCGCTCCTGCCGTCAGACGAGTCCTGGCAGGTCACAGCTTGCCCGATCGGCACGCGGCGGGCACGGCCGCCCCCGGGTACCGGCGGCCCGGGCGGCCGGCCCTCAGCCCAGCGGCACCGGCTCGGGCAGGCCGACCGGCCAGGTGTGCACCGGTTCCCCGGCATGCATCAGCTCGGCATAGCGGCGCGTCGTCGCGGCCAGTGCGTCCTCGCGGCTCACCCCCTGCTCCAGGGCCCGGTGGAAGGTCGCCGACTGCCAGGACGCCCCGTTGACCCGCCGCCGGCACCGCTCCTCGATCACGCCCAGGTAGAAGTCCCGGTCGGCGGCCTCCACACCCCACCCGTCCAGGCCCGTAGCGGCCATCGGCAGCAGCTCGTCGCGGACCAGGGTGACCGCGTCGACCTCGGCCGTACCGCCGTAGCGCCCGCGCCGGGGCCAGCGGAAGCGGGCGTCGATGCCGTGGCGGCAGGCGGCGTCGAAGTTGGCCTCGGCCGCCTGGAAGGGCAGCCGGGTCCACACCGGCCGCGTCTCCTCGGCGAGCGCCCGCACCAGGCCGTAGTAGAAGGCGGCGTTGGCGATGACGTCGGTGATGGTCGGCCCGGCGGGCAGCACCCGGTTCTCCACCCTGAGGTGCGGGACGCCGTCCGCGATGCCGTACACCGGCCGGTTCCAGCGGTACACCGTGCCGTTGTGCAGGACGAGTTCGGCGAGCGAGGGTACGCCACCGGCGTCGAGGACCTCCAGCGGGTCCTCGTCGTCGCAGATCGGCAACAGGGCCGGGAAGTAACGCAGGTTCTCCTCGAAGAGCTCGTGGGCGGAGGAGATCCAGCGCTCGCCGAACCAGGTGCGCGGGCGCACCCCCTGGGCCTGCAGCTCGGGCGGCCGGGTGTCGGTGGCCTGCAGGAACAGCGGCGGCCGGGACTCGCGCCACAGTTCATGGCCGAAGAGGAACGGCGAGTTGGCGCCCACGGCGATCTGCGGCGCGCAGGCCACCTGCGCCGCGTTCCACACGTCGGCGAAGCGGTCCGGGGTGACCTGGAGGTGCAGTTGCACGGAGGTGCAGGCGGCCTCGGGCACGATGGACCTGGACGTGCAGGTCAGATGCTCGACCCCGTCGATGTCCAGCAGGAAGTCCTCGCCCCGGGCGGCCACGATCTGGTCGTTGAGCAGGGTGTACCGGTCGACCTCGGAGAGGTTGGAGGAGACCAGGTCGTCCCGGTCGAGCGTGGGCAGAATGCCGATCATGACGATTCCGGCGTCCACTTCGCCGGCCTTCCGGTCGGCGTACGCCAGCGAGGTGCGCAGCTCCTCGGCGAGCCGGTCGAATACCCGGCCGCCCAGCCGGTGGGGGGCTATGTTCACTTCAAGGTTGAACATGGCGAGTTCTGTTTGGAAATCCCGGCTCGCGATACGCTCCAGCACTTGGCCGTTCAGCATTTTCGGCAGGCCGTCGGAACCCGCGAGATTCAATTCGATCTCCACCCCCATGAGGTTCTTGGGGCGGTCGAACCGCTTCTCGACCAGCAGGCGCTCCAGTCCCGTCAGGCACTTCCGGAGCTTTTCCCGGTAGCGCTGGCGATCGGACAGGTCGAACGGCCCTGCCACGACCTTCTCCCCCATCGAAGCGTCCCTCCTTTGATGGGCGGGCCGAAGATCCGGCCGCCGGTGTCCCGGGTCAGGTGGGATGATGCCCAGCGGAAGCGATCGATAACGTCCCGCGCGGGCCCTGGACCCGGTACTCTGTCGGAATGTGTCCTGCGGCACATTCACGGGGCATGAGGCATCACGCAACCTCGGGTGCCCCGATTGCCTCGTGAAAAACGCCGACGACATTCGGCCGACCGCAGTGGCGGCACATCCCGAGGTCAGCACCGTGCACCGGGTTCGGAAATCGGGATGATTTCCGCGAATCACCGGCCGAATGGCGACTTGTTTCCATCGGTGGATACGGCTAGCCGAAACATCGTCTGAACACGTGTCGTATAAACTTCGCGCAGAAGGCAGAAGGCTGGCGCCCCGGTCCTGGTTCCCGCCGTCCCGGTGACGTGCGGCAGGCCTCATCCGACTCTCGTTCACCGACCCGGGCCCCCGCCGCTCTGACCCCCGTGAGCAGACAGCGCCGTCCGCCCCCACCCCCTCGCGCCGCCGCGCCTGTCGAACGAGAGGCGACCCACCATGCCGCTGCACGTGCCCCCTGCCCCCGCGCCCGCACTGCGCACCGTTCTCACGGCCCTCGGTTCCCCCACCGCGGTCCGTGAGGCTCCGACTCCCGCCCTGCGTACCGCACAGGGTCCCGCGACACCCGAACTGCCGCTGCCGGTGCACGTGCTGGACCGGATCACCCCGGAGGGGGTGTCCGCCACGCGGCTGACCGGGTGGCGGTTCCTGATCCGCTGCGGCGATCGCGCGGTGGCGGCGGCCGAGACCATGCTGACCCCCGACGGCTGGGCCTTCTCGCACTTCTTCGAGGGCCCCTACATCGCCTCGACCGAGCGCGCGCTGCGCCAGGCCGAGACCATGCAACAGCCTTACCAGGCACGCCTGTTGTCCGTACCCGGTCTCTACATGCTCACGCTGTGGCTGCACGGCGACTGCGCGGCCGACGGCGCCGAGGGCCACCCGGCCGCCACCGACCTGCTCGTCCCGCTGGCCCCTGCGCCGCCCGGCATCGCGGCCCACCGCCCGCACCGCGTCGCCGAACTGCTGCCGGTCCTGACCCATCGGGCGACCCCCGTACCGCTGCTCGGCTCACCCGCCTGAAACCCTCCCGCCTCCCCCGTACCCCGCCGCCCTCCAGCAGGCGGGGTACGGCCGTGCGTGCCCGGCACTAGCCCGTTCCGGCCCCCTCGAACCATCCGAAGTGACGGTGCAGTTGGACTGAACCGTCCGCCCGGGTGACGCGTCATGAACCTGTGAGGAGCGGTGCTGCGAAATCCCTGCGGATTGACCACCAGAGGGCAACACTGGGTACCGACCGACGTATCGCAACGGGGGACGGACATGACCACGACAAAGCGAGAGATCCCACCCATGTGCCAGCACCAGCCGCCGTGCCCGACAGCAGAGTCCGCCGACCGGGAGTCCGCCCGCCTCGTGGCGCACCACCCGGAGCAGGGATGGAGCCTGCTGTGCAACGGCGTCCTGCTCTTCGAGGACACCGGCGAGCTTCTGCCCGACGGCCAGATCATCGCCCCGCACCGCCCGCTCGGCGCGGACCAGGTGATGACGGCGGCCTGAGCACCACACCGCGACACCCGGCAGTACCCGGGCGGCCCGCCGCCGAGCGCCCGGTGACCTGAAGGGGCCGGCTCGCACACCCGCGTGCGCACCGGCCCCGATGTGTGTCCAGGGGGGACTACTCATGGTGACGGGGGCCTACCGGAGCGCTTCCCGCAGCGCGGAGTAGGCGGGCTTGGGACGCAGTTGCTCGTCCCAGGGCAGGGCGGCGCCCTCTCCGGGGAAGACGGCCGGTATCCAGGAGTACTTGTCGGTGTAGTCCCAGACGGTCACGCCGACACAGCGGCGCACGGCGAGGCACGCCCCGGTCAGGTCCCGGTACCAGGTCGCCTGCTCGGCCAGCTTGGCGTCGGTCGCGGGCAGTTGCATGCGCACGTCGACCTCGGTGAGGGCGGTGTCCAGGCCCAGGCGGGAGAAGCGGCGGAGGTTGTCCTCCAGGGTGGTCGGGTAGCCGTACTGGAGGGCCAGATGGGCCTGGAGGCCGATGCCGTTCAGCGGGACGCCCTCGGCCTTCAGCTCCTTGGCCAGCGTGTAGTAGGCGTTGCTCTTGGGGCCGGTGGCCTCGATGTTGTAGTCGTTGAGGTAGAGCCGGGCGTGCGGGTCCGCCCGGTGGGCCCAGCGCAGCGCGTCGGCGATGTAGCCCGGGCCGAGGGTCTTGTACCAGATGGTCTCGCGGTAGGTGCCGTCCTCGTTGAAGGCCTCGTTGACGACGTCCCAGGAGTAGACCTTGCCCCGGTAGTGCCGCACCTCTTCGGTGATGTGCTTCTTCAGCACCGCCCGCAGCTCGGCTGCGGTCCACTGCCTGGACGTGAGCCAGTCGGGCAACTGGCTGTGCCAGACCAGGGTGTGCGCGCGGACCCGCTGGTGGCCGGCGTGGGCCAGCCGCACGATCTCGTCGCCCTTGGACCAGTCGAAGACGCCCTGCTGGGGCTCGGTGGCGTACCACTTCATCCCATTGCCAGGCGTGATCATGTCAAACTCACTGCCGAGGATCTTCGTGTACGCGCTGTCGGTCAGCTCGGGGTTGTCGGTGGCGCTGCCGAAGTAACGGCCGTGGCGGTGGGCGAGTTCGGCGAGCGTGGGCTGCCGCCCGTGAGCCTGGGCGGCGGGCCCGGTCGCCACACCGGCGGCCACGAGGGCCGCCGCGAGGACACCGGCGAGTCTGAGGCGGGTACGGGTGCGGGTGCGGGACATGGCACGACTCCTGTCTTGTCGGGGTAGATCTGCGGTGGGTCCGGCGGTCCGTCGGCGAAAGCCGCGCTCAGCCCTTCGTCGCGCCCGCCGTCAGGCCGCCCACCAGCTGCCGCTCGGCGACCGCGTACAGGGCGAGGGCCGGCACCATCGCGAGAACGAGGTACGCGAAGACGCGCGCCGTGTCGGAGGCGTACTGGCCCTGGAACTGCTGGACACCGAGCGGGATCGTCCACCAGGTGGGGTCGGTGAGCACCAGCAGCGGCAGCAGGAAGTTGTTCCAGCTGGCGACCACCGCGAGGACCGACACCGTGCCCAGCGCCGGGCGCGCCATCGGCAGCAGCACCCGCCAGAAGAAGCCGAGCGGTCCGCAGCCGTCGAGCGTCGCCGCCTCCTCCAGCTCCGCCGGGATCTCCCGGAAGAAGCCGCGCAGGATCACGATGGTCATCGGCAGCCCGAAGGCGGCCTGCGGAAGGATCACGCCGAGCGGGTTGTCCAGCAGGTTCATCGAGCGCAGCAGCAGGAACAGCGGCAGGGCGGCCACCGCGAAGGGGAACATCAGCCCCATCGTGAACAGGGTGAACAGCATCTCCCGCCCCCGGAACGCGAACCGGGCGAAGGAGAACGCGGCGAGCGCCGACACCGCGACCACCAGGACGGTCGTGGCCACCGCGATCAGTGTGCTGTTGCCGAGCAGCTTCCAGAAGTCCCCGGAGCCGAGGATCCCGCCGAAGTTGGAGGTCACCCAGGGGCGGGGCAGCCCGATCGGGTTGCGGGAGAGCTGGTCGGTGGACTTGAAGCCGGAGACCACCGCGTACAGCAGCGGTACGGCCATCACCGCGCCGACCGTGATCAGAACCGCGTGCAGCGGCAGCGTGCGGCCCTTCCTGCGAACACTCACGTGCCGCCTCCTCGCATGGTGGTGGTGGCTCCCTCCAGGTCCCGGCGGAGGACGAACCGCTGGTAGGCGAGGGCGAAGACGAGGCTGATGCCGAACATGACCACGCTGATCGCGCTGGCGTAGCCGACCTGGTAGCGCTTGAAGCCGTACTGGAACATGGTCACGGCCATGCTCTCCGAGTGGTGGTCGGGGCCGCCTTCCGTGATCACCCAGATCAGGTCGAAGAGCTGGATCGACCCGATGACGGACAGGAACACGCTGATCCTGAGGGTCGGCGCGAGCAGCGGCAGCGTGACGCTGCGGAACCGCTGCCAGGGCCCGGCCCCGTCGACGATCGCCGCCTCGGTCAACTCGGCCGGGATGGACTGGAGTCCGGCCAGGTAGAGCATCATGTGGAAGCCGAAGTACTTCCACATCATGACCAGGAAGAGGGTGGCCATGACGGTGGATGGGTCGGAGAACCACTTGCCGCCCAGGTCACCGAGGCCGACACCGCCCAGGAGGTGGTCGGCGAGCCCGTCGTCCGGCGCGAAGATCATGCTGAACAGGACACCGGTGATCACTTCGGAGAGCACGTACGGCGCGAAGAACAGCATCCGGTAGAAGGCGCGGCCGCGAAGTCTCTGGTTCAGCAGCACGGCCATGGCCAGCGCGAACGGCAGTTGCAGCGCGAGCGACAGCACGACCAGGAGCAGACAGCGCCACAGGTCGCCGAGGAAGACGGGGTCCTGGAAGAGCCGGGTGAAGTTGTCGGCGCCGGTGTAGTCCGACGGCATTCCGAAGCCGCCCCAGCGGAAGAACGAGGCGTAGAGCGCGAACAGGATCGGGAGCAGCACCAGCAGGCCGAACAGGACCAGCGCGGGCAGTTGGAAGGTGACCGCGGTGAGCCAGTGCAGCAGGCGGCGCCGGGCGCGCGCCCGGCCCGTCGCCGGGGGCGGCTGCGGGGCGAGCCGGGGACCGGACCTCTTGTCCGGGAGGAAGGTGGAGGTCATCGCGGCCTACTGCTCCTCCTTCGCCGTCTTGGTGATCGACTGGGTGACCTGTTCGGGCGACTTGGACCCGGCGATGAGGGCGGCGACGCTGTCGTTGACCTCCTGGCCGACGGCAGGCGGGTAGGCCTGGTCGAGGAAGAGCTGGAAGCCGGTGGCGTTCTTCAACTGCTGGTTGACCAGCTTGAGGTTGGGGTCGGTGAGCGCGTCCTCGGCGCCCGTGGCGACCGGGATGGTCCCGGTCTTCTGCACCAGCGTGCGGTCGGTGGCGGCGGAGGCGAAGAACTTCAGGAAGGCGACGGCCTCGTCGGAGGCGTCCCGGCGCAGGGCGAGGCCGTTGCCCCCGCCGAACACCTCGGTGAGCGCGCCCTTCCCGCCCTCGACCGCGGGGAACGGGAAGAAGCCCAGGTCGGCGCCTATGCCCCTGCCCTCGCTCTTCTGCGTCTGCGGCGCCCACTGCCCCATCAGCTCCATCGCGGCCTTGGCGTTGCCGACGGCGGCGGCCTGACCGGTCGGCGTGGAGTAGGCGGCGCCGAGGAACCCCTTCTGGAACGGCTGGAGTTCGACCAGCTCCTTGAGGTGCTGTCCGGCCTCCACGAACCCCGCGCCGGTGAAGTCCTTGGACTGGGCGGCCTTCTGCAGGGCGTCCAGGCCCGCGGTGCGCATCGCGAGGTAGGCCCAGTAGTACATGCCGGGCCACTTCTCCTTGCCGGCCAGCGCGATCGGGGTGATACCGGCGGACTTCAGTTTGCGCACGGCGTCCAGGAAGCCGGACCAGGTGGTCGGGGGCGTGGCGACTCCGGCCTTCTTGAAGAGCGCCTTGTTGTACCAGAAGCCGACCATGCCGATGTCGTCCGGTATGCCGTACACCTTGCCGTCGAGCTTGTACGGCTCCTGCGCCACCGGCAGCAGCGTGCCGGTCCAGGACTTGGCACGGTCCGTGAGGTCCTGGACCAGACCTGCTTCGACCTGCTGTTTCAGGACACCGCCGCCCCAGGTGTGGAAGATGTCCGGCAGCTTCCCGGAGGCGGTCAGCGCCGTCATCTTCGATTTGTACGACTCGTTCTCCAGGGTGACGATCTTGATCTTGACCTTGGGGTTCTGCGCCTCGAACTGCCTGGCCAGGGAGGCCCAGACGCTCTTGGCCGGCTCGGTGGTCATGATGTGCCACCACTCGAGCGTGGTCGCCCCCGAGGACGACCCTCCGCCCGAGTCGCCGCCGCAGCCGGTCAGTACGGTCATACCGAGACCGGCCGCGGCGGAGGCCGCCAGGAAGCCGCGGCGGGACAGTGCCGGGTCGCCCATTGTGCGCTCCTTGAGGTACCGTTTCGAAACTTTCGACGTCTACTCGGAAAGCTGCGCCGCAACGCTGCGCCCTTCGGCCCAGGCCGGCGCCCCGAAACATTCGGCAGTTTCACCGAACGTTCCGAACCGCGACTCTAGAAACGCGGGTCAAGAGCGTCAAGGTGTCGTGCAGCAGATCGTGCGCCGGGGGGCGAACCATCGGCGCAGCGGTCGACCGGAGAGCGCCACCGCGTGTTCGACGGGTCGGTCTCCGGCGACCGGGCCGTCGGGGCTTCGCTCCCCGTCCACGGCGCGTTCGGGCCCGGGCGCCGAACCGGGGAGCCGACGGTGGTGGCGTTCGCGCAGGAAGCGCGCTCCCGGGAGGCGGTGCGATCGGGGACCTCGACAGGGCGCACACCTGGGGCCGACGAAAGTTTCGGATTGAGTCGCGAATATTGCTGGGACACTGCGGTGGCCTCGGGGCATGAGCGGAGCGGGAGCGGCTTTCGAGTGGTCGAAGGCCCGGCGTGGGAGTGAGATGGAAGGAGCCCCGCGCGCTGTGGGCGCCCTGGGAGCGGGGCCGGCCGAGGGAGGCGTCCGCGGGCACCCGTGAGGAACGGTGGAGCCATGTCCGGTTCCGGTGACGAGAGGTCCGCTCGTGTGATCGTCGGCGTGAGCGGTTCGCTGGGCAGCGTCACGGCCCTGCGCCGGGCGGCCACCGAGGCGGTCCGGCGGCGGGCCGAGCTGTGGCCGGTGCTGGCCTGGGAGCCGCCCGGCGGTGATCTGGCCGCCCGCCGCGACCCCGCCGCCGCCCCGCTGCTGGGGGACTGGGAACGGCTGGCCCAGCAGCGGCTGACCGCCGTACTCGACGAGGTCTTCGGCGAAGAGGGCCCGGGTGTGCCGATGCGCGCCCGGGTCGTACGGGGCGCTCCGGGCCGGGCGCTGGTCGCGACCGCCGTCCGCGAGGACGACGTCCTGGTCGTGGGTGCCGGACGGCGCCGTCGGCACCGCCCCTTCTCCGGCCGGGTCGCCCACCACTGTCTGGGACACGCCCTGTGCCCGGTGCTCGCGGTGCCGCCCTCCCCGCTGGAGTCCGACCTGACGGCCGTCCACCGGCGCAACGCGTGGCATCTGCGGCTCAACACCTGGGAGTTGCTGAACGGCCATGGGCAGAGGCCGGGAACGGGCTGAGCCGGGTCGCGAGGACACGGAAGGACCCAGCCGCCATGACGCTCGGTGTCCACGCACCACGTCGCCCTCGGACCGTCCCCGAATCGCCCCCGAACGGCCCAACCGGCAGCCGCGGCTCTCCTGCCTCGGCTTCTGGATGGGCCGCTCGGCCTTCGGACGCTTTCTTAACGCAAGATTGACGGCGGTCGCCCCCCGTTCCGTGGGCCGTGGCGTCACTCTCTGCTTACGCTGGTGCCGCCGTCCGTGTGATGGCCGGAAACCTACAGATCCGCATACCAGGAGCGCCCCCGATGGCCACGACCGAACACCCGCCCGCCAGTCGCCTGCGCGCCTGGATGCTGGAGGGTCTGTCCGACATGGGCAAGGCCGGCGGCCACACCGGGCCCCACGCGGAACCGGAACCCCCGCACCAGGGCCAGCGCTGGT
>NZ_JBIAGM010000021.1:0-107987 GCF_042869815.1 Streptomyces sp. NPDC006739
CCACACGCCGCAACGACGTGCACAGAAAAACCGATCACGGCCACTGTCAACCATCAGCTGGGACCGAACCGTCAAGCATCTACCGGGACCGGACAGAGCCCAGCGCAGCGGAGCTGTTCAGAGTTTCTTTACTGGATCAAGGCGGCCCGCCTACGGCGGGCCGCGCGCGCGGGCGGCCCGTGGCCGCCGCCGCTCCTTGTCTCCGCCACCGCTCCGGCGGCCCCCCGCCACTCAGCGCGCAGCACCGCCAAGGCGGTCGACCAGACCACGAAGAAACACGATCACTCCGAGCGCCAGGACCAGGCCGACACCGACCAGGCGTGACCGAGCGCCCAACCGGCCACCGCTCCAAGCCGATCGGCCCTGGCCACAGGCAGAACCATGCGTCAGGGAGCTGGGTCGACAACGCCCAGGCCGGAGCGAGGACGAGGCCCGTGACGCATTGAAGAAGCGTGGCTGAGGCCGGCGGGTGGTTGCTGGGAACACACGTGACGGGTGCTCGTCCGGCGCACCCGCCGTCGTGGCTGACTTTCGGTGGCTCATGTCAGAACCCCTCTCCAACTCGACAACCAGGAGTCGGGATTGCGGCGCCACCCGAATTCGAGCACGCCAACTACCCCGGTACCATCGGCATCGGGGTCCTGATCAGGGCTTCCGTGACCGGACCACCCGGAATGCTGTCCAGGCTGAGGGGTGGTCCGGTCTTCTACTTGCTGTGCCTACGGTTCAGCTCAGGGCCTTACCGACCTCGTAGATCGTGGGTCTGTCTTCGGGCGCCGGGCTGAGCATGGCGTCGATCAGTTCGCCCAGAGCGCCACCCACCTTCACGGGCCGACGCTTACCGCTTGCCACTGCCCTTCTCTGCTCGGGACGCGGTGCGTCGTCCGGATACTCGACGGCCCGCCAGCCCGTGGCGGAGATGAGCAGAGAGGCGCCGAGTGCATAGATGTCGGCTTCTTGCGTCGGCTCAGCCTCTCCGGTGGCGAGCACGCTGCGCGCGATCTCCGGCGCCTCGTAGTGGACGAGGCAGCCGCGGAACGGGAAGTCGTACCCCTTGGGGATGTGTGCACCGCGTGCCAAGGCGAGGTCGATGAGGTGCGTTCGCTCTGCCCCGATGATGAAGTGTGCGGGTTGCAAGTCACCGTGGGCCCAGCCCTTGCCATGCAGTTCGGCCAGCGCCTCTACACAGCCGAGAGCGGCGCTGGTATGCGGTTCAATGCGAGAGTCCGGATCGCGACAGGGCTTCCACAGCTCGTAGAGGTCGGGCCCTTCGCGCCACGGCTGGAAGTTCCAGGTGCCCCGCTCCCATTCGCCGTACGCGAAGTCATCGAGGCCGAGACGGTGCAGCACGGCACCTTCGCGTGCGGGGGCGAGTGCCGTCCAGTGCTGGGCGGGCCAGTCGGCCGTGGCCTCGATCGGGTAACCGACCTTCACGGCGTACTGACCCCGATGAGTGTCGACCTCCCAGACCATCGAACCCCGACGATTGACGACCAGGCGCTGAGTCTTGGGCACGAGTGCGTCGAGCACGACGACCGGCAGTTCAGGGGGTGTCCCGGGCAACGTCTGTTCTCCTTCTGGGCAACGCGACCGACCCCGCATCGAGGCCGGCCGCGTCGCTGGTGTCGTGTCGCCTATTCCTGACCGTACGGACGGCCGCAGTCCGAGTCGCACTGCGCGAGGTTCGTGCCGTCCACGGTCCACAGGTCGTCGAAGACCATGAACCCGGCCGCCTTCATCGCGTGTGCGGAGGCGGCGACCTTCTTCGGGTCACGGGGCCCGCCACCCGGCTTGGGGTTGTGGTCGAGGAAGCGGCCCGCGTACCGGTCGCAGAGAGCGGCGTATTCCTTCGTGTGCAGGATGAGCGCGTGCAGACCGAGGTCCACGTCGTCCGACGGGACCATGGGGACGGTGGCGGTCGCGGCGGTCACCACGAAGGCCACCGCCTGGTCCGCGATCCGTTCGGCCCGCTCGCGGGACTGGCCGTTGTGGACGATCACGAAGTGGGTGAGGCTGTCGAACAGCTCCTCACCAGCCACCGCGCGGCCAGTCCTCTGGTCGTTGGCCGTTGCCGTCATGCGAATACTCCTTGAGTGTCGCTGTGCTCTGGCACTTGCGCCCTTACCGGTCGACGAGGCACGGCCTGCGACGACCGGGGGATGGAAGGCCGGACCCGAACGGGGGAGGGGGAGCCAGGGAAACGGGCCCCCGTCCGGGACGGCCGATCTACTGGCTGATACCGAAGGCCATGCCGATCACCAGGCCACAGGACCCGCTGATCACGACGATGAACAGGACCCCCGCGTACCGGCCGATGGCGCGCATCACAGGCCGCCCCGACTGTTGCCGTTCCTGATGGCAAGGCGCGCGCTCAGTTCCTCCCGCGCTGTCGGCGCCACCACGTTGTCCGGCATGGCATCCCACTCGACGCCGCCACCCACGGGCCGTATCTGCACCCGGGCACCGACCTCACCCATGACGACGCCGATACGTCCACTGGCAGTGTCCTTCGCCAGTGCACCGATGCCTGGTCTGGTCTGCTGGTTGCTCGCCATGCGGACGAGCATCCCGTCGTTCGTCAGGACGTTGGAACCTCCGACAAACCCCACTTCAGGACGTCCCGCGTCGGGTAGAACGTCCCTGGTGCCGTCCCCGGGTGTTAGGAGAGATTGGGATGCCGAACGAGAGGCTACGTGCTGCCATGGCGGCCGATGGCTGGACGTACGCCGCGCTGGCGGACAAGGTCGAAGTCGATCCCAAGTCCGTTGAGAGATGGGTCAACCTGGGGCGTACGCCGCGCCGCGCCACGGCCATGCTGGCAGCGGAAATACTAGGAGAAGACGTGCACGCTCTATGGCCCGCGCTCCGGCAGGCTCGTCCTGCCCGCGCCGTCAGTCCGGAACTTGTGGCTCTCTACGACCAGCGGGCGGACATCCCCGTGTCCACCTTCGTGGACATGCTGACCCAGGCCCGCGAGCACATCGACGTGTTGGTGTACGCCGCCGTCTTCCTGCACGAGGCGTACCCGCGGCTCAATGACCTGTTGCGCGAGCGAGCTGCCGACGGTTGTGCGGTCCGTATCGCGATCGGTGATCCGGACAGTACGAATGTCCAACAGCGTGGCGCCGAAGAGAGGTTCGGTCACGGGATCGAGTCCCGCTGCCGACTTGCCCTCATGCACTATCGCCCCCTTGCCGGGGTATCCGGCATCGAAGTGCGGACCCACGCCACCACGCTCTACAACTCGATCTATCGTGCGGATGACCAGGCGCTGGTCAACGCCCATGTCTGGGGCGTGAACGCCTACGGTGCTCCTGTGTGGCATCTTCGGCGCAGCGGAAAGGGCGGCATGTTCGACACCTACGCCAGCAGCTTTGATGCGGTGTGGGAGACCGCGACACCGGTAGGAGAAGGCTGACCATGGCAAGGACCGAGTACTACGACGACCCAGCGGCACCAGAGCCGAACAGTATGGTGGTCGCCGCGTCCGCCGTGGTTACCGACGACGAAGGACGCGTGCTCCTGCAACGCCGTCGGGACAACGATCTTTGGGCGCTACCTGGCGGCGGCATGGAGATGACCGACTCCCTCCCAGGAACAGCCGTCCGCGAGGTGAAGGAAGAAACGGGCCTGGAAGTAGAGATCACCGGGCTCGTGGGCACGTACACCGACCCTCGCCACATCATCGCCTACTCGGACGGTGAGGTACGCAGGCAGTTCAACGTCTGCTTCACCGCCCGTGTGATCGGAGGCCGGCTCGCGATCTCGGACGAGTCCACGGAGCTGCGGTTCGTCCGGCCGGAGGAGATCAATCAACTGCCGATGCACCACACGCAGCAGCTCCGGATCCGTCACTTCCTGGAGCACCGTGAGCGGCCCTATCTCGGCTGAACCCGTTCATTGCGCCGAGGCAATTTTTGATCGGCAACTTCGCTGATCAATTCGGATGAAGGCCGAGCTTCCTTGCGAAAATTATGACCTGATTCCATGGGTGAGGCACCGGCGTATCAGTGGGCGGCAAGGCGCCGCGCTCGATGCGCGGGTGCTTAGACCCACCCGCCAATGGTCTATTTTCCCGCTTATGGGGAAGTTGTGAGACCTGGGGTGGCTCGCTCGATTTAAAAAGGTCTATCCTTATTTATTTGCGTGATCTCTTGGGCGATCGAGTCGAGGCCGGCTTGTGTGAATGCATTGGAGAATTCCGCACTCCGATGCGAAGGGATGCCGTGCAGAATCAGTGTGATGATTTTTTTGTTGTCCCTGTCAGTAATGGGGTACTGGTTCGCCTCAGTGATCACGCGAACCAGGTTTGCTGGTCCCTGTCCGGGGAGCGCCATTAGGATCCTTTCCCGGTCCCCCATGAATTCCTCAGGGAATTGCTCCGCAATTCTTATGGCTTCTCGACCGCGTACATGGGCACCGATGGCTTCGACCAGTGCGTCTGCGTCTCGATTCATGGACGCGGCCCGGAGGCACTTGATCACTTCTGCGATGTCTTTGCGGTGGGACGTGCCCCACCTGTGCGGCTCCAGCGAGCTTTCCACGAATGACAAGGCGATCATATTTGCATACTCCGACTCACTCCTCCTGAGCGAGGCAAGTAGTGGAGGAAGCATTTCGGGTGGCTGATTTTTGAGGCAAAGTTTCCACAGTTTGCGGGCGAGTTCGTCGTCCCTTTCTCCGAGCTTGATGAGTAGTGCTACTACTTCATCGAGGCCTTCTGTCGATGCAACGCCTAGAAATTCCTCATCGTCCATGCTTGCCAGCTTCAAGGACTCGACCACGAATGGCATCCATTCGTGAAGCGGGGTCTCACGACTATTTTCCACAAGTCTTACGACGTCCCACATTGCCGCCCTCTTAAGGGGTTCCAAATCCCAGGTGTGGGAGCTGATGCTTGACGTCTCTTGTTTCGGGTTTCCGCTCCGCACCTTCTCGCCTGCTTTAGAGTCGGCGAGCCGCTTGCGCCAAATTTCCAAACTAGTTTCTTCTGGAGGTATGGATATGTCGATAGACCTTGCGTGCGCGATGCAAGCTTCGACAAGTGCAAGCAGCTGAATAACTTTGGGAGCTGATTTACCGGAAAACTTATCCTGGATGGTTGCGCGACTCATGGCTCGACCTCGCCCTTGAGTTGCCGTCAATTTCTCAATTTCTCGAATCGATGGGTCACCAGCCAGTTCGCGCAACTGTTGCAGGTACTCGTAGATGTCCCGTCCAGCCATGTCTCCCCAAGGTCACACCAACAGTGGCTATGCCTGTCCAGAACCGTCCGACGCCGTCCAGCAGTGTCCGGTGATGGAGGGTCAGGCTAGTTCACTTTCGGTTGGCTGTCCGGCTTTTCACGGCTCTGTCCGCTTGCCTAGCGCCGGACCTGCGGCAGGAGCTTCCCTGTAGTCATCCGGCCCGACAAGCGGGCCAGCCAGGAGGGAACGTTCGACCAGTGGACTCAACCGCCATCCTCTGGATCCTCGCCACAGCAGGTGTAGCGAGCGTTGCGCTGTTTGCGATCAAGGGTCTACTGGATCAGCTCGCCGAAGTCTTCGCTTCTTGGCGCGCAGCGCAGCGAGCCTGGCGGGAGCACCCTTCGACTACTTCGGACGCGGATAGCGCTGATGTCGGCAGTTAGAGGTCTGGCCACAGCATGCAAGCTGGTGTACTGAGCGGTGGGTCCGAGGCGTGGGAACGACCAGTGGACCCCGTGTGGACCACGGTCCCCGCGCGAGGCCAGGGGTCGGTAGGCCGTAGTTGCTCCGCCGCAGGTGGGGCGGGGCCAGGCGGATTGTCCGAGCGGCCGAAGGGAACGGTCTTGAAAACCGTCGTGGCAGCGATGTCACCGTGGGTTCAAATCCCACCGCCTCCGCACAGGTCAGCGTAAGAGCTGGTCAGAAGGGGTGTCTCTCGATGAGGGGCGCCCTTTCTGCATGGGGCCTGTCTCACCTTGATCCGGTCCTCGTTTTGTTGCGCCGCGCGGTGCTCGACGTCGGTCCGCCACTACGCGAGGGCGCCGACCGGCAGGACAGGCGCTTCCGAGATGCGCCGCCGGGCGTACACCTCTATCTCGATCTTCATTCGCGGGTCGGCGAGACCGCACACGAGCATCGTGGCGGCCGGCCGAACGTCGCCGAAGTAGCGGCGCAGGACCGGCCAGCAGGGTTCGAAGTCTTCGCGGTCGGGCAGTAGGTAGCGCACGCGCACCACGTCGGCGAGGGTGCACGTCGCCTCGGAAAGTGCGGCCTCGATGTTGCGCAGGCACTGCTCGGCCTGCTCCGCCACGTCGTCGGAGATCTTCATGGTGGCGTAGTCGAACCCGGTCGTCCCGGACACATGCACCCAGTCGCCGTCGACCACGGCACGGGCATAGCCGATCTGCTCCTCAAAGGTCGAGCCGCTGAGAATCGCGCGTCGCTCCGTCATGCGCCGAACGCTAAACGGACGGCACTGATACGTCTAATACGACCGCATGCATGACCTGATATCTCTAGGCGTATGGAGCGCCCCGAACTCCCCCTACCGCAGCTGCACGCCTTCGTCGTGCTCGCGGAGGAACTCCACTTCGGCCACGCGGCCGCCCGCCTGGGCATCGCCCAGCCGCCGCTGAGCCAGCAGATCCGCCGCCTGGAGGACAGGGTCGGCCACCCGCTGTTCACCCGCACCCCGGGGCGGGTCACTCTCACCCCAGCCGGCATCGAACTACTGCCCGCCGCCCGGCGGGCACTCACCGACCTCGCGGACGGCCTGGCCGCGGCCCGGGCCGTCGGCAGCGGCCGGACCGGCCGCCTACGGATCGGCTTCGCCGCCTCCCTCGCCCTGACGATCCTGCCCGGCCTGCTGCGCACCTTCCGTCACCGGTTCCCTGGCGTGCGCCTGGACATCCACGAGATGACCACCGCTCCGCAGATCGCCGCCCTGCACGACAAGACCATCGACATCGGTCTACTGCGCGAACCCCCCACTGACGAGACAGAGCTCGGCTTCAGAACGGTACTCAGCGAGCCCTTCGTGGCCGTGCTGCCGTCCGCCCATCCTCTGGCCGCCCAACGGGCCGTACGGCTTGCACAGTTGGCCGACTCGCCGTTCGTGCTGCTGCCCCGCACGGTCGGCCCGTCACTGCACGACCAGATCATCGGCCTGTGCACCGCAGCAGGGTTCACCCCGCAGGTGTCCCAGCACGCGGTGGAGTGGCAGACCGTGTGCGCCCTCGTGGAAACCGGTCTGGGCGTCTCCCTGGCCCCGGCGAGCATCCGACGCATCCGCCTCAAAGGCGTCGCCTTCCGCAGGATCGAACCCCGCACCGCCCGCACACGAGTCGCCGTCGCCTGGCGCCAGAACGACCATGATCCCCTCGTCGCACGCCTGCTGGCGACCATCAGCCAAGATCCGCCGGACAGCCCCGGGTCGTTTCGAGGCGGGGACCGTACCCAGAAAAGGGAGAAGGCGCCATCCTCTCCTCCGTAGGGGTGAGGATGGCGCCTGTGGCCGGAGCGCCGCCGCGTCTGTGCGCTGTCGTCAGCCTCCAAGGCCCTCTTGCTCAGGGCATGTACGACCGGGTGTTGCTGGCCCACAGGGCGCCGCCCTTGCCGGGACCGCCGGTGGTCGAGTAGACGACGAAGTTGCCGTCGCTCTGCAGCAGGGCGTACGCGCCGGTGTGGCCGTTGGTGTGGGTGGACCAGAGCGCGGTGCCGGTGCTCGGGTAGACGACGAGGTTGCCGTCGCTCTGCATGTAGGCGTAGGCACCGGAGTGGCCGGAGGTGCCGGTGGACCAGACCGCCTTGCCGTCGTGCTTGCGGTAGATCACGAAGTTGCCGTCCGGCTGCATCACCAGGCGGGCGTACTGGGTCTGGGCCCACCAGCCGCCCGGGAGCTTCTGGCCCGATCCGATCTTGGCCGACCGTGCGTAGGTGCCGTCCGACCACAGGGAGCCGCCGGTGCTGGGGCCGCCGCCGGAGCCGTAGACCACCAGGTTGCCGTCGTCCTGCAGCAGGAAGTAGGCGCCGGTGTGGCCGTTGGTGTGGGTGGACCAGAGCGCGCTGCCGGTGCTGGAGTAGACGACGAAGTTGCCGTCGCTCTGCATGTAGGCGTAGGCACCGGAGTTGCCGGACGTGTGGCTGGACCAGATCGCCGGGCCGCTGCTGCTCGTTCCGTTGGTCTTGAGGTAGGCGACCAGGTTGCCGTCGGTACCCATGGTGAGCGTGATGTTCGCGCTGCTCAGACGGTGGCCGGAGGTCAGCTTCTGGCCGGGCTGCAGCGAGTTGACCGCGTTCGCGTCACCGACGAAGGCGGCGGTGCCGTTGGGGGTGCCGAGGCCGGTCGGGCCGTCGTAGCCGGTGGCGGCCGCGCACAGGTAACTCGTCGAGCAGGTGCCGTTGCTGCCCGAGGTGACGTCGTTCAGCGCAGACCTGTGCCCGTAGGGGTACGAGGACGGGTAGCTGTTCGCGGTCGGGGTGCCGGCGAGCGCGTAGGTGGCCGCGATGAGGGGCGAAGAGGCGCTGGTGCCGCCGTAGACGTCCCAGCCGTTGGCGCCGTAGGTGTCGTAGACGGCTACGCCGGTGGCCGGGTCGGCGACCGCGGAGACGTCGGCGACGGTGCGCTTGCCGCAGCCGGTGTCGGACTGCCAGGTGGGCTTGGCCTCGTCGGCGGAGCAGCCGGACCCGGTGCCGTCGGTGCTGTCGGTGGACCACACCGACTCGCTCCAGCCGCGGGTGTTGCCCGCACGGCTGAGGGAGGTGCCGCCGACCGCCGTCACGTAGGGGGAGGAGGCCGGGTACTCGACGCCGTAGCCGCTGTCTCCCGCGCTGACGGTGATCGCCACGCCAGGGTGGTTGAAGTACTGGACGTCAGCGGTGGTCTCGGTCGGGTCCTCGGCGCCGCCGAAGGAGTTGGAGACGTACTTCGCGCCGAGGGCGACGGCCTCGTTCTCGGCCGTGCCGATGTCGGTCATGTCCGCGGAGGAGGCCTCGACGAGCAAGATGTGACACTGCGGGCAGGCGGCACTGACCATGTCGAGGTCGAGGGAGATCTCGCCGGCCCAGCCGGAGTCCGCGCTCGGGTAGGTGGTGCCGCCGGTCTGGTTCACCTTCTTGAAGCAGCCGTTGGCCGTGGTGCAGGCGGGAAGGTTGTACTGGGACCGGTAGGCGGCGAGGTCGGACTCGGCGTTGGGGTCGTCCATGGCGTCGACGATCGCGACGGTGCGGCCCGAACCGGCGGTGGAGGACGGCAGGTTGTAGGCGCTCTGCAGGTCCGAGGGACCGTAGCCGGACGGGGCGGTGTTCGGCCTGACACCCAGGTGCTGGACGACGTCGGTGCGGGCCTCGGCGAGGCACGCCACGTGGCCCGGCGCGGTCGCGTGGGCGCACAGGTGTTTGACGTGAGCCGCCCCGGTGACCGACGGTGCGGCGGACGCGGTCGCCGCGGTGGCCGCGAGCCATCCGGTCGATATGAGTGCCGTGGTGGACAGCAGGGCGGCAGTGGATGCCGCCCGACGTCTCCTTGAGAGCAAGGAAATGCCCTTCTTGTGGTGGTGACGATGGGAGACCGAACGGTCTGCCCATGACAGTCGGATGCCGCCGGTCGATGCAGAGGCGAGATCCGCAGTTGGGGGGGCGCAGGAATGCTAGTCACGTAACCGACCACGAACAACGCGGAACGGGTAAATCCTTGATCAGATCTATCGGATCCATCGGCTCGGATCTATCAGACCTGCTCATGCGGTCGGCGGTGATCGGCGGGTGATCTTTTATGGCTGGTGTCCGGTCATCCGGGCCGCCGATGCGATCGTCGCCCGGGCCTCGCGTTCGGTCAGGCCCGTGTCGAGGGCCGCGTCGAGCAGGGGGGCGAGCAGGACGGGGCCGATGCCGTTCTCGTAGGCGCGGCAGGCCGCCCAGAAGAGGCGGGTGTTGCGTTGGCCCTCGTGGGCGGCGAGGACGAACTGGACCAGGCCATGGCCGTGCGGCGTGGTGGCCGGAGGGCCGGGGTGCGGGGTGCGCGGGGGCGGCAGGAGCAGGCGGAGCAGGGCCTGCGGGCAGGCTGCCGGGGGCAGGTGCGCGGTCCCGGGGGCGGTGCCGTAGACACCGTGGTCGGTGCGGGAACCGGGCCCCACCAGGTAGCCGCCGGCGCCCCGGATGTCGATGCCGGGGGCGAGCCGGCCGGCCGAGTTGGGGACGACGACGTCGGGCGGGCCGGTCAGCCACAGGTGGCGGCCGCCGCTGGGGGTGAGGACGACGACCGTCTCCGGGATGGTGAACAGGTGGCGCAGGGCCAGTTCGCGCAGGGCCGCCGAGGAGTCCGTGCCCGTCTTGGTGTCCAGGTCGACTCCGATCAGGTGGTGCGGGGGCAGGCCGCAGGCGATGCCGTAGCCGGTGGCCCGGGGGGCGGCGGCGAACAGTTCGCGAATGCGCGCCGGGTCGGTCGAGGCGTCGTACACCCCGTGGCCGAAGCGGCCGCACTCGCCGTGGCAGGCGGGAGCGGAGGGGGCGTCGCGGTGGGGGGAGCGCAGGGCCGGGAGCTTCGTCCGGGACAGGGGGATGACGGCCAGGCCGCGTTCGGCGGCTGACAGGGCGTGTGCGAGGGCCAGCGTCGTGGCCTGCCGGTCTGGGGTGGCCATAGCTCGATGATCGTACGTATGTTCGAAAAAAGGAAGAGGGGATGCGGCGACTCCGACCGGAGGCGGCGCGCTTGTGCCGGCCTCGGGTTCGTCGACCTTGACACCCGACCGAATCTGACGGACAGTCAGAAACCGCCGGTCGGGAACTGCCGTCCGTCGGTCCCAGGAGGTCCCCGCCGTGCACCTCGCCCCCACCGAGCGCCAACGGCGCCTGCGCGCCGAACTGCGTGCCTACTTCCATGCGTTGACGGGCTCGGATGATCCTCCGAACCCGCGCGCGCTGCTGCGCCGCATCGGGGCGGACGGATGGCTCGGCCTCGGCTGGCCGGTCGAGTACGGCGGTCAGGGCCGGGGCGCGGACGAGCAGTTCGTGTTCTTCGACGAGGCGTACCGGGCCGGTGCCCCCGTCTCGATGGTCACGCTGAACACGGTCGGGCCCACGCTGATGAAATACGGCAGCGAGCGGCAGAAGGATCGTTTCCTGCCCCGGATCCTCGGCGGGGAACTGGTCTTCGCGATCGGCTACAGCGAGCCGTCCGCCGGCACCGACCTGGCCTCCCTGCGCACCCGGGCGGTGCGGGAGGGTGACGGCTGGCGGATCGACGGGCAGAAGGTCTTCACCTCGGGTGCCCAGCACGCCGACTGGATCTGGCTGGCCTGCCGCACCGACCCGGACGCTCCCAAGCACCGGGGCATCTCCATCCTGGTCGTCCCCACCAGTGCCCCCGGGTTCGCGTGGACCCCCATCGAGACGGTCGGCGGCCAGACCACTACGGCGACCTATTACGACGGCGTCCGCGTCCCCGCCGAGAACCTCGTCGGCGCCGAGAACGACGGCTGGTCGCTCATCACCGAACAGCTCAACCACGAGCGGGTCGCCCTCGCCGCCATCGGCATGCAGGCCGAGGAGTTCCACGCCGCCGCGCTCTCCGCCGCCCGTACCCCCCATCCGGTGACCGGTCGACGCCGGATTGACGAGCCTTGGGTGCGTTTTCAGCTGGCCGAGGCACATGCCCGGCTGGCGGCATCGCGCCTGCTCAGCTGGCGTTTGGTGGGGGATGTGGGGGCGGGCCGACTGGCCGCCGGAGAGGCGAGCGGGGTGAAGTTCGCGGGAACGGAATCGGCTGTCGCGACGTATCGCATGTGTCAGCACATCGTGGGCGAGACCGGATTCGTCCGCTCCGGTTCACCCGGGGCGTTCGGGGACGGCGAGCTGGAGCGGCTGAACAGGGCGGCGCAGATCAACACGTTCGGGGGCGGGGTGAGCGAGGTGCAGCGGGAGATCGTCGCGACGATGCGGCTCGGGATGACGAGGGGGCGGCGGTGAGCGGGGTGCGAAGTGGTCCTGACGCGTCGGCGGAGCCGGACGCGCTGGGGGTGCGGCTGAGGGCGTACGAGGGGCGGTCGGCCGCCGTCGGCGGGGTGGCCAAGGACCCGGTCAACGCGCCGATGATCCGGCACTGGTGCGAGGCCATGGGCGACACGAACCCCGCGTACCAGGGGCCGGACGCCATCGCCCCGCCCACCATGCTCCAGGCATGGACCATGGGCGGCCTCTCCGGCCACGAGGGACGGACGGGGGCCTACGACGAACTGCTCGCCCTGCTCGACGAGTCCGGCTGCACCTCGGTGGTCGCCACCGACTGCGAGCAGGAGTATCTGCGGCCGCTGCGGCCGGGGGACGAGGTCACCTTCGACGCGGTGATCGAGTCGGTCTCCGGGCGCAAGACGACCAAGCTGGGCACCGGGTACTTCGTCACCACTCGTATGGACGTTCGGGTGGACGGCGACCTCGTGGGCACGCACCGCTTCCGCATCCTCAAGTACGCCCCCGCCCGGCCCGGTCCGCCCCGGCAGCAGGAGACCCAACAGCAGGAGACCCAACAGCAGGAGACCCAACAGCAGGAGACCCAACAGCAGGAGACCCGGCAGCAGAAGGTCCGGCGCCCCCGGCCGGTGGTCAACCGGGACAACGCCGCGTTCTGGGACGGCGTGGCCGCGCACCGGCTCCTCATCCAGCGCTGCACGGGCTGCGGCACCCTGCGTCACCCCTGGCTGCCGGGCTGCAACGCGTGCGGTTGCCTGGACTGGGACACGGTGGAGGCGAGCGGCGAGGGGGCCGTTCACTCGTACGTGGTCATGCACCACCCGCCGTTCCCCGCCTTCGACCCTCCCTACGCGGTCGGCCTGATCGAGCTGGCGGAGGGCGTGCGAATGGTGAGCGGCGTGGTGGGGGTGCCGTACGACAAGGTGCGCATCGGGCTGCCGGTGCGGGTGGAGTTCCAGCGGTACGAGGACGACGAGGGCTCCCTGGTCCTGCCGGTCTTCCGGGTCACCGAGGGCGAGGTGTGACATGGACTTCACGCCCACCGAGGCACAGGCCGGCGCTCGGGACCTGGCCGCGCGGATCTTCGGCGACCTCTCCACCCACGACCGGTTGAAGGCCGCCGGCACCGGCAGTGATCCACAGCTGTGGAAGTCCCTGTGCGCGGCCGGCCTGATCGGCGCGGTGCAGGAGGTGGGCCTGCTCGGGCTGGTGTTGTTGCTGGAGGAACAGGGGCGTACGACGGCCCAGGTGCCGTTCGCGGCGACGTGCGTGTACGGACTGCTCGCGGTCGCCGCGCACGGTACGGCCGAGCAGCGGGAGCGGCTGCTGCCGGGCATCGGGGACGGCTCGGTGGTGGTGAGCGGGGCGTTTCCGGCGCAGGGCGGGGTGCGGGAGTCCGGCTCCGGGGAGCTGACCGGTTCGGTGCCCGTCGTGCCGTGGTTGCTGGACGCCACGCACGTTCTCGTCGCCGATGCCGGGCGGGGGCTGTGGCTGGTGTCGCGGGCGGACGGGGCCGAGGTCACGCCGGTGGAGGTGACCGCGCCCTGGTCGGCGGGACGGCTCGTCCTCGACCACGCTCCGGCCGAGCCTTTGGGCGGCGTCGACGACACGCGCGACACCGGCGCACACACCGACGTCCTCGCCACCGCCCGCACCGCCTTCGCCGGGCTCCAGGCCGGGGTGTGTGCGGGCTCCCTCGCCCGGGCCGTGGCGCACACCAACACCCGGGAGCAGTTCGGGCGCCCGCTGGCCACCCGGCAGGCCGTCCAACTGCGGGCGGCGGACGCGCACATGGACACCGAGGCGATACGGGTGACGGCGTACGAGGCGGCCTGGCGGCGGGACGCGGGGCTGCCGTACGCCACGCACGCGCTGACCGCCGCCTGGTGGGCGTCCGAGGCGGGGCAGCGGGTGGTCCACACGGGCCAGCATCTGCACGGCGGGGTGGGAGCCGACCTCGACCATCCGGTGCACCGGCACTTCCTGTGGGGGCGACAACTGGACGCGTATCTGGGCTGCGGTGGCGAACTGCTGCAGGAACTGGGGGAGTTGATCGCGATGGAGAGTGAAGTGGGGGGTGGTGAGGCGTGACGGAGGCAAAGGCGGGCGCCCGGCTGCCGTCGCTGGAGATCCCGGTCACGCGCACGCTGATCGTGGCCGGGGCGATCGCGTCGCGGGACTACCAGGACGTGCACCACGACCCCGAGCTGGCCCGGCACAAGGGTTCCCCGGACGTCTTCATGAACATCCTGACGACGAACGGCCTGGTCGGCCGGTACATCACGGACCACTTCGGTCCCACGGCCACGCTCCGCAAGGTGGCCATACGGCTGGGCGCTCCGAACTACCCCGGCGACACCATGGTGCTGTCGGGCACGGTGGAGGAGGTGGACGGCGACACCGCCACGGTCCGGGTCGTCGGTGAGAACGGCATCGGACGACATGTGACCGGCACGGTGACGGTCACCGTCCCGGCGGCGGGGGGAGCACCATGAGCGTGCGGACGAGGGACGCCCTCGGCGGCCGGGCGGCGATCGTCGGGATCGGGGCCACCGAGTTCTCCAAGGACTCGGGGCGCAGTGAGCTGCGGTTGGCCGTGGAGGCGGTGCGGGCCGCGCTGGACGACGCGGGGCTGACACCTGCGGACGTGGACGGGATGGTGACGTTCACGATGGACACCAGCCCTGAGATCACCGTGGCCCAGGCCTGCGGGATGGGCGAGCTGTCCTTCTTCTCCCGGATCCACTACGGCGGCGGGGCCGCCTGCGCCACCGTCCAGCAGGCCGCGCTCGCGGTGGCGACCGGTGTGGCGGAGGTGGTGGTCTGCTACCGGGCGTTCAACGAGCGGTCGGGTCGTAGATTCGGCTCGGGCGTGCAGCACCGGGAGCCGACGGCGGAGGGCGTGGCGCTCGGCTGGGCGCTGCCCTTCGGGCTGCTCACTCCCGCCTCCTGGGTGGCCATGGCGGCCCAGCGCTATCTGCACACCTATGGGCTCACGTCGGAGGCGTTCGGGCGGGTGGCCGTGGTGGACCGCAGGTACGCGGCGACCAACCCGGCGGCGTACTTCCACGGCCGTCCGATCACCCCGGCCGACCACGCGGCCTCCCGGTGGATCGTCGAGCCGCTCAGACTGCTGGACTGCTGCCAGGAGACCGACGGCGGGCAGGCCCTCGTCGTCACCTCGGTGGAGCGGGCCCGCGATCTGCCGCATCCGCCGGCGGTGATCGCGGCGGCCGCCCAGGGCGCCGGCCGGGCCCAGGAGCAGATGACCAGCTTCTACCGGGGCGATCTCTACCGCGACGACCTGACCGGCCTGCCGGAGATGGGCGTGGTGGCCCGTCAGCTGTGGCGCACCTCCGGACTGACCCCCGCCGACATCGACGTGGGGATCCTCTACGACCACTTCACGCCGTTCGTGCTGATGCAGCTGGAGGAGTTCGGGTTCTGCGGCAAGGGGGAGGCGGCCGACCTCGTCGCGGAGGAGGTGCTGCCGCTGAACACACACGGGGGACAGCTCGGCGAGGCGTACCTGCACGGGATGAACGGGGTGGCGGAAGGGGTGCGGCAGCTGCGGGGCACGGCGGTGAACCAGATACCGGGAGCGGCCCGGACCCTGGTGACGGCCGGTACCGGAGTGCCGACGTCCGGAGTGATCCTGACCTCGGACGGCTGAGCCCGCAGGGGTAAACCCGTAGCACGCATCACCCCTCAGTCCACCTTCAGGAGGTGTAGCCACCCCCACCCCTACAACCTGAGGCGGAGCCCGCTTCGGCACCTGGGGCCGATCCGCCGCGACGGGCGTCACTCATAGCGTGGAGCCATGACCACACCCGTCTGCACCAGCGCCTCGGCCGCCGCCGCACCAGCGCGGCAGACCCACCCGTACCCGTCGTTCACCTCGTACGTGAGGGACCGCCGGCCGTTGCTGCTGCGCACCGCACGGTCCCTGACGGCCAACCCGTGCGACGCCGAGGATCTGCTGCAGACCGCGCTGACCAAGACGTACGTGGCCTGGGAGCGGATCGAGGACCACCGGGCGCTCGACGGCTACGTGCGCCGGGCGCTGCTGAACACCCGGACCTCCCAGTGGCGCAAGCGCAGGGTCGACGAGTTCGTCTGCGACGAGCTGCCCGAGCCGGAGCCCCCTGCCGTCGGTGACGACGCGGCGGAGCGGCAGGCGCTGCACGACGCGATGTGGCGGGCGATCATGAAGCTGCCCGCGCGGCAGCGGGCGATGGTGGTGCTGCGGTACTACGAGGACCTCAGTGAGGCCCAGACGGCCGAGGTGCTCGGGGTGTCGGTGGGCACGGTGAAGTCGGCCGTGTCGCGGGCGCTCGGCAAACTCCGGGAGGACCCTGAGCTGGGCGTCGCCCGCTAGTGCTGTGGCCGGAAAGGTTTGCGGAGAAGCTCGCGGCGTCCGGTGCTGGGGGCACCTCCCACGCCGTTCAGGCAGTGGGGGAGCCTCGCAAGGCGGAGCGTCGCCCGCGTACTGGATGTACTCGGGTGATGCGACAACGCGGCGTGGGGGTACCCCCGGCCGAAGGCTGGGGGAGTGCCGTGCCGGGCGTCGCGAGCCGGTGAACCTTTCCGGTCGCAGCACTTGGGCAAGGCACGCCTCCCGCAGGCTCCGGCAGGTCCCCGGGGGGCTGTGACCTTCCTCCCCTGCCTCGCAAGTTTTCGAGGCACCTAGTGACATACCGCGCGGTATGTGCGCAGAATCAGCGCATCCACTACTACCGCACAGGCAATGCCGCCTCGGGAGGACGCCGTGCTGAGCACGATGCAGGACGTACCGCTGACCGTTACCCGCCTCCTGGTGCACGGGACGCTGGTGCACGGCCGGTCCCAGATCACCACCTGGACCGGTGAGGCCGAGCCGCAACGGCGCAGCTTCGCCGAGGCGGGCGCACGCGCGGCGCAGCTGGCGAACGCCCTGCGCGACGAGCTGGGCGTGCGGGGTGACGAGCGGGTCGCGACGCTGATGTGGAACAACGCCGAGCACGTCGAGGCGTACTTCGCGATCCCCTCCATGGGCGCCGTCCTGCACACGCTGAATCTGCGGCTGCCCGCCGAGCAGCTGGTGTGGATCGTCAACCACGCCGCCGACCGCGTGATCATCGTCAACGGCTCGCTGATCCCGCTGCTCGCGCCGCTGCTCCCCAAGCTGCCCACGGTGGAGCACATCGTGGTCTCCGGCCCCGGTGACCGCTCTCCCCTCGAGGACGCCACCGCGCGGGTGCACGAGTACGAGGAGCTGATCGCCGGCCGTCCGCAGACCTACGACTGGCCGGACATCGACGAACGCCAGGCCGCCGCCATGTGCTACACCTCCGGCACCACGGGCGACCCCAAGGGCGTGGTGTACAGCCACCGTTCGATCTACCTGCACTCCATGCAGGTCAACATGACCCAGTCGATGGGGCTCACCGACCAGGACACCTCGCTGGTCGTGGTCCCCCAGTTCCACGTCAACGCCTGGGGGCTGCCGCACGCCACCTTCATGACCGGCGTCAACATGCTGATGCCGGACCGCTTTCTGCAGCCCGCCCCGCTCGCCGAGATGATCGAACGGGAGAGGCCGACGCACGCCGCCGCCGTCCCCACCATCTGGCAGGGCCTGCTCGCCGAGCTGACCGCCAAGCCGCGCGACGTCTCCTCCCTCACCCAGGTCACCATCGGCGGCTCGGCCTGCCCGCCCTCCCTCATGGAGGCCTTCGACCGGCTCGGCATGCGGGTCTGTCACGCCTGGGGCATGACCGAGACCTCCCCGCTCGGCACGGTCGCCCGCCCGCCGGCCCACGCGGTCGGCACGGAAGAGGAGCTGGCCTACCGCCTCACCCAGGGCCGTTTCCCGGCCGGCGTCGAGGCCCGCCTCACCGGCCCCGGCGGTGAACGTCTGCCCTGGGACGGCGAGTCGGCCGGCGAGCTGGAGGTGCGCGGCAACTGGATCGCCGGCGCCTACTACAACGGGCCCGACGCCGAACCCCTGCGCCCCGCCGACAAGTTCAGCGAGGACGGCTGGCTGAAGACCGGTGACGTCGGGACCATCTCCCCCGACGGGTTCCTCACCCTCACCGACCGCGCCAAGGACGTCATCAAGTCCGGCGGCGAGTGGATCTCCTCGGTCGAGCTGGAGAACGCGCTGATGTCCCACCCGGCCGTGGCCGAGGCCGCCGTGGTCGCCGTACCCGACGAGAAGTGGGGCGAGCGCCCGCTGGCCACGGTCGTCCTCAAGGAGGGTGCCACCGCCGACTTCGAGACCCTGCGCGCCCATCTCGCCGACAAGGGCGGTATCGCCCGGTGGCAGCTTCCCGAGCGTTGGACGATCATCGAGTCGGTGCCGAAGACAAGTGTGGGCAAGTTCGACAAGAAGGTGCTGCGCAGGCGCTACGCGGAGGGAGAGCTGGACGTCACCCAGCTCTGACCTCCAAGGCGGCCGGGGCCGCGTGGGGCGACGGCGGCCACCCTCTCCTTGCCAGCCAAACGGTTGGTTATCAGGCGCTACTCCGACTCCATGGCAGCAGTCAGAGACCCCGAGGCCACCAAGGCGCGCATCTTCCAGGCGGCGGCGGCCGAGTTCGCCCGGTACGGCATCGCGGGGGTCAGCATCGACCGCATCGCCGCCGCCAAGGCCAACAAGCAGCTGATCTACGCCTGCTTCGGCAACAAGGCGGAGCTGTTCACGCGCGTCCTGGGCATCTGCATGGTCGACCTGGCCGCCGCTGTCCCCGTCGACACGGACGACGTCGAGGGCTGGGGCGACCGCCTCCTCGGCCACCACGCGGCCCACCCCGAGCTGCTGCGCCTGCTCTTCTGGGAGGGCGTCGAGTACGGCACCACCGAGCTGCCCGACGAGTCCGCCCGCCAGGACCAATACGCCCGCAAGGTCGCCCCAATCGCGGACGACCAGGCCCGGGGCGTCATCACGGACGCGATCCCGGCCGGCGACCTGCTGATGCTGGTGGTGGCGCTGGCCAACTGGTCCGCCGTCGTCCCCCAGATGCGCCGCATCCTCACCGGCGCCGAGGACGGCGACCGCGACCGCCTGCGGGCCTCGATCGAAGAGGCGGCCCGCAGGCTCGTCGCCCGGCCTTGAACGGCACTGATCGGTACTAGTCGTACTAGTCGGTGCTAGTTGTTACTAGTTGGTGCCGATGCGGGCCAGCAGGTCCACGATCCGGCTCTGCACCTCGTTGCTGGTGGACCGCTCCGCCAGGAACAGCACCGTCTCCCCCGAGGCCAGCCTCGGCAGGTCGGCCTGGTCGACGGCGGCGGTGTAGACGACCAGCGGGGTCCGGTTGAGCTGCCCGTTCGCCCGCAGCCAGTCGATGATCCCGGCGAAACCGGCGGTCCCGGGCTGCCGCCGGTGCACCTGCATCAGGTCCATCACGACCAGGTTCGGCCGAAGCTGACCGGCCAGCGTCACCGCGTCCGCGTCACTCGCGGCCCGCGCCACCTGCATCCCGCGTCGCTCCAGCGTCGCCGTCAGCGCCAGCGCGATCTCCGCGTGCTCCTCGATGAGCAGCACCCGCGGCGGATGCTGCTCGCTGTCGCGCGGCGCGAGCGCCTTCAGCAGGACGGCCGGATCGGCGCCGTACGCCGCCTCGCGCGTCGCCTGCCCCAGTCCGGCCGTGACCAGCACGGGCACCTCGGCGGCCACCGCGGCCTGGCGCAGCGACTGCAGGGCGGTCCGGGTGATCGGCCCGGTCAGCGGGTCCACGAACAGCGCCGCCGGGAAGGCCGCGATCTGCGCGTCGACCTCCTCGCGCGAGTGCACGATGACCGGCCGGTAGCCGCGGTCGCTGAGCGCCTGCTGGGTCGTCACGTCCGGCGCCGGCCACACCAGCAGCCGACGCGGGTTGTCCAGCGGCTCCGGCGGCAGCTCGTCGTCCATCGGCTGGGGGCGCGGCGGATCGGCGACCTCGACCGCACCACCCGGGCCGTCCAGCGGCTCGGGCCCCTCGGCCGCGTTCTCGTCCGGGGCGCCTATGGCGTACGACCGCCCGGCACCGTCGGTGGTCGGCGCGAGCCGCGCCTGCCCGGCGAGCGAGGGCTGCGGCACGGGCGGCTGTGCCGGTGCCGGTGCCTGCTCGGTGGGCGGATGCGGACGGGCCGCCTGCTCCGGCTGCGGCTCCGGACGCGTCGCCGGGTCCGGCGGTGTGCCCAGCTTGCGGCGGCGTCCGGAGCCGTTCGGCTGCTGCGGGGGCGGCGTCGCGGTCGGCTGCTGCACCTGCGCGGCCTGCCGGGAGAACGGCACGCCCTGCCCCAGCGTGCGCACGCTGATCGCCCGGCCCTGCGTGGAGTTCGGGTCGTACGGTGCGGCACCGGCGGCCTCCGCGGGCAGCGGCTGCGCGGTGGCGTGCTCCGGGGGCAGCGGGGTGCCGGGGGCGGGGGCGGTGTTCGGGGGCACCGCGGCGGGCGCGGCTTGGGGCGCAGGCGCGGGCTGGGCGGTGGGCTGGGCCGTCGGGGCGGCCTCCGCGGGGAGCGGCTGGGCGGCCGGGAGCGCGGTGGGAGCCGCCTGGGCGGCGGGACCGGGCTGCGGTGCCTGAGCCGGCGGGGCGGCCGGTGCCGTGACCGGCTGCTCCGGGGCGACCCGCACGCCCTGGCCGACGGTGCCCGCCGGGACGCCCTGAGCGGTGAGACCCGCCTGGGACACGATGCCGGACGGGATCGCCGACCCGGCCGCCGACGCCGTACCGCCCTGGGCCGTACCGCCCTGAGCGGGAACGTTCGGCATGTTCGCACCCTGGGCCTGTGCCTCGGCCGGCTGGACGGGCTGGACCGGCTGGGCCATGGCCCGTCGGCGGCGGCCCGTCGGAGCGCTGGTGGGATGCGGCTGCGGCGGGGTGTGGTCCTCGGCCTGGTCGAGCGGTACGGCGTCGTGGCGGCCGGCGTCCTCGGCTGGTCCGGCCACACCCGGAGTGACTGCACCCGGGGTAGCGGCACCCGGGGTAGCGGCACCCGGGGGCGCGGTCTCGGGCGTGCGGTCGGCCTCGGCGGGCGGCAGGGCGAAGACCGTACGGGCCCCCGCCTCCTGCGCGGCGGCACGCTCGGCCGCGGCGGCCAGCGCGCGGCGCCGTCGCCCGGTCGGCTGCCCGTCGGGCCCGAGGGGCTCCTCGTCCGGCTGCGGAGCGGACGCCGTACCGGCCGCCGGCAGCGCGGGCGGCAGCGCCTGCTGCTCGCCACCGTCCCGCCGGGCGCGCCGGCCCGTCGGCGCGGGCACGCCCTGCGGCGGCACGGTGCCACCGAGTCCGTTCCCCGAGGCGGCGGTCCCAGCGGCGTGCTCGGCCGCCGTCATGACCGCACCCTCGGCCACATCCGCACCGGCACCGGGCGCGTCCTCGGCGGGCCTGCCCCGCCGCCGCCCGGTCCCGCCGGAGGCCGGCGCCTCCGCACCGTCCACCGCCGGCATCGGATCGTCGGCTCCGCCCATGGCGGCGTCCGCGTGCCTGCGGCGCCGTCCGGTCGGCAGGGGCGACTCCTCCGCGTCCCCGCCGCCGGCCTCGCCGGGCACCTCGCTCTCCAGGAAGGCGTCGGTCGAGGCCCGCCGGGCCCGCCGCCGACCGCCCGCGAAGCCCTGCCCGGCGTCGTACTCGTTGCCGGCGGCCGGAGCGCCCACCAGGGCGACCTCGGCCCCGGGCGCGCTGGGCGCGACCGGAACGGCCCCGGCCCCGCCGCCGATCGGCACCTCCAGCACATAGGCGCTGCCGCTCATGCCGGGCACCTCGTGCGTCTGCAGCACACCGCCGTGGGCGCGCACGATCCCGCGCACGATCGGCTCGTGCACCGGGTCTCCCCCGGCATACGGCCCGCGCACCTCGATCCGTACGACCTCACCGCGCTGCGCCGCCGCCACCACCACCGTGTTGTCCAGGTAACCGCCCGTGGAGACGGGCGAGTTCCCGGTCGCGTCCACGCCCGCCACGTCCGCGACGAGATGCGCGAGCGCGGTGGCCAGCCGCTGCGGGTCCACCTCGGCCTCGATGGGCGGCGCGTGTACGGCGAACTGCACGCGTCCCGGACCGATCAGCTCGACCGCCCCGTCCACACCGGCGGCGACGACGGCGTCCAGCATGACCTTCGTCCGGGTGACGTCCTCGGTGCCCGCGTCGAGCAGCTGGTAGGCGAGGACGTTGTCGATCAGGGTCGTGATCCGCGAGTAACCGGCCGACAGATGGTGCAGCACCTGGTTGGCCTCGGGCCACAGCTGGCCGGCGTCGTCCGCGGCGAGGGCGGCCAGATCGCGGCGCAGCTCGTCCAGCGGGCCGCGCAGCGAGCGCCCGAGCAGGGTGAGCAGCTGTTCGTGCCGGGCGGCCAGGGCCTCGTAGCGGTCCTTCTCCCGCTCGCCGAGCGCGGCGTACCGCTCCTCGCCGGCCGCCAGCTCCTCCGCGTGCCGCTCGCGCAGCTCCTCCAGCTCGGTGACATGCTCCTGGCGCAGCGCGGTGAGGTCGGAGGCGTGCTCCTCGGAGAGCCGCTCCAGCTCCTGCGTGTGCCGCTTCTCGGCGGCTTCCTTCTCCTCGGCGAGGGTGTCGTACGGCCGCCGGTCGGCGAAGGTCATCACGGCGCCGACGAGCTGGTCGCCGTCGCGCACCGGCGCGGTCGTCAGGTCGACCGGCACCTTCTTGTCGCCCTTGGCCCACAGCACCTGCCCGCGCACCCGGTGCTTGCGTCCGGAGCGCAGGGTGTCGGCGAGCGGCGACTCGTCGTACGGGAAGGGGGAGCCGTCGGCACGCGAGTGCAGGACGAGGGCGTGCAGTTCCTTGCCGCCGAGTTCGCCGGCCCGGTGCCCCAGTATCTGGGCGGCGGCCGGATTGACGAGCACGATCCGCCCGTCCGTGTCCGTCCCCACGACACCCTCGCTCGCGGCCCGCAGGATCATCTCGGTCTGCCGCTGCGAGCGCGCCAGCTCGGCCTCGGTGTCGACGGTCCCCGACAGGTCGCGCACGACGAGCATCAGCAGCTCGTCGCCGGTGTAGCCGTAACCGTCGTAGGCCTGGTGCCCGTTCTCCAGATTGGCGCTGGTGACCTCGACGGGGAACGCGCTCCCGTCCGTCCGCCGCGCCATCATCCGGGTCGGCTTCAGCCGCCCGCTCGGATCCATGTGGTCGGGCCGCCGCATGGAACCCGGGATCAGCCGGGAGTCGAACTCCGGCAGCAGATCCAACAGCCCGCGCCCCACCAGAGCCGTACCGGGCGCCTCGAAGGCCTCCAACGCGATCGTATTGGCGTTGACGACCGTCCCATTGGCGTTGACCAGCACCAACGCGTCAGGCAGCGCGTCGAGTATGGCTGCGAGGCGAGCAGCGCCTCGGGATGGCCTGCTGCTCACGAGACGCTTCCTCCCTGTTACCGCACCTTGCCGACCGCTCGGGCCATCTTGCCAACCGGCCCGCGGCGTGTCACGCGAGGGAGTCTAAGCGCAGCGGTTGCGCTCGCGACGCCGGATGAGAGGGAGGTCGCACGCCGAAGTGACGGGGAACGTGTGACCGCGTGCTTTGCTGCGCGAGACCTTCGCGGGACTTTTACGAAACCGGGGATTCCGCCACGAACCACCGCTCCGGCCGCCTGCCCGCCTGCCCGCCTGCCCTCCTGCCTTCTTGCCTCCTTGGCCTCCTGGCCCCTTGGGTTCCTGGTCAGGTCGTCCGGGCCGCGAAGGTGGGCAGCAACGGCACCATGCGGTCCCAGCGTCCGATCTGGCATCCGTTGCTGCGGTCGTACGTCGCCTCGACCGGGC
The DNA here is from genome assembly GCF_042869815.1 of Streptomyces sp. NPDC006739. Lineage (NCBI taxonomy): Bacteria > Bacillati > Actinomycetota > Actinomycetes > Kitasatosporales > Streptomycetaceae > Streptomyces > Streptomyces sp. NPDC006739. The sequence continues at coordinate 23,665 of NZ_JBIAGM010000021.1, forward strand.
GTCCGGCCCAGGTCCCGGTGACATGGGCGGTGGCCGGGCCGCCGTAGATCATGGTGCACTCGCTGCCGGGGGCCACCGGCGCGAAGGCGTCCCGCCCCCAGCGGACGTTGCGGTCGACGGCCTGGCAGGCGCCTTCCACGTCCGGGTGATGGCCGCCGCCCGGATGACAGGACAGCTCGTACGTCCCGTCCTTTCCGCCTCCCGCGTGCTGGACCACGACGGTCAGGTGATCGCCGTCGCGCACGGGCGGGGGCGTGGTGACGGGTACGGCGGCGGCCCGGGCCGGAGCCGGCACCGGGGCGGCGGTGAGGGGTGTGGCTGCTGCGGTCGTCGGGACGGTGGCTAGTGCTGTGACCGGAAAGGTTTGCCGAGAAGCTCGCGGCGTCCGGTGCGGTGCATCGCAAGGCGGAGCGTCGCCCGCGTACTGGATGTACTCGGGTGATGCGACAACGCGGCGAGGTGCCGTGCCGGGCGTCGCGAGCCGGTGAACCTTTCCGGTCGCAGCACTAGCGAGGAGAGCGAGGCGACGGCGGCGGCAGCGGAGGCCATGGCGACACGTGAGGGCGGGACGAGGAGCGACATACCCTCCCCAACGCCCACGCGCCCCGGACGTTGCGGACCACCCGGACACGGGACGCACACGTCCGGCGGCATGCCCAGGGCAAAGGACTTTGCTCTGCGGCCCGGCTGCCTAGTACCGTAGGAGCCGGTTGGTGACACCGCGCTCGACTGTGTCATCATCTGCATCGCACCACTCGCGCGCTCGCGTGGGAGGTCGTGCTGGAGGCGTCGCCTAGTCCGGTCTATGGCGCCGCACTGCTAATGCGGTTTGGGTCTTAAAGCCCATCGAGGGTTCAAATCCCTCCGCCTCCGCACCTGATCCCGAAGCCCCGGTCCCCGCGACCGGGGCTTCGGTGTTTCCGGAACCTAGGCCGTTTCCGCCATTTCCGCAGGTCACAAGGGGTGTGCCGAACGGATTTCACATGACGGCGGCAGTCATGTAATGTTCTTCCTGTCGCCGCGAGCGGGCCGGAAGATCCGAGAGCGAAGACAGAAAACAGAACAAGCACTCGTAGCTTAACGGATAGAGCATCTGACTACGGATCAGAAGGTTGCAGGTTCGAATCCTGCCGAGTGCACCCAGGTGAGAGGCCCCGGATCATTCCGGGGCTTCTCGCGTTTCAGGTCACCGATCAGAGTGGTGATCTGGCTGACCATGTGGTCAAGTCAGCTGGTCTCCACGTCCCCTCCTGTGCCCGGGTCACCAGCTGGTGGCGTCGTCCATCGACTGCTGCCAGTACGTGACCTTGAGGGAGTCGTCGACGTAGACGCCCTTCGCGGGGAGTGGCGGGTGGGCGCCCGTGCCGACGCTCTCGTTGCCGGAGCGGCCGTGGAAGTAGACGGTCAGGGAGTTCACGGTGTGGCCGTTCGAGCCGCTGCCGTCGGTGGCGGAGAGGTTCACCGAGGCGTAGCCGGACTCGCCGGGCTGGAGCGTGACGACCGCCTGCGGCTTCGAGTCCTCGATGACCGGCGGCACGGCCTGGGCCTCACCGAAGCGGACGGCCGGGTAGCTGTAGAGGAAGCAGGTCCTGCTGCCGGTGTTGGTCACCGTGAGCAGCATGTGGTTCACGGGGCGGTTCAGGGGGGCCGCGACCGTCCTGGTGTTGGACCCCTCGCAGGTGACCGGCCTGCCGCCCGGGGCGGGCGCCTTCGACGCGGGGGCGTCCGCGACGGGCCTCGTGGTGCCGGTGGCCGGCCGGACCTGTGTGGAGGAGGAGCCGGAGGAGGAGTTGGCGGACGAGTCGGAGGCGGAGACCGAAGCGCGGACGCCGGAAGTGGGAGTGGCAAAAGGGGAGTTCGCCGCCGACGAGCCGCCCTCGTCGTGGACCCCTGTGCCACCGTCGCACGCGGTCAGGGAGAGCGCGGCGAGAACGACGGTCGCGGCGGCGCCGACGAGACGGGTGCGGCGGGTGCGGAGGTTGTACATGTGGCTGAGCCCCTTCGGTGTTCGGGTGGCGTGGTGATTTGATGACCGAAGCTTGTGAGGTGATCTGTCCCAACCGCCACGCACGGCGGGCAGTTGGGGACGCTGGAACACCGAAACGCGCTCTGAACAGGGAGAACACAGGGGCCCTGGAACGCGGGACTGGGACATGAGGGGACGGGGAAACGGGTGCCAGGGGCAACGGGGACCGACGGAACAGAGGCGTTCGCGCGGCTGCTGCGGGAACTCAAGGACCGCTCGGGACTGAGCTACGGGACGCTGGCCAAGCGGCTGCACATGAGCACGTCCACGCTGCACCGCTACTGCAACGGCACCGCGGTGCCCGTCGAGTACGCACCGGTGGAGCGCCTCGCAAGGGTCTGCCGGGCGACGCCGGACGAGCTGGTGGAGTTGCACCGGCGCTGGATCCTGGCGGACGCGGCACGGGGGAGCAAGGCGGATCAGGCCACCGCGACGGCTTCCGTTCGGCAAGCGGTCGAGCCGGGCCCGTCGGCCGCGCCGGGGGAGGAGGACGGCGAGAGCGGTGTGCCCGACGTCGCCGACCTGCCGCGCGACACCGCGTCGGCACCTCGTCGTCGCCGTACCGTGCTGATCGCCACCGCCGCGGTGGTCGCCGTGCTGGGAGCCGTCGTGCTCATCGCGCCGTTCGGCGACGGAAAGGGCGCCGGGAGCGAACGGGCCGCCGGTGACACCGGCACGATCACCGGTACGTCGGACACCTCCGACCCGTCCGAGTCCCCCTCCCCGAGCGCGAAGGGGAACAAGCCGACTTCGCCCGCCTCCGCCACCGCCGGGTCCGACGACGCCGGGTCCGACGACGCCGGGTCCGACGACGCCGGGCCGGGCGCTTCGCGGAACGGCGGCAAGCAGGGCGGCGCCCCGCGCACCGACGGCGCTGCCACCAGCGACGCCGCGGGCGGCTCCACCGGCAGTGCCCCCCTCACGGTCGGCACCCGGCCCTACGTCTACGACAGCCCGTGCAGCCAGCACTTCCTCGTGGACAGCGGGCCCGCGCAGGTCGGCCCGCCGGCGAACGAGCCGGACGCCCCGCGCTGGGCCGCCGCGTACGGGGCGGTGTCCTCGGGCGAGCAGGAGGTCGGCCTCACCGTGCAGGGCACCGGTCAGGAAACCGTCGTCCTGGAGGCGTTGCACGTACGGGTCCTCACCAAGGGCGCGCCGCTCGCCTGGAACGACTACTCCATGGGCGTCGGCTGCGGCGGTGGCGTCGGAACCAAGTCGTTCGACATCGACCTCGACAACGGCAGTCCCACGGTCACCGTGAAGAACGGGCAGCGCGACTTCCCGTACAAGGTCAGCGAGTCCGACCCGGAGGTCTTCTACGTCATCGCCCACACCAACGCCCACGACGTCCGCTGGGACCTCACCCTGGAATGGTCCAGCGGCAGCCGCCGGGGCACCGTCCACATCGACAACGACGGCACGGCGTTCCGCACCAGCGCCGGCGCGGGCCGTCCGGGTTACGACTATCCGCTGGGCGGCGGCGAGTGGATCGCGCGGAACGGCTGACCGGACCCGTACCCGCAGGCACGCGGGCACTGACATCGAGTGGTGTCAGCCCGTGGGGGTGCCGATCTCGTCGTGTTCCAGCGTGCAGCGCAGCTGCGAAAGCGCCTGTGCGGTGGCCGCCATCTGGGACGGCTGGAGGGTGCCCCCGATCAGTTCCGCCAGCCGCTCGGCGAAGGTGGTCTCCGCCGCGTCGACCAGTTCCGCGCCCTCCTCGGTCAGAGCCAGCAGTGACGACCTGCGGTCCGAGGGGTTGGGCTGCCGGACGACATGTCCCTGCTTCTCCAGGCGGTCGATGCCCTTGCTGGTGGCGCCGACCCCGATGGCGAACTCCGCGGCGAGGTCGGCCACCCGCGCCCCGGGGTGGTCGCGGAGGTGGCGCAGGAACTCGAACTGGGACGTGACGATCCCGTGCCGCTCGCGGAGGCGGTCGTTGAGGGCGTTGTAGAGGCGGGTCTCGCATCGGACCAGGTCAGCGAAGAGGTCCGGGAGGTCGATCGGGCCCTCGGGCGTTCCGCCGGACGATGTATATGCCATGGCATATAGTGTAGCGGAAGCTACTTTTCACGAGGGGCGGGCACAGGCATGAGCAGGGAACAGCGCGCGAGGATCGACGCGGCGATGCGGCGGCCCCGGCCGGAGGGGCCGCGGCCGGTCGAGGCGATCCGGGCCGGGTTCAGGGCGTTGATGGCCGAAATGATCGTCCCGGACGGCATCCGCACCACGGCGGTGGTGCTCGGTGGCCGCCCCGCACTGGCCGTCGAGCCGCTTGAGCCGGCCGAGCCGCTTGAGCCGGCCGAGCCGGTCACACCCTCGCGTTCCGGATCGAATGCCGGATCGAATGCCGGAACGCATGCCGGAACGATCCTCTACTTCCACGGCGGGTCCTACGTGTTCGGTTCGCCCGAGACCGCGCTGTCGCTGACGGGCAACCTCGTGGTCAGGACCGGGTTCAGGGCCTTCTCGCTGGACTACCGGCTCGCCCCCGAACACCCGTTCCCGGCGGCGATCGAGGACGCGCTGGGCGCCTACCGCGCACTTCTCGACGGCGGCGCCGACCCGGCCGCCATCGTGTTCGCCGGGGACTCCGCCGGTGGTGGCCTCACCGTCACGACCTGCCTCGCCGCCCGCGCCGCGGGCCTGCCCCTGCCCGCCGCGATCGTGGCGTTCTCCCCCGGGCTCGACGCCACGAGGACGGGGGAGAGCATGGACACCAAGGTGGGCATCGATCCGTTCTTCACGCGCGAGACGCTCAGCCACACGGGAGCCATGTACCTCGCCGGACAGGACCCGCGTCAGCCGCTGCTCAGCCCGGCTCTCCTCGCCGACCCGGCCGGCTTCCCGCCGATGCTCCTGCAGGTGGGAACCAACGAGGTGCTCCTGGACGACTCCACGCGCATGGCCGCACGGGCCAGGGCGGCCGGGGTGGACGTCATCCTCGACGTCACCGCCGACGTGCCGCACGTCTTCCAGTGCTTCGCAGGCGTCCTCGACGAGGCCGACGAGGCACTGGACCGTGCGGCCCTCTTCATCGCGCAGCGCCTCCGCACCCAGCGCCTCCGCACGCCGGACAGGGCCCCCGTGGCGGCCGGGTGATGGCCGGCGGTCCGGGCTCGGCCGGCGGCCTCAGGCCGTGCCCCCGCGTACGACCGCGTCCGCCCGCTTGACGATCTCGGCCTTCCGGGCCTTCAGTACCGCGAGCTTGCTCTTGTCGTGGTCGATCAGGGCGTGCTGGTATCCCGTCTCGACGGTGGACCAGACGGCGACGAAGCCCACCTTTTGCTTGCACCTGACGTCGGCCTTCGCGACGGATTTCTCGTCGGGGCCGAGCGTGGGTCCGGAGAACTTGGAGTCGTTGATTGCCGCCATCGGGTCCGGGTAGGAGTAACCGGAGTTCTTCATGCACGACGACCAGCGCCGGCTCGCCTCCTGGACCGCGGGATCCTTCTTCGACGCGACATAGCTGCTCATGTTCAGTTTCTGCACAAGGTTGAATTCCTGTGCGTCTTCCGTGGAGAGTTTCCGGGCGGCCTCACCGGCGCATCCGCCCTTCGGCACGCTGACCCCGTTGCTCACGGTGACAGTGCCGTCGAGCAACTGCTTTTCCTTCCGTGAGTACGTGTCCGGAGTCACCGGTTTCTCGAAGAGGTGATAACCGGATCGTGCCGCCTCGGCCGCGTCGGCCAGTCCGTAGCGCCGCTCGTTGTCGTACTGCGGGCCGGGGACCTTGTCCTCGGCCCGCACGGGAAGATCGACGCCGAAACGGCGCATACAGCTTTTGAGCAGGACCACCCGTGCCCGGTCGATGACCAGAATGTCCTTGTTCAGGATGCGGTAATCGTCCAGCGGCAGTGTCAAATGCTTGGGGTCGACCGGTGCCCCGGTCGCGGCGACGGACTGCTTCGCCGCCTCGCTTCCGTCCGCATCCGCGGAACAGCCGGAAAGTGCAGGCAGGAGGAGGGCCGCAGCCCCCACGGAGGCGCACGCCAGGGAGATTTCGCTTTTACGCATGTCTCGCAATTCTTGTACGACGGAGGGCGGCGCCCCGTGACTCGACCGCCGAGCACGGGACGCCGCCCACGAAGCACTTCTACTGGAAGAGGCGAAGCGACGCGTTGTTGTTCTTCGTCTTCACCAGATTGCGCCACGAAGACGGGGCGACGTCGTCGTAGACGCCCGCGTAGTTCGAGTTGTAGTACACGCGCATGGTGAACGAGTAGGTGTCGTTCGCCGCCGAAGCCGCGTTGTTCTTCACCGGCACACCGTCTCCGGCGCCACCGTCGGCGAAGACGTCACCGTCGAAGTTCGGGGTGCTGGCCGAATAGGCGTGAACGGCGCCGCCCCGGTTCGAGTTGTAGAAGAAGCAGCTGCCGGAACCGCCGGGGCAGTAGCTGGTGGCGGACGCGGGGATGGCGGCGCTCAGGGATATGCCGGCCGCGACAGCCATTGCGGATATGGCCCCAATAGCCCTCACTGATACCTCCGTGACAATAATCGGCGATTTTTCTGGTGCTGATCAGCCGGAGTGATCATATGGCGGCGCAAAGCTGACGGCAAGAAAGATTCCCAAGGCGCCTCGGCTGCTTTCTCCTGTTTCGCCGATTTGTGTGCCGTTCAGCACTCGTCTTCCGGGTCGTTCCTGTTCATTTTCTCCAGGTACTCGTGGGCCAGGGCGGTCGCGCGGGTGAACCAGTCCGTGAGGACGGCCAGCTCCTCGGGGGAGTAGTCGGCGAACAGGGCGTTCAGCCGCTTGTGGTGGCCCGCGTAGACGGCCTGGACGCGGGTGACGGCGTCCGGAACCGCGGCGACGCGGACGCGACGGCGGTCGGCGGGGTCGGGGCGGCGGCTGACGTATCCGGCGCGTTCGAGGCGGTTGAGGATGCCGGTCACCGCGCCCGTGGTGACATGCGCGCGGGCGGCGAGGTCACCGGCCGTCAGCAGGTCGTCCCCGGCCTCCAGGACGAAGGCGAAGCAGGTCAGGTCGGTGACGTTCAGGCCCAGACGGCGGGCCAGCTCCTGCTGGCCGATCAGATGGGCGGCGATCAGGTGGTCCATCCCCGCCAGCGCCTCGGCCGGGGTGGCGGGTGGTCGCGGCGGGCCGTGCATCTTTCGCGAACCCCTTAGAGCGTGAGAGATTTGGTCGCTAAATTTCTTCCGTCGTGAGAAGTCTAGGCCTCTCAAGCTGCCTACAAGGGGAAGGCGGGTACGTGAGCGCGCATCTGTACGACGAGGGTCACACCATCGCCGGGTGGACGGGGTTCGGGATCGCGACCGTCGGAAGCGGCCTGGTGGGACTGGGGGTGTGTACGGCCTCGGTCGTGGCCGTCGTCGGCGGGCTGGCGGTGGTCGCCGGCGGGGCCCTGGTCACCTGGGTCCTGCACCTCTCCGGCTGGGGCAAGCCGCCCGGGGTGCGGCCCCATGGGCAGTGGGGGATGCGGGTGCGCGACACGGCGGCCCGCGACGGTCACTCCGGCTGCGTCAGCTGCCGGTTGGCGGGCCGGGGACGGACGCGTACGACGGCCGTCGCGCCGGCCGCGCCGGCCGTGGGGGAGGGTGAGCCGGTGCTCGGGGCCGATGTCAGACCCTCCGCCTAGTCTCTGAGTGATGGCGCGGACGTGGAAGTGCTCGGGACTGCGGTGGTCGCCGGACGGCCCTGTGCTCGTGTGGGACGGCGGGCGCCGGAGTCCGCTGGGGTGGGGGAAACGCGTGGCCTTCGGGGTCGCGGAAGGGGGCGTGCGGGAGTGTGTGGGGGCGCGGGGGCATCCGTGCCCGGTGCGGGCGGTGGTGCCGGGGCGGAGCACGGGGGCGCGGTGCGAGGAGTGTGCGCGGCTGGACCGGGCGCACTCCGTGGCCGCGGATACGATCGCCGACGATCCACGGCCGTACCACGTCTATCTGGCGTGGTTCGGGCCCGGCATGGTGAAGGTCGGGATCACGGCTCTGGAGCGGGGGCCGGCGCGGCTGCTGGAGCAGGGTGCCGTCTGTTTCAGCTGGCTCGGGACCGGTCCGCTGATGGCCGCCCGGCGCACCGAGGAGCTGCTGCGGGCCGCGCTGCGGGTGCCGGACCGGATCCCGTACGCCGCCAAGCGGGCGGTGCGGTCCGCGCTGCCGGGGACACCGGGCGAACGGGCGGCGGAGATCAGGGAACTGCACGCGCGGGCTGTCGTACTGGACGCGTGGCCCGAGTCGTTGACCCGGGAGCCCTGCCGACCGGTCGACCACGCACGGGCGTTCGGGCTGGAAGACCTGCCGACGGCTGTCGGGGAGGTCGCCGAGCTGGGGCCGGGCGGGGCGGCGTGCGGGGAGCTGGTCGCGGCGGCCGGGCCCGATCTCCATCTGGCGGTCGCCGGGCGTGGGGTCGTCGTCCTGGACACGCGGCTGATGACGGGGTGGGAGCTGTCGCCGGCCGTGGCGGAGCGGGAAGGACTCACCCTGCCGGTGCGAGAGTTCGGGGAGCCGGCGGGCGTGCAGGACGGGCTGTTCTGAAGGGAGCGGCGTTCCCAGGAGCTGCCTGAGAGACGCCTGTGCGTTTCTCAGGAAAAACACAGACTGCGGAAAGCGTCTTCTCAGAGGGCCCCGACAGGGTGTCCACCATGACCACGACCTCGCCCCAGGGGCGCACCGAACTGCTGAGGCCGGACGGGAGCCCCGTCCGAGTGCTTGTGGTGGATGACGAGCAGTCGATCACCGAACTGCTGAGCATGGCCCTTCGCTACGAGGGCTGGCAGATCAGGAGCGCGGGGGACGGACAGGGCGCCGTCCAGACCGCGCGGGAGTTCCGGCCCGACGCCGTCGTCCTCGACATGATGCTGCCCGACATGGACGGTCTGGCCGTGCTCGGGCGGCTGCGCCGCGAACTGCCGGACGTGCCCGTGCTGTTCCTGACCGCCAAGGACGCGGTCGAGGACCGTATCGCCGGGCTCACGGCGGGCGGCGACGACTATGTCACCAAGCCGTTCAGCCTTGAGGAGGTCGTCGCCCGGCTGCGCGGGCTCATCCGGCGCTCCGGCGCCGCCGACCGGCGCTCCGACTCCGTGCTGGTCGTCGGGGACCTCACCCTGGACGAGGACAGCCACGAGGTCTCGCGGGCCGGGGACAACATCCATCTCACCGCCACCGAGTTCGAGCTGCTGCGGTTCCTCATGCGCAACCCGCGGCGCGTGCTCAGCAAGGCGCAGATCCTGGACCGGGTCTGGTCCTACGACTTCGGCGGCCAGGCCAACGTCGTCGAGCTGTACATCTCCTACCTGCGACGCAAGATAGACGCCGGCCGGGAGCCGATGATCCACACCCGGCGCGGGGCGGGTTACCTGATCAAGCCCGCCGTGTCATGAGCGGGCGACGACGGCCGCGTCCGCGGAAGCGGGCGGGTACGCCGCGCACCCTGCGGACGCGGCTCGTCGTCGCGTCGGTGGTGCTGATCGCCGTGGTGTGCGCGGTGATCGGCACGGTGACGACGCTGGCGCTCAGGACGCACCTGTACGGCCAGTTGGACGGGCAGTTGCACGAGGCCACCGCGCGCGCGTCGGGCATCCACGTGCCTCCTGGCCCGGGCAGGGACGGCGGCACGCCCGGTCAGAGCGACCAGCAGGGCCAGAACCGCAAGGCGATCGATCCCAGCGAGTTCGTCATCCACGGCCCCGGCCAGCCCAGCGGCACGGTCGCGGCCACGGTCGTGGGCGGCTACGTCACCGACGGCAAGCTCGGCAAGAAGTCGGACTCCAGCTTCGGGATGAACGCCGAGGACCTCACCGGCGCGCAGAAGACCGCACTCGGTCAGGCCTCCCGGGACGGCCAGGGGCACACCGTGGATCTCCCGGGACTGGGCACGTACCGGGTTGAGTACATGGGTGGCTATTACGTCGGCTTCCCCACCAAGGAGACCGACGGCAACATCAACACCCTCATCCTCGTCGAGGTCAGCGTCACCGCCGCCGGCCTGGCCGCCGCCGTGCTCGCCGGGTACGTCCTCGTCGGCGTGGCCACCCGCCCTCTGCGCAAGGTCGCCGCCACCGCCACCCGCGTCTCCGAACTCCCCCTGCACACCGGCGAGGTGAACCTCAGCGAGCGCGTCCCCGAGGCGGAGACCGACCCGCACACCGAGGTCGGCCAGGTCGGGGCCGCGCTCAACCGGATGCTCGACCATGTGCACGGCGCCCTGCACGCCCGCCAGCAGAGCGAGACGCGGGTACGGCAGTTCGTCGCCGACGCCAGCCATGAGCTGCGGACCCCGCTCGCCTCCATCCGCGGCTACGCCGAGCTGACCCGGCGCGGCAGGGAACAGGTCGGGCCCGACACCCGGCACGCGCTGGGCCGTATCGAGTCCGAGGCGGGCCGGATGACCCTGCTCGTCGAGGACCTGCTGCTGCTCGCCCGGCTGGACGCGGGACGGCCCCTGCAGTTCGAGCAGACCGACCTCATCCCCCTCGTCGTCGACACCATCAGCGACTCCCGCGCGGCCGGCATGGACCACAACTGGCGCCTCGACCTCCCGGACGAACCCGCCCTGGTGTCGGCCGACGCGGCGCGGATCCAGCAGGTGCTGGTCAACCTGCTGGGCAACGCCCGCAAACACACCCCGCCCGGTACGACCATCACCGCGCGCGTGCGGCGGAGCGGCCCGTGGATGTGCGTGGACGTCGAGGACAACGGCCAGGGCATCCAGCCCGACCTGCTGCCGCACGTCTTCGAGCGGTTCGCGCGGGGCGACTCGGCGCGCTCGCGGTCCACCGGATCCACCGGCCTCGGCCTCGCCATCGTGCAGGCCGTCGCCACCGCGCACGGCGGCGCCGTCACCGTGGACAGCGTTCCAGGGCGGACCGTGTTCACCGTGCACCTGCCCGCGCTCGGCCCGGCCGTGCCCCGGCCCGCCCCGGAAACCAACTGGCAGTCGCACTCACAGGCACAGCACAGTGCCACCACATCGGCGCGACAGGGCGCCTGACGAAAGTCGGTTCCATGCGAACCGACTCTTCTCCCGGCACCCTGCCGGCGCGGGAGCACCTCCCGGCCGGAAACGCCGGTACGCCTGTCCTGGACGTAGTGATCCCCGTCTACAACGAGGAGAAGGACCTCCAGCCATGTGTGCTCAGACTGCACGAGCACCTCGAGCGCACCTTCCCCTACGCGTTCCGGATCACGATCGCGGACAACGCGTCCACGGACACGACCCCGCAGGTGGCGGCGCGGCTGGCGGCGGAGGTCCCGGAGGTCACCAGCGTCCGCCTGGAGCAGAAGGGCCGCGGGCGCGCCCTGCGGACGGTGTGGTCCGCCTCCCGGGCGCCGGTCCTCGCGTACATGGACGTCGACCTGTCCACCGACCTCAACGCGCTGCTGCCGCTGGTGGCGCCGCTCATCTCCGGCCACTCGGACCTGGCGATCGGCTCCCGGCTCGCCCACTCCTCCCGCGTCGTGCGCGGTCCCAAGCGTGAGCTCATCAGCCGGGCGTACAACCTGATCCTGCGCGGCTCGCTGCAGGCCCGCTTCTCGGACGCGCAGTGCGGCTTCAAGGCGATCCGGCGGGATGTCGCCGAGGTGCTGCTGCCGCTGGTCGAGGACACCGGCTGGTTCTTCGACACGGAGATGCTGGTGCTCGCCGAGCGGGCCGGCCTGCGCATCCACGAGGTGCCGGTCGACTGGGTCGACGACCCGGACTCCACCGTGCACATCGTGAGGACGGCCACCGAGGACCTCAAGGGCGTCTGGCGGGTGGGCAGGGCCCTGGCCACCGGTTCGCTGCCGCTGGACCGGGTCGCCCGGCCGTTCGGCGACGACCCGCGCGACCGCGAGATCCAGGACGTGCCCAAGGGGCTGGCCCGCCAACTGGTCGGGTTCTGCGTCGTGGGCGGCCTCTCCACCCTCTTCTACCTCCTCCTCTACAGCGTCTTCCGGCAGTTCTCCGGCTCCCAGATCGCCAACGCGCTCGCGCTGCTCGTCTCCGCCGTCGTCAACACGGCGGCCAACCGCCGGCTGACCTTCGGGGTGCGCGGCCGGGGCGGTGCCGTACGGCATCAGGCGCAGGGTCTGGTCGTCTTCGGTATCGGCCTCGCGCTGACCAGCGGCTCGCTCGCCGCGCTGAACGCGGCCGGCGCCGGGCCCGCGCACTCCACCGAACTGGCGGTGCTGATCGCCGCCAACCTCGCCGCGACGGTCCTGCGCTTCCTGCTCTTCCGCGCCTGGGTCTTCCCGGACCACGGTGAGGCCGGCGCCGCCGAGCCGGTGGGGGAGACCGTCTGCGCCATCCCGGCGCAGCCAGGCCCGTACGCGCCGCTCCCGCAGCGCCCGGCCCCGCGGACGCCGACGACCACCACCACGACCACCCAGATCCGCGCCGGTGAGGCCGCGGACGGCACCTGGAGGGACGCGACGATGCGGCTGCAGCCGGCGCGTTCCCACGACACCGACCCGGGGGACCCCCGATGACCACCCACTACGACCGGACGACGACCCAGCAGGGCGGCACCCTCGCCTGGGGCCCGCCCCCGACGGCCCCGCCTTCGGCCGATCCGCACTCCCCCGCCGCCCCGGCCCCGGAGAACGGCGAACCCAAACAGCCGTTCGTGCGGCGACTGTGGCGCGGCCGGCCCGAGGACCCGCGCTGGGCCCGCCCCGCCCTCCTCGGCCTGCTGGCCCTCACCCTCGTGACGTACCTGTACGACCTGAGTGCCTCCGGTTACGCCAACTCCTTCTACTCGGCGGCCGTGCAGGCGGGCGGCACGTCGTGGAAGGCGTTCTTCTTCGGATCGCTGGACGCGGGCAACGCCATCACCGTCGACAAGCCCTCCGCGTTCATGTGGCCGATGGAGCTGTCGGTCAGGATCTTCGGCCTGAACTCGTGGGCGATCCTGACGCCCGAGGTCCTCATGGGCGTCGGCACGGTCGCCGTGGTCCATGCCTCCGTGCGCCGCCGGTTCGGCCCCGCGGCCGGTCTGATCGCGGGCGCGGTGCTCGCGCTCACCCCGGTCGCGGCGCTGATGTTCCGCTTCAACAACCCGGACGCGCTGCTGGCCCTGCTGATGGCGCTGGCCTGCTCCTTCGTCGTACGGGCCGTGGAGGACGGGCGGACCCGGTGGCTGGTGTGGGCGGGCGCCGCGATCGGCTTCGCGTTCCTCGCCAAGACCCTCCAGGCCTTCCTGATCCTGCCGCCGCTGGCGATCGTCTACGCCGTCTGCGGCCCGGTGAGGCTGCGCAGGCGCCTGGCGCAGCTGGGGCTCGCGACCGTCGCGCTGGTGGTGTCGGGCGGCTGGTGGGTGGCGATCGTCGAGCTGTGGCCGGCCTCCTCCCGCCCCTACATCGGCGGCTCGCAGAACAACAGCTTCCTCGAACTGACCTTCGGCTACAACGGCCTCGGCCGCATCAGCGGCGACGAGACCGGCAGCGTGGGCGGCGGTGGCGGGAACGGCACCGGCCGCTGGGGCGCCACCGGCTGGAACCGGATGTTCAACTCCCAGATCGGCGGCCAGATCTCCTGGCTGCTCCCGGCCGCGCTGATCCTGCTGGCCGCCGGCCTGTGGGCGACGCGCAGGGCCCGCCGTACGTCGGCCACCCGCGCCTCGTTCCTGGTCTGGGGCGGCTCGCTGCTGATCACCATGGTGGTCTTCAGCTACATGGCCGGCATCTTCCACCAGTACTACACCGTGGCCCTCGCCCCGTACATCGCGGCCGTCGTCGGCATGGGCGCCGGACTGCTGTGGGAGAAGCGGGACGAACTGTGGGCGTCGATCACCCTGGCCGGCTCCGTGGTGGCCGCCTCGGCCTGGGGCTACGTCCTGCTCAACCGCACCTCCACCTATCTGCCCTGGCTGAAGTGGCTGGTCCTGTTCGGCGGGCCGGCCGCCGCGCTCGGTCTGGTCTTCGCGGGCCGGATCTCCCGGCGGCTCGCCCTGGGGGCGGCGGCCGTGGGTCTGGTGGCGGCGCTGGCCGGTCCGACCGCGTACACGCTCAGCACGGTGGACTCCGCGCACACCGGCTCCATCCCGACGGCCGGTCCGGCGGGCGCGAGCATGATGGGCTTCGGCGGGGGCGGCCCCGGCGGCAAGGGCGGCGGCATGCGCGGCGCCTTCGGCGGCGGCATGCCAGGGCAGAACCAGGGCCAGAACCAGGGGCAGGGCCAGAACCAGGGGCAGGACCAGAACCAGGGCCAGAACCAGGGGCAGGGCCAGAACCAGGGCCGGCAGCAGAACGGCAACGGCTTCCCCGGCGCCGGAAACGGCGGCACCGGCGGCTTCGGCGGCGGCATGCCGGGCGGGAGCCGGCAGAACGGCAACGGCCTCCCCGGCGGCCGGACCGGCGGGGGCGGCGGTGGCGTGGGCGGTCTGCTCAACGGCGCCGAGGTCAGCTCCGCGGCCGGGAAACTGCTGGAGACGGACGCGGGCCGGTACACGTGGGTGGCCGCCTCCATCGGCTCCCAGAACGCCGCCAGCTACCAACTGGCCACCGGGGAGCCGGTGATGGCGATCGGCGGCTTCAACGGCACCGACCCGTCCCCGACCCTGGCCCAGTTCAAGAAGTACGTGGCCGACGGGAAGATCCACTACTTCATCGCCGGCGGCGGCATGGGCGGGGGCATGGGCGGCGGCAACAGCGGCACGGCGTCCCAGATCACCGCATGGGTGGAGAGCACCTTCAAGAAGGTGACGGTCGGCACGGCCACCTTCTACGACCTGACCCGGAAAGGCTGACGGGAAAGCCGCCCAGCGGGTGGACGTGCCCTGACAGCACAGGTGGTTCCAGCCCTAGCATCTTCAAGAGGGGGCCGGAGTCATGGAAGGTGCGCCGATGGGCAAGGCAGCCGAACGGCCGGCACGGTCCAGCGTGTGGCTGGCGGGCAGGACGCGCCGGGGCGGCCGTGCGGGCCGGCAGCCCTCGGGGCTGGACCGGGAGCGGATCACCGGGGCGACCGTACGGCTGCTGGACGCCGAGGGGCCGGCGAAGTTCTCCATGCGCAGGCTCGCGGCGGAGCTGAACGTCACCGCGATGTCCGTGTACTGGTACGTCGACACCAAGGACGACCTGCTCGAACTCGCCCTCGACGCGGCCTTCGGCGAGCTGCGGACGCCGGCGGAGGGCGAGGGCGAGGAGGACTGGCGGGACCGGCTGCGGGCGCTGGCCGGCGAGTACCGGCAGCTGCTGGTGCGCCATCCGTGGCTGTCCCCGCTGACCGGGCGCTATCTCAACATCGGTCCCAACGCCCTCGTCTTCGCCCGCGCGGTGCAGCACACCATCCGCCGCACCGGGCTGCCCGCGCACCGGGTGACGGGGGCGATCTCGGCCGTCTTCCAGTTCGTGTACGGCTACGGCACGATCCAGGGCCATTTCCTCGCCCGGGCCGAGGACGCCGGGGTGAGCGCGGACGACTACTTCCGGCAGGCCATGAGCGCGGCCTCCGAGTCGCCGGAGGCCGCCGAGATCGTCGAGGAGGCCAGGGAGAACATGGCGGCCCGGGGCGGTGACACGGTCGCGGAGATGATGGACCGGGACTTCGCCTTCGCCCTGGACCTCCTGGTGGCCGGCATCGAGGCGATGGTCACCCGGGGCTGACGGTGTCAGCCCTCCTGCTCGGACAGCCGCGCCGGGAAGCCACCGGTCGCCACCGGGCCCCAGCGCTCGGGCGTGACCCGGATGATCGACTTGCCCTGCTTGACCATCGCCTCCCGGTATTCGTCCCAGTCGGGGTGTTCACCGGCGATGTTGCGGTAGTACTCGACGAGCGGTTCCACGGAGTCGGGCGTGTCGATGACCTCCGCCGTGCCGTCGATCTGGACCCAGGGCCCGTTCCAGTCGTCGCTCAGCACGATCAGGCTCACCCGGGGGTCCCGCTTGGCGTTGCGGGTCTTGGCGCGCTCCGGGTAGGTGGAGACCACGATCCGCCCCGAGTCGTCGACCCCGCAGGTCAGCGGCGAGCCCTGGGGGCTGCCGTCGGCACGGCGGGTGAGCAGGATGGCGCGGTGCCGGGGCCGTACGAAGTCCAGCAGGTCGTCCCGCGAGACGGCGGTGTTGGTCGCGATGTTCGGTGCCATGGCCTCAGCCTAGGGGCAGGGGGCGCCGGTGTGGCTGACCCTGGCGTGCCTACGCCTGCGGCAGCGACTCGCCCTGCACCGCCTGGATGTCCAGTTCCACCTTGAGGGTCGTACCGACGGCGGCGATGCCCGCCTGGACCACCTGGTTGTAGTTCATGGCGAAGTCCTCGCGGTGCAGTTCGGCCGTCGCCCGGAACGCCGCCCGCGTGCCGCCCCAGGGGTCGGCGCCGGTGCCGAGGTAGGCGAGGTCGAGGTCGACGGGGCGGACGACCCCGCGCATGGTGAGTTCGCCGTGAACCGTCCAGCGGTCCGAGCCGGCCGCCGTGACGCCCGTGGAGCGGTAGGTGATCTCCGGGTGCCGTTCGACGTCCAGGAAGTCCGCCGAGCGCAGGTGGGTGTCGCGCATGGTGTTGCCGGTGTCGACGGAGGCGGCCCGGATGACCGCCTGGACCCGGGACTTGGTGACGTCGTCGGGGGCGATCTCGATGCCGCCGGCGAACTCCGTGAACCGGCCGTGCACGCTGGAGATCCCCAGGTGCTGGGCGACGGCGGCGACGGAGGAGTGCACCGGGTCGATCGTCCAGGGGCCGGGCGGCGGCAGTTCGGTGCCGCCCTGCCGGGCCAGCGTCAGCGTGCCCACCTCGGCCCGGCCGCTGGCGGTGACGAGCGCGCTGGCGGCGGCGGGCGCGTACCCGACGGCCGTGACGATCACCGTGTACGCCCCCGGGGCCAGCTCGGTGGTGTCGCGCACGGCTCCCTCCGCGTCCGCCTCGGCGCGCAGCACCTGGGCGCCCGTCATGTCGGTCACGGTGACGACCGCGTGCGACACGGCCCATCCGTCCCGGGTGCGAATCCTCGCGGTCAGTCCCATCCCGTTCTCTTCCTTCTCAAGTACTGGAAACGCTTACAAATTGACCGTATGAGACCGGCCCGTGGCGGGCGCCCTGGAACCGACAGGCGCGCCCGCCACGGGCCGTGGGCCGACTACTCGCCGGGGTGGGCGAGTTGGATGTCGTGGCCGTCGACTCCGGCGCCGGAGACGGTCAGGGCCGTGGCCACCGGCGGGTAGCCCGTCGCGATGACGGTGTACTCGCCGCCGTCCAGGTCGGCGAAG
Source organism: Streptomyces sp. NPDC006739 (assembly GCF_042869815.1). Classification (NCBI taxonomy): domain Bacteria; kingdom Bacillati; phylum Actinomycetota; class Actinomycetes; order Kitasatosporales; family Streptomycetaceae; genus Streptomyces; species Streptomyces sp. NPDC006739. The sequence goes on from NZ_JBIAGM010000021.1 coordinate 40,826, forward strand.
GCGTACGCCCCGTCGTCCCCGGTGGTCGCCGTGCCGACCACGTTGCCCGCCGCGTCCACCAGGGTCACCCGGGCGTCGGCCAGCGGACCGCGCGGGGCGTGTACGACACCCTGGAGCTGGGCGCCGGAGTCGAGGTCGACCTCGATCCGGGTGACGCCGGTGGCGCCGACCTCCACGGGCAGGGCCCGCGGCCGGAACCCGATCGCGTTCACCGCGACGGTCACCACGCCCGGCACCAGTTCGGCGAAGGTGAACTCGCCCTGCTCACCGGTGGCGGCGCTGGCCAGCAGGTCCCCGCGCACATCGGTGACGATCACCATGGCGTCCTTGACCGGCAGCGCGCTGCCGGCCGCCCGCACCACACCGCTCAGCCCGCTGGTGCCGCTGAGCAGGATGTCGTACGACACCGGCTCCTCGCCCACCACGATGGTGGAGGCCTGCGGCTGGTAGCCGTCGGCGGAGGCGATCAGGACGTAGGACCCGGCGCCGGGCGCGTCGAGCCCGTAGGAGCCGTCGGCCTGCGCGACCGAGCGGCCCAGCTGGCGGCCGGCGAGCGAGATCAGGGTGATCGCGGCCTGCGGGACCGGGGCGCTCTCGGCGCCGCGGACGTATCCGTGGACCGGGGTGTCGCCGCCCAGGGAGCCGGGCTCGGCGATCGTGGCGACGGCCGTGGCCAGCCGCCCGGTGCCGTCGGGGGCCGCCTCGGTGGTGGAGGTGGCGGCGGCCCAGCTGGGCACCCGCTCCGCGGCCGGGGAGGCGGCGGGGACGGCGGCCGGGGCCTCGGCGGTGACGTCGGCCGGGGCCGCGCCTTCGGCGGCCTGCGCCAGGGCCCCCTTGGTCCGCAACGGGACCTCCTTGATGAACAGGGTGATCAGGAAGGCGAGGACCGCCAGGCAGCCGGCGATGAAGAAGACGTCGGCGATGCCGTGGCCGTAGGCGCTCTCCATGAGCGTGCGCAGCGGCGCGGGCAGCTTGCCCATGTCCGGGATGCTGTCGGTGGAGCTCGAACCGGCCAGGGCGGCGGCGTACTTGGGGTTCAGGGCGGAGATGCCGTCCTGGACGTAGTGGGTGATCCGGTGGGCCATCACCGCGCCCAGCGCGGAGACGCCGACCGCGCCACCGAGGGAGCGGAAGAAGGTGACCGTGGAGCTGGCCGAGCCGAGGTCGGAGGGAGCCACCTGGTTCTGCGTGGCGAGGACCAGGTTCTGCATCATCATGCCGATGCCGAGACCCAGCAGGGCCATGAAGATGGCCATCTTCCAGTACTCGGTGTCGTAGCGGATGCCGCCGAGCAGCAGCAGCCCGGCAGACACCAGCACGCCACCGCTGACCAGCCAGGCCTTCCAGCGGCCGGTGCGGGTGATGAACTGGCCGGAGACCGTGGAGGAGATGAACAGGCCGCCGATCATCGGGATCGTCATCACGCCGGACATCGTCGGGGACTTGTCGCGGGCCAGCTGGAAGTACTGGCTGAAGAACACCGTGCCGGTGAACATCGCGATGCCGACGAACAGCGAGGCGAGCGAGGCCAGGGTGATGGTGCGGTTGCGGAACAGGCGCAGCGGGATGATCGGTTCGGCGGCCCTTGACTCGACGAACACGAACAGCGCGCCGAGCACGATCGAGCCCGCGACCATCGTGTAGGTCTGCCAGGACAGCCAGTCGTACTTGTCGCCGGCGAAGGTGACCCAGACCAGCAGCAGCGAGACGGCGGCGGAGATCAGGAACGCGCCGCCCCAGTCGACCTTGACGTCACGCTTGACGACGGGCAGGTGGAGGGTCTTCTGCAGCACGATCAGGGCGATGACCGCGAAGGGGACGCCGACGTAGAAGCACCAGCGCCAGCCCAGCCAGGAGGTGTCGGTGATGACACCGCCGAGCAGCGGGCCGCCGACGGTGGCGACGGCGAAGGTGGCGCCGAGGTAGCCGGAGTAACGGCCGCGCTCACGCGGGGAGATCATCGCCGCCATGACGATCTGCGCCAGGGCGGACAGACCGCCGACGCCGATGCCCTGGACGACACGGCAGGCGATCAGCATGCCGGCGTTCTGCGACAGACCGGCGGCGGCCGAGCCCAGCACATAGATGACCAGGGCTATCTGGACGAGCGCCTTCTTGCTGTACAGGTCGGCGAGCTTGCCCCACAGGGGGGTGGCCGCGGTCATGGACAGGAGGGCGGCGGTGACGACCCAGGTGTAGGCGGACTGGCCGCCGCCGAGGTCGCCGATGATGTGCGGCAGGGCGTTGGAGACGATCGTGGACGACAGGATCGCCACGAACATGCCGAGCAGCAGCCCGGACAGGGCCTCCATGATCTGCCGGTGCGTCATCGGGGCGTCGGCGGTGGCGCCGCCCCCGTGCTTGGCGTGAGCCCGCACACCGGCTGGTGTGGTCGTTGCCATGGGCTTCCTTTTCTTACGTGGTCGCGGGTGTACGGGTGGTTGTCTGGGGTTCGGGCGGCGGGAGCCGGGGCGGCAGGGCGCGGCAGTCGTCGAAGCCGGCCCGCAGCCGCGCCATCAGCCGGGTGAGCTGGGTCACGTCCTCCTCGCTCCAGTCGCCGAGGCGCTCGGCGAGCAGGTGCGTGGTCCGGCGGGACAGCTCGGCCAGCAGCAGGTGGCCCTCGGGGGTGAGCCGCAGGATGCGCGAGCGTCTGTCGGCGGGGTCGGGCAGCCGCTCGATCCAGCCGCGTTCGGCGACGTGCGCGACGTGCCGGCTGGTCACCGACATGTCCACGGCGAGCAGCTCGGCGAGCTTGCTCATGCGCATGTCGCCGTGGCGGCCGAGCAGGGTGACGACGGCGGCGGAGCCGCTCGCGCACTCCGAGGGCAGGATGCGGCCCAGTTCGCGCTTGACGGCACCGAAGGCGCCGAGCTGACGGCTCAGCTCCTCGTACTGCTCGTATCGCGCCTGTACGGCCATCCCACACCTCCCGCATTTGTTGCTTAGGGCAACCATAGGACAGTTGGTTGCTGCAGGCAAATAAGAAGGCGGAGGGTGACGCAAAAAGTTGGCAAAGGCAAGTGTCGCGGGGGCACGGGAAGGCGGGACGGCCGAGGGGCCGGGCAGCCCCCCACTTGGGCCCTTCCCCGGGATTCGCTAGTGTCTCGGCCCATGGCTAACACCCAGGGCCCGCAGGGCAACTACGACCCCGCCGGCAGCACCCAGATGTTCCGCGCGTTCGTCGACGAGGCCCCCCAGGGCGGCCGGCAGCAGCAGGCCGCTCCGTCCGGCCCCCGCATCGGTCTGATCGTCGGCGTCGTCCTCGCGGTCGTCGTCGTGGCGGCGGTCGCCTGGCTGGCGCTCATGTAGGTCCGGCCGGCTTCCGGTCCCGCTGTCCGGGACCGCTCACTCCCCTGGACGGTCGCGGCCCACGCCTCGACGTGCGCACGCCGTCCAGGCGGGTTTCTTTCGTGCGCCCGGAACAACCCCCGTCGCGTGCCGGGCGGGACGACGGCAGACGACGGCCGCCGACGCTGCCGTCACCACGGCGCCCCGGCGGCCATGAGTCGATCCGGACGGAACTCCTCGGTACCTCAGTCCGAGATGAGGCCCTCCCGCAGCTGGGACAGGGTGCGGGTGAGCAGCCGCGAGACGTGCATCTGGGAGATGCCGACCTCCTCGCCGATCTGCGACTGGGTCATGTTCGCGAAGAAGCGCAGCATGATGATCCGGCGCTCCCGGGGCGGGAGCTTGGCCAGCAGGGGCTTGAGGGACTCGCGGTACTCCACGCCCTCCAGGGCGGTGTCCTCGTAGCCCAGCCGGTCGGCCAGGGAGCCCTCGCCGCCGTCGTCCTCCGGGGCCGGGGAGTCCAGCGAGGAGGCCGTGTAGGCGTTGCCGACCGCCAGGCCGTCGACCACGTCCTCCTCGGACACGCCCAGTACGGCGGCGAGTTCGGTGACGGTCGGGGAGCGGTCGAGCTTCTGGGAGAGTTCGTCGCTGGCCTTGGTGAGGGCCAGGCGCAGCTCCTGGAGCCGGCGCGGCACCCGCACCGACCACGAGGTGTCGCGGAAGAAGCGCTTGATCTCGCCGACCACCGTCGGCATCGCGAACGTCGGGAACTCCACGCCCCGTTCGCAGTCGAAGCGATCGATCGCCTTGATCAGGCCGATGGTGCCGACCTGGACGATGTCCTCCATCGGCTCGTTGCGGGAGCGGAAGCGGGCCGCCGCGTACCGCACGAGGGGGAGGTTGAGCTCGATCAGGGTGTCCCGGACGTAGGCACGCTCGGGGCTGTCCTCGTCGAGCGCGGCGAGCCGCAGGAACAGGGAGCGGGACAGGGTGCGGGTGTCGAGGGCCTCGGGGGCCGGGGTGGCCGGGGCGGGCGCGGCCGCGAGGGCCGGTACGCCCTCCACGCTGTCGAGCACGTCGAGAGAGTCGAGCGCCTTGGGCGCCGCCTCTTCCTTCGTGGGCGTCAGCACCTTGGAGCTGCCCTGTTCTGCGGACATGCCACCCCCTTTGGGTCGCGGGACGGTACGGCGGCGATCTCTTTCGAGGAACGCAGCCTTCACCTGAATACCGGAGCCGGAGCCACGGCAAACGCGCTTCCGGCAGAATGTCACATGTCGGCAACACGCTGTAGTGACATGTCGACATGCGAGATGCGAATCGGCCCTGGAAAGAGGGGGTCTGACGGATATTCACCGCAGAACTGTCGGGAACGGCCCAGGTGAGCGATTCGCTCGCGCCGGTGATGACTCGATCCTGTTTGCGGTTACGCCTCGATCCGGTTCGCCGAACGCAGCCGCTGGAAGCTACGCGCGAGTAGCCGTGAGACATGCATCTGGGAGACGCCGAGTTCCGCACTGATCTGCGACTGGGTGAGATTGCTGTAGTAGCGCAGCAGCAGGATCCGCTGTTCCCTTTCGGGGAGTTGGACCAGTAGATGGCGGACCAGGTCGCGGTGTTCGACGCCGTCCAGGGCCGGGTCCTCGTAGCCGATGCGGTCCAGCAGTCCGGGCAGCCCGTCGCCCTCCTGGGCAGCCTCCAGCGAGGTGGCGTGGTAGGACCGCCCGGCCTCGATGCAGGACAGCACCTCCTCCTCGCTGATCCTGAGCCGCTCGGCGATCTCGGCCGTGGAGGGGGAGCGTCCGAAGGCGGTGGTCAGGTCCTCGGTGGCGCTGTTGACCTGCACCCACAGCTCGTGCAGCCGGCGCGGTACGTGGACCGTGCGGACGTTGTCCCGGAAGTACCGCTTGATCTCGCCGACCACGGTGGGCATCGCGAAGGTGGGGAACTGTACGCCCCGGTCCGGGTCGAAGCGGTCGATGGCGTTGATCAGGCCGATGGTGCCGACCTGGACCACGTCCTCCATGGGTTCGTTGCGGGAGCGGAAGCGGGCGGCCGCGTAGCGCACCAGCGGCAGGTTGGCCTCGATGAGCGCCCCCCGGACCCGGTTGTGCTCCGGACTGCCCGGCTGGAGGTCCTTGAGCTGGGTGAAGAGCACCTGGGTCAGGGCGCGGGTGTCGGCGCCACGGCGCTTTTCGGGAACGGGAGCGGGCACCTCCTCCTGGGGCGGCGCAGTACTGGCCGACACGGTCAACGCCACCTCTTCATCGATCAAGAATGCGTCAAAGGCGGTCATAGCATCACAAGACATGCGCACTGTGTGCAAGCACCGCATAACGCCGTGTTGAGGGAAAGTTGCGTTTTTTAGGCCCACTTGGGGCAGATTCGAGGAGGAAGGAAGAAGGAAGAAAGAAGAAAGAAGAAAGAAGACCGAAGGCACCCGATGGGCAACCGCGGGACGCGCGAGAGCCCCCCGCCGTCACGACGGGGGGCTCTCGGGGAGTCGGTGCGGCTCAGAACTCGTAGTCGGCGACCACCCAGGTGGCGAACTCCCGCCACAGCGCGACGCCCGCCCGGTGCTCCGGGTGCTCCGCGTAGTGGCGCAGCGCGGCCGGGTCCTCGAAGGCGGAGTTGATCGCGAAGTCGTAGGCGATGGGCCGGTCGCTGAGGTTCCAGCCGAGTTCCCAGTGGCGGATCTCGGGGATCTTCGACTCCAGCGAGCGGAAGGCCTCCTCGCCCGCCACGACCCGGGGATCGTCGCGCTCGACGCCCTCGTTCAGCTTGAAGAGGACCAGGTGGCGGATCATGGGTGTTCCCTCAGCTCACTTCGCTCCGTTGGCGACCCAGGTCATGAAGTCGCCGATGGCCTTCGCCGCGTCCGATATGCCCTCGAAGCCTATCTGGACGTAGCTCGCCGCCTTGGCCGGGTCCGTGATGATCACGTACAGCGCGAAGACCACGAGCACGTACACGGTGATCTTCTTGGCGTTCACCGCCACCGCGGCCTCCCCTGTGCCTGTCCTGTGCTTGCGTGCCCGAAAACCTGTGCTGTCGGCGGCCGAGTGTACTTCAACGCACGAAGGGCCCCGTCTGTCGACGGGGCCCTTCTGAAGCGGTAGCGGAGGGATTTGAACCCTCGGTGACTTGCGCCACACTCGCTTTCGAGGCGAGCTCCTTCGGCCGCTCGGACACGCTACCGAGGGAGACCTTACAGCACAGGGGGGCGAGGTTTGAAATCGGTATCCGGCGGTGGTCAGCGCGCCCGGAAGAACTCGGTGAGCAGTCCGGCGCACTCCGTCGCCCGTACGCCCTCGACGACCTCCGGCCGGTGGTTGAGCCGCCGGTCGCGCAGCACGTCCCACAGGGAGCCGGCCGCGCCCGCCTTCTCGTCGCGGGCGCCGTAGACCACCCGGTCCACCCGGGACTGCACCAGCGCGCCCGCGCACATGGTGCACGGTTCCAGGGTGACCACCAGGGTGCATCCGGTCAGCCGCCACTCGCCGAGCCGTATGGCGGCCCGCCGGAGGGCGAGGATCTCCGCGTGCGCGGTGGGGTCGCCGGTGGCCTCGCGCTCGTTGTGGCCGGTCGCGAGCACCGTCGTACCGTCCGGGGACAGCACGACGGCGCCGACGGGCACGTCCCCGCCCCGGACGGCCCGTCCGGCCTCGTCCAGGGCGAGCCGCATCGGGTCCCGCCAGCGGTCGCGGACCGGGTCCGGTGGCTTGTCCTCCGGTGGCCTGTCGTCGAGTGACCCGTCCGGGCGCGGGGCGGTCAGCGGACGGTCTCCAGCACCTCCGAGGCACCCAGGGCCTCGGCGATCGACCCCAGCGCGTCGTCGGCGTCCAGGGCGCGCAGCTCCTTCTCGCTGACACCCAGGTCGTCGAGGATCTCGCTGTCGCCCACCGGGCTGTGCGGCACCGCGTCGGCGGAGGTGGCCTCGGTCTCCTCGTCGTCGTCCTCGGACTCGCCGTCCTCGGTGCCGTCGAGGTCCAGCGCGTCCAGGTCGGGTCCGTCCGAGCCGGGTTCCCGGCCGAGCAGTTCATCCGTGAGCAACAGCTCGCCGTAGGCACTGCGGGCGGCAGCGGCGGCGTCCGAGACGTAGATGCGAGGGTCCTCCTCGCCGTCCACGCGGACGACGCCGAACCAGGCGTCCTCCTGCTCGATCAGGACGAGCACCGTGTCGTCGTCGGGAGAGGACTCCCGGGCCAGGTCGGCCAGATCCGACAGGGTCTCCACATCGTCGAGCTCTGTGTCGCTCGCTTCCCACCCGTCTTCGGTGCGCGCGAGCAGTGCGGCGAAGTACACCGTGACTCTCCCACTGGTCATAGGCGTGCCGGTTGGGGGTCCCCCCGGCGGAGGTTCTGGGCGGGGAGAGCTGCGCTCCGAGCCCACCCACTCGGAATCGTGGCAGAAACAAAGCGTTCAGGGGACGTCTTCGGCTCCCTGTGTCTGGCAGTTTCGATCAGTCACCAGCGCACTTGTTGCCGCCACCTGCGGATCGTACGCGGGTTTTCCCGCCGCTCACGCACGGCCTTGCCCACGACACTCGATCCCCGGTGGATCCGCCTACCAGCGGAATGTGCGCATACGCATGGCGTGCCGCAGCCGGGCGGCCTTGGCGCGCCGGGGCTGGACCCGGTCGCGCAGCTCCCGGGCCTCGGCGAGGTCGCGCAGGAACTGGGCGCGTCGCCGCCGGCGCTCGGCGTCCGTCTCCGCCGGCCGTGTCCGCCGCGCGGCGGCCCCGGTCTTGTCGGATGTGCGGTCAGGCAGGTCAGGCAGGTCAGGCACGGTCTCACCCCCGGTCCGTCCCTCCCACTTTCCCTCGGACGGGCGGTTTGATGCCAGAGCCGGGGGACGTCGTGCGCGGTTACTGTTATGGGCATGCGTCTCCACGTCGTCGACCATCCTCTGGTCGCCCACAAGCTCACCGCGCTGCGCGACCAGCGCACCGACTCCGCGACCTTCCGCCGGCTCGCCGACGAACTGGTCACCCTGCTCGCCTACGAGGCCACGCGGGACGTGCGCACCGAGGCGGTCGACATCCGGACCCCGGTCGCCGCGACCACCGGCGTCAAGCTCGCCCGTCCGCGCCCGCTGGTGGTGCCGATCCTGCGGGCCGGCCTCGGCATGCTGGACGGCATGGTGCGGCTGCTGCCGACCGCCGAGGTGGGCTTCATGGGCATGGTCCGCGACGAGGAGACGCTCCAGGCCTCCACGTACGCCACGCGCATGCCGGAGGACCTTTCCGGCCGTCAGGTGTACGTGCTGGACCCGATGCTGGCCACCGGCGGCACCCTGGTCGCGGCGATCCAGGAGCTGATCAAGCGCGGTGCCGACGACGTGACCGCCGTGGTGCTGCTCGCCGCCCCCGAGGGCGTCGAGGTGATGGAGCGCGAGCTGGCGGGCACCCCGGTGACGGTCGTCACGGCGGCGGTGGACGACCACCTCAACGAGCACGGGTACATCGTCCCGGGCCTCGGAGACGCGGGCGACCGGCTGTACGGGGCGGCCGAGTAGGCCGAGCGGCTCTTCCCCGGCCTGGGTTCAGCAGCTCTTCTTCGAGGTCACGGCCGTCGTGCCGGGCGCGGTCAGCTTCGTCAGCGCCTGGTCGGCGGCCGGCTTGCCGGTGAGGGCCTTGAAGCCGTCCCCGATCACGAGGTCGAGGGCGGCGCCCTTGCGGGCCGCGTCGGTGCGGGGCTCGGCGCCGGCGAGCTGGGTGGCGAGCACCGGCAGGGAGGTGTTCAGCGCGGAGGCGGGGCCGAGGAGTATCCCGGTGCCCTTCACCTTCTTGTCGAACTCCTTCGCCGCGTTGCCCACGTCGCCGATCCGGAAGCCGCGCCTGCGCAGTTCGTCGGCGGTCTGCTTGGCGAGGCCGGTGCGGGCCGTGGCGTTGTAGACGTTGACGGTGATGTCGCCGGGCCTCGGCAGTGTCCTCGTCCGCGCGGCCGGGCTCGCCTTCGTGGCGGGGCAGGCCTTCTCGGTGCCGGCCGCCGCGGCCTTCTTGCCGCCCGAGAAGACGTCGATGAGCTGCAGGGTTCCCCAGCCGACCAGACCGAGCGCGGCGATGGAGGCGACCACGGCGAACACGAGCCTGCCGCGCCGCCGGCGCTGGCGCATCCGCGGGTACTTGTCCCCCGTGATCCGGTATTGGCCGCCCATGCCAGGGGGAGTCAGCATGCTCATGGCCGCAGCGTAGTGCTCCCCGGCGACGATTCCTACTAGATGATCATTCGACGCCGTGCAGGTGAACCCGAAAGGGCCAAGTCCACGTCGCGGTGCCTGGTCGGAGGGTGCTCCTGCCCGGCGGGTCAGTCCAGTTCGAGCACGCGTGCGTGCAGTACCTGGCGCTGCTGGAGCGCGGCGCGGACGGCGCGGTGCAGGCCGTCCTCCAGGTACAGGTCGCCCTGCCACTTCACGACGTGCGCGAAGAGGTCGCCGTAGAAGGTGGAGTCCTCGGCGAGGAGGGTCTCGAGGTCGAGCTGGCCCTTGGTCGTCACGAGCTGATCGAGGCGGACCGGGCGCGGCGCGACGTCCGCCCACTGCCGGGTGCTTTCCCGGCCGTGGTCGGGGTACGGCCGGCCGTTTCCGATGCGCTTGAAGATCACACGGAAAGCCTACCGGTCAAGACGTTCCGGGCGCAGCCAAGGCGAGGGAGTGCGACGCGGGAAAAGGCGGAGCAAAGCGGGCATATCTGGATCTTGGGTCCGGGAGAGCTGCCCGCTCGCTCCGCCGGCGGGTCAGCGCTCCCGTTCCCGGGGAGGCTTCGGGGGCTGCTGCGGTGGGGTCTTCTTCGCGCCGCGCGCGGCCTCGGCGCGCAGCAGGGCGCGCAGGACCGCGTAAGGGTCGGTGGACATGGCCGTGTTCCTCGTGTTCTCGTGTTCGTCGTGGTCCTCGCGACTGGCGGACTTCGCCGGCGGACCTCGCTGACGGTCCTGGCTGACGGACCTGGCTGCCGGACTGGTTGACGGACTGGTTGACGGACCTTCCGGAGGGCGGGTCGGTCAGCAGCGCAGGACCACGCAGCGCAGGGCCGGGAGCCGGGCGTGCGGCGGCTTCGGCGAGGACGAGGACGAGGGAGGGAGCGGGGCCGCGCGGGAGGCCGGCGCGGTGTCGCCGGACGTCGGCCGCGGGAGCGGCGAGGGACGCGGGGTTACGGCGCTGACCTGCGCCGGTGGCCGCAGGGCCGCGTCCTCCGGGCCGTCGTACCCGATGCCCTCCATGGCAACGGCCGGTGCCGTGGGCGGCTCCGCGTGGGCGCCCGGCACCAGCAGGGCGAGCAGCAGCATGAGCGCGCGCAGCCACACATGGCTGCGCGGGAGGGCTCGGGCCGCGCGGGTCATGGGAGGTCATCTCCCCGGGAGCGGTACGGCGTCCATCGCGCCGGCCGCGAGATCCGCTCGCTCGGCGTAGGGACGGGGTGCCGGGTTGACGCCGTTCACAGGGTGCGCGGCACCCGCTCGGCCCGGCCGCGGAAGCGGATCGCGGTGACGATCTCGGCGACGCCGACGGCGACCAGCCAGATGCCGCCGACCAGGGTGAGCACCGCGACCGAGGGGAACGGCGAGTCGATCAGCACGACGCCGCCGAGGAAGGTGACCACCCCGAGGAAGACCTGCCAGCCCCGGGCGGGCATCCGGTGGTCGGAGGCGGCGGCCAGGGTCTGGGTGATCCCGCGGATCAGCCAGCCGATGCCGATCCGCAGGGCGAGCAGCAGGATCGACTGCATGGCCCCCGGAAGCAGAACAGGCCCAGCAGGATGGACAGGGCGCCGATGATGAAGGCCAGCACCCGCAGCGAGGTCGTCCTGTGGGTGCCGAGGGCGGAGACCAGCTGGAAGACACCGCTGATCACCAGGTAGACGCCGAGGAGGACGCCGACGGCGAGCAGTGAGGCGGCCGGCCGGACCAGTACCAGGACGCCCAGGACCAGTGAGGCGATCCCGGTGACCAGGACGACCTGCCGGGCGGCCCGGGACAGGGCGTGCAGGGGGCCCTCGAAGGGGGGGTCGGGCTCATGGTGGCCGCCGCCGCCCGGTGCCCGGTCCTGGGGCGTCGTGGCGTGGCCCCTCTGGTCGTCGAACTCCCGGCCCCAGCCGGGAACGCCGCTCGACGGCTCGGTCGTGCTCCATGCTCGGCCCGCGCGCCGCCCTGCTGCCATCGGGGGAGGACCGGACGGCTTGCTCCGGGGCCGGAGGTCCCGCCGCAGGGCCCTGCGGCCTGTTCCGGCGCGACTACTCCGCCTTGGCCGGCTTGGTGGCCTTGGCCATCTTGGCCGTCTTGGCGGCCTTGGCGGCGGCCTTCATCTCCTGTTTGTGCGCGCGGACCTTGGCCAGCGACTGGGGTCCGGTGATGTCGGCGACGGACCGGAAGGACTTGGCCTCGCCATAGGGTCCGGCGGCCTCCCGCCAGCCCTCGGGCCGCACCCCGAGCTGCTTGCCCAGCAGCGCCAGGAAGATCTGTGCCTTCTGCCTGCCGAAGCCGGGCAGGTCCTGGAGCCGCTCGAGCAGCTCGGCGCCGCTGCCGGCGTCCCGCCACAGGGCCTCGGCGTCACCGTCGTAGTGCTCGACGAGGTACTGGCACAGCTGCTGCACCCGCTTGGCCATGGCGCCGGGGTAGCGGTGCACGGCGGGCTTCTCGGCGAGCAGCGCGGCGAACGCCTCCGGCTCCTGCGCGGCGATCTCGTGCGCGTCGAGGTCGTCGGCGCCGAGCCGCCCGGCGATGGTCGCCGGTCCCTTGAACGCCCACTCCATCGGCACCTGCTGGTCCAGCAGCATGCCGGTCAGCGCGGCGAGCGCACTACGGCCGAGCAGCTCGTCGGCCTCGGGATCCTGGGCGAGATGCAGAGTGACGTCCATGCCCCGATCATGCCCCCGCCGCGGGGCGGCCGCCCGCCGGACCCCGCACCGGAGGCGGACGCGCCGCCGACCGTCCTCCGTGACCGGCCGGTAGCCTGCCCGGATGACTCCTGAGGAGCTGGTGGCGCACTACGGACTGGAGCCCATCCCCCGCGAGGGCGGCCTGTTCCGGCAGACCTGGGCGGGGCCCGAGCGGGCGGACGGCCGGCCCGAGGGCACCGCGATCGTCGCGCTGCTCACCGCCGACGACTACTCCGCCCTGCACCGCCTGCCCTCCGACGAGATCTGGCACTTCTACCTCGGCGACCCCCTCCAGCTGCTGCTCCTGGCCCCGGACGGCACGTCGAGGACCGCCGTCCTCGGCCCCGACCCGCTGGCCGGCCAGCACCTCCAGCTCACCGTCCCGGCCGGCACCTGGATGGGCGGCCGGGTGGCGCGGGGCGGCGCGTGGACGTTCTTCGGCTGCACGATGGCCCCGGGATTCACCTTCGAGGGCTACGAGCACGGCGAGGCAGGGCGGTTGACGGCGGGTTACCCGGCCGAGGCCGCCCGGATCGCGGACCTGTGCCGACCATGACGGCCGCGCCGGCGAGCCGGGATGAGTCGCCGGTGAGCCGGGATGAGCCGGGATGAGCCGGAATGAGCCGGGGATGAGCCGGTGGTGAGCGCGCGGCCGGATCCGTGCGTACCTATCGGGAGCACCCGAGTGGCGACGACGGAGCGGTGACGTGGGCGACCGGCGAGGAACGTATGGCACAACCCGGCGACTTCGGCGGCTGTGGAGACTGACCCTGCTGGGCGGCGCCCTGCTCCTCCTCCTGTTCGGCGGAGCCGGCCCCGCGTCCGCGCACGCCACCCTGCGCGCGAGCGACCCCGCCGACGGCACGGTCCTCAAGACGGCACCGCGCCGGATCACCCTGACCTTCTCCGAGTCGGTCGGCCTGCTCGACGACTCCTTCCGCGTCTACGACCCCGACAACCGCCGGGTGCGCACCGGCGGGGCGGACCACGCCCCCGGCCACTCCGACACGGCCCGCGTGCCGCTGCCGGCCCGGCTCGGCACGGGGACTTTCACGGTGGCGTGGCGGGTGGTGTCGGCGGACAGCCACCCGGTCGCCGGGGCCTTCACCTTCTCGGTCGGCAAGCCGTCCTCGACGACGGCCCAGGTGAGCGCCGACCCGGTGGAGAACCCCGCCACCACCAGCCTCTACAACATCGGCCGCTACCTCGCCTACCTGGCGGTGGCCCTCCTGGTCGGCACGCTCGCCTTCGCCGCCCACTGCCGGCCGCCGGACCCCGCCCGGCTGCGGCGGCCGGCCCTGGCCGGCTGGTGGGTCCTGTTCGCCTCGACGCTCATGCTGCTGGTGCTGCGGGCGCCGTACGAGGAGGGTGCCTCCCCGGCGACCGCCTTCACGGCCGCCGGGCTGGGCCGTACGGTGACCGGACGCCCCGGTCAGCTCCTGCTCGCCCGGCTGGCCCTGCTGCTCCTGGCCGCCGCATTCCTGCCGGTCCTGCGCAGGCGCCGGACGTGGTCCCGGTCGGCCCTGGCCGCGGGCGCGGTGCTGGCGGTGGCGCTGTCCCTGACCTGGGCGGCGGCCGAGCACGCCTCGGCCGGGCTGCAGGTGCCGGTGGCGATGGTCTCGGCGGTGCTGCACCTGCTGGCGATGGCGGTGTGGCTGGGCGGTCTGGCGGCCCTGCTGACGACGCTCTACCGCGCGGCGCCCCCGACCGCCGTGGTGACCCGTTTCTCCCGGTCGGCCTTCGCCTCGGTGACCGTCCTGGTGGCCACCGGCGTCTACCAGTCCTGGCGGGGCCTGGGTTCCTGGCAGGCGTTCACCGACACCTCGTACGGCCGCATCCTGCTCGCCAAGCTGGCGGCCGTGGTGCTGCTGCTGGCTGCGGCCGGCCAGTCGCGGCGGTGGACGGCGCGGTCGGCGGGCGCGGAGGTGTCCGGGGCGGTACGGGACCGGGTGCCGCAGACGGTGGGCGCACCGGCGGCCACCTCCGAACCGACGCCCTCCTCGGTCGCCTCCGCCACTACGCCCCCTGCCGTCTCCTCCTCAGCTGCCGCCCCCTCGGGTTCCGATCCCAGGGACCTGCGCCGCTCGGTCCTCACCGAAGTGGCCGTAGGTGTCCTGGTGTTGGTCCTGACGACCCTCCTCACCGGCACCCAGCCGGGCCGGGCGGCGGCCGAGGCGGCCGGAGCGGACACGACGGGCGGCGTCCCGGCGGCCTCCGTCACCACCGTGCCCTTCGACGTCGGCACCCCCGGCGCGCACGGCAAGGTGCAGGTCACCCTGGACCCCGGCAGGGTGGGCCAGAACTCCGTGCAGGCGGTGGTCTACGGCCCGGACGGCGGCCTGTCGAGCGTCCCCGAACTGCACGTCTCCTTCGTCCTCGCGGCCCAGAAGGTGGGCCCGCTGGACTCCGGGATCACCGACCGCGGCGGCTATTGGGCCGCCGACTCGTTCAACCTCCCCATTCCCGGGACCTGGACGATGCGGGTGACGGTACGGGTCTCGGAGCTGGACCAGGTGACGGTGACGAAACCGGTACGGATCGAGCGTTAGCGACGGTCCCGTCCGCGTCCGAATGGACACCCGCCGGACCGACGGGATCGCGGCCTCGCGGGCGCACGGGCCGTACCCGCGCGCGCTCACCGTCGTCTCCTCCCGCACCGCGGCCGGGGCCGTGTGGTCCCCGCGGGCCGGTGTGGCACTAGCGCGCGTCGCGCTGACCCGTACCCATGTCCGACGCGTACGCGTCTTCGATCAGGAAGGTCTCGTTCTCCCCGAAGTCCGGGGCCTGGAAGGGGTTGGTCGTCGGCGGCGGCGATGCCGCGGTGCTACTGCGCGGCGCTCCCTGCGGAGCGGAGAACAGCGAGGTCAGTTCGATGAGAGGTCTCCTCTTGGGTACCGGACGGGCAAGTGCTACAGCTTGCTCATCTTGGTGTACGGACTCAGGATCCGCACTTGGGTAGAGCCGAAATCGACGAGTGCCGCGATCCCGTCCTCGATGCCGATCACCCGGCCGAGGCCGTGCATGTCATGGGTGACCTGGTCCCCCACGGCGAATTCCTTGAGAGGCGGCGGCACCGGGGCCTTGAAAGGGCTGGTGGGCAGATGACGCTTCTGTGCAGGTGGCTTTGTCATTGCTGCCAGTATGCGCCCATGGGTTTGAGTTAGGGGCGGCCGATTCCATGCGATGTTCGGCACGTGCCCCCTCGCGAGCCGGAAGCGCCTCCTCCGTACCTCCTCCGGGGGGCCGGCCGGGGGTCACCCCAGGCCGAACCAGCCCAGGACCGTCTGGACGAGCAGGATGCTGGACATCGCCGCCACACCCACGACGACGGTGGTGGCGGCGACCCGGTAGCGCGGACTGTTGGCGGCGGCACCGAGCACGGAACGGCGGTTGGTGAGGACCAGCAGGTAGACCAGCACGATCGGGCTGATCAGACCCTGTAGGACCTGGGTGCCGATGAGCAGCTGGATGACGTCGACGGGGGTCATGGCGACCACCGCGCCGAGCACGATCTGGGCGGTGAACAGGCCCAGGAAGAGAGGAGCGTCGCGGAAGCTGCGGGAGACGGAGCGTTCGACGCCGGCGGCTTCTCCCACCGCGTAGCTGGCCGAGAGCGGTACGACCGCGCCGGCCAGGGCGGAGGCACCGATCAGGCCGACGGCGAAAAGGAGTTCGGCGTTCTGGCCGGCCACCGGTTTGAGGGCCTCGGCGGCCTGGGCGGCGGAGTCCAGCGGGCCGGTGCCGCCGATCGCGGCGGCGGTGGCGATGATGATCGTCAGGCTGATGACGCAGGCGAACACCGCCCCGAGCACGGCGTCGAGTTTGATCAGCCGGTAGTCCTCCGGCTTGGCACCCCGGTCGACGACGCCCGCGGCGGCGTAGAACTGCATGTACGGGCTGACGGTCGTGCCGATCAGGGCGACCGCGAGCAGGATGAAGTCCTTGCTGGGCTCCAGGTGCGGCACCACCAGGTGCTTGCCGACCTGCCCCCAGTGCGGATGGCCGAGGATCATCGCGACGGGGTACGCGAAGAACGCCAACGACATGATCAGGAAGATGCGTTCGGCCCACCGGTAGGAGCCGAACAGCACCAGCGACCACAGCAGGACGGCGGCCGGCGGGATCACCGCCCACTTGGGCACGCCGAGGAGTTCGAAGGCGGCGCCGATGCCGGCGAACTCGCTGACGACCAGACCGGTGTTGGCCAGCAGCAGGCAGAACACGGCGAGCGCGGTCAGGCGCAGGCTGAACTGTTCGCGGATGAGGGCCCCGAGGCCCTTTCCGGTGTGCGCGCCGAGGCGTACGGCCATCTCCTGGACCATGACCAGCGCGATGGTGACCAGCACCATGAAGAACAGCGTGCCGTAGGCGAACTGGGAGCCGGCGGAGGCGTAGGTGGCGATGCCGGCGGCGTCGTTCCCGGCGTTCGCGGCGACCAGACCGGGGCCGGCGACCGCCGCGACCATGGTGATGCGGCGCCAGCCGGTGCGCCGGGCGGGGGCGGTCCCGGCCTCGGGAGCCGAAGGGCTCGCCGTCGTGGTGTCGAGGTCGCGGGTGGTCACTGCAGGATCCTCCGGAAGTGCAGGCGCCCGCGCTCGGGCAGCAGGGCGTCGAGGACGTCGTCGGCGAGGATGCGGCCGAGCGGGCGGTCCTGGTCGTCGATGACGAGGAGCGAGGAGACGCGGGCGGCCACCAGCTGCTCGGCCGCCTCGGACAGGCGGGTGCCGGTGCGGACGGTGACCGGCGGCCCGAACTGGGCCAGCCAGCCGGTCAGGTCGGCGACCTTGGTGGTGTCCTCGGCGACGGCCAGGTCGAACAGGGCGATGTCGGTGACCAGGCGGCCGTCGTCGTCCACCACGGCGACGGCGTCGATCTCGGTGCGGTGCTCGGCCTGGGCGGCCAGCACGGCGCGTACCTCCGCGACGCTCTGCTCCCGGCGGGCGGTCACCAGCAGCGTGGTCATAGCGCCGCCGGCGGTTCCCTCCGGGTAGGCCAGCAGCCGGCGCAGATGCGACGCCCGGTCGGCGGGCATCCCCTCCAGCAGCCGTTCGCGCTCGTCCTTGTGCAGGTCACGGAGCGCGTCCACGGCCTCGTCGGACTCCATCTCCTCGACCAGCCGGGCCGCGTGCTCGGGTTCGGCCTCGCGCAGCAGGTTCTCCAGTTCGGCCGGTTCCATCTCCTCCAGCGCGTCCGCCGCGGCGGCGGGCTCCAGCATGTGCAGCAGCTGCTGCCGCTCGGACCTGCCGAGGTCTTCGAGCAGGTCGGCCAGGTCGGCCGGGCGCAGCTGGTGCAGCCCGCGCCGGGAGGCACGCAGCTGGACCTGGGCGGGCCCGTCGGTGGCGTGCTCGGCGAACGGGGCGACGGACTGCCAGTCCAGCACCCGCTCCGGGGTCGGCCGGGCCTGCCAGCGGCGCGGTCCGAGCCGCCGCAGCAGGGTGGGCAGGCTCACATCCACCCCGACCAGGACGACCCGGTCGGCGAGCGGCGCGAGATACAGGTCGGCGGCTCGGGTGACCTGCACCCCGTCGACGTCGACGAGCTGGTGGTCGAGTACGTCCCGGGCGAGCAGCACCTCGCCGGGGCGGCGCTCGTACTCGCGCAGGTCGAGGCGGGCGGTGCGCAGCGCGACCCGGCCCGCGTGGATCTTCTCCACGGTGTCGGCGGGCAGGAAAGCGTGGCGGCGGCCGACCCGGACGACCAGGCCGGTCACCGGCGGGTACGGCTCGGCGCCGTAGAGCCGGGCCACGACGTCGACCGCGCGGCCGACTTCCTCCCCGGCCTGGTTGGTGACCGGGCCGCCGATCAGCCCGGCCAGTGAGACCAGGGAGGTACGGACGGCCTTGGAGGCGGTCGCGCGGCGCTCCAGCTGGACGCGGCGGCCGCGCAGACGGGCGGTGGTGGACATGAGCAGAGTGTTGGTGGCCAAGGTGAACACCCCCTAGCCCCGACAGGACGGCGGGGCACCGGGCGGCGGCGGACGGCGGCGACCACCCCGACCAGGAGAGTGCTCACGCCGGCCCTGGCGAAGGGCAGGCATGAACGCGCGGCCGGCGACGAACCGGACGACGGGTCAGGGGACGATCGGCTGCCTCGCACCGCGGCGGGACGGCAAGGACGGCGAGAACGGCGCGCACGGCACGTACGGCGCGCACAGCGCGTACGGCAAGGACGCGTACGGCACGGAACAGGGCCGACTATGGCCCGGACTACTGTCCATCTCTCGCCTCCCTCCGGCCGGGGACGCCCAGGGCGTCGCAACGACGCGGCAAGGAGCGACCAGGACGCGACGCTCCTGGTTCACCCCAACTCGTCAGAGCTTTGGCACTCCACGGCGTGATCCCGCCCCGGGGGCGGGAAGCCACTTGGCCTCACCCCTTAGGCCGGGGAGAGGTGTCCTGAACCTGGGCGTCTCTCGACGTCGTCGGGTCAGTGGCCTGTGTCCGTGAAGACGCCTCACCGAACGAGGTGCCTCGATCAAATCGCGCACAGCATACGCCCGCTGTGGCCACGGTCACGAACCGCTCAGGTCGCCTTCGGTAAGAGCGGTCCCCGTGTCTCACCCCCCACGGCACCACGGGCCACCCGGCTCGCCGAGGCACCGTAGGCGGCCCGGCCCCGGGCAGGTCGCGCACCCGGCGGACCCCGCGTCGCCCGCCCCGCCTCACACCAAGCCCTTACCGGCAGGATCGCCCGGCCCTGGTTTGCCAGCTCGTCACCACATCATCAATCTATGCTCATGAAATCCATTTTCAACAACGGGGGGTGGTCATGCGCGTGGCGTTCGTCGGCAAGGGCGGCAGCGGGAAGACCACTCTGTGCGCGCTCTTCTCCCGTCACCTGGCGCGTTCCGGCGCTCCGGTCCTGGCCGTCGACGGCGACATCAACCAGCACCTGGCGGCCGCGCTCGGCCTCGACGAGGACGCGTCCTTCGGCGCGCCGCCGCTCAGCGCGCGGACCGATGAGATCAAGGACTACCTGAGGGGCACGAACCCCCGCATCCCGTCCCGCGACGCCATGGTCAAGACGACCCCGCCGGGCCGCGGCTCCCGCCTCCTGCGCCTGCTCGGCGACGACGACATCCACGCCCACCACGTCAGGGAGGTGCACGGCGTACCGCTGATGGTGACGGGCGCCTTCGGTACGGAGGCCCTCGGTGTGGCCTGCTACCACTCCAAGCCCGGCGCGGTCGAGCTGTACCTCAACCACCTCGTGGACGGGCCCGGCGAGTACGTCGTCGTCGACATGACGGCCGGCGCCGACGCCTTCGCCTCCGGCCTGTCCACCCGCTTCGACATGGCCTTCCTGGTGGTGGAGCCGACCCGGAAGAGCGTGTCCGTGTACCGCCAGTACCGTGACCGCGCGGCCGGTTTCGGTGTGCCCGTCGCCGTGGTCGGCAACAAGATCACCGGCGACGACGACCTCCTCTTCCTCAAAGAACACGTAGGGGACGACCTCCTCGCTTACTGCGAGCAGTCCCCCTTCGTGCGGGCTCGGGAGCAGGGCCGCCGCCACGGCGGGCTGGAACCCCGCAACACCCGGACCCGCGACCGGCTGCGCGAGGCCGTCGACGCCCGCCCCAAGGACTGGGCGGCCTTCCAGCGGTACGCCGTCGAATTCCACCTGCGCAACGCCACCGCCTGGGCCGACACCGCGACCGGCCGCGACCTCGCCACCCAGGTGGACCCCGATTTCACGTTCCCGAACAGACAGGAAAGCCCTCTCGTGTCGCTCGACGTCTCCCCGCAGCTGCTCGCCGAGGCCGAGAAGGGCGAGGTCCGGGAGGAGGACTTCGTGGACACGGTCCGCACCTCCCTGCCGTACGCCTACGACCTCATCGCCCGTCTCGCCGGTGAACTGCGCACCTCCGAAGCGGACTTCGCGGACGACCGGACGCCTCCGCCGTCCGAGAAGGAGCGCGGCCAGCTGCTCCGGGCCCTCTCCAGCGACGCGATCCGCGGCAGCCTCGAACGGCACTTCGGCATCGCCCTGGCCTTCCAGAACTGCCACCGTGTCGCCGCCTTCCGCCCCGAGGCCCACGGCGGAGCGACCCATACCCGCTTCACCTCGCCGCGCGCCCAGATCCTCAAGCCAGTCGCCGGAATTCCGCGACTGCTGACGGCTCCCTGACGGCTCGCTGACGGCATGTGTCCGCCTGGCAGCAAAAAGTCACCATGGGCCGGTTTGTGATAAATGCTGCAAATGCAGGCGAATCCTTTGCTTTGGTCAGGCATTCGGCCATCGTCGTGGGGGTCCCGTCGTCGCCATCCCGAGATGGCCAGTGATGCCCAGGAGCAAGTGCCGAATGTCGAACCCGAAGTCCGTCCGTCTGTTCCGCCGTGCGGTTCTCGGCTGCACGGCGGCCGTCACCTTCGCCCTGGCCTGCGCCGGTACGAGCGCGAGCGCCGCGCCCGGCGGCACCGCGCGGACCGCTCCGGCCGGCGCCCCGAGCGCTTCGGTCGCCTACAACGCGGCGCCGACGGCCGGCCGCACCGTGGCACTCACCTTCGACGACGGTCCGGGGCAGGCCACCGGCCAGATCCTGGACCTGCTCGCGCAGTACCACGCCCAGGCGACCTTCTGCGAGATCGGCAAACAGGCCGCCGCGAACCCCGCTCTGGTCAAGCGCGTCATCGCCGCGGGCGACCGGCTGTGCGACCACACCGTGGACCACCCCCAGCCGATGAGCACCCTGCCTAACGACAAGCAGGCCCACGAGATCACCGACGCCAAGAACATGATCACCAAGGCCGGCGGGCCCGGCACTCAGGTCAAGTGGTTCCGTGCCCCCGGCGGCGACTTCAGCGCCGAGAACCGCAAGATAGCCGTGCAGGACGGCCTGCGCCCGCTGGGCTGGACCGTCGACACCCGTGACTGGACGCGCCCCGGCGCCGCCTCGATCCTCGCCACCGCGAAGCGCGAGCTGTATCCCGGCGGCATCATCCTCATGCACGACGGCGGCGGCGACCGCAGCCAGACCGTGGCAGCCCTGCGCGAACTGCTCCCCTGGCTGACCCA
Source organism: Streptomyces sp. NPDC006739 (assembly GCF_042869815.1). Lineage (NCBI taxonomy): Bacteria > Bacillati > Actinomycetota > Actinomycetes > Kitasatosporales > Streptomycetaceae > Streptomyces > Streptomyces sp. NPDC006739. The sequence continues at coordinate 62,001 of NZ_JBIAGM010000021.1, forward strand.
GCAGGGCTACAGGTTCAGCCTCCCCGCAAGCTGATGCCGGACAACGTCGAAGGGCCCCACCACGAACTTGAGTTCTAGTGGTCGTCGCAACACCCCAGCTCAAGGGGTGCGATGGACTTCGAGATCCGGGAGAGCCGGAAGCCGAAGGGGCCCAGGAAGCTGGTCCGTGAGCGGGAGCAATACTTCCGGCTTGTGGATCAAGGAGTCAGCTACGAGGAGGCGGCCCGGCTCGCCGGTATCAACCTGCGGACGGGCAAGCGATGGCGTAACGGGCGCAGCGCGTCCGGCAGGAACAAGGCGCCGTCGGCCAACCCGGCGGCGCCGCACCTTGCACTGGTCACCGGGACCGAGCCGACCGGGCCTGAGCCGGCAGTGCCCTCCAGGTACCTGTGCGAAGCCGACCGCATCCACATCGCCGACCTGCCGGCGACCGGACCGACTCCGGAAACAGAGAGCAGGCAGCGCGCATACCGCAGTATGCTTACAGCTATGGCTGACACCACACGCATCACGGTGACACTCCCCACCGAGCAGGTGGCGGAGCTGAAGAAGATCACGGACAACATTTCCGGCTACGTGGCTGAAGCGGTCGCCAGACAGATCCGGCACCAGCTTCTGGGGGCCGACCTGCGCAGGCACGCAGACGAGCACGGGGCCTTCAGTGAGGAAGAGCTGGCCGAGGCGCGGGCGCGGATCTTCGGCACGACGCAGGCCGCCGGTGGCGCGAGCGCTGCGTGAGCGGACACATCGAGACTGTCGTCCTGGACAGCGAGGGCTTGTCGGCCTGGGTGGCGCAGGATCGGAAGGTTCTGGCGATGTTCCAGGTGTTCCACGACATGGGAGCGGACCTCGTCGTCAGCGCCAACACGATCGTGGAGGTGAGCCACACCAGGGTGAACCTGCCCAGACTGCAATGGGCGCTCTCCCGGGTCAAGGTGGAGCCGGTCACGGAGGCAGCGGCCAGGGCGGCGGCGCAACTGCTCAAGAGCGTCGGCCTGCACGGACACAAGTACGCGATCGACGCCACCGTCGCCGAAGCGGCCATGCGTCAGCCTGGCCCGGTCGCCGTCCTCACGTCGGATATCGATGACCTGACCCGGCTGTGCGGCAGCAAGGTCCGGATGATCGGGCTATGACCGCGACATCGTCCCTAGACCATGGACAGATCCGCGTGGATCCGCAGAAACCAGAGTCGCCGCAGGTCAGCCCGCGATGGGTGAATAAGGCATCGACAGATGCGGGGGCATGACCGTGTTCGGTGTCAAAACCCCTCAGGGTCTGCGCTGGTCGACCTGTGGGACCTGAGCGTGCGCCTTGCCTGCTTGAGGATGTGTCCTGAATGTCGCCTATAAATGCAACCGAAACTGCAACCAGGGCATGCCGAAGAGTCGGACCGCCAGGTGCGGTCCGACTCTTCGTTTCGCCTGTTCAGGCGGCTGCGGAGGATACGAGATTCGAACTCGTGAGGGGTTGCCCCCAACACGCTTTCCAACTGTGGTGGTGTCTCACGTGGCCGCGTACGGTTCCGTTCACCTGCGTTCATGGCCGTCGGTCGCGGGAGCGGCTACGGGCTACGGTCTCGTCTGAACGGTCGTGAACGGCGCTGAATGAGACGGAAACTGAGACGGAGGGCGGGGCCGGCCTCGTTAGCATCGGTGCTGCTGAAGGGGGAGACATGGCACTGGTCCGCAAGGGATCACGACGGATCGATGTTGACGGCACGCCCTACCGCTGGCGGCTGCGAGGCAGGCCGACGTACTCCCAGGGGCTGGCCTGGTCGCCGTGCACGTTCGCGGTCGAGCATGCGGACACCCCGGGAGCGACGCTCGTGGTCACCACCGATCAGCCGCATCCGAGCAACTGGATCGGTCGCGAGGCTGAGCCGGTATTGCCGTCCCTCGTTGCCGCGGCTGTGTGGGTTGCCCTGCGTGAGGGTTGGACTCCGACGGCTCCGGGCTCCGCGTTCCACCTCGACCAGTCCGCCGGCTTCACAGCCTCGCTTTGACGCGGAGAGCACCGCTTTAGGAGCGAGGCTGGTTGGCTACCGGGGTGACCTGCGGATTCCCGGCCTTGGGTGCTGGCCGGCGGTATCGCCCTAGCGAACCCTGGTTCCCCGTGAGTCCCCGTGCGTTCTGGCACGAGAGTGGCACGTCCCAGAGACCGTGCCATGACCTCTGTCGATGAGAACTACGGGCACTATGGCCGTCGAGGCCGCTTGAGCCGGTCACCGGGCCTACACTACGAGACCTGATAGTTGATCCTGAATGATAGGTTGCTGGCCCAGTCGATGTTGAGCCAGAAATCTACAAACCCTGGTCCGGGAACGACGTTGCTGACTTGCATGCGAGCAAATCCCCTCATGGGGAACGCTCCCGAACTGTCGAATCCCAGCTCGGTAATTGACGCAACAACAACGCTGTCGCGGTTAACGGTTGAGTCGTTAGACCTGAACCACGTTTGGCCGTGGGTGCTTCCGGTTACGACCCGAGCTGCGTGCGTAAAGCCTCCCGCTGGTGCAGTCCGCTCTTGTGCCGTTGCGGGCTCGGCCGTTGCGGTCATCGCTTCTGCCGCAGCCTCTTCGAATGTCTTGCTCATGGGAATCTCCCGTCAGTGACAATCATTTGACGTCTGCCTCGCCGCCCGGAAATGGGCAATGCTGCGCCATTGGCCTGCGGAGATAGGGGTGATGGGCTGCTCGGCCTGCTTTGTGACGTCCCCGTCGGGTCGAGTCCGGCACTGAACGGCTCTGCGGCCCGCGCTCCTGTCCGCAACTTCTCCCCTTCAAAGGCTAGCCAATCGTCGGGTGGTACGCCATTCGAGTGAGTGCTGTCTGTCTTGTGCTGCACCACTCCGGCCTCTTTTCGTCAACTTCAGTTGAGAATAAGGGTGTTGAGCCAAGCGGGCGTTTCACGTGAAACCACCACTCGGTGAGCGTGGCCACGGGTCGGGGGAGAGAGTTTGAGGTCTGGTGATCTGTGGGGCGAGAGCATGAAAGGGGGCTATTACACTTGATCCAATGGAGAGGGTCATTGATCCTCACCGTGCGAAGCAGGCACTCGGCCCCCTTTCTTGCTCTCGGAGGGGCCCCACAGGTCAGCAGACCTTAAAGTCTCGGAGCGACCACCTCGGCCCCGACGGTCCCTTCCCGCCACGGATCGCAGGGTCCAACGAAGCCCTCAGCCGTCGCGTACCTGTTTTGAGTTCAAAGCGTCTGTTGGTCCGTAGCGGATCACGCGTGCGGGCCTGTGGGTAATGCCGTCTCCCCCAGGTCGGGCCTGGTGGCTGTGGGGACAAGGGTGGGGATCAGGCTTGGTCCGGTGCATCGGCCCTTTGGCGGGCCAGAGTGTGAAGCGTGATCGCCCCCGGGTTGTTAAGTGTGGCGCGGGGCCGGGGCCGGGGCGCGCGGGCCGAAGGCAGGAGCGAAGCCCCGAGTCCCGAGGTCCGCGCCGGCCCGCAGTGCGGGCCTGTGGGGTGCGATCTACGCGGCGACGGCCGGAGCCGATAGGGACAGCGCGATCGGATGGCCGAAGGTCAAGAGCCCCCAACGTGTCGCCTGTGCCGCTGTAGGCCTGCGGCCGGGGGGGCTGAGGCGTAGCCCTGAGGGGCTGCGAAGCATGGGGGAGCTGAGGTTCTTTGCGGTTGCTGTCGAGTCCTGTTCTCCCAAGTGCGCGACGGCTGAGGGCTTCGTTGGACCCTGCGAGCTGTGGCTGCGGGACCACTCCCCCGCCCAACGGGCGGGGGCTTGAACCAGTAGAGAAACTTTGAATCACGCGCGGGGCTGTTGTTGATCAACGTGGCCTACGCACCCAGTGTCTGCCGCCTCGTGGTGTAGAACCCTGAGCATGGGGAGTGAACGGCGGGAACGGATGAGGGCGCTTGGTGCGCGTCTTCGTGAGCTCCGATCAGGGGCCGGTCTGACGGGGGCGGTGCTGGCGCAGCGTGCCGGTGTGGGGCAGCCGACCGTGTCCAAGGTGGAGACCGGGCGCATGGTGCCGAGCCTTGACGTGCTCGACCGGCTTTCACGTGCCCTCGGACTCGACGAGTCGACCGCCCATGAGGTGCGTGACCTCCTGGCCGCCGTAGCGACTGCCGCAGACTCCGAGGAATCGGCGGTCGGTGCAACTCCGGTCGCCGGTACAACCGTCGACGAAGAAGTTCGCTCCGCTCGCCTGGTGCGGTCGTTCCAGTGCGTTGTTCTGCCAGCCATGCTCCAGAGCGCGGAGTACGCCCGGCACGTCTTCGAGAGCGCGCCGAACTCGACACCTGAGGCGGTCGGCCGTGCTGTCGCTGCCCGTGTGGAGAGGCAGAGCGTGTTGTACGAGCCGGGGCGGGAGTCGCTGTTCGTACTGACGGAAGCCGTGTTGCGGACGTGGCCGGGGACCTCGGCGCTGATGCTCGCTCAGTTCGACCGGCTGCTGGCTGTCGAGAGTCTGAGCACGGTACGACTCGGGGTCATTCCTTGGCGTCGGCCGGTGCCGGTGCTGCCTCGTCACGGGTTCACCTTGTGTGACCGGCGGGCGGTCGTGGTCGAGACGTTCGCCGGTGAGCGGGTGTCGGTCGACTCCGCCGAGGTGGCCGCGTACGAGGAGACGTTCAGTCGCTTCGAGCAGGCCGCGGTCTTCGGTGCCGAGGTGCGGGAGCTGCTGTTGCAGGTGATGAAGGAGTTCCGCGACCTGGGAGACACCGTCACCCCTTAGAGGAATAATTCCTCTAGATGCCTAGCCGATGGGTCACGCATGGGAATACTCTGCCGCTGCGCTGTCTAGCCCCCTAGACGAACTGAGGTGTTCTCCCATGCTCTCCAAGTGGTGCCGTGCCTTCCCCGGCTTTGCCGAGGAGGTGGCCCATGCCCGTCACTTCGTCGCCTCCCTGCTTGCCGAACGGGGACCCGTCGACGACGCCGTCCTGGTCGTGAGTGAGCTCGCGACCAATGCCGTGCGCCACTCGCTGAGCGGCGCGGCCGGCGGCTGGTTCCTCGTCGTCGTCGGTTTCGGTGATGACCGCGTGCGGATCGAAGTGGTCGACCAGGGCGGCGAACGGGTGCCGCACCTGTGCGACGTGACCAGTCAGGAGGAGGGCGGTCGCGGGCTGGTGCTGATCGCTGGCTGCGCGAAGGACTGGGGCGTGAAGAACTGGCCCGACGGTCGTTCCGTGTGGGCCGACCTAGCACGGGAGGGTGTGTGACTGCGCTCCGCTCCACGGTGGCCCTCGCCTGCCCTCCGGGTGGTGAAGGGTGAGCCCTCGGGGCGTGCCTCGGCGGCGGAGCCGGTTCTTCGTGATCGGTGTTCGTACGGGTCAGCGTCTCCCGCCCATACCGTCTAGGGCCCTAGACTCCTGGTTACTGCTAGGAGGTGAGGTCATGGCGGACGAGCTGCAGCGGATCACGGCGATCGATGATCCGTACCTGCTCCTGCGCGAGGTCACGACCCGGTTGGCCGACGCACAGCAAGAGGTGACCGAGCTGGCTCGCCTCCGTCGGCGTGTGGTGCAGGACCTGCATGCCCAAGGGCTGTCGTACGCACAGATCGCGGCAAAGGCGGGTCTGAGCCGCGGGCGGATTCACCAGATCCGGCATACCGGGCCGGCGCCGGAAGGGGCCTTCCTCGGCCGGGGCGCAGTCACGGTTGCGACTCCGCTGCGGCGGGACGACGAACGCGGGCGGACGGTCGTAGCCGTGGACGATGTCAGCTCCGGCAAGCGGCTGGAGGACCTGGCGCGGTCGTACGGGCTCGACGTTGCCTCGGAGCACGTCCCGGTCACCGGTGAGATCGACCTCAACCGAGACGGTCTGATCGTCGTCTGCGGTCCGCGCATGTCTCAGGAGATGTGGGACACCTACGCGCAAGACCCGGTACTGCACTGGGAGCGTGCTGAAGACGGTCCCTGGACAGTGGTGGACCGGCGGACCGGGGCCGTGCACCGGTCGGGACAGGACGGCGAACCGGCACGCCCGTATGACGTCGGATACCTCGGCAGACTGTCCCGCCCGGACGGCAAGGGTTCGCTACTGGCCCTCGCCGGTATCCACACACAAGGTTCCCTGGGTGTCGTGCAGTTGCTCGCCAACGACCTGAACACGCTCTGGGGGCAAGTAGGCGATCACCGGTTCTCCACGCTGGTGGGTGTGGAGTACGACCCGGAGACCAGCGAACCGCAGTCCGTCGAACTGCTCTGTCCCCTGTACCGGCACGACGAGGACACGACGGCGTGAGGGTCGCCCTTTCCACGCTGCCCGCCGACCCCGACCGGGACAACGAGGACTTCGCCGCCGCCGCCCCCAGTGCGGCCGTGCTCCTCGACGGTGCCGGCGTCGGCGGGGCCGAAACCGGGTGCACGCACGGCGTCGCCTGGTTCTCCTCGACGCTGGGCAGCCTGCTGTTGCGCGGCAGCACGGCGCATCCCGCCCGGCCGCTCGCCGACTGTCTGGCCGACTCGATCGGCCTCGTCCGGTCCCTGCACGAGGACAGTTGCGACCTCGCTTACCGGGCCAGCCCGACCAGTACGGTCGTCTGCGCCCGGGTCGGAGCGGGAGCTCTGGAATACCTCGTTCTCGGCGACTCCTCCCTGCTCCTCGCCGAGAAGGACGGCGGTACAGCCGTCGTCACGGACCGGCGCCTGGATGAGGTCGGCAAGCGGCTGCGCGGGCCGGTGGACGCGCTGCCTACCGGTTCGCCCGAACACTCCGCCGCGCTCGCCGATTACCGCAACGCCCTGACGGGGCTCCGCAACCGACCGGGCGGCTTCTGGATCGCCGGCCCCGATCCGCGGGCGGCCGAACACGCCCTGACGGGGTCGGTGCCGCTCGATTCGCTGGCATCCGTGACGCTGCTGAGCGACGGCGCGACGCGCCTCGTCGACCGCTTCGAACTCGCCGACTGGCAAGAGGTGTTGACCGTCCTCGGCTCCTTCGGGCCGGATGAGCTGATCAGCCGCGTGCGCGACGCCGAGGACGGCGATCCTGACGGTCGGCGCTGGCCGCGCGGCAAGGCGCACGACGACGCGACCGTCCTCCACTGGGTGCTCTCGTAGCGCGCTCCGCGCGGCGGCACTGAGACACGTTCGTATACCCCCCTAGACAGTTGACGGGTCGTCGGTTACCTTTGTCGTCAACCCCCCTAGACAGTTAGGGCGGGCCCCTCCTTGCACTGTCTAGGGGGGTATCCAACTCCACCAACCCAGTGAGGTTCAGAAAATGCGTGTGATCCCCGTGGACACCTCGGCCGCGACGCTCCTCGTCACCAAGCTGCCCGAGGTCAAGGTGAAGGACCGGCAGACCGGTGAGGTCGCCGTGGACCCGGTGACCAACCAGCGGCTCATGACGCTGGAGCTGGTGTTCATCGCGGCCGGCGGCTCCGACATGATCAAGGTCACCGTTCCCGAACAGGGCATCGGCGAGGGCCTGGTGATGGGCGCCCCGGTCATCCTGTCCGGCCTGATGGCCCGGCCCTGGGAGAGCGAGTTCGGTGGGCGTGCCCGACACGGCATCGCCTACCGGGCCGACGCCGTCATGGTCAACGCCCCGGCTCCGGTGCAGGGCTGATCGCCATGGCCGACACCGTCCGGGTGCTGGTGCCCGTCCTGCTGGTCCTGGTCGCGCTGTTGGTGGTGCGCCGCCGTATGCCGGTGGTGTTCTGGTGGCTGGTCGGGTATCCGGTCGTCGCGCTGCGGGTGCTCGTCTCGTACCGGGCGACGATGGACGCCTGCGGCCTGACGGTCCCGGCCTCGGCGGTTCGTCGGGCCACCGCCCGGATGATGGGGCGGCAGGCGGCCCCGGTACCGCCTCGTCACTCGTTCCCGCTGCCGACCGGGTCCGGGCTCGTGATGCGGCTGCGCATGGCGGCCGGGCAGGCGCCCGAGGACTTCACCGCCTCCGCCGACCGACTGCGGCACGCCTGGGGCGCTCACGCCGTGCACATCCGTCCCACCAAGCCGGGGCGGCTCGAACTGCGGCTGATCGGCTGGGACGTGCTCGCCGACGTACGGCCCGCCCGGCGCCGGCTGGCGGCCGATCCGCTCTGTCTGCCGCTGGCGCTGCGGGAAGACGGCGACTGGCACGTGCGGGACTTTCGCACCGTGCCGCACGAACTGATCCTCGGCGCCACCCAGTCCGGCAAATCCGTCTACCTGCGCAACCTGCTGTGCGGCCTGGCCCGGCAACGGGTCGTGCTCGTCGGCATCGACTGCAAATGGGGTGTCGAACTGACCCCGTTCGCACCCCGCCTGTCCGCCCTCGCCGACAACCCCGATCGCGCGAACGAACTTCTCGACGCGCTGCTGGAGGAGATGGAGGCCCGGTTCCGCCTCATCGGGCTCCGTAGCGGGGCCGGTTCGGACGCTGTTCTCACCTCGGACGTGTGGGGGCTGCCGGAAGCGGTGCGGCCGGTGCCGGTCGTGGTCGTCGTCGACGAGGTCGCGGAACTCTTCCTCGCCGCGGGCAAGGACGACGAGAAGCGGCGGGACGCCATGGTCACCAAGCTCATCCGCCTCGCCCAGCTCGGCCGCGCGGCCGGCATCTACCTGGAGGTGTGCGGGCAGCGCTTCGGCTCCGAACTCGGCAAGGGCGCCACCATGCTGCGCGCTCAGCTGACCGGCCGCATCTGCCACCGCGTCAACGACGAGTCGTCGGCGAACATGGCGCTGGCCGACATCTCCCCTGAGGCGGCCCTGGCCGCCACCTCCATCCCGGCCGAACGGCCCGGCGTCGCGGTCGTCGGTGACTCGTCCGGCGGCTGGTCCCGCGTCCGCTCCCCTCACCTGACCCTCGACGACGCGGCGGCCGTCTGCCGTGCCACCGCCGCCCTGGTGCCGGAACTGCCCCGGCTCGACTCCTTCCGGCCCGCCGTCGCCGTCGAATCGGCCAGGCCGTCCCCTTCCGCCGCCGGTGTGCCCACCGCTCGCCCGGTGACCGAGTAGCCGTACCCCCGCTCACTACGGCCGGCGTGACCGCCTCGCGCCACGTCCCTACCCGGCCCATGCCCAAAACCGAAAGGAAGCGCCATGTCACGCCCCTCCGTCGCCGAAGTGAGCGCGCTCATCGCCGACCTGGCTGAGCTCCGTCAGAACCGCACCTGTGGCGAGTACGCCGCGCCGATGGAACGGAAGGCGGAGCTGCTGGAGCGCATCGCGGCTCACACGCCTGGCGACGCCGAAACCGCCGAGGTGGCATGCCTCGCCCGTGAGCGTGCCGATGCGCTCAACTCCGCCAACTGACAGCCCGGAAGGGAAGCCGAGCTGATGCGTGCCCACCTGGTCCGCGTGGACGCCGTGATCGTGCAGGCCGTCATCGCGGGTGCCCTGTCCTTCTCCCACCTGCACGACCTCGCCTCTGCGGCCGGACAGGGCGGCTGGAAGGCATGGGCCTACCCCGTCAGTGTCGACCTGCTGCTGGTCGCCGCCTGGCGCCGCATGCGCCAGTCACAGCGAGCGGGGCAGGCGGCCGGGGGCCCACGGATGTGGTTCCTGGTGGCCCTCGCCGCATCCCTCGGCGCCAACGTCGCCACCGCCGGACTCCTCGACCTGGACCACGTTCCCGCCTTGCTCCGCGTCGTCGTGGCGGGCTGGCCCGCCGTCGCCTTCTTCGGCGGCACGCTCCTGGCCCACGCACCGCACACCCCGGAAGCGCCGGCAGCCCCGGCCACCTTGACCCCGGCCACGGAGCCGCACCCGGCCCCGGCCGCCGTCGACACGTCCTATCAGGACGCGCTCCCGGCGCCGCCCACCGACACCGAACCCGCTCCCGAGGTCGCTGCAGAACCGGCCGCCACCCCGGCCCCGGCGCCCGCTCCCGCCGTCGCCCTGCCGCCCGCCCTCGTCGACCGCGTCCGGGCCCTCGCCGACGAATACCGCTCGACCACCGGCAGCCCCGCCGACCCCGACGCCGTCCGCGCCCGGCTCGGCCTGCCGCCGTCCATGACCGCATCCGTCGCCGCTCACCTCTGAGAGGAGCACCACTATGCACCGCCGCTTCCGCAACGTCCGCCGCATCGGCCCCGTGAATGTCGCCTCCTACCTCGACCGCGGCAAGAACCGTCACCTGGCCGCCTGCACCGCGCCCCGCTGCGACTTCTCCGCCGAGTACGACAGCCGCGCCGCCGCCGAACTCGCCGCCCGCACCCACCGCTGCTCCGCCTGACAGGAGACCACCGCAATGGACGTTCCGCTCTGGCTCGCCCTGCTCTGCATCGGGGTCCTGGGAGTCAAGCTCATCCGCCCGCCCTGGTGGCTCATCGCCGCCCTCCTCCTCGGCGGCTACCTCCTCGCCGACAGCCTGCTGGCCCCCGTCAGCAACTCCCTCATCAAGTAACCCGAGAAAGGAGACCCGCCATGTTCCAGCCGAAGATCCCGACCATGCCCCAGCCGACCGGCCTGGTCGCCCCGCCCGCCGCCGTCGAGCCGACCACCGTCACCCTGGCCACGCAGACTTCCTCGCCGGCCCCCGTCGCTCCGTCGCCGTCCCGCCCGGCTGTCCAGCTCAGCCCCGGCACGGTGCTCGCCCTCGTCGGCGGCGGCACCGCCGTGGTCCTGGTCGTCGGCGCCGTCCTGGTCTCCATGCTCCTCGCCGTCACTGTCACCGCCGCCTCGATCGCCGTCTGCGCCGTCGTCGTCCGCTCCCTCCTCACCCGCCGCTGACTCCTCGGCTCAGCCCGCCCGGCCTGCCCACACTGTCTAGCCCCCTCGACGGACAGGCCGGGTGCCCGCCCCAAACGCCCGCACCGCAAGGAGGAACCCGCACATGCACGCCCCGGCTCCCCTCGGAGTCACCCGCCACCTGACGGCCCTCGCCCGGTACAGCGACCTCAGCGCCTACGCCCGGCAGATCCAGCGCCTGGGCGGCTGCGAGCAACCAGTACGGATGGAGGGCCATCGCCTGGACGTTCACGCCGCCACGGGCGAAGTCGTCCGGGAGATCGTCGGCTCCAGCCTTCCGGCCGGACAACTCCTCATCCGCTGCAACAACCGCCGGGCTACCCGGTGCGCCGCCTGCGCCGAGGTCTACCGCAAAGACACCTTCCACCTGGTCACGGCCGGACTGAGCGGCGGCAAGGGCATCGGCCCCGCCGTCGCCGGGCACCCGCGCGTCTTCGCCACCTTCACCGCCCCCTCCTTCGGCCCCGTCCACAACCGGCCCTCCGGCGGCCGGTGCCGCTGCGGGAGCTCCCACCCGGACGACGACTCCGCCCTCGGTACGCCGCTCGACCCGGACCGCTACGACTACCGCGCGGCCGTCCTGTGGAACGCGCACGCAGGTGCCCTCTGGGCCCGCTTCACCACCTACCTGCGCCAGCAGATCGCTTCCCGGGCGGGTATCGGCCGCTCCGCGCTGCGCGACTGCCTCAAGGTCTCGTACGCCAAGGTCGCCGAGTACCAGCGGCGCGGCGCCGTCCACTTCCACGCCGTCATCCGCCTCGACGGCCCGGACGGCGCCGAGGACTCACCGCCGGCCTGGGCCACAACAGAACTTCTGGCCGACGCGATCCGCTCGGCGGCTCGCCTCGCCGAGGCCCCCGGCCCCGTCCTCGACGGGCGCTCGTACGCCTTCCGCTTCGGCGAACAGCTGGACATCCGCCCCATTCGCTCCGTCGACTTCGCGGGCACGTCAGAGCTCTCCAGCCGGGCTGTGGCTGCCTACATCGCCAAGTACGCCACCAAGGGCGCCGAGACCGCGGGCACCTTGGACCGCCCCGTCCGCAACCCGATCACCGACCTGATCGGCTCCGGCGTCACCGACCACGCCCGGCAACTGATCCTCACCTGCTGGCACCTCGGCACGCTCTCCGAACTCGAGGAACTGCGCCTGCGCAAGTGGGCCCACATGCTCGGCTTCCGCGGCCACTTCTCCACCAAGTCCCGCGCCTACTCCGTCACCCTCAGCGCCCTCCGCCAAGAACGCGCCGACCACAACGAAGCCCTCGCCCGTGAACGCGCGGCAGAAGCCGGCCACCCGCTGCCCGACCCGGACACCGTTCTCGTCCTCTCGCACTGGCGCTTTGCCGGAACGGGCTGGACGGACGCGGAACGCTTCGTCGCCCACGGTGCCCCGCCACCCGACGCCGTCGGGCCGTCCGCCACTTCCGCCGTTCCTGTCCTCGATTCGATGGGAGACCTCGCCTGATGACCACGCTGACAGCGGTTCGCCCGGCGGTCCTCGACGAGACCACCACCGACCCCGCCTTGGTGTTGCTGACCGTCGAAGAGGCCGCGCGACGGCTCCGGATCGGTCGTACGACGTGCTTCCGGCTCGTCATGTCCGGCGAGATCGAGTCCGTGACCGTGGGGCGGCTGCGGCGGGTTCCGGTCGACGCCCTCTCTGCGTACGTGGCGAAGCTGCGGCGCCCGGCCGCCGTCGCGTAAGGGGAGACGACATGGCAGAGCAGAAGCGCACTCGCCAGCCCAACGGAGCCTCCTCGATCTACCTCGGCAACGACGGTAAGTGGCACGGCCGGGTGACGGTCGGCGTTCGTGACGACGGCAAGCCCGACCGCCGTCACATCGAGCGGAAGACCAAGGCCGAGGTGACCAGGGCCGTCCGTGAGATGGAGCGGGCGCGGGACGACAAGAAGCTCGGGAAGCCGGGGCAGAGCTGGACGCTCAAGGCCTGGCTTGAGCACTGGGTCGAGAACATCGCCAAGCCGTACGTCTCCGAGAACACGTACGACGGGTACGAGGTCGACGTGCGCGTGCACCTGGTGCCCGGCCTCGGTGCCCACAAGCTCGACCGCCTGGAGCCCGAGCACTTGGAGCGCTTCTACCGGAAGATGCAGGACTCCGGGAGCTCCGCCGGCACCGCACACCACGTCCACCGGACGATCCGGGTCGCCCTCGGTGAGGCGGTGCGGCGCGGACACGTCCCGACCAATGCAGCGGAGATCGCCAAGGCGCCCCGGCTCGAAGAAGAGGACATCGAGCCGTACACGATCGAAGAGGTTCAGAGCCTGCTCGTCGAAGCGGCCAAGCTCCGGAACAGTGCCCGATGGGTCGTCGCCCTGGCGCTCGGCCTGCGGCAAGGGGAAGCGCTCGGGCTGCACTGGGAGGACGTCGACCTCGCCGCGGGATACGTCCGCATCCGCAAGAACCGGCTGCGCCCCAAGTACGCGCACGGCTGCGGCGGCGACCCGTGCGGCCGGAAGGCGGGCTACTGCCCCAAGCGGGAGCAGACCCGGCGCGAGCACAAGTCCACCAAGTCCCGGGCCGGACGGCGCACCATCGGCCTGCCCGACCCGCTGATCAAGATCCTGCGCCAGCATCGGGAAGCCCAGGAGCGGGAGCGGATCGCGGCCGGCGCCGACTGGGAGGGCAAGGGGTACGTCTTCGCCTCACCGACCGGTGGGCCGCTGAGCCCGAACACCGACTTCCACGTCTGGAAGCGCCTGCTCCGGGACGCCGGTGTCCGGGACGGCCGTCTGCACGACGCTCGTCACACCGCCGCGACGGTCCTCCTGATCCTCGGTGTCCCGGACGTCGTGATCGACTCGATCATGGGATGGGAGCCCGGGGGAGCGGCCCGGATGCGCGCGCGGTACATGCATGTGACGGGAGTCATGCTCCGCAAGGTCGCCCAGCAGGTCGGCGACGCGCTCTGGACGCCTCCCGGCTCCGAGGAAAAAACCGACTGAGACGGACAACGACGAAGGGCCCCACCGCAAGCGGTGGGGCCCTTCGACATCGTGCCCGGTGAGGCACTGGCGGAGGATACGAGATTCGAACTCGTGAGGGGTTGCCCCCAACACGCTTTCCAAGCGTGCGCCCTAGGCCTCTAGGCGAATCCTCCGCCGGAAACATTACATGACCGAGGGGAGTGCTCGCGAACTCGTTCCCGGTCGGGGCGATCAGGTAGGCTGGGGCTCAGCCCCTCACGCGGCGCTATCTGACTGAACTCCCCCAGGGCCGGAAGGCAGCAAGGGTAAGTCGGCTCTGGCGGGTGCGTGAGGGGTCTTCTGCATTCCGGGGGGGAATCGGCGGTGCGCGGGCCCGGCGGGGGTGGGATCGGGGCGGTCCGTGTTGTCAGTGGGCGCCTATAACCTCGTAAGCGTGTCGTCTCTCGCGCTGTACCGCCGCTATCGCCCGGAGTCGTTCGCCGAGGTCATCGGGCAGGAGCATGTCACCGACCCGTTGCAGCAGGCGCTGCGGAACAACCGGGTCAATCACGCGTACCTGTTCAGCGGGCCGCGCGGATGCGGGAAGACGACCAGCGCGCGGATTCTCGCCCGGTGCCTGAACTGCGAGCAGGGGCCCACGCCGACGCCGTGCGGGGAGTGCCAGTCGTGCCGGGACCTGGCGCGCAACGGGCCCGGTTCCATCGACGTCATCGAGATCGACGCCGCTTCGCACGGTGGTGTGGACGACGCCCGTGAGCTGCGCGAGAAGGCGTTCTTCGGGCCCGCCGGCAGCCGGTACAAGATCTACATCATCGACGAGGCCCACATGGTCACGTCGGCCGGGTTCAACGCGCTGCTCAAGGTCGTCGAGGAGCCGCCGGAGCATCTGAAGTTCATCTTCGCCACCACCGAGCCCGAGAAGGTCATCGGGACCATCCGGTCGCGCACCCACCACTACCCGTTCCGGCTCGTGCCGCCGGGCACGCTGCGCGACTACCTCGGCGAGGTGTGCCAGAAGGAGGACATCCCCGTCGAGGACGGGGTGCTTCCCCTGGTCGTGCGCGCCGGCGCGGGCTCCGTACGTGACTCCATGTCCGTCATGGACCAGCTGCTCGCCGGTGCCGGTGAGCACGGTGTGACCTACGCGATGGCCACCTCGCTCCTCGGCTACACCGACGGGTCGCTGCTCGACTCGGTGGTGGAAGCGTTCGCCACGGGGGACGGGGCAGTCGCGTTCGAGGTCGTCGACCGGATCATCGAGGGTGGCAACGACCCCCGGCGGTTCGTCGCCGACCTGCTGGAGCGGCTGCGGGACCTGGTGATCCTGGCCGCCGTCCCGGACGCCGTCGACAAGGGACTCATCGACGCTCCCGCCGACGTCCTCGAACGCATGCAGGCCCAGGCCGGCACCTTCGGCGCCGCCGAACTGAGCCGTGCCGCCGACCTCGTCAACGAGGGCCTGACCGAGATGCGCGGCGCCACCTCCCCCCGCCTCCAGCTCGAACTCATCTGCGCCCGCGTCCTGCTCCCCGCGGCCTACGGCGACGAGCGCTCCGTCATGGCCCGCCTCGACCGGCTGGAGCGCGGCGTCGACTTCACGGGCGCGGGCGGCGCACCCGCGATGGGTTACGTCCCCTCTCCCGACGCCCACCTGCCCGCAGCCGCGCCCGCGCCGTCCGGCGGCGCCCGGATCGCGCCCGGCGGCGGGGCCGCCGCGGCGCGGGCGGCTGTGCGTGGCGGCGGCCCGGGGACACTCGCGGCGCCGGCGGCCCCCGCGGCATCCGGACCGTCCGCGACGCCCCCCGCACCGGTGGCGCCGACGGCTCCGGGGCCCGCTGCGGCGGCATCTCCGGCTCCTACGGCCCCCGCGCCCGCGCCCGCCGAACCGACCCCGGCAGCCGCCCCCGCCCAGGCCCCCGGTGCCTGGCCCACCGCCGCCCCCGTCGGCAGCGGCCGGCGCACCGGCGGCTGGCCCACGTCCACTCCGGCGGGCGGCGGACCGGCGAGTGCCCCGGCCCCCGCGCAGGCCCACACCGAGCCACAGGCACCCGCCCCCGCCCAGGGACAGCCCCAGCCGCCCCGGCCCCAGGCTTCAGCGCCTTCCCCCTCCCCGGCCTCCGCCGGCGGCCTCGACCCCCGCATGCTCTGGCCGAACATCCTGGAGGCGGTCAAGAACCGCCGCCGCTTCACCTGGATCCTGCTCAGCCAGAACGCCCAGGTCACCGGTTTCGACGGCACGACCCTCCAACTCGGCTTCGTCAACGCGGGTGCCCGGGACAACTTCACGAGCAGCGGCAGCGAGGACGTACTGCGGCAGGCCCTGGGTGAGCAGTTCAACGTGCAGTGGAAGATCGAGGCGGTCGTCGATCCCTCGGGCGGTTCCGCACCCCCGCCCGGCACCGGGTCCCCCGGCTTCGGAGGGGGCGGAGCGGGTGGCGGGTACGGCGGCTCCGGCGGCGGTGGCGGGACTGGTGGCGGCGGTTACGGCGCTCCTGCCGCCCCCCGCCCCGCGGCCCCCCAGCCGGCCGCGCCCACTTCCCCGGGCCCCCAGGGCAACGCCTCCCCGGCAGCCGCCCCCGCCCCGCGCCCCGCCGCCCCGGAACCGCCGCCCCCGGTCGCACCCGAGGACGACACCCCGGAGGACGACGACCCCGACCTCGACGAGTCGGCCCTCTCCGGCCACGAACTCATCGTGCGGGAGCTGGGCGCGACGGTGGTCGAGGAGTTCTCCAACGAGTAGGAGGACCTGGAGGATCCCACAACCTCAGGACCTGGAGGATCCCACAACCTCCCCGCCCCCCGCCCCTCGGCGGGAACGCCAGCTAGGCTGACCCCCGTGAAGGTCCTCGTCATCGGCAGCGGCGCCCGCGAACACGCCCTGTGCCGCTCCCTGTCCCTCGACCCCGACGTCACCGCGCTGTACTGCGCCCCCGGCAACGCAGGTATCGCCGAGGTCGCCGAGCTGCGCCGGGTCGACGCCCTGGACGGCAAGGCCGTGGCCGCGCTGGCCACGGAACTCGACGCAGGGCTGGTCGTCGTCGGTCCCGAGGCCCCGCTGGTCGCCGGGGTGGCCGACGCCGTTCGCGAGGCGGGCGTCCCCGTGTTCGGCCCCTCCCGGGAGGCCGCGCTGCTGGAGGGTTCCAAGGCCTTCGCCAAGGACGTGATGGCGGCGGCCGGTGTCCCGACCGCACGGTCGTACGTCTGCGCGAGCGCCGACGAGGTGGCCGAGGCCCTCGACGCCTTCGGCGCGCCCTACGTCGTCAAGGACGACGGTCTCGCCGCCGGCAAGGGCGTCGTCGTGACCGACGACATCGAGGTGGCGAAGGCCCACGCTGCGGAGTGCGAGCGGGTCGTCATCGAGGAGTTCCTCGACGGTCCCGAGGTGTCGCTCTTCGCGATCACCGACGGCGTGACGGTCGTCCCGCTCCAGCCCGCGCAGGACTTCAAGCGCGCCCTGGACGGCGACGAGGGACCGAACACCGGCGGCATGGGCGCGTACTCCCCGCTGCCGTGGGCCGACCCGAAGCTGGTGGAGGAGGTCCTGCAGAGCGTCCTGCAGCCCACCGTCGACGAGATGCGTCGACGCGGGACCCCGTTCTCCGGGCTGCTCTACGCCGGTCTCGCGATCACCGGCCGGGGCGTGCGGGTCATCGAGTTCAACGCCCGCTTCGGCGACCCCGAGACCCAGGTCGTCCTGGCCCGCCTGCGCACCCCGCTGGTCGGCGTGCTGCTGGCCGCGGCGAACGGCACCCTCGCCGATCTGGCGCCCTTGCGCTGGAGCGACGACGCCGCCGTCACCGTGGTCGTCGCCTCGCACAACTACCCCGGCACCCCGCGCACCGGCGACCCGATCACCGGCCTCGACGAGGTGGCCGCCGAGGACGCCCCGCACGCCTACGTCCTGCACGCCGGGACCAGGCTCGACGGTGACGCGGTCGTCAGCGCGGGCGGGCGTGTGTTGTCCGTCACGGCGGTCGGCGAGGATCTGGGCCAGGCGCGGGAACGGGCGTACCGGGCGGTGGACCGGATCCGCCTGGACGGTTCCCAGCACCGCACGGACATCGCGGCGAAGGCGGCCGCAGGCGCCTGACCAGTCCCCATACGACCTCCCCCGGCCCAAGGGCCGCCCTCAGGGCCCCGGACGAAAATCCGGGGCCTGATCCTTGCTGTCCGTCCTCCACCTCTGACCAAAGCCATTCCATCGAGTGACCGGTGCCGTATCCGGGTGACGGGGGCCCGAGCCCCAACTAGGGTGCCGCGCAAGCGTTCCGGCACTTGGCCCACCGGCATTGCGATGTCAGTGGCGGGTGCCACAGTGGGGGAGTGAGCAACGCCAGGACAGCCCGAGGACCGCAGGGAGGGGGTGAGGTCCGCTCGTGACCGGAATCGGCATGGAGGCAGGCGCGCAGGCCGCGCGCTCCCGGGCCCTCGCCGTACTGCGCGTGCGCGGTCGGGCGCTGGGCGTGGCCGTCCTGCCCGCGGCGGCCGCGGTGATCCTGCTCTCCGGCGGTTCGACCGGCCATTTCGCCGGCCCCGACTGGGATGTGGCGCGGTGGGCGGTGAGCGCGCTCGCCCTGTTGGTGCTGCTGGTCGCGGCCGGTATCGGTCTGGTCGTGGCCCGCGCCCGCCCGGCGGTGACGCCGACGGTCCCGGTGCCGGAGGAGTCCGCCCCGGATCTGTACCGGATGGTGCGTGATCTGGCCGAGCGCCTGGACGTCCCGGTGCCCTCCGCCATAGCGCTCACCCCGGACTGCGACAGCTGGCTGGAGGACCGTACGCATCCGGCCCACGGGCCGCCCGCGCCCAAGGCCTTCGACGAGATAACGGGACCCGGCCGGCGCGCCCAGCGGCGCACCGTCACCGCGCCCGTCCTGGTCATCGGCTCGCCGTTCCTGTGGTGGATGCGCGTGGGCGAGCTGCGGGCGGTCCTCGCCCCGGTCGTCGCGGGCACGGGCCCCTCGGCGCACCCCGACATAGCCGCCGCGCGCCGCTTCGTACGGGGGCTGGACGCGGCGGTGGCCGTAGCCGCGACGCCCGGCCGCTGCCCGCTGACCAGGGGTGTGTGCGCGGGGCTCGGCTGGGTGGCCCGGCTGCTGCTGCGCGGTTGCCGGGAGCATGCCGCGCAGATGGAGCGCGGGGTCGCGGCGGCGGCGGCCGAGCGTGCACAGGCTGTGGACTACGGGCTGCGGATCGTCGCCCAGGAGCAGGTCGGGCTGGCGTACGCGGGCTGGGACCGGTTGCTGACCCGGGTGGCGCTGCCGGCCTGGCGGATGGGCCGCTGGCCGTCGCGGCTGGACGCGGGTGTCGTCGCCGCGCTCACCGAGCTGTCCCGGCGGGACCGTCTGGCCGAGGGGTTCGCCTCGCGGCTGGGTGAACGCCCCGCCTGCGACCTGCTGGAGGAGCCCGGCGCGATCGACGAGGCCGCTTCCCTGCTCGCCGCCCGCCTCTTCCACGGCGGCCCCGCCGAGCCGGGTCCCGACTGGGCGCCGGTGGGCTGGCAGGAGTACCCGGAGGAGGTCGTGGACCGCACCTGGCGCACGGATGCGGCCCGCCTCCACCGCGTCCTCGACTCCCTCGGCGTCCGCACCACCCCGGACCCCGCCGACCCCGGCCCCGGAGGCCCCACCCTGGCCCGCGTCATGGACCACCTGACAGACCCCCACCGCCCGCCACCGGCGCCCGCCCATGACACGGCAACCGGCCACTCCGCCGCCCGGCCCCCCGAGCCGAAGCCCACCGGCCCCGCGACCGGCGACGCAGCCCCCGGCCCGGCCGCCGCGCCGGGCAGGGCAGCCGAACAGGCCGCCGACGCCCAGGCCCCCGTCCCGGAGCCCACCGGCCCGGCCGATCCGACCACCACCCGCGCCACGGCCGCCGCGCCGGGCAGGGCAGCCGAACAGGCCGCCGACGCCCAGGCCCCCGTCCCGGAGCCCACCGGCCCGGCCGACCCGACCACCACCCGCGCCACGGCCCCAGCCCACGACACGGCAACCGGACACACCACCGCCGCGCCGGCCCCCGACTCGGCGCCCGTGGGGCCCGCTGGCCGCAGCGCGGGTGACGGCGCCGACGCCCCCGCAGCAGCGCGCGCCGACGCCCCCAGCACCGCCCCCCAGGACGCCCCCGCCCGCACCGCCAACTCCCCGCACCCCGGTGCCGGCGTCGATGACCCCGACGCCCACAACCCCCGCAGCGTCGCCCTGGCCGCAGGGCTCAGTGCCGAGTTGGCTCGTGAGGAGGCCGGTGCCGTACCGAAGGCCGCTGATCCGGGGCGGAACCCGGACACGGCGGCTTCCGCCCCGGCCGCGCCGGTCCCCGCGTCGGCCGCCCCCACGCCCCTCTGGGACGACTGCGTTCTGCCCCTCTTCCCCCTCCAGCCCCCGCGCGGCCCCCGGGAGTTGCTCGCCGATCACGTCACGGCGATGGTGTGCTGCGCCGCCGTGGACACGGCCGGGGCGGTGCCGGGGCTGGACTGGCTCGACGGCCCCTCCCTCCTGCTGCACGGTGAGAGAGCGGCCGATCTCACCCCGAGGGTCCTCAGCCTCGTGGAGGACGGGGACCCCGGGCCGCTGAGGGCCTGGCTCGCGGCCACGGGCATACGCCCGGAGAAGCCGGTGCGGCTCGTCTGACCCGCCCCGCACCGGACGCCGTAACGGAGTACCAGCTTCCACTTCAGGTCAATTCGCAACGAATAGTGACCAAGCGCGTGCGTTATGTGATGTGCTGGGATCGACCGCGCACATGGCAAGGGCTTGCGACATACGACAGGACGACCGAAAGCGACCACGGGGGCACGAGGGAGGGGAGCGACCATGGGCTCGGACCAGATCCGCCGCTGGGAGTCGGGAGCGCTCGCGCACGCCGTCACGGACCCCTTCGGGCAGGGCCCGGTCCCCTGGCTGCGCGGCAGCGAGACCTACTTCGACGACACCGGCCATGTCGTCCCCTGGTACGTCGACCCGGTTCCCTCGCACGATCCCGCCCCGCCGCGCTCCAAGGGAACCCCCCGCGTGCCCGCTCCCCGCGCCGCGGGCGGCGGCGACCCCCGCTCGGCCGACGACGTGCACCGCCAGATCAAGGGCTTCACCTCCACCGGGGCGGTCGCGCCGGGCGAGGCGGTGGATTTCCACATCACCGTCGACCCGCCCCAGCAGTTCAGCGTGGACATCTACCGGATCGGTCACTACGGCGGCGACGGCGCCGCCAAGATCACCACCAGCCCCCGCCTTTCCGGCATCGTGCAGCACCCGCCGCTGACCGCCGACCGCACGGTCTCCTGCCACCACTGGTGGCTCTCCTGGCGGCTGCAGGTGCCCTCCTACTGGAGCATCGGCGCGTACGTCGCCGTCCTGACGACCGCCGACGGCTACCGCTCCCACGTGCCGTTCACGATCCGCGACAACCACCCGGCCGACCTGCTCCTGCTGCTGCCCGACATCACCTGGCAGGCGTACAACCTCTATCCCGAGGACGGCCGCACCGGCGCCAGCCTCTACCACGCCTGGGACGACAAGGGCCGGCTGCTCGGCGAGGCCGACGCCGCGACCACGGTCTCCTTCGACCGCCCGTACGCGGGCGCGGGCCTGCCGCTGCACGTCGGCCACGCCTACGATTTCATCCGCTGGGCCGAGCGCTACGGCTACGACCTGGCCTACGCCGACGCCCGCGACCTGCACGCCGGCCGCGTCGACCCCACCCGCTACCGGGGCCTGGTCTTTCCCGGCCACGACGAGTACTGGTCGACGCAGATGCGCCGCACGGCCGAGCTGGCCCGGGACAGCGGCACCTCGCTGGTCTTCCTCTCCGCCAACACCATGTACTGGCAGGTGGAGTTGGCCCCCGCCCCCTCAGGTGTCCCGGACCGCCTGCTGACCTGCCGCAAACGCAAGGGCCCGGGCAAACCGGTGCTCTGGCGCGAGATCGACCGACCCGAGCAGCAGTTGGTCGGCATCCAGTACGCGGGCCGCGTACCGGAACCGCATCCCCTGATCGTGCGCAACGCCGACCACTGGCTGTGGGAGGCGACCGGCGCGCACGAGGGCGACGAGATCGCGGGTCTGGTCGCCGGCGAGGCCGACCGCTACTTCCCGCGCACCCCGCTCCCCGAGCACGAGGAGCGCATCCTGCTCGCCCACTCCCCCTACACCGACAACGACGGCATCCTGCGCCACCAGGAGACATCCCTGTACCGGGCCCCCTCCGGCGCCCTGGTCTTCGCGTCCGGCACGTTCGCCTGGTCCCCGGCCCTGGACCGCCCGGAACACGTGGACCCGCGCATCCAGCGCGCCACCGCCAACCTGCTGGACCGCATCTGCAAGCGCGACTGACCCGCTGTCCAGGACCGCCCCGCTGTCCGAGAGCGCCCGCTCATACGGGACAATCGAGCCACTCGTACAGAACCACGGGGAGGAACCGTGTCCGGATTCGTAGAAAAGCCCGAGCCGATCCAGGTTCCGGGTCTGGTGCACCTGCACACCGGCAAGGTGCGCGAGCTGTACCAGAACGAGGCGGGCGACCTCGTGATGGTCGCCAGCGACCGCATGTCCGCCTACGACTGGGTACTGCCGACCGAGATCCCCGACAAGGGCCGCGTTCTCACCCAGCTCTCCCTGTGGTGGTTCGAGCAGCTCGCCGACCTGGCGCCCAACCACGTCCTGAGCACCGAGCTGCCGGAGGGCGCCCCCGCTGACTGGGCGGGCCGCACCCTGATCTGCAAGTCCCTGAACATGGTCCCGGTGGAGTGCGTGGCCCGCGGCTACCTCACCGGCTCGGGTCTGGTCGAGTACCAGGAGTCCCGTACGGTCTGCGGCCTCGCCCTCCCCGAAGGCCTCGTCGACGGCTCCGAGCTGCCCGGCCCGATCTTCACGCCGGCCACCAAGGCGGAGGTCGGCGAGCACGACGAGAACGTCTCCTACGAGGAGGTGGCCCGCCAGGTCGGCGCCGAGACGGCGGCCCAGCTGCGTCAGGCCACCCTCGCGGTGTACTCCCGCGCCCGGGACATCGCCCGGGACCGGGGGATCATCCTGGCCGACACCAAGTTCGAGTTCGGCTTCGACGGTGACACGCTGGTCCTCGCCGACGAGGTCCTCACCCCGGACTCCTCCCGCTTCTGGCCGGCCGACCAGTGGCAGCCGGGCCGCGCGCAGCCGTCGTACGACAAGCAGTTCGTCCGGGACTGGCTGACCTCGGCCGAGTCCGGCTGGGACAGGAAGAGCGAGCAGCCCCCGCCGGCGCTGCCGGGGGAGGTCGTGGAGGCGACCCGGGCGAAGTACGTGGAGGCGTACGAGCGGCTGACCGGTGTCGGCTGGAAGTGAGCCGGAAGTGAGCCCACGACGAAGGCCCCGGTCGGTGACCGGGGCCTTCGTGATCGGAGCGGACGACGAGGCTCGAACTCGCGACCTCAACCTTGGCAAGGTTGCGCTCTACCAACTGAGCTACGTCCGCAGTGCGCCGTGGCGCGGAAGCAACTATACCCAACCTGGCGCCGGACGGGACGCACTTATGGATGGCGGTTCCGCGCCCCCGGGCTTTGTCACAGCGGGGTGGGACGGCCGGGTCGGCGTCAACTCCGGAGCGGTGCAACGGTTTCCGGCGCATGCGGTACGGATGATCTCCTGAGCCCGTGCGTGGTGACGTGCCGGGCAGTTCGGTGGTCGGCCGCCGGGATGTGGCGACCTTCACACCGACGTGCGGGGACGTGTACTGCGCGGATATGAAAAGACCCCGGTCCAGTGGACCGGGGTCTCATTCCCGAGCGGACGACGAGGCTCGAACTCGCGACCTCAACCTTGGCAAGGTTGCGCTCTACCAACTGAGCTACGTCCGCACTGCTCCCGATCGGCTCCCACCGATCGGTGCGAGCACCAGCCTACCTGATCCACAAGTGTGGTCCGGACGGCGGTGCAGAGCGGGTGACAGGAATTGCACACTGCGCCTTCCCCCTGGAAGGGGGATGTTCTGCTACTGAACTACACCCGCATGTACTCCGGGGATCCGGCCTTTCGGCCTTGCCCCTCGGCGTGCTCCAGACATTAGCTGATCAGCAGGGGGGTAGCGCAAGTCGGCTGCCCCCAGGGTCCGCTGACGGGCCCTGAGGGTGCCGCCCCGGACGGTCACTGCGCGGCGCTGAACGCCTCGTAGACCTTCTTGGGGATGCGTCCGCGTGCGGGGACGTCCATCTTGTTCGCCTGGGCCCAGGCGCGCACCGCCGCCGGATCGGGGGCGACCTCCGTCTGGCGGTACGCCTTGCCCGACCTCGACCGCTTGCGGCCGGCCTCCACGTAGGGCGCGAGCGCCTTGCGCAGTTTCTTGGCGTTCACTTCATTCAGGTCGATCTCGTACGACTTGCCGTCGAGTCCGAAGGCGATCGTTTCCGCCGCTTCCGAGCCGTCGATGTCGTCAAAGAGAGTGACCACGACCTTCTGCGCCACGAATATCGGTCCCTTCGTGCGACACTCCGTCCGCGATGACGTGCCAAGACGTCACGGCGATACGGCGGAGATGTCGACTGTCCGCCAGTTATTGGGCAAAGTATCGGCTATTGCCAATTCATTTGTACAGTGCCCGGCAATGGAAAGTGAAGACCGACTAAAACCGTCCGCGTGTCCCAGGGCAATACCCGTCGCGGACCCGCCGGGCGAACTTTCCCAGAATTTTTCGTGAGCGCACCCGTTCGACACCGGATCGTGACGCCCGTCACGTAGTTTCCTACAACTCTACTCGCGTAGAAATTTTGTGCGGGTAGTCTGAAGGAACCTGCTCAGCACCACACACCGGGAGTGCCAGTGGCACGCGTCGTAGTCGACGTCATGCTCAAGCCGGAGATCCTCGACCCCCAGGGCCAGGCGGTGCAGCGCGCACTGCCGCGGCTTGGTTTCGAAGGCATCTCGGACGTTCGCCAGGGAAAGCGATTCGAACTGGAAGTTGACGGGCCGGTCGACGAGGCCGCGCTCGCCCGCATCCACGATCTCGCGGAATCCTTCCTCGCCAACACTGTGATCGAGGACTTCACGGTCAAGGTGGAAGAGGCCGCGGAAGTCGCGGAGGCCGCGAAGTGACCGCTCGTATTGGCGTCGTCACTTTCCCGGGGAGTCTCGACGACCGGGACACCCAGCGTGCGATCCGCCTCGCGGGCGCCGAACCGGTCGCCCTCTGGCACAAGGACAAGGACCTTCATCAGGTCGACGCCGTGGTGCTGCCCGGCGGTTTCTCCTACGGCGACTATCTGCGGGCCGGCGCCATCTCCCGTTTCTCGCCGGTGATGGAGACCGTCATCGAGCAGGCGAAGGCCGGCCTCCCGGTCCTCGGCATCTGCAACGGCTTCCAGATCCTCACCGAGGCCCACCTGCTCCCGGGCGGGATGCTCGGCAACGACCACCTGCACTTCATCTGCCGCGACCAGAAGCTGCGGGTGGAGAACGCGGAGACCTCCTGGACCGGCGACTACCGCGCGGGCCAGGAGATCCACATCCCGCTGAAGAACATGGACGGCCGGTACGTCGCCGACGAGTACACGCTCGACAAGCTGGAGGCCGAGGGCCGGGTCGTCTTCCGGTACCGGGACTTCAATCCCAACGGCTCCCTCCGGGACATCGCCGGCATCACCAACGAGGCCGGGAACGTCGTGGGCCTCATGCCGCACCCCGAGCACGCCGTCGAGCCCCTCATCGGGTCCGGCCGCACCGACGGCCTCCCGTTCTTCACCTCGATCCTCAAGAAGCTGGTCACCGCATGAGCAGGACGCCTCTGGACACGGTCGAGCACGCGGCCGAGACCCCCGACGTCGAGCTGCCCTGGGCCGAACTCGGTCTGAAGAAGGACGAGTACGAGCGGGTGGTGGAGATCCTCGGCCGCCGCCCGACCGGCGCCGAACTCGCCATGTACTCCGTCATGTGGTCCGAGCACTGCTCGTACAAGTCGTCGAAGGTGCACCTGCGCCAGTTCGGCGAGAAGGCCCCGCAGAGCGACGCGCTGCTGGTGGGCATCGGCGAGAACGCCGGTGTCGTCGACGTCGGCCAGGGCTACGCCGTGACCTTCAAGGTCGAGTCGCACAACCACCCCTCCTACGTCGAGCCGTACCAGGGCGCGGCCACGGGCGTCGGCGGCATCGTCCGCGACATCATCGCCATGGGCGCGCGGCCGGTCGCGGTCGTCGACCCGCTGCGCTTCGGCGCGGCCGACCACCCGGACACCAAGCGCGTGCTGCCGGGTGTCGTCGCCGGCATCGGCGGCTACGGCAACTGCCTGGGCCTGCCGAACATCGGCGGCGAGGTCGTCTTCGACTCCTGCTACCAGGGAAACCCGCTGGTCAACGCCGGTGCCATCGGTGTGATGCGGCACGAGGACATCCACCTCGCCAAGGCCTCCGGCGCGGGCAACCAGGTCATCCTGTACGGCGCCCGGACCGGCGGCGACGGCATCGGCGGCGCCTCGATCCTCGCCTCGGAGACCTTCGACGACGCCAAGCCGTCGAAGCGTCCGGCGGTCCAGGTCGGCGACCCCTTCCAGGAGAAGCTCCTCATCGAGTGCACCCTGGAGGCCTTCCGCGAGAAGCTGGTCGTCGGCATCCAGGACCTCGGCGCGGCCGGCCTGTCCTGCGCCACCTCGGAGCTCGCCTCGAACGGCTCCGGCGGCATGCGCGTGACGCTGGACGACGTACCCCTGCGCGACTCGACCCTCTCGCCCGAGGAAATCCTCATGAGCGAGTCGCAGGAACGCATGTGCGCGGTCGTGGAGCCGGACAAGGTCGCGCGGTTCCTGGAGATCTGCGACAAGTGGGACGTCATCGCCACCGTCATCGGCGAGGTGACCGACGGCGACCGGCTGGAGATCTACTGGCACGGCGGCAAGATCGTCGACGTCGACCCGCGCACGGTCGCCCACGAGGGCCCGACGTACGAGCGCCCGTACGCCCGCCCCGACTGGCAGGACGCCCTCCAGGCCGACGACGCCAACAAGCTGCCCCGGCCCTCCTCCGGCGAGGAGCTGAAGGACCAGGTCCTGAAGCTGGTCGCGTCGCCGAACCAGGCGTCGAAGAAGTGGATCACCTCCCAGTACGACCACTTCGTGCAGGGCAACACCGTCCTCGCCCAGCCCGAGGACTCCGGCATGATCCGGATCGACGAGGAGACCGGCCTCGGCGTCGCCATCGCGACCGACGGCAACGGCCGGTACGCCAAGCTCGACCCGTACCACGGCGCCCAGCTCGCGCTCGCCGAGGCGTACCGCAACGTCGCCACCACCGGCGCCAAGCCGCTGGCCGTCTCCGACTGCCTGAACTTCGGCTCGCCCGAGGACCCGGCGGTGATGTGGCAGTTCGCGGAGGCCATCCGCGGTCTGGCCGACGCCTGCCAGCAGCTCGGCACCCCGGTGACCGGCGGCAACGTCTCGCTGTACAACCAGACCGGCGACGTGGCCATCCACCCGACCCCGGTGGTCGCGGTCCTCGGCGTGATCGACGACGTGGCCCGGCGCACCCCGGTCGCCTTCCAGGAGGAGGGCCAGCTGCTCTATCTCCTGGGCGACACCCGCGAGGAGTTCGGCGGCTCGGCCTGGTCGCAGGTGATCCACGATCACCTCGGCGGGCTGCCCCCGAAGGTCGACCTGGAGCGGGAGCGGCTGCTGGCCGAGATCCTGATCTCCGCCTCCCGCGACGGCATGATCGACTCCGCGCACGACCTGTCCGACGGCGGTCTGGTCCAGGCGGTCGTGGAGTCGGCGCTGCTGGGCGGCAAGGGCGCGCGTCTGGTCGTACCGGACGGGCTGGACGCCTTCACCTTCCTCTTCTCGGAGTCGGCGGGCCGTGCGGTGGTGGCCGTACCGCGCTCGGAGGAGCTCCGTTTCAACGACATGTGCGGGGCGCGGGGGCTGCCGGCGGTTCGCATCGGTGTCGTGGACGGCGACTCGGTGGAGGTCCAGGGAGAGTTCGAGCTGTCCCTGGCGGAACTGCGCAAGGCGCACGAGGACACCATCCCGGCGCTGCTGGCATAGGCGTCCGACGACGCCCGCGGCCCCGCCCGTTCGTACGGGCGGGGCCGCGGGCGTGCGTGAGGGCATAGGCTCGCCGCCATGCCACCGGCCAAGAAGCGCGCTCGCAGCTACGACCCCGCCAGGACCCGCGCGGCGGTCTTCGCCCAGCTCGGACACGTACGGGACGCCGTGCGCGGCCTCACCCCGGAGCAGCTGGCGCTGCCCACCCGGCTCGACGGGTGGACCGTACGCGAGCTGGTCGCGCACATCGGGATGGCGGTCACCGCCGTCCACCGCGCCCTGGAGCTGCCGGCCCCGCCGAAGCCGACCGCGACGGTCGTCGAGTGGGCCTTCTCCACCGCCGCCCGCGCCGCCGACGTCGCCGACTTCACCCGCGGTCTGGCCGCCGGCCACCCCGACCTCGACGCCTACCTCACCGAGGTCGAAGAGTCGTTGCGCGCCCTCCTCGACGAACACCCGGGCACCCGGCTCCTCGACACCGGCGCGGGCGCGTTGTCCCTCGACGACTGCCTGGTCACCCGTACCGTCGAACTCGTCGTCCACACCGACGACCTGCACGCCGCCGTGCCGGGTCTGGAGATCCCGTACGACCGTCAGGCCCTGGCCGCCGCCACCCGCCTGCTCGCCGACGCCCTCGCCGTGAAGGCGCCCGGTGGCTCGACCGAGGTACGGATCCCGCCCTACGCCGTCGTGCAGTGCGTCGAGGGCCCCCGGCACACCCGCGGCACCCCGCCCAACGTCGTCGAGACGGACCCGCTGACCTGGATCCGGCTCGCCACCGGGCGGCTGGCCTGGAAGACCGCCGTGGAGGAGGCTCGGGTCGGGGCGAGCGGGGGACGGGCGGACCTCGACGGGTTGCTGCCGCTCATGGCGTAGCCGACCGCGTCCCGGCCCGGGCGAGGCGCACCCGAATGATGTGCGACACCTCACTCACGGATACGGCGATCGGGTCCGCCGACGCGCCGCCGAAGATGTCCGAAGCCCGGTCCGTATCCGTCATCGACGCTCTGACCTGCCGAAATGTAGAAACCGCCAAGGTGATCCACACCCGCTGACACGTTACCGGCGCGTATCCCCAATTCGGACCAGTGGTCGACCTCGCCTACACTCGGTGGCGTGCCACGTGGTGACGGTCGACTCAATCACGATCTGCTCCCCGGTGAGAAAGGCCCCCAGGACGCGTGTGGCGTCTTCGGTGTCTGGGCTCCGGGCGAAGAGGTCGCAAAGCTCACGTACTTCGGGCTCTACGCCCTCCAGCACCGGGGTCAGGAATCCGCGGGAATCGCGGTCAGCAACGGCTCCCAGATCCTCGTCTTCAAGGACATGGGCCTGGTCTCCCAGGTCTTCGACGAGACCTCGCTCGGTTCGCTCCAGGGTCACATCGCGGTCGGACACGCCCGCTACTCGACCACCGGCGCCTCCGTGTGGGAGAACGCCCAGCCGACGTTCCGCGCCACCGCGCACGGCTCGATCGCGCTCGGCCACAACGGCAACCTGGTCAACACGGCGCAGCTCGCCGAGATGGTCGCCGAACTGCCGAAGGACACCAACGGCCGCTCCACCAGGGTCGCGGCGACCAACGACACCGACCTGCTGACCGCGCTCCTCGCGGCCCAGGTCGACGACGACGGCAAGCCGCTGACCATCGAGGAGGCCGCCCACGCGGTGCTGCCCAAGGTCAAGGGCGCCTTCTCCCTCGTCTTCATGGACGAGCACACCCTCTACGCGGGCCGTGACCCGCAGGGCATCCGCCCGCTGGTCCTCGGCCGGCTGGAGCGCGGCTGGGTGGTCGCCTCCGAGTCCGCCGCCCTGGACATCTGCGGCGCGAGTTTCGTCCGCGAGATCGAGCCCGGCGAGTTCGTCGCCATCGACGAGAACGGACTGCGTACCTCCCGATTCGCGGAAGCGAAGCCCAAGGGCTGTGTCTTCGAGTACGTGTACCTGGCCCGCCCGGACACCGACATCGCCGGCCGGAACGTGTACCTCTCCCGGGTGGAGATGGGCCGCAAGCTCGCGAAGGAAGCCCCGGTCGAGGCCGACCTGGTCATAGCGACTCCGGAGTCCGGCACCCCGGCGGCCATCGGCTACGCGGAGGCGTCCGGCATCCCCTTCGGCGCCGGTCTGGTGAAGAACGCCTATGTGGGCCGCACCTTCATCCAGCCCTCGCAGACGATCCGCCAGCTGGGAATCCGGCTGAAGCTGAACCCGCTGAAGGAAGTCATCAAGGGCAAGCGCCTGGTCGTCGTCGACGACTCGATCGTGCGCGGCAACACCCAGCGGGCCCTGGTCCGCATGCTCCGCGAGGCGGGCGCCGCCGAGGTCCACATCCGGATCTCCTCGCCGCCGGTGAAGTGGCCCTGCTTCTTCGGCATAGATTTCGCCACCCGCGCAGAACTGATCGCCAACGGCATGACGATCGACGAGATCGGCACCTCGCTCGGCGCCGACTCGCTGGCGTACATCTCCCTCGACGGCATGATCGAGGCGACCACCATCGCCAAGCCGAACCTGTGCCGCGCCTGCTTCGACGGCGAGTACCCGATGGAGCTGCCGGACCCCGAGCTGCTCGGCAAGCAGCTCCTGGAGACCGAGCTGGCCGCCGGACCGGCCGCCACGGCCGCCGCCGACGCGATCCGTCGCCCGTAGGCCTCGTAGAAACCAACCCGAAAGATCCCAGGCAATGTCTGAGACTGCTGTTCCCGGTGCTTCCTACGCGGCTGCCGGTGTCGACATCGAGGCGGGCGACCGCGCCGTCGAGCTGATGAAGGAGTGGGTGAAGAAGACCCGGCGTCCCGAGGTCCTCGGCGGCCTCGGCGGCTTCGCCGGCCTCTTCGACGCCTCGGCCCTCAAGCGCTACGAGCGGCCCCTGCTCGCCTCCGCCACCGACGGCGTGGGCACCAAGGTCGACATCGCCCGCCAGCTGGGCGTGTACGACACCATCGGCCACGACCTGGTCGCCATGGTCATGGACGACATCGTGGTGTGCGGTGCCGAACCGCTGTTCATGACGGACTACATCTGCGTCGGCAAGGTTCACCCCGAGCGGGTCGCCGCCATCGTCAAGGGCATCGCGGAGGGCTGTGTGCTGGCCGGCTGCGCCCTGGTGGGCGGCGAGACCGCCGAACACCCCGGGCTGCTGGGCGCGGACGACTTCGATGTCGCCGGGGCCGGTACGGGCGTGGTCGAGGCCGACCGGCTGCTCGGCGCGGATCGTATCCGTAAGGGTGACGCGGTGATCGCCATGGCGTCCTCCGGGCTTCACTCGAACGGGTACTCCCTGGTCCGGCATGTCCTGCTGAACCAGGCGGGTCTCGCCCTCGACGCGCACATCGAGGAGCTGGGCCGCACCCTCGGCGAGGAGCTGCTGGAGCCGACCAAGATCTACTCGCTGGACTGCCTGGCCCTCGTCCGCACCACCGAGGTGCACGCCTTCAGCCACGTCACCGGTGGCGGACTCGCCGCCAACCTGGCCCGGGTCGTCCCGGACGAGCTGCACGCGGTCGTCGACCGGTCCACCTGGACCCCGGGCGCGATCTTCGGCCTCGTCGGCCGGACCGGCGACGTCGAACGCCTGGAGCTGGAGAAGACCCTCAACATGGGCGTGGGCATGATCGCGATCGTCCCGCAGGAGTCCGTGGACGTCGCCCTCACGACCCTGGCCGACCGTGGGGTCGAGGCATGGGTCGCGGGCGAGATCACCGACCGCGGCGACCACGAGACCGGCGCGGCTCTCGTCGGCGACTACGCCGGCTGAGCCCCCGCAGGCAGCACAGAACCCGGTCGGTGACCGAAGTCACCGACCGGGTGGGTGCTCAATGCAAGGTCAAGCTCCGCGACGGTGTTGTGAGGACTGGTCGTCCTCGTCCTCGTCGTCGTCCTCATAGAGGTCGGCGTACCGAGAATACAGATCGTCGTCGTCCTGCTCATCGTCCTCGAACCGCTCGCCGTTCGGCGGCGGATTCGACGTCGATGCGCCCAGCTCCTCGGCCAGGCGTGAGAGATCAGTCCCACCGCTGTTGTACTTCAGCTGGCGGGCGACCTTCGTCTGCTTGGCCTTGGCCCGGCCGCGCCCCATGGCTCGACCCCCTCAACGACGGGGCTCGACGGCCCCAGAGTCTGACACGCGTTCATGATCTGGAACGGACTCTCCGTGGAGAGGCCGGTCCGTAGGGCTTCCACGGTACCTGAGCCCGCGCCCATACGGTACGTCGCCCGCAGCACGCGCGTGTGCACAGGACCTTCGAGGCGCCCCGTCCTCGCTGGTCAGTGGCGATTTTAACCACTTATCGGGGCACGACCCGCCGGTGAGAGTGAGAGTTCTCTCGAAGTTCCCGCCGACGGGTACCGCTCACCTGTGCGATCAGCGCGTCGCGGGGCTCTCCGCCGGGCCCCCGGCGCGGCCCCTCGCCCGGCCCTCCGCCATGCGCTGCTCGGCGATCCGGTCCGCCGCGGCGGCCGGCGGAATCCCGTCTTCCTTCGCACGTGCGAATATGGCCAGCGTGGTGTCGAAGATCTTCGCCGCCTTCGCCTTGCACCGGTCGAAGTCGAAGCCGTGCAGCTCGTCGGCCACCTGGATGACCCCGCCCGCGTTCACCACGTAGTCCGGCGCGTAGAGGATCCCGCGGTCGGCGAGGTCCTTCTCCACGCCCGGGTGGGCGAGCTGGTTGTTGGCCGCGCCGCACACCACCCGGGCGGTCAGCACCGGCACGGAGTCGTCGTTCAGGGCACCGCCGAGCGCGCAGGGGGCGTAGATGTCGAGGCCCTCGACCCGGATCAGCGCCTCGGTGTCGGCGACCGGGCGCACGGAGGGGTGCTTGTCCGTGATGCGGGCGACGGCGTCCTGCCGTACGTCCGTGATCACGACCTCGGCGCCCTCCGCCAGCAGGTGTTCCACGAGGTGGTGGCCCACCTTGCCGACGCCCGCGATGCCGACGGTGCGGCCGCGCAGCGAGGGGTCGCCCCACAGGTGCTGGGCGGAGGCGCGCATGCCCTGGTAGACGCCGAAGGCGGTGAGGACGGAGGAGTCGCCGGCGCCGCCGTTCTCGGGCGAGCGGCCGGTCGTCCAGCGGCATTCGCGGGCCACGACGTCCATGTCGGCGACGTACGTGCCGACGTCGCAGGCGGTGACGTACCGGCCGCCGAGCGAGGCCACGAACCGGCCGTAGGCGAGCAGCAGGTCCTCGGTCTTGTCGCGCTCCGGATCCCCGATGATCACGGCCTTGCCGCCGCCGTGGTCCAGACCGGCCATGGCGTTCTTGTACGACATCCCGCGCGCGAGGTTGAGCGCGTCGGCGACGGCCTCCGCCTCGGTCGCGTACGGGTAGAAGCGCGTACCGCCGAGGGCGGGGCCCAGGGCGGTGGAATGGAGGGCGATGACGGCCTTGAGGCCGGTGGCCCGGTCCTGGCAGAGCACGACTTGCTCATGACCGCCCTGATCCGAGTGGAACAGGGTGTTCAGTACATCAGCAGGTGCGCCGTTCACGTCGGTCACTGTGGTGACTCCTGAAAAGTAGCGGCGGTCCTCAGACCAGCTCCCGTGCGGGTGGCGGGTGCTGTGGCACGAGCGTAGAGCCTGTGCCCACCAGCCATCCGCGCAGTGTTCAGGATCACCCTCTCGCGCCGAGTAAGCACGCATGACCGTGGGACGATTTGCCGTGGTTTCGAGCTGGGCCCGATGGGGAGGGAGCAGGCGTGCCCAAGGTGTCCTCGGTGGTCGTCCCGTACGCCACGTACCTGCGTGTGTACGAGCCGCTGGCCGCCTTCCCGGAGCCGGAGCGCGGGTACTGGGAGCGCTACGCGCGCCGTCCCGACCGCCCCTCCTACCAGGAGGAACTGCGCCGCTCGCTGGCCGATCTGCTGCCCACCCCGCCGATCCCGGTGCCGGTGCACGAGAGCGGTGACGCCTTCGTCACGGACGTCGGCGGGGTGGTCTGCGTCTGCCCCTGGCGCACCCGGCTGCGTGGCTGGCAGGCCCTCGGGGACCTTGCCGAGGAGCTGCCGCCGTCGGTCCTGGACGCGGTGCTGCCCCCGCTCGTCCGCCACCAGGCCGGCCAGGACTACGAGCGCTGGCTGGCCCGCCATCCCGACGCCCGCCCCTGGATCCGCACCGCGACCTGGCAGGTGCCGCTGAACTGGTTCGTGCTCGTCTCCGACGAGGAGCGGGAGTACGCCAAGGGTTCCGCCGAGGAGGCGCCCCTGCTGCGCTACCGCACGCCGATGGCGCAGGCCAGGCGCCGGGTGGCGCGGGGGCTGCGCACGCTGCGGGACACCATCGAGGAGGGGCCGCTGATCGACGGCCTGCTGGACGTCGGCCGATGGCTGGAGGAGTTCCACCCGCGCTCGCTGGTGGAACTCGACTACGGCGGGCTGGTCCACACGCTCCCGGCCGAGGAGCTGGAGGGCGATCACTCGGCGGCCGATGTGGCCTACGGCATCGACGCGCTGCGCCGGGGCGACGCGACGGCCGCCGGGGAGGCGTACGGGCGGCTCGTGGAGCGGTGGCGAGCGGTCCAGGACCGGCGTTCGGCGAACTGACGTTCAAACCGGCGCGACGGAAAGTGACATACGTCACGGCCCAAACGTCGCTGGAGGACGTACGGTCAACGGCACTTGAACCACCTGATGGGACGTTGTCCCGATCCGGGCTTTTGTCCTCAAGGGTGATGGACGGCACTTACGCGGCCCTTGCGTCTCTTGCCGCCCCTCGTGCCAAAATAGGACAAGGAGTCCGGGGAGGACTCTGTCCGCCCAACTATGCTCCACCATGGGCGGAATCTCCGCATTGCACGCTTTGGGGGGTCTGGTGACTCCTGATCGTCCTGTGACTGATCGTCACAGTGGCGTGACTGTCCGCTATGGCATGGTCCATCGGCTTCCGTCGCTGATGAACACCTGGGAGGGCAATTCCATCGGTTTGGCCGACGCGGCTGGACAGATGGTGTAGTTGTAGTGCCGAGGACAAGCCGTTCGTCCTATAACCGACTCGACTCGCGTCCGCCATTTCGGGCAACGCGGGTCAAGGTGCAGAATTTAGAGGAAAGAACCGAGAAGGTTCGGTTCTCCCGAGGAGGCCGCTCATGACCGCTCGCACCCCTGATGCCGAGCCGCTGCTGACCCCGGCTGAGGTCGCCACCATGTTCCGTGTCGACCCCAAGACGGTCACGCGGTGGGCGAAGGCCGGCAAGCTCACTTCCATCCGTACGCTCGGCGGGCACCGCCGCTACCGCGAGGCGGAGGTCCGCGCACTGCTCGCGGGCATCCCGCAGCAGCGCAGCGAGGCCTGAACAACTGAATACCGGGCAAGGCGGCCGTTCCCCCAACTGGCCGAGGCGCCCGAAACCCTAGCTCCAAGCGACGCGGGATCTGCCCCAACAGGCCCCACGCCCAAGCCGAACGGAACTTTCTAGGCACGCGACACAGGGTGCGTCGTAGATCGCGCTGGACTCCGCCGAGTCCAGCGCGATCTTTTTTGTGCGCTCGGCGTGGCGGGAGGGCCGCACTTGTGAGC
Organism: Streptomyces sp. NPDC006739; assembly: GCF_042869815.1. NCBI lineage: Bacteria > Bacillati > Actinomycetota > Actinomycetes > Kitasatosporales > Streptomycetaceae > Streptomyces > Streptomyces sp. NPDC006739. The sequence goes on from NZ_JBIAGM010000021.1 coordinate 97,092, forward strand.
GGCCTTGTCGGAGTCTGGGGAGGGGTGTCGGATCCGTTGTGGACGACCTCTGGGGCTGGTGCAATTGCACATATTAAATTGACCAGTTGTAGGAGAGGTGTAAGTACCGTTGTTTCGGAAACTCATGCGGTGACACCCGTCACATACCGCTCGGCTTGTCGGTGCCGTCGTCCGTACGCTATTGGAGGTCGCGCGGTGCCAGTGTCCGTGCGTGGGGCGGGTGTTGAGCCGACCGGACGTCAGGCACCAGGGGGACTGTCGCTTCCGAGGCCGTCGAGGGCGCCGGTGGTCTCCCTGGCCTCCACGGGACCCTCCGGGGCTGTCTGGGGCGCCTGGGGCGTCCGGGTCGCCTGTGCGGCTCGTGGGGCGGAGTCCATCGCCAGCCGCAGTAGGCGGTGGCAGATCGGGCAGTGGCGGGTCAGATGCCGGTAGGCCGAGGCGGCCGACAGATGAGCCCTCAGGAGCGCCCGCGTCTCATGCCTGACCGATGCCGCCATACGCCACCTCCGGAGACCGCACGGGGAACGGACCCTGTCTTCTGGGTACCGACCGAATGTGACGCAGTCAAGGGCGGGGGGTACGCGAAAGGCCCGCATCCAGGACGGATACGGGCCTTGACTTGCGGTCCTGACGGGATTTGTTGTGTCTGATCGCGGCTGCGCCGCGGGCGCGGCCTCCGCCTTGGCGGGGTGGCGAGGGTGGTTCTTGTCGAGGCGTGCGAAAGGCCCGCATCCAGGACGGATACGGGCCTCGACTTGCGGTCCTGACGGGATTTGCTGTGTTTGATCGCGGCTGCGCCGCGGGCGCGGCCTCCGCCTTGGCGGGGTGGCGAGGGTGGTTCTTGTCGAGGCGTGCGAAAGACCCGCATCCAGGACGGATACGGGCCTCGACTTGCGGTCCTGACGGGATTTGAACCCGCGGCCTCCACCTTGACAGGGTGGCGAGCACTCCAAACTGCTCCACAGGACCAGGTTTCGCGGCACTTGGTGTTGCGCTGTGCTGCGAGAAGGACTGTACAGGAGGGTGAGCCCCACGGTCGAACTCACCCAGCGTGTACGTGCAGTTACGGTGCGGCCGCGTCGATCGCCTTCACGATCCGCTTGTCGGAGACGGGGTACGCCGTGCCCAGCGCGTGGGCGAAGTAGCTGACCCGCAGCTCCTCGATCATCCAGCGGATGTCCAGGACCGACGAGGGCACCGGGCGCCCCTGGGGCAGCTGCTCCAGGAGCCAGGCGTACTCGTCCTGCATCTCGTGCACCTTCTCCATGCGCGTGGTGTCCCGCTGCACCCCGGTCGGCATCTGCTGCAGGCGCCGGTCCGCCGCGACCAGGTACCGCATCAGGTCCGGCAGCCGGCGTATCCCCGCCCACGTCACGAAACCGGGCTTCACGAGTGCGTCCAGCTGCGTACGCACGTCCGTCAGGTTTCGCAGCAGCACCGGACTGCGCACCGTCTTCAGACGGCGCTCACAGGCCTGCCAGGCGGCCAGCACCTGCTGCACCTGCCCGACCGTACGGACCGTCGTGTCCACGATCTCCGCACGCACCTTGTCGTACAGCTTCCGGTACGACTCCTCGTCCCACACCGGTCCGCCGAAGTCCGCGATCAGCTTGTCCGCCGCCGCCATGGCGCAGTCGTCGAAGAGCGCCTGGACGGAGCCGTGCGGGTTCGCGGACAGAGCGAGCTTCTGCGCGTTCGTCAGCCTCTCGGACGCGAACTTCGCCGGGTTCACCGGGATGTTGCGCAGGATCAGCCGGCGGGTGCCCTTCCACATGGCCTCCGCCTGCTCGGCCTCCGTGTCGAAGAGACGGACCGAGACCGTGTCGCCGTCGTCGACCAGCGCCGGATACGCCTTCACCGGCTGACCGGCCCGGCGCGTCTCGAAGACCCTGGTGAGGCTGCCGACCGTCCAGTCCGTCAGGCCCCCGCGCTCCAGGGACTCCCCGCCCTGCCGGGACGCGGTCGCGGCCGCCGCCTGCGACAGGGCCTGGCGCGCCTTCGGCTTCAGACGCAGCTTCAGCACCTCCAGATCCTTGTCCTCGGCCAGCTTGCGGCGCCGCTCGTCGACGATCCGGAAAGTGATCTTCAGATGGTCCGGGACCTTCGCCCAGTCGAAGTCCTCCGCCTCGAACGGCACCCCCACCATGCGCTTCAGCTCGCGCGCCATGGTCGTGGTCAGCGGCTCCTGCAGCGGGACCGCTCGGTCCAGAAACGCCTTCGCGTAGTTCGGCGCGGGCACGTAGTGGCGGCGGATCGGCTTGGGCAGGGAGCGGATCAGCTCCGTGACGACCTCTTCCCTCAGGCCCGGGATCTGCCAGTCGAAGCCCTCGTCCGTGACCTGGTTGAGGACCTGCAGCGGGACGTGCACGGTCACACCGTCCGCGTCCGCGCCCGGCTCGAACTGGTACGTCACGCGGAAGGTGAGCGGCCCCTGCCGCCAGGAGTCCGGATAGTCCGCCTTGGTGACCGCCCCCGCCGTCTCCCGGATGAGCATCGCCCGCTCGAAATCCAGGAAGTCGGGCGTCTCGTGCCGCTTGTGCTTCCACCACGAGTCGAAGTGGGCGCCGGATACGACGTGGTCGGGCACCCGCTGGTCGTAGAAGTCGAAGAGCGTCTCGTCGTCGACCACGATGTCCCGGCGCCGGGCGCGGTGCTCCAACTCCTCGACTTCGCTCAGCAGTTTGCGGTTGTCGGCGAAGAACTTGTGGTGGGTGCGCCAGTCGCCCTCGACGAGCGCGTTGCGGATGAACAGCTCGCGGCTGGCCTCCGGGTCGATCCGGCCGTAGTTCACCTTCCGGTCGGCGACGATCGGTACGCCGTAGAGCGTGACCTTCTCGTACGCCATCACGGCCGCCTGGTCCTTCTCCCAGTGCGGCTCGCTGTACGTCCGCTTGAGCAGATGCCCGGCCAGCGGCTCGACCCACTCGGGTTCGATCTTCGCGTTGACGCGGGCCCACAGACGGCTCGTCTCCACCAGCTCCGCCGACATCACGAACCTCGGCTGCTTCCGGAACAGCGCCGAGCCGGGGAAGACCGCGAACTTGGCGTTGCGCGCGCCCAGGTACTCGTTCTTCGCGCCGTCCTTGACGTCCTTCATGCCGATGTGCGAGAGCAAACCAGCGAGGAGAGAGACATGGATACGGTCGTCGGGGGCGTCCTCGTCGTTGAGGTGGATGCCCATCTGCTTGGCGACCGTGCGCAGCTGGGTGTAGATGTCCTGCCACTCGCGGATGCGCAGGAAGTTCAGGTACTCCTGCTTGCACATCCGGCGGAAGGAGGACGAGCCGCGCTCCTTCTGCTGCTCGCGCACGTACCGCCACAGGTTGAGGTAGGCCAGGAAGTCGCTGGTCTCGTCCTTGAAGCGGGCGTGCTGCTGGTCGGCCTGGGTCTGCTTGTCGGCCGGGCGCTCGCGCGGGTCCTGGATGGACAGCGCGGCGGCGATCACCATGACCTCGCGGACGCAGCCGTTCTTCTCGGCCTCCAGGACCATCCGGGCCAGACGGGGGTCGACGGGCAGCTGGGCGAGCTTGCGGCCGGTGTCCGTCAGACGCTTGCGCGGGTCCTTCTGGGCCGGGTCCAGGGCGTGCAGCTCCTGCAGCAGCTGCACGCCGTCACGGATGTTGCGGTGGTCCGGCGGGTCGATGAAGGGGAACTTCTCGATGTCGCCGAGGCCGGCGGCGGTCATCTGCAGGATGACGGAGGCCAGGTTCGTCCGCAGGATCTCCGCGTCCGTGAACTCCGGCCGGGCGACGAAGTCGTCCTCGGAGTACAGACGGATGCAGATGCCGTCGGACGTACGGCCGCAGCGGCCCTTGCGCTGGTTGGCGCTGGCCTGGCTGACCGGCTCGATGGGCAGCCGCTGGACCTTGGTGCGGTGGCTGTAGCGGCTGATGCGGGCGAAGCCGGGGTCGATGACGTACTTGATACCGGGGACGGTCAGCGAGGTCTCGGCGACGTTGGTCGCCAGAACGATCCTGCGGCCGGTGTGCGGCTGGAAGACACGGTGCTGCTCGGCGTGCGAGAGCCGGGCGTAGAGCGGCAGGACCTCCGTGAAGCGGTACTGCTTCCTGGTGAGGGCGTCGGCGGTGTCGCGGATCTCCCGTTCGCCGGAGAGGAAGACGAGGATGTCTCCCTTGCCCTCCGCCATCAGCTCCTCGACGGCGTCCGTGATCGCGGTGATCTGGTCCCGGTCGGTGTCCTCGGAGTCCTCTTCGAGCAGCGGCCGGTAGCGCACCTCCACCGGATACGTCCGCCCGCTGACCTCGACGATCGGCGCGTCGCCGAAGTGCCGGGAGAAGCGCTCGGGGTCGATGGTGGCCGAGGTGATGACGACCTTCAGGTCCGGCCGCTTGGGCAGCAGCTGGGCCAGGTAGCCGAGCAGGAAGTCGATGTTCAGGGACCGCTCGTGCGCCTCGTCGATGATGATCGTGTCGTAGGCGCGCAGCTCGCGGTCGGTCTGGATCTCGGCGAGCAGGATGCCGTCCGTCATCAGCTTGACGAAGGTGGCCTCCGGGTTCACCTGGTCGGTGAAGCGGACCTTCCAGCCGACGGCCTCGCCGAGGGGCGTGTCCAGCTCCTCGGCGACCCGCTCGGCGACGGTGCGCGCCGCGATCCGGCGGGGCTGGGTGTGCCCGATCATCCCGCGCACGCCCCGGCCCAGTTCCATACAGATCTTCGGGATCTGGGTGGTCTTCCCGGACCCGGTCTCACCGGCGACGATGACGACCTGGTGATCACGGATGGCGGCCGCGATCTCGTCCTTCTTCTGGCTGACGGGCAGCTGTTCGGGGTAGCTGACGGCGGGCACACGGGCGCGGCGCTCGTCCATCCGTGCCTCGGCCTTGCCGACCTCGGCCTCGATCTCGGCGAGGACGGCGGCGCGGGCCTCCGGCTTACGGATCTTGCGCGCGCCCTCGAGCCTGCGCCCGAGCCGGTGCGCGTCGCGCAGCGTCAGTTCGGTCAGGCGGGAGGCGAGGGTGCCGAGGGCGGGGGCTGGATGCGTAGACATACGCGGTCCAGGATCTCACCTCGGGGAAATCGCTGGCGAACGAATTGCTTCCGGCCGTCTCAGCGGCCCTGCCGGAGCGGGCGGTCTCAGGGCGCGGGCTGGGCCGGCGGCGCCGCCGGGGGCGGGGTGGCCGGCGACTCCCGGTGCCGTGCGGCGCCGTCCCCGAGCGCGATCGACCGGGCGGTGTTGGAGACGGCCTTGATGCCCAGGTAGGCGGTCGTCATGCTGCTCATGGCGGTGAAGGCGGCGGTCAGCACACCCACGATCACCGACTTGTCCGCACCGAGCCGCCACACCCCGAAGATCGCGGCCCCGGCGATGGCGAGGTTGCTGATGACCACCGCGAGCAGTCCGTAGCGCGCCCGGTCCTTCTCCAGCCCCACATCCCGGATGGCCTTGGTCTCGTCCTGGCTCATCGTCCCCCGACCCCCTCAACGACCACGACTGAGCTGACCGGGCCGAACGTATCGCCGCCCGGCGCCGGTGCCAAGCAACCTGGCGTCCTCGGTCACCCGCGCAGCTCAGCCACCCTGGCGTCCACCTGCGCCCGGTCGTACCCGCGCCGGACGATGTCGAAGGCGGGCGGGGCCTGCGGTGCCGTACCGGAGGCGAGGGCGTGCAGGTAGGCGTCCACCTGGGCCCGGTCGTAACCGCGGCGCGCGATGTCGAAGCCCCGGAAGTCACCGAGGTACCTGCTGTCGTCCCCCACCGCTTCCCCCTCCGCCACCGGCGTGCGCGTGTATACGACGAAGGCCCCGTCCTGGTGAACGGGGCCTTCTGGCTGTGGCTGGGGCCGGGGTCGAACCGGCGACCTATCGCTTTTCAGGCGATCGCTCGTACCAACTGAGCTACCCAGCCACGGGGTTTCACGTGAAACAAAACCCCAGCGGTCCTGACGGGATTTGAACCCGCGGCCTCCACCTTGACAGGGTGGCGAGCACTCCAAACTGCTCCACAGGACCAAGCTTTGTGTGCAACAGTGTCGCACACGATCTTGCGTGCCCCCAACGGGATTCGAACCCGTGCTACCGCCTTGAAAGGGCGGCGTCCTAGGCCGCTAGACGATGAGGGCTATCGGCCCGCCTGGGCGCTTCTCAGCGCGTCGGGGACGTGAGAAGCATATGGGATGGCGGGGAGTATCGCCAAAACGGTTTACGGCCCCGGGGTGGACGCGGTCTTCGAAGGGGTTGCGGGGGCGGACGGGGCCGGTGTGGCGCCCGGCTCGTTCTCCTTCGGGAGGTGGCGGCTGACCTCGGCCGTGGTCAGGCCCAGGCCGCCCAGTCTGATCTCGTCCCAGGCCTGGAGACGACGGGTGCCCCGGTCGAAGTAGAGGATCGAGGCCTCGATCGGAGCCGGGTACTGGTGCTCGACGGCCCGCAGCCCGCTGCCGCCCGTGGAGCCCTCCATGCGCAGCCGGGTGCCGTACTTCAGGATCTCGTTCCCCTCGTGGTGCAGGTGCCCGCACAGGACCAGCGGCACCTCGCCGTCCGTCTCGCGGGCCGCGTCCGGTTCGTGGGCGACGGCGATGTCGACCGGGGTCCCCGCGGTCTTCTGGTCGTGCAGGGCCGAGGCCAGCCGGTCGCCGGCCAGCGTCTCCGCCTTGTCGCCGCCGGGGACGACCGAGCGGTCGGGCGTGAACTGCGGATCGCCGATGCCCGCGAAACGCAGGCCCCCGACGGTCTGGGCCCGGCCGTCGTCCAGGACGTGCACGTTCTTCATCCGCTCCAGATAGCGCTGGGTGACCCGGGAGTCGTGGTTGCCCCGGACCCAGACGTAGGGCACGCCCAGGCCGGCGATCGGGTCCAGGAAGGCGTTCTCCGCCGCCGTGCCGTGGTCCATCGTGTCGCCCGAGTCGACGATCACGTTCACCTTGTACTGCTCCACCAGCGAGGCGATGATCTTCCAGCTCGCCGGGTTCAGGTGGATGTCGGAGACGTGCAGGACGCGCAGGGTGGTGGGGTCCGGCTGGTAGGCGGGGAGCGTGGAGGTGACGTCGTAGAGCCTGGTCACGTTCGTCACCAGGCGTGCCAGCTCCTTCTGGTAGACGTCGAACTCCGTGACGATGTTGCGGGCGTTGCCCACCAGGGACGGCGCGGAGGAGAGCAGGCCGGAGAATTTCGGCTCCAGGACCGACTTGGGGTTCCAGGTGGCGTACGCCGTCGCCCCCGAGGCCGCGAGGAGGGTGAGCGCGAGTCCGCCGGCCGCCAGGGCGCGGCGCGGCCGTCGGTAGACCGCGAGGCCGAGGGCCGTCGCCCCGGAGACCACGGCGACGCAGGAGCGTACGGCCAGGTCGAGCGTGCCGTGCTCGACGTCCCGGACGACCTCGTCCTGGAGGCCGGAGATGCGTTCGGGGTGGTCGACCAGGGCCTGTGAGCGCATCGGGTCGAGCTGGTCGACGTTGACGTCCAGGCGGACGGGGGCGACATGGCTGTCCAGGGTCAGCGCGCCCAGCGGGGAGACGTTGATCTTCGTGCCGCCGGTCAGGGACGGGCGCAGCGCCATCGTGGTGTTCATGGGGCCGACCGGGGTCCGTACGTTCCCCACGATCAGCAGTCCGAGCCAGGCGCCGACGACGACCACGGCGGTCAGACCGAGGGCGCGGAGCCAGGGGTGGGGACGGGCGGACAGTTCGAGCTGGGGCAGGGCGGGCTCGCGGGTGCGGCGCGCGGTTCGGTTCGGCTTGCGGTTCAGGGCTGCGAGGGGGACGCGGGCCATTGGTCCCGTATGCCCAAGTGCCCCGGTGGATATGCGGCGCGGGTACCGGACAATGAGCGTGTGCTGGAGATGACGCGCGAGGAGTTCGAGGAACTGGTCGCCGAGGCGCTGGACCGGATCCCTCCGGAGCTGACGCGGCTGATGGACAACGTCGCGGTGTTCGTCGAGGACGAACCGCCCGCGGGCGATCCCGAGCTGCTCGGCCTCTACGAGGGGACCCCGCTGACCGACCGGGGCGAGTGGTACGCCGGTGTGCTGCCGGACCGGATCACCGTCTACCGGGGTCCGACGCTGCGGATGTGCGAGACGCGGGCGGACGTGGTGGCGGAGACCGAGGTCACCGTGGTGCACGAGATCGCACACCACTTCGGCATCGACGACGCCCGGCTGCACGCGCTCGGATACGGATAGCCGGCGCGCGTGTCCTCTTGCGGGCAGCGGGAGTTGGGCAGGTTGACTCCTTCATCCACCCCTGGAGGTGGCCGCCGTGCCCCCCTTGTCCGTACCCGTCCGTCTGGCCGCCACGGCGCTGGTCCTGGCCGCCGCCTCCGGCTGTGTGAACGTGGGTGACGACGCCGGTCCGGCCAGGCCGTCGCATTCGGCGGGGCAGCGCGGCGGTGAGACCCCCGCCGGGGGTTCGGCGGTGTCGGCCGGGGTCGGCGGGTTCGGCGGCCAGGCGGGCGACGGCAAGCACGAGCACGGCGGGAAGGCCAAGCCGGAGAAGTCGGCGTCGCAGACGGCCACGCCGTCCGGGGCGCCGGCCGCCAGCGGTACGCCGGCGCCGGCCGAGCCCGGGAAGACCGTCAAGCCCGGCGATCCGGTGCCGCCTCCGGCGCAGCCCACGCCCACCCCGACCCCGCCGCCCACGCCCGATCCGCCGGCCTCCTCCGCGCCGCCCCCCACTCCGCCGGCGTCCGCCGAACCGTCGTCCTCCGCCCATGCGGAGACCGGTCCGCAGCTCGCCCAGCGGGAGCCGGCGCCGCAGGCGGGGGCGCCGGCCTGAGGAGGCCGACGCGAGGGCCGGGGGCGTCGGCCCGGCCCCCCGAAGGCCGGTGTGACGTACGTCTACGGGTCTCGGTTTGCCAGCAGGGGTGGAGGGTGCGTATGGTGGTAGATCGTTTGATCCCATTTGCCCGGCGCCAACGCAGAGCGCGCCGTGTGGCGCGTACTCTCCCTTGCCGTGGCGGACCGCATAGAGGCGGTCGTAATGCGACTCACGGAGTTGACGGGCGCGTGCCGAAGAGACTCCGGAAGGTTTCGCATTCGCATGTCCATTTCCAGTACTGATCACGTCGTCGTGCCCGAGAACGTCGAGGACATCGACGCCGTCGCGGCCGAGACCGGCGACGAGACCAGCACCCCCGAGGTCACCTTCGCGGACCTCGGTCTCCCCGAGGGTGTCGTGCGCAAGCTGGCGCAGAACGGCGTGACCACCCCCTTCCCGATCCAGGCCGCGACCATCCCGGACGCCCTGGCCGGCAAGGACATCCTCGGCCGGGGCCGCACCGGCTCCGGCAAGACCCTCTCCTTCGGTCTGCCCACCCTGGCCACGCTGGCCGGCGGCCGCACCGAGAAGCACCGTCCGCGCGCCGTCATCCTGACGCCCACCCGTGAGCTGGCCATGCAGGTCGCCGACGCGCTCCAGCCGTACGGCGACGTCCTCGGCCTGAAGATGAAGGTCGTCTGCGGCGGCACGTCCATGGGCAACCAGATCTACGCCCTGGAGAAGGGCGTCGACATCCTGGTCGCCACCCCGGGCCGGCTGCGCGACATCATCAACCGCGGCGCCTGCTCCCTCGAGGACGTGCGGATCGCCGTTCTCGACGAGGCCGACCAGATGTCCGACCTGGGCTTCCTGCCCGAGGTCACCGAGCTGCTCGACCAGGTCCCGGCGGGCGGCCAGCGGATGCTGTTCTCCGCCACGATGGAGAACGAGATCTCCACGCTGGTGAAGCGCTACCTGAGCAACCCGGTCACCCACGAGGTCGACAGCGCCCAGGGCAACGTCACGACAATGTCGCACCACATCCTGATCGTGAAGCCCAAGGACAAGGCGCCGGTGACCGCCGCGATCGCCTCCCGCAAGGGCCGCACGATCATCTTCGTCCGCACCCAGCTGGGCGCCGACCGTATCGCCGAGCAGCTGCGCGACGCCGGTGTGAAGGCGGACGCGCTGCACGGCGGTATGACGCAGGGCGCGCGGACCCGGACGCTGGCCGACTTCAAGGACGGTTACGTCAACGCGCTCGTCGCGACCGACGTCGCCGCCCGTGGCATCCACGTCGACGGCATCGACCTCGTCCTGAACGTCGACCCGGCCGGCGACCACAAGGACTACCTGCACCGGGCCGGCCGTACGGCCCGCGCCGGCCGCACCGGCACGGTCGTCTCGCTCTCCCTGCCGCACCAGCGGCGCCAGATCTTCCGCCTGATGGAGGACGCCGGCGTGGACGCCGGGCGGCACATCATCCAGGGCGCCGGCGCCTTCGACCCGGAGGTCGCCGAGATCACCGGCGCCCGTTCCATGACCGAGGTCCAGGCCGAGTCCGCGGGCAACGCGGCCCAGCAGGCCGAGCGCGAGGTCGTCCAGCTCACGAAGGAGCTGGAGCGGGCGCAGCGTCGTGCGACCGAGCTGCGCGAGGAGGCCGACCGGCTGGTCGCGCGGGTCGCCCGCGAGCGGGGCGAGGACCCCGAGGCGGCGGTCGCCGAGGCGCAGGCCGAGACGCAGACCGTGGCCGAGGTCTCGGTGCCGGAGCAGCCGGCCGCGCAGGACGTGGACCGGGCCGAGCGCGAGGAGCGTACGGCGGCCGCGTCGTCGTACGAGCGTCGCGAGCGGCGTGACGACCGGGGCGACCGTGGTGGCCGCTCCTTCGACCGTGACCGTGGTGCCCGTTCCTTCGAGCGCCGTGACAACGACCGGGGCGGTTTCAACCGTGACCGGCGTGACGACCGGCGCGACGGTGAGCGTGGCGGCTTCCGCCGTGACGAGCGCCGCGACGACCGCCGTGACGACCGTGGCGGCCGTCCCTTCGAGCGCCGCGACAACGACCGCGGTTTCCGCCGGGACGACCGGCGGGACGGTGAGCGTGGCGGCTTCCGCCGTGACGAGCGCCGCGACGACCGCCGTGACGACCGTGGCGGCCGTCCCTTCGAGCGCCGCGACAACGACCGCG